>NZ_VATA01000129.1 GCF_005870025.1 Poseidonocella sp. HB161398
CCCGGAAGAAATCGTGGCTGCCTATGCTTCGATCCGCGACATCCTCGAAGTGCATGCGCGGCAGCTGGCGCCGCTCCTGTCTGATCCGGGCGCCAGGGAGAAAGTGCTGGCCGTGGCAAGGGACATGGCGGCCGGGAAGGCCGAGGGGACGGCGAGGACCGGAGCGCAGGTCCTGGCGGCGCTGCTGAAGCCGGCGCGGCCGCCTGCCGCCGAGCTTCCGGCTCCGAAGGTTTACGGGCCGAGCGCGGCGGCCGCATTGCCGCGATCCCGAGGGGCCGCAAGCTGGTGCTGGAAGTGCTGCCCGAAATATCCCGCGAAGAGTTCGATGCGGCCATCCGGGAATTTGTCCGGGACCGCTTCGGGGACGCTTGAGAGGGCGCATGTCTTGCCACATGGCAAGACATTTGGAAAACGCAATTCCGGGATCGCCTGCGGCGTCCCGCCGGTGGCCGCTTTTGCGCCGCAATTGCGGGCTCAGGGCTGCAGGTCCAGCGGGTATTGCAACGCGTCATGGCTGCGCTGCAGAAGCGGGACCGCGAACGAACGGAAGCGGGTTGCTCCTGTCTCCTCCAGGCCGCGGATGAGTGCCTTGGTGCGTTGCCGTGCCTTGTCCAGCTGTGTGGCAGCCAGGCCCGGCGCATCGCCCCGCTTGATCTCCTGTTCGAGCTCCCACAAGCGCCGCCGTTGATCGGCGACGAAGGCTGCGGCACGTTCTTCGGCGCTGCCGGACAGAGCATTGTCCAGCTGGGCAGCGCGGTCGCGCAGGAAATTCTGGCAGTGGCGATCGATCATGGCCTGTGCCGGAACCTGACCGGCAAAATCTGCAAGCTGGTCCTTCTTGAGAAAGGCGTCGATCTGGGCAAGATAGGCCCGGGATGCCATTGGCGCGCCGCCGCTGCTGCCGGCTTTGGGTTCCTTGCGCCACTGGGAAAAATCCATCTTTTCGCCTTTCGCGATGCCGTGCCCCATTGCGCTGACGGCGCCACAGGCCAGCACGGCGAGGCTGGCGACCCCTCCGGCCATGTCCAGGACAATCGGGCGTCCGAGCGCCTGGAAATCCTGCAGCGCGACCACGAGGATCCCGGCGCGCTTGTCTTCGTGGAGCCCGAACCCGCCGACACGGAGCCAAAGCTGGCCGAATGGCAGATCCGCGAGAGCGGAGATGACCTGCTTGCGCCAGGCATGCTCGCGCACGCGGGCGAGCGGCGCCAGGACCGGATAGTCGATGGAGACATGCGCGCATCCCAGCCGATCGAGCGCCGCGCGCAGCTGGCGGCAGCCGTCCGCGTCGACCGGCAGCCAGGGCTCTCCCGTGCCGCCGAGCAGATGCGTGGGCGCGAGCACCGTGTGGACATGGTGCGCGGCGGCGAACTGCGCCATTCTCAGGATGAGGTCGTCATTCCTGCTGCGGCTGAAATCTTCCGGCGTCCAGGGGCGGTCACGGTTGGCCCAGGGCAGCTTGTCCTTGCTGGCAAAGCGGCCGGGTGCCGCGGTTTCCGCCGCGTTGAGGTCGAGCACGATCTCGCCGGTCCGGTTCGTAGCGAGGTCCTTGGCAACGCTTGCTTTCCCATGCAGATAGGATGCGTCGAGGACGAGCCGTGTCCATCGCGCGTCGGCGCCGAACATGGCGCCCTTGGTCTTCTCATCCAAGTGGAGATAGGCCGGCAATCCGCCCGTGTCGTGGTCCTGCACCTGCACGCGTTCCATGTTTGTTCGCTCTGGATGGATTTGGGCATCGATCGCGTGGCCTGCAAGCCCATGGTTTCCGGAACGAAGTTAATTTCCCGAATTTAATCTCGAGTAGCCGCGACCTTGACAATACCGGCAGCGGGAGCGCCTCATCATGCCCATGGCGGCAGGCTGGAAACCGGAAGATGTCCGAATTGCGGATGCGGCGGAACTGCCGCTCCATCCGGCTGCGCGACCCGCCTTCGAGGCCTGGAGCAGGGCATGGACATCCTGTGCCGGCCATGAGACGGCCGCGCGTGGCGCGGTGGTTGCCATTGCCGCCATGGCCCCGGAAGGGCCTGCGGTTGTCGGCGGGTTCGGGGCCTACCTGCGCGCCCTGGCGGGGGAGGAGGGCATACTCGCGGTTGTCCTGCCCTTCGCGGCCGAAGCGGCGGTTCTGGAGATGGCGCGGGCGGAGTTGGCGATCTTGCTCCGTGCTGCATCCCTCCCTGCCGCAATGGCTGGCGAGATTTCCCGGTCCCTTGCCGGGATGAGTGCCGATATCCCGGCCGGTGAGGCCGGGGCACGGGATGCGGGAAGCCGGCTGGATGGCCCTCCGCCCTTCCGTGTCCCGCGCGCGGCCGAGGGCACCCAGTTCGAGCGCGCTGTCGCGAAATTCCGGGCGTCCCTGGCAGGACCGCCCTGAAGCGCTATCCTGCCGGGTCCACATGTACCGGTATTCAGAAGCGTGCGGCACCTCTTGGCGGCAATGTCGCAGTATTTCAGCATGTTGCGTTTGGAGGCGCTATCCCGATTTCCGCATGTCTACCGGTATTGGGTTCGGGGCGGTCCCGCGCGGGCGTCCCGTTGTTCCGCCCGGGGCGCTATCCGGATCGGCCTCCATGTACCGGTATTCAATTGGGGCGCTATCCGGATGGCCGGGCATGTACCGGTATTGAACGGGCTGGCCGTCCATGCTCAGCTGGAGCCGAGCCACAGCAGCGAGGATGCGGGCGATGCCGGGACCGGAGAAATTTTCCCATCCCCTGTTCGGGGCGGTGCCGCAGTCCGCGTGCCGCGCGCTCCATGCCGAGGCAAGGCGCCTTCTCGGACTGCTGCCGGAAGGGTCCGGCGGAGCCCGGGCCGGGGCCATGGCCCGGCTCGATGCCCTGTGCGGCGGGGAAGCGGAGGCTGCGGCCGGCCCCGCCGAGGCCGATCGTGCAGATCAGTTGCGGCGTGTTCGCCATCTGCAGCCGGACGGCCAGGTCGACAGGCTGCGGATTGCCCAGGCCGTCGCCGCCAGGGCCCCGGGCCGGGGCGTGGAGGCCGGGCCGGACCGTCTCGGCGCCTGGGTGCTGGCCGCGATGCTGCAGCGGCTGGAGGGAGACCCGGCAGAGAACCGCATCTTTGCCGCTGCGGACGGGTACCGCCGCCTGAGGACGAAAAGGCCGGAGGTCCTGGACGGGATCGGCGCGGGCGCGGCACGGGACTTCCCTGCAGTGCTCGAAACGCTCGTCGCGGCCAGGGAGGGCATGCCCTCGGCGGAAGGCCCGGCAGGATCGCCGCGCCGCTGGCTCGGGGCGCTCTGCACCCTGTTCGACGGCGTGGTCCATGACCGCGCCGCAATCCACCGCCGGTTCGAAGGCGGTCCGGGCAGAGTCGTGCTCCGGCGGACATCGGCCGGGGGACCGGAGGATGTCCTCGAATGGGGAGATGACCTCGGGCCGGAAGCCGAGGACGGGCTGGGGACGCCCGGAGCGACAGCGGCCGCGGACGCGCCCCGCGACACGCGCCATGTCACCCGGCCGGGAAAGTCCTTCGATGCCCTGGTGCAGGACCGGGTCTGGACTGCGACGGCAGCTGCGGTGACGGCAACGCGGGGCCTGGCCCTGCCTGCCGAGCACGATGTCCTGACCGGTCACGAGGCCCGGGTCCTTCTCGGTGCGGCACGGGGAAGTCCCGGGGACCCCGGCCTGCAGGCCGCCGCGCTTTCGCTGATCTACGGCCGGAGCGTTGACCGGCTGCTGTCGGCTTTCGGCAGCGCGGGCGAGGGGCTCGTCATCGAGGACGGGGACAGCGATGACGATTGCGTCGCCGGACCGGAGGAGAGCGGGGAATGGGTGAAGGTGGGCGAGACAGTCGTGCTGGAGGCCGCGGTCCACCTGCCGCCTTTCAAGATCGGCGCGCAGGAGGCTGCGGATCTCGGCTTGGCTTCCGACGGGACGGAGCGCTTCCGTCTTGGCTGTCCGGCCGGTTTTGCACCGGGCACCCTTCTGGGACTCGCGCCGGGCATGGCGGACCTGTCGCTGCGCCGCCTCCGGGACCGCGTTGCCCGGCCCTATGCGCGCGGCCGGGTTTCCGGCTGGCTGGCGGCCTGGCTGCGCCGGGCCGGGGCGGATGCCGCGGTGTCCGGAGCCCTGTGCGGCCACGATTCGGGCAACCATGCCCAGATGCACTACACCGCCCTGTCCACGGACCTGCTGCTCGGCTGGTGGGAGCGCGCGCTGCGCGAGGGGCTGGGGCTCGCGCCGCCCGAGCGCGTGCCTCAGCCTGCCCCGGTCGTCGGCTCGCGCGCCCGTCTGCCGCGCGAGCTCCTGCGGCTCGCCTTCGGGGAACTGGCGCAGGACATCGCGGAACTCGGGGCGCTCTGCAGGGACGGGCAACGGCCCGGTCTTGCCGCGGCCGCCGAGGCGCATAACCTGTTCGCGACCTACACGCTGGAACTCCTGATGTTTGCCACCGGGCACCGGCCGGTCGGCGCGCCCTTCGAGAGGGCAGGGGACTACGACCTGCCCACGGCCGTGATGTGGATCTCCGACAAGGCAACCCGTGGCGGCCCCTCCTCGCGCCTGGTGGCGCTTCCGCCCGCAGCGGTTGAGCAGCTCCGGCACTGGGAGGCGCATCTGGGGGCGCTTGCGGAGATGCTTTCGCCGCTCTGTCCCGGCTTGGTGCGGGACCGTCTTGCGCCGCTTCTCAAGCAGCGGTCCGGCGGGTCCCCGCCGCCGCTCTTCTTCTTCCTCGACGGGACAGGGCAGGTTGTCGAGCCGGATCACGCGGCGATCCTGAAGCACCGGGCCACGGTGCTGCCGGTCCAGGACAACGCTGCGCGGCATTTGCTGCGCAGCCACCTGGTCACCGCGGGCGTGGCGCCGAATGCGATCGACGCGGCTTTCGGCCATGCGAGGCTGGGAGAGGAGGCGCTGAGCGCAAGTTCGGCCTTCCGGATCCGGGAGCTGCGCGCCGTTGCCGGTGCGGCCCAGGACCTGCTCGGCGAGCTTGGCCTGGCGCCCTTGCGGAGCCCGCTTTGAGCGTCCCGGCTGCACAGGTCCCCGGGCGGGACCGGCGCGCGGGAGAGCGGCGGGCGCGGCTGGCAGAGGTTGCCCGGACGCTGATAGGGGCCAAGCTGTCCTGGCTGCGGGGAGAGGATCCTCCGCCGCCGGATGCGGATGCCATGATCGAGGCCATGCGCCAGGAGCTGCGGCGGCGCTCCGGCAGTGCCGCCGACGCCGCGCTGGTGACGGATATCCTGCACGAGGCGGTGGATGCCTGGAACCTTGCGCATCCGCTCGCGCCGGTGGCACCGCCCCCGGCGATCACTCCGGTGCGCGCGGAAGATCACGATTGGGCCCCCCGGAAACTGGACCGGCTGCGCCGCTGGCGCCCGTTCGGCGAGGCGCTGGCAGCGCGGCTCGGCCAGCCGGATCCGGCGGCTTCCCCGGCAGAGCGTGCCGGCGTCGTGCTGGCCTCGGCCATCCGGCATGGCGGTCTGGCCGACATGCGCGCCCTCGCGGCGCTGGCGCTCTGGCTCGCGGATCCGCAGGCACGATTCGGCCAGGCTCCCGGGCTTCCGCTGTGGATCGACCTGTTCATGCGTGGTCCGGAGGAGGGCAGCCCGGAAGCCGGCAATGGCCGCCGCGCGAAGCTCTGGGAGCGCCGCCTCGCGATCACCAGCGGCGAGGACGCGGCCGGCCCCTATGCGCTGCGCCGCTGGTTCGTTGACCCCGACAGCCTTGCGGCGATCGCCGCCTGGACCGAGTCCGGACCGGACGCCGGGGATTTCGCGGACCTGCGCGACGCCGCCGGCAGCCTGGCCGGGATTTCCGGCCTGATCGCACGGGGTCTTGGGTTCGGCTCGACGCCGCTGGCATTGACCGTGCTGATCGACGGCGCGCTGGCCGAACTCGAGCTGATGGCCCCGGCCATGGACCGGGCCGCGATTTCGGTCGCCCGCGGACGCCAGCCGAGCTTCTCTCCCACGCCCGAAAGCTGGTCCGCCGCGCTCGGGTCCGTCCCGGACCTGGTGCCGGACGCCGTGCCGCTGCCAGTTCTGGCGGCAGCTGCCGGCCCCCGGCTCGTCGAGGAGCCGGAGGAAGACCCGCAGGCCAGCCTGTCTTTTGCCGCGCTGAACCGGATCCTCGCCAGCATCACGCCCGACGTCGGCACGGATCTGTCCGCGGAGCCCGGCCGCAACCCGGAGGCCCTCCTGGCGCAGCGGCTGGAGGCTGCCGACAGCAGCTGGTGGACGCCCGCCTGCCTCCTGCTGCGCGACTGGTATCTCGCGGAGCTAGGCCGCGGGATCAAGGCGCCTTCCGTCCAGCGCTACCACCACGCCGTGGCGCTGCGCCTGGCCGCCGTGGCGGGGGCGTTCGACCCGCAGCATGCGGAGGCGGGAGAGCTGGCGGACCTCTATTCCGCCGTGATCGACAGCGACATCCGCAGCGAGCGCGAGCGGGGCTACCTGCGCCGCGTCCTGCGCCGCGTCCACGATTGGGCGGAAGCATGTGGCCGCGTGTCCGGCGGCGTGCCGCCGGAGGTGTTCGAGGCGGAGGGCGTTGCCACCCGGGTTCGGGCGCTGATCGTTCCGGCCGCAGCGATCCTCGCCGTCCGATGTGCCATCCGGACCCATCCGGACCTTGGCGCGGACGAGCGCCTGGCGATCGAGGCGCTGCTGATCCTGCAATGGCGGGCCGGGCTGCGGATCGGGGAAGCCTGCAAGGCCCGGGCCACGGATCTCGAACGGACGGACCGGGATCCGGTGCTGTTCATTGTCCGGACGCCTTTCGGCGGCAACAAGACGGCCTGGGCGCGGCGCGGCGTCCGGCCCTTCGCGCTCATGACGGAGGAGGAGGCGTCCGTGTTCCGGTCCTGGCTGGACCGGCGCTCGGCGTTTCCGGCGGAGGGTCCGCTGTTCGGCGTGGCGGGGCCGGACGGCCTCGCGCCGTTCAGCCCGGCGGGCCTGGGCAGGCTGCTCGGCGAGCTTCTCGGGGAAGCCGGCGGCTGCGGCGCCAGCGGCCACACGCTGCGCCATGCGGCGCTCACGCATCTGCACCGGGCAATCTGGGAGGCGCGCCTGCCGCATCCGCATCCGCTCGTGGATCGCGCCGCGCTCCGCATCCGGCTGTCCGGCTGGACGGCGGCGGAGGCCGCGCGCGCGGCGGACAGCGTCGCCCCCCTGTCGATGCCGCGGGATGCCTGGCGTGCGCTGTCCCGGCATGCGGGGCATCGCGGCCCGTCCATCACCAGCCAGTCCTATGTCCATGGCTGGGATCTCGCGATTTTCGAGGGGTGCGCGCGGCGCTGCAGCGCATCGCAGTACGACGCTCTGGCACGGAGGCTGGCGGCGCGGCTGCGCCCGCTAGAGCCCGGTCGCCTGCCGGCCGGAGGGCTTGATGCGGTGCCCGGCGCCGCGGGGGCGTGGACGCCCTTGCGGTTCGCCCAGGTGCTGGAGAAGCTCGACGGGGGCGAGATGACGGAGGCCGGCATTGCGGCGCAGCTTGGCACGGCGGGGGATATCGCGGCGTCGCTCGGCGCGGCGCGGGCGCTCGCCGCGCTGAGGACGCGGAAGGGCAGCCCGCGGCTTCTGCCGCCCGGCGCGGAAGGCAGCCTTGCGCCGCACTGGCCGCGCAGCCGGGCGGAAAGGCGCGAGGCCCGTCTGCTCATGGAGGAGTTCTGGAACCTTCGCGGCAGTCTCGGTGCAGATCTTGCCTGGTGGCTTGCGAAGGTCCTGCTGTCGGCCACCCGGTCCAACACCGGCATCCGGCTCGGCACCCCGGAAGAGCTCCGGCGCTGCCTGGAGATTCTGGAGCGGCTGCCGAGGAAGCGGCGCTGGAGCCTGCATCTGGAAGTGCCGGCCGACGTTGCCGGCATGGACCCCTGGCTGGAGGTGGCCGGGGAAGGCGTTCCCCGCCGTGCCAAGCGGGGCATCCGCTCCGTCATTGCCGTGCTGCGGCTGCCGCGGCCGGATTTCGAGGACGGGGAGACGGGCCTCGCGCGCATTTCCGGAGATTATGCGTCTGGCGCGCCGGTAACGGCGGCCCATGCCCTGGCGATTGCGCTCGCGCTCGGCCCGGAGGACCTCGAGCGGGCGCTCGGCCGCTAGGGCATTCCGGCATGGGATCGCAGGCTGGCACGGACAGTGCCTGCATGGAACGGCGCTGCCCGCGTCCAAGGACCGGGGCATTGCCAGTTCTTGCCACGTGGCAAGACTTTTCGCGAGCTTCGCTGCCGGCGCTCTCCGGGGCGGCCTGGGCGCCCGGATCAGCCGCCGGATTGTTCCGCGTTGCCGGGCATCAGGTTCGGGACATCGGCATAGGTCTTTCCGGCGAGGAGGCGGCGGACCTGCTCCGGGCTGGCGCGGCGGCGGTCGACGCCGTCGAGCTTCTCCGC
>NZ_VATA01000013.1 GCF_005870025.1 Poseidonocella sp. HB161398
ATTGTCCCCGCCCCCCGGGAGGCCGGAGCCTCCCGGGACGCGCGGACCGGACCGGGGCGAAAAGCGCCCCGAAGCGGGCCCCCAAGGGGGCCCTTCCGCGTCGCGGAGACCTCAGCGCAGGATCGGCACCGGATCGACGGAGACCTGGGCCGCCGCGATGAAACGCGCGACCTTCTCCGCGTCCTTGATCCCGGGCGCGCTTTCCACCCCCGAGGAGACATCGACATTGGGCGCGCCCGTCAGGGTCACCGCCTCGGCCACGCTGTCCGGCGTCAGCCCGCCCGCCAGCATCCAGGGCCGGGCAAAGCGCTTGCCCGCCAGCAGGCGCCAGTCGAAGGCCAGGCCGTTGCCGCCCGGCAGGACCGCGTCCTTCGGCGCCTTGGCGTCGAGCAGGAACATGTCCGCCACGCCGTTGTAGCGCGCCACCCCGGCGACATCATCGGCCGTGGCGATGCCGAGCGCCTTCATCACCGGCATCTGGAAGCGCTCCTTCACGGCGGCCACTCGCTCGGGGCTTTCGCGGCCATGGAGCTGCAGCAGGTCGAGCGGCACGGCCGCGGTGATCGCCGCCAGCGCGTCGTCATCGGCATCGACCGTCAGCGCCACCTTGCACACGCCCGCGGGCACGGCAGCGGCCAGCGCCGCCGCCTGGTCGAGCGAGACGCAGCGCGGGGATTTCGCGAAGAACACGAAACCGACAAAGGCGGCCCCTGCCCGGGTCGCCGCCTCCACCTGGTCGCGGGCCGTCAGCCCGCAGATTTTCACGCCTGTCATCGGTTCAGCGCGCCGGCGCGGTTTCCTCGACCATCACGAGCACCGGGTCCTTGCCGGCATTCTCGCGGGCCTTCATCTTCTTCACCTCGGCCTGCAGCTCCGCCTTGGACTGGCGGCCCTTGACGGCCTCGTGGCGGTGCTTGTACTCGCGCAACCATTCCCAGAAGAAGCCGAGCACGAGGCCCAGCACCAGGAAGCCGATGGCGACGCCCCAGAGCGGCACCGAGACCGGCCCCATCAGGGCGTTGAGCCCGATGAAGCTCTCCAGCGTCTCCGGCAGGATCACCAGCTCGACGATCTGGCGGTTGGCATAGAAGATGGTGATCAGCGGGATCGCGATGAGGATCGCGATGGCAATCTTGACGTAACGCATGGTTCTGGCCCGGTCCTATTCTTCCTCGTCGTTCAGGCGGTCGCGCAGCAACTTGCCCGTCTTGAAGAATGGCACGTGCTTCTCCTCCACCTCAACCGCCTCGCCAGTGCGGGGATTGCGGCCAATTCTCGCGTCGCGCTTCTTGACCGAGAAGGCGCCGAAACCGCGCAGTTCAACGCGGTCGCCGCGGGCCATCGCCTCGATGATCTCCTCGAAGATCGTGTTCACGATTTTCTCGACGTCGCGCTGATACAGGTGCGGGTTTTCGTCGGCTATTTTCTGGATCAGTTCCGACCGGATCATCAAGGCCCTCCTCAGCGCTGCCCTTGTCTGTGCGAACCTACAGGGAAATCTCCACACGCAGGAAGGGTTTTCTCTCGTAATCCACAGAAATGGCAAGAGAAATGCACGCAGCCGGCCAGAAATTCGCGCTTCGGCCCGTGCCGCGCCGCGGCATCGGGTGCACAGGCACCGCCCATCTGCCCGAATCGCAGGCAAGAAAAAAGGCGGCCCCCGGAGGGACCGCCCTGAATTCGCCACTGACCGGATGGATCAGTTGTCGCCGCCCTTCAGCGCGGCGCCCAGGATGTCGCCGAGCGATGCGCCGGAGTCGGAGGAACCGTACTGTTCGACGGCTTCCTTCTCTTCGGCGATCTCGCGGGCCTTGATCGACAGACCCAGGCGGCGCGAGCGCGCGTCGATATTGGTGACGCGGACATCGACCTTGTCGCCGACCTGGAAGCGCTCGGGGCGCTGCTCGGCACGGTCGCGGCTGAGGTCGGAGCGGCGGATGAAGGACTTCATGCCTTCGTATTCCACTTCGATCCCGCCATCTTCGATCGCGGTGACGTTCACGGTGATGATCGCGCCGCGCTTGACGCCGTCAATCGCCTCGGCGAACGGATCGCCGCCCAGGGCCTTGACGGAGAGCGAGATGCGCTCCTTGTCGGTGTCCACCTCGGTGACCACGGCCTTGACCAGGTCGCCCTTGCGGTAGTTGCCGATGACATCCTCGCCGCGGCCTTCCCAGGTCAGGTCGGAGAGGTGCACCATGCCGTCGATCTCGTCGTCGAGACCGATGAACAGGCCGAACTCGGTGATGTTCTTGACTTCGCCTTCGACCTCGGTGCCCACCGGATGCTTCTCTTCGAAGACTTCCCACGGGTTGCGCATGGTCTGCTTCAGGCCGAGAGAGACACGGCGCTTGGCGGAGTCGATCTCCAGCACCATGACTTCCACTTCCTGCGAGGTGGAGACGATCTTGCCGGGATGCACGTTCTTCTTGGTCCAGGACATTTCCGAGACGTGAACGAGACCCTCGACGCCCGGCTCCAGCTCGACGAACGCGCCGTAGTCGGTGATGTTGGTGACGCGGCCGGTATGGACGGTCTCCAGCGGGTACTTCTGCTCCACCGAATCCCACGGATCGGCCATCAGCTGCTTCATGCCGAGGCTGATGCGGTGGGTTTCCTTGTTGATCTTGATGACCTGGACCTTCACGGTCTCGCCGATCGACAGGATCTCCGAGGGGTGGTTGACGCGGCGCCATGCCATGTCGGTGACGTGCAGCAGGCCGTCAACGCCGCCGAGATCGACGAACGCGCCGTATTCGGTGATGTTCTTGACGACACCGTCGACTGCATCGCCTTCGGACAGCTTGCCGATGACTTCGGCGCGCTGCTCGGCGCGGGACTCTTCGAGGATCGCACGGCGCGACACCACGATGTTGCCGCGGCGGCGGTCCATCTTGAGGATCTGGAACGGCTGCTTGAGACCCATGAGCGGGCCTGCGTCGCGCACCGGGCGGACATCGACCTGCGAGCCCGGCAGGAACGCGACCGCGCCGCCGAGATCGACGGTGAAGCCGCCCTTGACGCGGTTGAAGATGGCGCCTTCGACGCGCTTCTCTTCGGCATAGGCTTTTTCGAGACGGTCCCAGGCTTCCTCGCGGCGGGCCATCTCGCGCGAGATCACGGCTTCGCCGCGCGCGTTCTCGACCTGGCGCAGGTAGACTTCGACCTCGTCACCGATGGTGATGTCGGGAGCCTCGCCGGGATTCGCGAATTCTTTGAGATCGACCCGGCCTTCCATCTTGTAGCCCACGTCGATGATTGCCTGGCCGGCTTCGATTGCCAGCACGCGGCCCTTGACGACGTTGCCTTCGGTCGGGGTCTCGAGTTCGAAGCTTTCGTTAAGGAGGGCTTCGAATTCCTCCATGGATGCGTTCGCCATGTGGCTCCGGTTTTCCTTCATGTCATGTTGCTGGCCGAGCGGTTGTCTCCGCCGGTCTTAGGATTGGTCTGTCGCGTCTGGAACGGAGGGCCACACATAAACAAAACGGGCCGGAGCTTTCCCCGACCCTGCCCGCGTCCCGGCTCTGACGGCCTTCGACGCTGCGCCATATAGAGGCAAATTCGCGCAATGGCAAGCACGGGCGGCGCGAAACCCGCCGCCCGGCCCCGCCATGGCCCGTCAGGCGATGACGGTGAACAGCTCGTCGGCCGGCTTGCGCACCTTGGCCATGCCCTGCAGCCAGTCGCCTTCCTCGGCGCGCACGCCCAGCGGCAGCAGCGTGACCGAGCGCAGGCCCTTCTCGCGCAGGCCGAGAATCTCGTCGACCTTGGCGGGATCGAAGCCCTCCATCGGGGTCGAGTCGACCTCCAGCTCGGCGGCGGCGGCCAGCGCGAAGCCGAAGGCGATATAGGCCTGGCGCGCGGCGTGGTCGTGGTTCACTTCTTCGGTGCGCGGCAGGTACATGCCCTTGAGGCGTTCGTAATAGGCGGCCAGCGTCTCGGAGGCGCCGCGCGCCTTCTGGGTCTGCTCCAGCACCGCGTCGATGCGCTCGGCCGTGTAGTTGTCCCAGGCGGCGAAGACCAGCAGGTGCGACCCCTCGGTGATCTGCGGCTGGCCGAAGGAGGCCTCGCGGATCTTCTCGCGCAGCGCGGGATTGGTGACCACGAAGACCTCGAAGGGCTGCACGCCCGAGGAGGTCGGCGCGAAGCGGATCGCCTCGAGGATCTTCTCGACCTTCTCTTCCGGAACGGACCGGGTCGGATCCATCTTCTTTACGGCATAGCGCCAGTTGAGCTTGTCCAGCATCACTTGAACTCCTGACAGGACGGGACCGGCCGCGAGTCGGCCGGTGTTGCCGACAAGCTAGGTGCCGCAGTGCAGCGATTGCAACCTGCCCTGGCGCACAGCCGGGTTGCGCCCAGGAGAGACCTGCGCGCCGCCCATGGACATCCGCGCGCCGGGAAACTAGGCAGGGCGCCACCCGGTCGCAGCCTACCCGGGCAACAAAACAAGGACTGACACCATGAAGACGACCCTGGTCTGCTACGGCGGACTCGATTCCGTGTCGCTCGCGCATGTGCTGCATGCCGCGGGCGATCTTTCCCGCCTTGTCTCCTTCGATTACGGCCAGCGCCACCGCAAGGAGCTCGACAGCGCCGCCGCCTGCGCGGCGCGGCTCGGCGTGCCGCATCACGTCATCGACCTGCGCGGCGTCGGCGCCGCGCTGACCGGCTCGGCGCTGACCGACGATCTCGACGTCCCCGACGGGCACTATGCCGAGGAGACGATGCGGATCACCGTCGTGCCGAACCGCAACGCGATCATGCTGGCCATCGCCTACGGGATCGCCGCGGCCAATGGCGACGAGGCCGTGGCGACCGCCGTGCATGGCGGCGACCATTTCATCTATCCCGACTGCCGCCCGGCCTTCACGCAGGCCTTCGACGCGATGCAGCGCGCCGCGCTCGACGGCTATGCCGAGGTGGCGCTGTCGACGCCCTTCGTCCACCGCTCGAAGGCCGATATCGTCGCCGCGGGCGCCGCGGCCGGGACGCCCTTCGCCGAGACCTGGTCCTGCTACAAGGGCGGCGCGCGGCATTGCGGGCGCTGCGGCACCTGCGTCGAGCGGCAGGAGGCCTTCGCCCTGGCCGGCGTCGCCGATCCGACGGAATACGAGGATCCGGACTACTGGCGGGCGGCCGTCGCGGCGCGGGAGGACGGCTGATGTACCGCATCTCGAAAGAATTCGCCTTCTCCGCCTCGCACTGCCTGTCGCATCTGCCGGAGGGGCACCAATGCGCGCGGCTGCATGGACACAACTATGTCGTCGTGGTGGAGCTGGCCGCGGCCGGGCTGAATGCCGACGGCTTCGTGCGCGACTACCACGAGCTTAAGCCGCTGAAGGACTATATAGACGCCGCCTTCGACCACCGGCACCTGAACGACGTTCTGGACGTGCCCTCGACCGCCGAGAACCTGGCGCGGCATTTCCATGACTGGGCGAAGGCGCGCTGGCCGGAAGTGTCCGCGGTGAAGGTCTCGGAGACGCCGAAGACCTGGGCGGAGTACCGGCCGTGACCCTGCGCATCTCGGAAATTTTCGGCCCCACGATCCAGGGCGAGGGCGCGCTGATCGGCGAGCCCACGGTCTTCGTGCGGGCCGGCGGCTGCGATTTCCGCTGTTCCTGGTGCGACAGCCTGCATGCGGTGGAGAGCCGCTTCCGCCATGACTGGGCGGTGATGGAGACCGGCGAGATCTGGGCCGAGATCGAGCGGCTCTCGGGCGGGCTCCCGCTGACCGTCTCGCTTTCGGGCGGCAACCCGGCGATCCAGGATTTCGGCCCGCTGATCACGCAGGGCCGCGCGGCGGGCTACCGCTTCGCCTGCGAGACCCAGGGCTCCGTCGCCCGGCCCTGGTTCGCCGGTCTCGACATGCTCGTGCTGAGCCCGAAGCCGCCCTCCAGCGGCGAGACCACGGACTGGGACGCCTTCGCCGACTGCCTGGCGATGGCAGGCGACGGGCCGCAGGTGGTGATGAAGATCGTCATTTTCGACGACGTCGACCTGGCCTGGGCGCGGGCGGCGGCCGACCGGCACCCGGAGCTGCCGCTCTACCTGCAGCCGGGCAATCCCGAAAGCGACCCGTCGGTGGCGGTCGACCAGGAGAAGGCGACCGCGCGGCTCGACTGGCTCGTGGCCGAGGTTCTGGGCACGGGCTGGTTCCGGCCGCGGATCTTGCCGCAGCTGCATGTGCTGCTCTGGGGCAACAAGCGGGGCGTCTGACGCCCCGCAGCCGGTCAGACCGCCATCTTGGCGATCACCGCCGCGCCGGCCATCTCGATCGCTTCCTCGATGGTCAGCTCCGACGTGTCGAGCAGCAGCGCATCCGCCGAGGCGGTCATCGGCGCCGTGTCGCGGCCGGCATCGCGCATGTCGCGGGCGCGCAGATCGGCCAGCACCGCCTCGATGGTCAGCGACGGGTCCTTCTGCGACAGCTCGGCATGGCGCCGCTTCGCCCGCACGTCATCCGTGGCGGTGACGAAGAGCTTCACCTCCGCCTCCGGGCAGATCACCGTGCCGATATCGCGCCCGTCAAGCACCGCCCCGCCCTCGCGCCGGGCAAAGTTCTTCTGGAAGTCGAGCAGCGCCGAGCGCACTTTCGGCATCGCCGCCACGCGCGAGGCGACCTGCCCGACCTCGGCCGTGCGCAGCCCCTCGGCACGCAGATCCGCCGATTGCAGCGCCAGCGCCGCGGTCAGCGCGTCCTCGCCCGCCATCACCCGCCGCGCGGTGGCGCGGTAGAGCAGGCCGGTATCGAGATGGCCGAAGCCGAACTGCGCCGCCAGCGAGCGGGCAATCGTTCCTTTACCGGCCGCGGCCGGACCGTCGATGGCAACGGTGAATTTCATCGCGCTTCCCCGCAATTTCGCTTTCAGCCTCCCTATCCAAGCCGCCTGCCCCTGACAACCGCGCCGCCACGCCGGAGCGGGAAAATCGACGGCACCGCCGGCACCTGGGCGGAGATGCGCCCGCCGCGCGCGCGGCCGGGGGCCCGGCCCGCATGTGGCCCCTGTCGCGCGACGGCCTCCCCCCCGGGTCACGACCGGAAAGAGGCGCGAAGCCTCCGGCGCCCTCTTTGCCAGCGGCCCCTTCCCTGCAAGCGGGCCCGCGGCGAGGACCGCCCCCGGGGACCTGCCGACGCGCGGCAGAGCTCGGCCGAACGGCCCGCCTGCCCTGCGGAGCCGCGGCAGGCTACAAAGCGGGGATCCGGCAACGAGAGATGCCTGCTGGAAAGACTACCGCGCGGAGGCACACCGTCACGACGGCCCGCCGGGACCAGCTATCGCGGCAGCCGGCGGCGGGGCTAGGCGCGCTGCAGATCGGCGCCGAGGCCGATCATCAGGGGAACGAAATCCGGGAAGGAGGTGGCGACCGGCCCGGCATCGTCGACCGTCACCGGCTGCCGCGCCGCCATGCCGAGGCAGAGGAAGCTCATCGCGATCCGGTGGTCGAGCCGCGCCGCCGCGGTCGCCCCGCCCGGCACGCCGCCCGGGCCCATGCCATGGACCGTCAGCATGTCCTCGTCCTCTTCGACGCGCACGCCCATCGCCTCGAGCCCGCGGGCCATGGCGTCGATCCGGTCGCTTTCCTTCAGCCGCAGCTCGCGGATGCCGCGCATCACCGTGGCGCCTTCGGCATTCGCCGCCAGCACCGCCAGCACCGGGTATTCGTCGATCATCGAAGCTGCGCGCGCGGGCGGCACCTCGACGCCCGAAAGCACCGAGTGGCGGACCCGCAGATCGGCGACTGGCTCGCCGCCCTCGACGCGCAGGTTGCCGCGCTCCAGATCGGCGCCCATCTCGGCCAGCGTCTCGTAGAACCCGGCCCGCGCCGGGTTCAGCCCGATCCCCGGCACCAGGATCTCCGAGTCGGGCACCAGCAGCGCGGCCGCCACCGGGAAGGCGGCGGAGCTCGGGTCGCGCGGCACGGCAAGGGAGCGGTGCCCGAGCTCGGGCCGCCCGGTCAGCGTTATGACATGGCCCTCGGGCGTGACCTCGGTCGTGATCTCGGCACCGAACTCCGCCAGCATCCGCTCGGTATGGTCGCGGGTCGCGACCGTCTCGATCACCACGGTCCGGCCCGGCGCGTTCAGCCCGGCCAGCAGCATCGCGGATTTCACCTGTGCCGAAGGCACCGGCGTCGCGTAGCGCACCGGCAGCGGATCGGCCGCGCCCGCGAGCGTCATCGGCAGCCGTCCCCCGGACCGGCCGAAGGCGCGCGCGCCGAAAAGCGCCAGCGGCTCCGTCACCCGCGCCATCGGCCGCGCCCTGAGCGAGGCGTCGCCGGTGAAGGTCGCCGTGATCGGAGAGGTCGCCATCGCCCCCATGACGAGCCGCGCGCCGGTGCCGGAATTGCCGCAGTCGATCACCTCGGCGGGCTCGGCGAAGCCGCCGACACCGACGCCATGGACCGACCAGTTGCCCGCGCCGTGGCGGATCACCTCCGCGCCGAAGGCCTGCATCGCCCGCGCGGTGTCGAGCACGTCCTGCCCTTCGAGCAGCCCGGCGATCTTCGTCTCTCCCACCGCCAGCGCGCCGAGGATCAGCGCGCGGTGCGAGACCGACTTGTCCCCCGGCACGAAGGCCGTGCCGCGCAGCGGGCCGCTGGCGCGCGAGGTCATCGGGGTGGCGGAGCCGTGGGAGGCCATCGGGTCGTCTCCTGGTCGCGGGCCGCGGCGCGGCCTAGAGGCGGCGGAAGGTCAGGTAGTGCGGGGTGCGCCCCTCGCGCAGCGCCTTCTGCTCGTAGCGGGTCGAGATCCAGTCGTCCCAGGGCTGGCGCCAGTCATCGGGCCCCTCGGCCAGCCATTCGAAGGCCGGATCGGGCATCAGCTCTTCCAGCGTCTGGCGGACATAGTCGGGAATGTCGGTCGCCACGCGGAAGATCGCGCCCGGCTTCAGCACGCGCGCCAGCGGGTCGAGATAGTCGCGGGTGACGAAACGGCGGCGGTGGTGCCGCTTCTTCGGCCAGGGATCGGGATAGAGCAGGAAGGCGCGGCTGATCGAGGCATCCGGCAGCACGTCGAAGAGATCGCGCACGTCGCCGGGATGCACGGCGAGGTTTTCCACCCCCGCCTGGCGGACCTTGCCCAGCAGCATCGCCACGCCGTTGATATAGGGCTCGCAGCCGATGAAGCCGGCCTCCGGATGCAGCGCCGCCTGGTGCACCATGTGCTCGCCGCCGCCGAAGCCGATTTCCAGCCAGACCGGCTTGCCGCCGAAATGCGCCGCCGGGTCGAAGACCTGCCGCTCGTCATTGTCGCGCCGCGAGATGCCCGGCAGCGCCAGCTCCTCGAGGTCGTCCTCGAGATAGCCCTTCTGGCTGTCGCGCAGATGCTTGCCCTGGCGCCGCCCGTAGAAGTTGCGCCAGCCGCCCTTCGGTATGCTCTGATCCTGTCCCATGGCGCGCGGGATGCGGCAGGGGCGCGCGAAGGTCAAGACGGAATGCATCTCCTGCCGCGCCTGCGGGAGCGCGCGCAATGCCGGAGATCGTTTCCGCCTGCAAGCCAATTCACGTCTGTTTGTTGTGCAGTTTTGCACATCATGCGGAGCGATCCGGACAGTTTTGATCCTCAGTGCAGGAGCCTAAATCCCCCTCATCCGAGGCGGCCACTGGTGCCGCCGAGATGAGCGCCCCTCCCGGCGCAGAGATGCACGCGCCCGTCCCGGCGCAGAGAAAGGAAAGACCCATGATCAATAAATTTGCCTTTGCCGCCTTCGCCCTCGCCGCTTCCGGTGCCGCCGTTGCCGCGCAGGCCAATGACCAGCTCGCCCGTTCGCTGGGGATCGACACCGGCGCCTATAGCAGCACCCAGCTGGTGCAGCTGCGCAAAGCCCTGGAAGAAGGCGACAGCCAGCGCGTGTCCTACATCGTCGATGGCCCGGCCATGGGCGGCGTGACCGCCTCCGACCAGCTGGCAGCCAGCCTGAATGTCGAGCCCGGCACCTACACCGCCGCCGAGCTGGTCGCCCTGAAAGGCGCTGTCGAGGATGACAACGTCTCCCGCGCCGCCTATGTCACCGGCGCCAACCAGGTGACCTCGCGCGACAGCGCAACCGCCGGCAGCCAGCTGTCCCGCTCGCTGGGCGCCACCTCCGATGCAGGCACCGCCGCTCTGGCCGCTGCCTATCTCGAGGAAACCGGCCGCGGCGACGACTGATCCGGAACACCTCTCCAATGGTGGAAAGCGCCCCCTCGCGGGGCGCTTTTTCCGTATCTGCCGCCCCGTTCACGGCACCGTGGCGAAGCGCGCCGGATAGGCGCGCGCGAACCAGCTGACCGCGGCGGGGCTGCGCAGGAGCACGCAGCGCGGCGTTCCCCGCCCGTGGCAGGCCGCGGCCAGCCGCAAGGCCGGCGCCGGGTCGTAGCTCCGCGCCGCCTGCCAGTCCGTGTCCCTTTCCCCGTGCAGGACACGCTGCCGCGCCAGCCGCCAGAGGCGCCGCTCGACCGGCAGGTCGATCGCCACGACCAGATGGCCGCGCGCCGCCAGATGCGGCCAGGCGGCGGGCGCGGCCGTGGCGATGATCCAGTCCGGACGGCGCGCCGCCTCGAGCGCGGCGGCGATCTGCGCCCCCGCCTCCGGCCCCTCGCCCGGCACGCCGGGCGCCACGACCGGCAGGCCAGACATCCCGGCGATCTCCGCCGCCAGCGTGCGGCGGCCCGATCCGGGACCGCCGATCACCAGGATCCGCCGCACCGCGACGGGCTGCCTGCCCGGAGCCATCCGCGCCTCCTTCGCTGCCTCCTCTTGACCTCGGTCAAGGTACATCTCCGGCGCGGCAGCCCATACACATTTCATGATGTGAATATGAATGGAGCCGGAGCCATGGCAAGATCCCTCTCTCGCGCCGCCGACCGCTACTCGCCTCTCTACTTCCTCGCCTCGCTCGGGGCCGGCGGGCTGGCCGTCACCTTCTTCATGTACCTGATGTTCTGGGTGCCGCATCCGGGCCAGCCGGTGCCGGTCTTCGAAGATCTGGCGCAGGTCCTCGCCACCGGACCGGCCTGGCTGCGCGCCGCGACCGTGATCGCGGCCAGCGGCATCGCCCTTCTGGCCGTGGCGAATCTGTGGCTGCTCTTCTGGAACCTCGCCCGCTACCGCCGCTTCGCCGCCGCGCCGGGCTTCGCCGCCTTCCGCGCCTCGAATGCCGAGACGCAGATCCTCGCCATGCCGCTGGCCATCGCGATGTCCGTCAATGCGGGCTTCATCCTCGGGCTGGTCTTCGTGCCGGGGCTCTGGCGCGTGGTCGAGTACCTCTTCCCGGCCGCGCTGCTGGCCTTCGGCCTGACCGGCTGGCTGGCGCTGGCCCAGGCCGGGCGGTTCCTGCGCCGGGTGCTGACCCGGCCCGGCAGCTTCGACATCGAGGCCAACGGCTCCTTCGCGCAGATGATGCCGGCCTTCGCCTTCGCCATGGTGGCGGTGGGCTTCTCCGCCGCCGCGGCGATGAGCCAGGTGCCGCTGACCGTGGGCGCCGCGCTGGTCGGATCGACCTTCTTCGCCATGGCCGCCGCGATCTGGGCGGGGGCCGCGGCGGTGATCGCCCTGCCCGCGATGCTGCGCAACGGCGTCGCCCCCGAATCGGCGCCGACGCTGATGGTGGTGATCCCGATCCTCACCGTGCTCGGCATCATGATGATCCGCCAGGATCACGGGCTGCACGCCACCTTTGACGGCCATGTCGCCAAGGTGGAGACGCTGATGATGCTCTCGAAGATCCTCTCGGCGCAGATCCTCGCCGGGATGGCCGGTCTGGCAGTGCTGCGGGCACAGGGCTACGGCGCGCGGTTCCTCTGGGGCGGCACGCCCTCGGCCGGGGCCTTCGCGCTGATCTGCCCGGGCGTGGCGCTGTCGGTGATGCTGCAATTCTGGATCGGCAAGGGGCTGGTCGCGACCGGGCTCGTCGCCAGGTTCTCCCCCGCCTTCTGGGGGCTGACCGGGATCGCGCTGGCGCTGCAGGCGGCCATGCTGGCGCTGATGGCCTATCTCGCCTGGCAGCATTTCGCGCGGCACCGCCCGGCGGTGGAACTTCCCGCGGAATGAGCCGCGACGCAAAAAGGCCCGGAGCGCACGCCCCGGGCCTTTCCGCACTCCCTGACGGGCCGCTCAGCCGTGGCTGCGGATGTAGTCCACCAGCATCGCGGTCGAGCCGTCCTTGTCTTCCGTCCCGGTCTCGCCCGCCAGCACCGGCCCCAGCGCCTTGGCGAGCTCCTTGCCGAGCTCCACGCCCCACTGGTCGAAGCTGTTGATGCCGAGGATCACGCCCTCGACGAAGACCCGGTGCTCGTAGAGCGCGATGATCTGGCCGAGGATCCCGGGGGTGAGCTGCGGATAGACCAGCATGGTCGAGGGCCGGTTGCCCGGAAAGACCCGGTGGGCGGCCTGCCGCTCCAGCTCGTCGCCCTCGAAGCCCGCCTTCTCCATCAGCCCGCGCGCGACCTCCATCGGGCGGCCAAGGAGCAGCGCCTCCGCCTGGGCGAGGCAGTTGCCGACCAGCAGCTGGTGGTGATGCGCCAGCTCGGGCTCGTGGCCCTTCGCGGCGACCATGAATTCGCAGGGCACGACGCCGGTGCCCTGGTGGATCAGCTGGTAGAAGGCGTGCTGGCCGTTGGTGCCGGGCTCGCCCCAGACGATCGGGCCGGTGACAGTGACCGGGGCAGAGCCGTCCATGCAGACCGACTTGCCGTTCGATTCCATCTCGAGCTGCTGCAGATAGGCCGGCAGCCGCGCCAGGCGCTGGTCATAGGGCAGCACCGCGCGGCTGGGATAGCCGCAGACCTGGTGGTGCCAGATGCCGACCAGCGACAGCAGGACCGGCAGGTTCTCGGCCAGCGGCGCGCTGCGGAAATGCGCGTCCATCTCCGCCCCGCCCTTCAGGAAGGCGCGGAAATCGTCGGCGCCGATGCCGATCATCAGGCTCAGCCCGATCGGCCCCCACATCGAATAGCGCCCGCCGACCCAGTCGGCGAAGCCGAAGACGCGGCTGGCGTCGATGCCGAAGGCGGCGGTCTTCTCGGCCGAGGTCGAGACGGCGGCGAATTGCGCGGCCGGATCCGTGACCGACTTGCCCATCCAGGCCTTGGCGGTCTCGGCATTGGTCATGGTCTCGATCGTGGTGAAGGTCTTCGAGGAGACAATCACCAGCGTCGTTTCCGGATCGAGCTCCGCCAGCGTCTCGGCGATCTGCGCGCCGTCGACATTCGAGACGAAATGCAGCTTCGGCCCGTCGGCATAGGGCGACAGCGCCAGCGCCGCCATGGCGGGTCCGAGATCCGAGCCGCCGATGCCGATATTGACCACATCGGTGATCTTGCCGCCCTGCCCCTGGAAGACGCCCGAGCGGACATCCTCGGCAAAGGCCGCGCAGCGCGCCAGCGTCGCGCGCACGTCGGGCATGACGTCCTCGCCGTCGACGATCACCGAAGCATCGAGGTTGCGCAGCGCGGTATGCAGCACCGCGCGGCCCTCGGTATCGTTGATCTTCTCGCCCGCGAACATCGCCTCGCGCCGCGCCTCGACGCCGCGATCCGCGGCCAGCCCGGCCAGCAGGCCCAGCGCCTCCGCGTCGATCGAGGTCTTGGAATAGTCGAACAGCATCTCGCCGAGCCGGGCGGAAAAGCCCTGCGCGCGGCCGGGATCGGCGGCGAAAAGATCGGCGATCCGGCTGCCTGCGGTCGCGGCGCGATGGGCCGCCAGCTTCTGCCAAAACTCAGACATGGTATTCTACTCTCACTCTGCCCAGTGGATGGTGGCGTCGCCGAGCACAGTACGGATCGGCGCGTCTTTCGCATCGTGGAGCTTTGCCGCAGTCTCCAGCGCCGCGCGCTTCTCGGCGCCGGTGATCAGCACATGGATCGACATCGCCGATTTCAGCGCCCGCCCCGAGAGCGTCACCCGCGGCTCCAGCCCGTCCTGCGGCGTCATCGTCACCACCGCGGGCGCGTCGGGCGCCAGCGCCGCCTCGAGCTCGGGCGCGCCGGGAAAGAGCGAGGCGGTGTGCATGTCCGCCCCCATGCCCAGAAGCAGCAGGTTCAGCGGCAGATGCGCCTCGACCTCCTGCTGCAGCGCCTCGAGCTGCACCGCCGGGTCGATGGCGAAGGAGACGAATTTCGCCGCCGCGGCCTTGCCGGTCAGCAGCCGCTCGCGGATCAGCCGGGTGTTCGAGCGCTCGGAGCTTTCCGGCACGCAGCGCTCGTCGCCGAGCATCACGGTGACATTCTCCCAGTCGAGATCGACATCGCAGAGATTGTCGAAGACCGGCCCGGGCGTCGATCCGCCCGGCACCGCCAGCGTCGCCGTGCCGTTCGAGGCCAGCGCGGCGCGCAGCTCGCCGGCCATCATGTTGGCGACGTCGATCATCATCATTTCCCGGTCGGGATAGGTGACGAGGTTCATCCCTTGATCTCCCTCCAGCTCCGCCCCGAGCGGTGCAGCAGCGCCAGCGACTGGTCGGGGCCCGAGCTGCCCGGCTCGTAGGGGATCGGGCGGTCGTGCTTCTCTTCCCATTCCTGCAGGATCGGGTCGGTCCAGGCCCAGGCGGCCTCCACCTCGTCGCCGCGCATGAAGAGCGTCTGGTTGCCGCGGATCACGTCCATAATCAGCCGTTCATAGGCGTCGCTGCCTGCCGCCTCCTGGCCGAAGCGCTCGGCGAAGGTCATGTCGAGCGGCACGTCGATCAGCCGCATGCCGCCCGGGCCCGGCTCCTTGATGGTGACGCGCAGGTCCATGCCCTCGTTCGGCTGCAGCCGGATGACCAGCTGGTTCGGCATGCCGCCGGCATCGGCGTCGAAGATCGAATGCGGCGTCGCCTGGAAGGTGATGACGATCTCCGACACCCGCGCCTTCATCCGCTTGCCGGTGCGCACGAAGAAGGGCGTGCCCTTCCAGCGCCAGTTGGAGATCGACAGCTGCATGGCGATGAAGCTCTCGGTCATCGAGCCGGGATTCTCCACGTCGTCGAGATAGCTCGGCGTGTCCGGCCCGGCGGCGTACTGGCCGCGCACGGTATGTTCGCGCAGCGCCGGGTCGAGCGCGCGGATCACCTTCAGCTTCTCGTCGCGCACCGCGTCCGGATCCATCTTCGCGGGCGGTTCCATGGCGATCAGGCAGATCAGCTGCATGATGTGGTTCTGCACCATGTCGCGCATCGCGCCGGAATGGTCGTAGTAGCTGCCGCGGCCGCCGACGCCCACGGTCTCGGCCACGGTGATCTGGACGTTGTCGATGTACTGGTGGTTCCAGAGCGGCTCGAAGAGGATGTTGCCGAAGCGCACCGCCATCAGGTTCTGGACCGTCTCCTTGCCCAGGTAGTGGTCGATCCGGTAGATCTGGTCTTCCTCGAAATGCTCCGCCAGCGAGGCGTTGAGCGCCCGGGCCGAGGCGAGGTCGTGGCCGAAGGGCTTCTCCACCACGATGCGGCTGTCGCGCAGCGCCAGCCCGTGGGTCCGCAGCCGCTCGGCGATGTCGCCGAAAAGCGAGGGGCTGACCGAGAAGTAGAAGGCGCGCACGACATTCTCGCGCAGCTTCGGCTTCATCTCGTCCCAGCCGCCCTCGCCCTTGGCGTCGACGCTCTGGAAATCGAGCCGGTCGAGGAAGCTGGCGACATCCGACGGACGGCAGTCCGAGGGCGACAGGAATTCGTGCAGCGCGGCACGCACGAAGTCGCGGTAGCCGCCCGCGTCCATGTCGCCGCGCGCGGCGCCGATGATGCGCGCCTCGGGCGGCATCTGGCCGGTGACGAAGCGGCGGTAGAGACCCGGAAGGATCTTGCGCCGGGCAAGGTCCCCGGTCCCGCCGAAGATGACCAGGTCGAAATCCTCGACCGGAATAATGCGTGCTGCCATGATCCTGCCCCAGCTTCCTGCCCCGCATCACTGGCGGGGCGTCTTCAAATCGTCCCTGTTCACAGCTCCGACAGCGGAGCCCGCGATCCTTTGCCGATCCCCGCAGGCGGGATATGTTGCCCGGCAGACGACAGGGGGACCGATGAAAGACCATCCCGATCACGCCATGCCCGCCCTGGGCAACAAGTTCCGGCACCGGCATGTTACCGCTAAAGGAGAGACCCGCGCAACCGTGCCCCTCCGCGACCCGAAGACACTGTGGTTCAATACCGGCACGCTTTGCAACATCGCCTGCGCGAACTGCTACATCGAGAGCTCGCCCGTCAATGACCGCCTGGCCTACCTGTCGCCGGCCGAGGTCGAGGACTACCTGCGCCAGCTCGAGGCGCGGCGCTGGGGCGTGTCCGAGATCGGCTTCACCGGCGGCGAGCCCTTCATGAATCCCGGCATGATCGACATGGCGGAAGCGTCGCTGGCGCGCGGATACGAGGTGCTGATCCTGACCAATGCGATGCAGCCGATGATGCGGCCGCGGGTGCAGGAGGGTCTCCGGCGGCTGAACGCGGCCCATCCCGGCAGGATGACGCTGCGCGTCTCGCTCGACCATTACGGCGAGGCCCAGCACGATGCGGAACGCGGCGCCGGCAGCTATGCGCGGACGCTCGACGGGATGGACTGGCTGCGCGACGCGGGCATCGCGATGACGGTGGCCGGGCGCACCATCTGGGGCGAGACCGAGGCCGCGGCGCGCGAGGGCTTCGCCCGGCTCTTCGCGACGCGCCACTACGCCATCGACGCCGCCGATCCGGCCGCCTGCGTGCTCTTCCCCGAGATGGACGAGACCGTCGACGTTCCCGAGATCACGACCGCCTGCTGGGACATCCTCGGCAAGTCGCCGGACAGCGTGATGTGCGCCTCCTCCCGCATGGTGGTCAAGCGCAGAGGCGCCGCGCGCCCCGCGGTCCTGGCCTGCACGCTGCTGCCCTACGACCCGCAATTCGAGCTGGGCGAGACACTGGAGGAGGCCGAGGCCGACGTGGCCCTCAACCACCCCCATTGCGCCAAGTTCTGCGTGCTCGGCGGGGCCAGCTGCTCGGGCTGAGAAGCCGGGTTTGCATGCGGCCGGACGCCCGGTATTCCTTGACCATGTGTTGAGAATGATTGCCGATGCCCGACCTGCCCGAGCGCCTCTTGAATGCCGCCGACCTGCTGGTGCGGGTGCTGTCGGTCGCCGTCGATCCCACGGGGCTGAGCGCCGCCGGTCATGTGGTCGGCGGGATGATGAACCTGCGGACGGTGTTTTCACGCAAGGATGCTGCCGCGCCGCTGGCGGCGCAGATCGCGCAGGGCTTGCAGGCGCGCTTCGCCACCGGCGACTGGCCGGACGAAGCGGAGGTGCTGTTTCCGCAGATGCTGGAATCGGCGATGCCCGCTCCGTCGGACCTTGCCGCTGGGGACCTGAACGCCGGGCGGGTGCTGGATCGAATGGCCGCGCGGCTTGCAGACATGGATCCGGAGTTCCGCCGCGCGGGGATGATCGAGGGCTTCCGCCGCTGGCTCGAACCGGTTCTTGCCGGGCTGCTGGCTGACGCGACCTTTTCATCCGCACTTGCCCCGGTCATTGCGACGGAAGCGCTGAACCGGCTGACACGGATCGAGACGGCGCTCGCCCAGCTTGCGGCGCAATACGGCTCGGTCGGCGAGGCGCTCGACTCGGTCGGGGCGCTGGCAAGGGCGAGCGCCGACCAGTTGGAGGCGCTGGCGACCCGCTTCGGGATCGCCGATGCCTTCGAGCGGAGCTCCGGGGAGCTGCGCGAGCTGCTTGAACAGAAGGCCAAGGACTACCGCGCGCTCTTGCGGCAGGTGGAGGGTCTGGACGATCGGGTGGCGGCGATTGCGACCCTCAAGGGCGCGGCACAGGACGCGATCCGGCGCGGCGATCTGGAGGAGGTGGAGACGCTCCTGTGCCGCGTCGACGAGGTCGAGACCGAGATCGCGGCGGAAACCAAGCTGGCCCGCGCCGACAACGCCCTGCTACGCGGCCGGGTGGGGGAGGCCTACCGCATCCTCTCCGCCGCCGCCGACAGCTTTGGCAGCATTGATCCGGCCGAACCGGCACGGCGGCGGATCAACTACGGGAGCCAGCTCCGTGCGCACGGATTGCGCTATGGCGGGATGGGACTGGCCCACGCCATAGACATGTACAGGGCAGATCTGTGGCGGATCTCCCAGAAGGCACAGCCGCAGCTGAGAGCCGAGCTGCAGAACAATCTGGGCCTAGCCCTGCAGGACCTGGGCGGCCGCACCGCCGGAGAGCCGGGCACCGACATGCTGGCCGAGAGCGTCTCTGCCTTCCGCGACGCCCTCGCCGTCTTTACCGCGGACACCCAGCCGCTGAACTGGGCGATGGCCCAGAACAATCTCGGGATCGCGCTAGCGCAGCAGGGCAGACGCACGGCCGGCGATCCGGGGACGATCCTGTTTTCCGACAGCGCCAACGCCTGCCGAGAGGCCCTGACCGTCTACACGCGGGACGCGCACCCGCAGGACTGGGCCATGACCTTGAACACTCTCGGCCTTGCGCTTCAGGAACTGGGGCGGCGCACGGCCGGCGGGGCGGGCATCGATTTCCTTGCGGAAAGCGTCGCTGCATTTCAGGAGGCCCTCGCCATCTACACCGAGGACGCTCTGCCGCTGGAATGGGCCATGACCCAGAACAATCTTGGCGTCACTCTTGCCCAGCAGGGAAGACGCACGGCCGGAATGCGTGGCGTCGGGCTGCTTGCCGAGAGCACAGACGCCTATCAGAAGGCGCTCGCCATCCATACCCCGGATGCGCACCCGTTCGACTGGGCCATGACCCGGATGAATCTCGGCGCTGCCCTTCTGCAGCAGGGCATCCGCACCGCCGGAGAGGCCGGCACCAGCCTGCTGGACAGGAGCGTCGAGGCCTTTCGCAGCGCCCTCGCGATCTACACCCGGGAGGCAGAGCCGCTGCAATGGGCCACGACCCAGGAGAATATCGCGATAGCGGAGGAGGCTCTGGCCAGGCACGACGCCTGTACCGACCGCGCGGCGGCGCTGGCGCGCGCGCTGTCGGCGGTGGAGCGCGCGCTGGCCGTCTACGATCCGGTGCATCTGGGCTTCTACAACGAGAAGGCCAGCCGGCTAAGGCAGCAGATCCTCGACGTGCCCGGACGCGAGACGCCGGGCTAGAGCGCGAAGATCGCCGCCCAGCCGCCGAAGAGGAGCAGCGGGAAGACGTAGCGGGAGACGCGGTCGAGCCGCCGCGCGGCACGCTTGTCCGACGGCCGGCCCTCGCCGCCCTTGTTCACCTGCCAGGCGATCAGCGACTCCACCATCGACAGGAACACCAGCCCCACCGCCCAGATCAGCATCCGGTCCATCACCGTCAGGTAGCCCAGCGTCGGCAGCTGCCCGGCGATCGACAGCGAGAAGGCGATCGCCGTCAGCATCGCCGTGGCGCCCAGCCCGATGCGGAACTCGAACCGCTCCGGCGCGCCCCAGAAGATCGACCAGGACATCGCCACCACGAAGCTCAGGGGCAGCAGCACCCGGTAGATGTAGTAGGTCGCCTCGCGCTTGGCGGTGATCGTCAGCGACAGCACGCTGGCCGGGTGGTCGAGCGCGGCAAGGGAGCGGACCTCGGACGACAGCGCCGCCCCCTCGACATCCCAGCCCTCGACATTCAGCCGGTCGGCGATCCGGGGCGCGGCGTCCGCGGGCACCAGGACCAGCTGCTCCGGCGTCATGTCGGGGGCCAGAACGCGGATCTCGAAGGCCTGGCGGTCGAAGGGGAAGCGCTCCAGCCGGTGGTAGGAGGAGATCCAGCCGGTATAGCGCTGGATGTAGCGCACCCGGCCGTTCTTCCCGACCGAGACCTGATTGCGCGAGATCCGGAAGGCCTCGCGCAGCGAGGCGGAATTGCCCAGCATCACCGGCGGGAACCAGACGTCGCTGACCGCGAAACGGCAGCCGTCGAGCCCGTCGAGCCGTGGGTCGGTCCATTCCATCACCATGCGCAAATCGAGATCGACATTCTGGTCGGCATCGCTGACGCCGAGGAAATCCGCCACAGCGAAGGAGACCGCGACCTCGACCGGGCCGCTGCCCGGAAAGGGCGCCTCCTCGGTGCGCAGCTCGGGCAGCGCGCAGGCGGCGAAGGTCATGGCAGGCAGGCAGGAAAGCAGTAGGAAAAAGGCGCAGAACCGTCCGAATAGCCGCCGCATGATCTCCCCCCAAGCATCTGGACTGCCTCAGCTATCCACAAAGCCGGGGCGTCGCGCAATAGCGTTGCGCCCCCGCAGGTTGCGGCGCCAAATCCGTTGAGAAGCCCTGCCGGATCGCCTAAGCCTTGCAGCCAAGAGGGAGGACAGACATGACCGACGCACCCGACTACGGCTTCGACACGCTGCAGATCCATGCAGGCGCCGCGCCGGACCCGGCCACTGGCGCGATCCAGACGCCGATCTACCAGACCACCGCCTATGCCTTCCGCGATGCCGAGCATGCCGCGAAGCTCTTCAATCTCGAGGAGATCGGCTACATCTATTCGCGGCTGACGAATCCGACGGTCTCGGCGCTGGCAGCGCGGATCACCGCGCTCGAGGGCGGCGCAGGCGGCATCTGCTGCTCGTCGGGCCATGCGGCGCAGATCATGGCGCTGTTCCCGCTGATGGGACCGGGGCGCAACATCATCGCCTCCACCCGGCTCTATGGCGGCACGGTCACGCAGTTCAGCCAGACCATCCGCCGCTTCGGCTGGTCGGCGAAATTCGTCGATTTCGACGATCTCGACGCGCTCGAGCATGCCATCGACGGCGACACCCGCGCGATCTTCTGCGAGTCGATCGCCAATCCGGGCGGCTACATCACCGATCTCGACGCGGTCGCCGAGATCGCCGCCGGAGCGGGGCTGCCGCTGATCGTCGACAACACCTCGGCCACGCCCTATCTCTGCCGCCCGTTCGAGCATGGCGCGACCCTCGTCGTGCATTCCGCCACGAAGTACCTGACCGGCAACGGCACGGTGACCGGCGGCGCGGTGATCGACAGCGGCACCTTCGACTGGACGGCCTCGGACAAGTTCCCGTCGCTGTCGCAGCCCGAGCCCGCCTATCACGGGCTGACCTTCGCGGCGCTGGGGCCGATGGCCTACACGTTCCACTCCATCGCCATCGGCCTGCGCGACCTGGGCATGACGATGAACCCGCAGGGCGCGCATTACACGCTTTGCGGGATCGAGACGCTGAGCCTGCGGATGGAGCGCCATGTCGCCAATGCGAAGGCCGTGGCCGCGTGGCTGGAGAAGGATCCGCGGATCTCGCGGGTGACCTATGCCGGGCTGGAAAGCTCGCCCTGGCACGACCGGGTGGCGCGGATCTGCCCGAAGGGCGCGGGCGCGCTCTTCACCTTCGGGGTCAAGGGAGGCTACGAGGCCTGCGTCAAGCTGGTCGACAGCCTGAAGCTGTTCAGCCATGTCGCCAATCTCGGCGATACCCGGTCGCTGATCATCCATTCCGCCTCGACCACGCACCGCCAGCTTTCGGAGGCCCAGCAGGTCGCCGCGGGCGCAGCGCCCGACATGGTGCGGGTGTCGATCGGGATCGAGGACGTGCAGGACCTGATCGCCGATCTGGACCAGGCGCTGGCGATCGCCACCGCCTGAGGATGGTCGCGGCCGTCCCTCAGGGGGCGGCCGCGCGCCAGGGCTACTGCTCCAGCGCGAAGACGATGGTGATCTGCTCGCTCACCGTCAGGGCGCCCGGCGCCACCGGCACGCCGCCATCGGCCATGGCCAGCCGCGCGGCGAATTCGGGACGGGCGCCGCCGCCCCCGGCCTCGCCGATCGACAGGATCGGGCCGCGTTCCACCCCGGCCGCCTCGGCAATGAGCGCCGCGCGCGCCATCGCGTCGGCCACCGCGTCGCGGCGGGCGTCGTCGCGCGCCATCGACGGGTCCTGCAGCCCGAAGCTGAGCCCGCGGAAGCTGTTGGCGCCTTCGGACACCACCTGGTCGAGAATGCCGCCGAGTGCGTCGAGATCGCGCACCGTCACCCGCAGCGTGTTGCCCGCCTCGAAGCCCAGAAGCCGCGGCGGCCGGTTCACGTCGTCGCGCGCCCGCTCGTAGACCGGGTTCAGCGTCAGCCCCGCGGTCTGCACGTCCTCGGCCGCCACCCCGGCGCCCGAAAGCGCCTTCAGCACTGCCGCGATCCGCGCCGAGGCCTTGCCCATCGCCTCTTCCGCGCTGTCGCCCTGCTCTTCGACACCCAGCGTCACAGTGGCCATGTCGGGCAGCACCTGCACCTCGCCCTCGCCCGTCACGGTCAGCTCGCCTGCCGTCTCGGACCAGCCGATTGCGGGCAGCGCCATCGCGCCCGCCAGTGCAATCGCAAAGATCTGCCTCATTTTAACCGCCTCCCGGTAATTTCCGTCAATCCAGTGTTTACCGCATATAGTGTCGGGATATCTGGATATGCTATAGTCATGCAAAACCAAGACCTGCCGAAAAGCAGGTGAAGAGCGGAAACATGCAACCGAACCTGGCCCTGTCCCTGTCCACCGACGAGGTGGTGCTCTATGCCGGCCTTCCCGAAGGCTGGCAGCGTCTCGGCCGCGTCGCGATTGCCGAGCGCAATCTCGGCCTGCAGATGTCGGTGCTGCGGCGGATCGCGCAGAGCCATTGCGGCCCTGCGCCCTATGACACGCTGCTCTGCGTGCCCGCCGACCAGGTGCTCTGGACCCGGTTCGACCAGGACGGCGTCGGCGGCAGCCCGGCCGAGATCGACGCGCATATCCGCCGCTGCCTGGCCGATGCCACCCCCTATCCGCTCGAGGCGCTGCGCTTCGACTGGCGCCGCAGCGGCGCCGGGATCGATGTCGCGGTGATCGCGCAGGAGACGCTGGAAGAGGTCGAGGAATTCATCTCGGGCCACGGTTTCCGCCCGGCGGGCATCGCCGCCCTGGCCGAACCCGGCGCGGGCTTCGAGGGCACCGCCTGGTTCGGCCTGGCCGGGGCGCCCGCCGTGCCGGACGGGCGCGAGGTGATCGCCGCGCCGCATGCCGGGAACGCCATCGCGCTCGACAGCGCCCTGCCCGCCGCGCCCGCCGAGATGGCCGCGCCCCAGGCGCCGCCGCGCGCCCCGGCCGCGCCCGCCCCGGCGCCGCGCCGCTCGGCCGCCGCAACGGCCGCGCGCCATGGCCGCAAGCTTGCCGGCTACATCCTGCCGGGCCTCCTGACCGCCGGTCTGTGCACCGCGCTGGCGATGGCCGCCTTCTACCTGCCCGATGGCGGCATGCCCGATGCCGAGCTGGCCGCGCTGACCGCCCCTGCCGCCAACGACGCGGCCTTCGCCGCGGATGACGGGCTCGAGCTCGATGGAGAGGAGCCCGGCTCCGAAGCCGAGGCGCTGCTTTTCGACACCGCCCCCGCCGAACCGGACGCCGCCGCGGCGGCAGATGCCGCGCTTTCCGGCGATCCGCTGCCGGTCGAGGCCGCTCCCGGAAGCGGCGACGGGCTCGAGGGCAGCTTCGTCGCGGTCGCCCCGGTCTCCATCGCCCGGCTCGGCGGCTGGAGCGCCGACGACCTGGCCCAGCCCAGCGTCGACATCGTCGCGCAGCGCGACGCGCTGGCGCTGAACCAGCAGGAGGTCGAGCCGGCCCGGATCCTTCCGGTGGCGATGACGCCGCCGCCGCGGCCGGACCAGGACCGCAGCCAGACCGATGCCGCGGGCTTCGTGCGGCCGAGCGCGGCGGGCAACCCCGCCCCCGGCGGCTACCTGGTCAAGACCGGCACGCCGCCGCGCCTGCCCCTCGCCCGGCCCGCGCCCGATCCCGCGGACGAGCTGGTCACCCGGCTGGCCGATGCCGGCACCGCCTCCCCGGGCGAGCGGCCGCGCAAGCGTCCCGGCAACCTGCCCGAACAGGTGGAGCGCCAGCAGCTCGGCGGGCTGACCTCGAACGAGCTGTCGCGGCTGCGCCCGCGGCCGCGCTCGGGCGATGCCGCCGCGGTCGCCGTCGCGATCTTCGCCGCGCGCAATCCGGTGCCCCTGCCCGCGGTGCCCGAGATGCCCGCGCTGACCGCCTCGGACGACACGGCGCGCCCGGCGCCGCGGCCCGGCAACCTGCAGGACCGCGCCCATGCCGCCCAGGTCGCCATGGCGCGCGACGCCGCCCAGGCCGCTGCCGCCGCCTCGACCGCCGCCGTGCTGACCCGCCCGGCCGCCGCGGCCGCCCCGGCCCCGACCAAGACCGCCGCCCCGGCCGTCCGCGCGCCCGACACCGTCCCGGCCCAGGCGCCGGGCAATGTCGCGCGCCGCGCCACCGACGACAACGAGATGAACCTGCGCCGGGTGAACCTGCTCGGCACCTTCGGCAAGCCCGGCGCCCTGCGCGCGCTGGTGCGCATGCCCAACGGCAATGTCGTCAATGTCTCGGTCGGCGACCGGCTGGACGGCGGCAAGGTCGTGGCCATCGCCGAGGGCCAGCTGCGCTACCAGAGGAAGGGCCGCAACGAGGTCCTGAACATGCCCAGCGGCTAGGACCGCCCCGGCTGCCATCATGCCGCGGAGGCACGTTTTCCGGTCGCCCGGCGGCGCCCGTCGTCTATACCTGTTGCTGACCCCCTGATCCGGACCGCGCCATGGAAAGCTTCCTGTTTCAAGCCACGCTCTACCTGACAGCCGCGGTCATCGCCGTGCCGCTGGCAGCACGGCTGGGGCTGGGCTCGGTCCTGGGCTACCTGGCGGCCGGGCTCTGCATCGGGCCGCTCCTGGGGCTGGTCGGCAACGAGGTCGGCGAGCTGCAGCATTTCGCCGAATTCGGCGTCGTGATGATGCTGTTCCTGATCGGGCTGGAGCTAGAGCCGCGGGCGCTGTGGGACATGCGCCACCGGCTGCTCGGGCTCGGCGGGCTGCAGGTCGCGGGCTCGACGCTCCTGATCATGGGCGCGGGGCTGGCGCTCGGGTTCGGCTGGCGCGAGGCGCTGGCGATCGGCCTGGCCTTCTCGCTCTCCTCCACCGCGATCGTGCTGCAGACCCTGTCGGAAAAGGGGCTGATGCAGACCGCGGGGGGCCGCTCGAGCTTCTCGGTGCTGCTGACCCAGGACATCGCGGTGATCCCGATGCTGGCCTTCCTGCCGCTGCTGGCGCTGCCGGTGCTCGGCGCCGCCGATGGCAGCTTCACCATGGTCGGCGCGGGCGGCGGCGGCGGGGCGCTCGAGGACCTGGCCGCCAACGAGCATGCCGAGGCCCTGGCCGCGATGGTCGACCGGCTGCCGGGCTGGGGCGTGACCCTGGTCACGCTGGGGATCGTCGCCGGGATCATCCTGGCCGGGCTCTACCTGATCCGCCCGGTCTTCGCCTATATCCACAATGCCCGGCTGCGCGAGCTGAACACCGCGCTGGCGCTCTTGATCGTCATGGGCATCGCCTTCCTGATGAGCATCGTCGGCCTCTCTCCGGCGCTCGGCACCTTCCTGGCGGGCGTGGTCCTGGCCAGCTCGGAATTCCGCCACGAGCTCGAAAGCGACATCGCCCCGTTCAAGAGCCTGCTCCTGGGGCTCTTTTTCATCACCGTCGGCGCGGGCATCGATGTCGGCCAGCTCGCCGCCGAGCCGGTGCGGCTGATCGGGCTGACGCTTGCGGTCATGGCGCTGAAGGGGCTGGTGCTCTTCGCGCTCGCCTGGCTCTTCAAGCTGCGCCAGCGCGACCGCTGGCTCTTCACGCTGGGCCTCGCCCAGGCCGGGGAGTTCGGCTTCGTCCTGGTCGGCTTCGCGCTGCAGCAGCGGGTCATCCCCGGCAGCCTCGGTCCGACGCTCTTCCTCGTGATCGCGCTGTCGATGCTGCTGACGCCGCTCTTCTTCATCCTCTACGAATATGTCTCGAAGCGCCTCGCCGAGGCCGATGCCGAGGAGCAGGCCGCCGACGAGATCACCGAGCAGGGCCCGATCATCATCGCCGGGATCGGCCGCTTCGGCCAGGTGGTGAACCGGATGATCCAGATGTCGGGCTTCCGCGCGGTGGTGCTGGACCACGACCTCTCGACCATCCGGCTGATGCGCCGCTTCGGCTTCAAGAGCTTCCTCGGCGACCCGACCCGGCCCGAGCTGCTGCATGCCGCGGGCCTTGCCAAGGCGAAGGTGCTGGTCGTGGCGATGGACGACAAGGACGCCTCCACCCGGATCGTCGCCTATGCGAGGAAGGAGCGGCCCGACCTGCACATCGTCGCCCGCGCCTATGACCGGGTGCATGTCTACGAGCTCTACCGCGCCGGGGCCGACGACATCGTCCGCGAGATGTTCGACTCCAGCCTGCGCGCCGCGCGCTACGTTCTGGAGAACATGGGGCTGAGCGAATACGAGGCCGCCGAGGCCGAGCGCGCCTTCTACAAGCACGACCGCCACGCCATGCTGGAGCTGGCCGAGGTCTGGAAGCCGGGCATCTCGGTTGCCCAGAACGAGGCCTATGTCGAGCGCGCCAAGGAGCTGAACAAGGAGATGGAGACCGCCATGGTCACCACGCTCGGCGAGGAGATCGAAACCGCCGAGATGCGCCGCAGCGAAGGCGGCTGAGCGGTGACCGGGGCGGAGTTCGACACCCTGGCGCGGGGCCTCGCGGGCAGCACCGCAAGGCCGCATTTCGACCGCATGGCTTACCGCGTGCGGCGCAACTTCGCCACGCTGGCGGCCGACGGGCAGAGCGCCAATCTCTGCCTCTCCCCCGAGGAGCAGGCGCATTGGTGCGCGCTCCTGCCCCGGGCCTTCGCGCCGGTGCCGAACAAATGGGCCGCGCGCGGCTGGACCACCGTCGCACTGGCCGCGATCGATGCGGGCGGGCTGCGCCCGGCGCTCGACGCGGCCTGGCGCAGCGCGGGCGGGCAGGACTGAGCGCCCCGCCCCGCCAGCCAGGTCAGTCGCGTTCCGAGACCCCGGCCTCGCCGAAGCTCGCCATGCCCGAATGGCAGGCCACCGCCGCCTTCAAGAGCGGCACCGCCGCCGCCGCGCCCGAGCCCTCGCCCAGCCGCAGGCCGAGCCGCAGGACCGGCTCCATCCCCAGCGCATTCAGCAGCCGCAGATGCGCCGACTCGGCCGAGCAATGCCCCGCCACCGCATGGTCGAGCCCGCCGAACACCGCCTGGGACAGCACCGAAGCCGCCGCGCAGGAGATGAACCCGTCGAGCACCACAGGGATTCGCAGCACGCGCGCGCGGGCATAGGCGCCGGTCATCGCCGCGACCTCGCGCCCGCCGAGGCAGCGCAGGATCTCCACCGGGTCGCCCGCCTCGATCGCATCGGCATGCAGGTCGAGCGCCGCCTCCACCGCGGCCGCCTTGCGCGACAGGCCGTCCTCGTCGACGCCGGTGCCGCGCCCGACCCAGGTGCCCGCGCCTCCGCCGTAGAAGGCCGCCGACAGCACCGCCGCGATGGTGGTGTTGCCGATGCCCATCTCGCCCGCGACGAACAGGTCCGCGTCCGGATCGACCGCCTCCCAGCCCGCCGAGAGCGCGGCGCAGAGCTCCGCCTCGGTCATGGCCGGGCCTTCGGTGATGTCGCCGGTCGGGGTGTCGAGATCCAGCGGATGCACGCTCAGATCCGCCCCCGCCACGCGGGCGAGCTGGTTGATCGCCGCGCCGCCCTCGCTGTAATTGGCGACCATCTGCACGGTCACCTCCGGCGGATAGGCGGAGACGCCCTTGGCCGCGACGCCGTGATTGCCCGCGAAGATCGCGATCTGCACCTTCTCCAGCTGCGGCCGCGCGTCGCCGCGCCAGGCAGCGTACCAGAGCGCGAGGTCCTCGAGCCGTCCGAGCGCCCCCTCGGGCTTGGTCAGAAGCGCGTTGCGCGCCTCCGCCCCGGCGCGCGCCTGGGTGTCGGGTCCCGGAAACCGTGCAAGCTCTGCCTTGAATTCCTCGATGGTCTTGAACATGGATGGCCTGCCTTCCGCCTCTACCTCTGCCAAGGACGCGCCATGCCTGCCCGCCCCGGACCGCTCTTCGATCTGCGCGACATTCCAGCCGCTCTGGGCTTGCTGACGCGCTTGCCGGTGAAGGTCAACACCGCGTTCGCGCTAACACGCGGCGCCGCCGCGGCCTGGGCCTGGCCCCTGGCAGGCGCCGCCGTGGCGGTGCTGGCCGGCGGGACCGGCTGGGCGGCGCATCACTGGGGCGGGCTGGCGCCGGGGCTGGCGGCGGGGATCGTCCTGCTGCTCCAGGTGCTCCTGACCGGGGCGATGCACGAGGACGGGCTGGCCGACTGCGCCGACGGGATCTGGGGCGGCTGGACCCGCGCCCGGCGGCTGGAGATCATGAAGGACAGCCGGATCGGCGCCTATGGCGTGCTGGCGCTGGTGCTGGTGACCGGGCTGCGCTGGCAGGCGCTGGCGCTGGCGCTGCCCCTCGGCGCGGCGGGCTGGGGGGCCGTCCTTGCCGCCGCGATGCTCTCGCGCGGGATCATGGCCGGGGCGATGGCGCTCTTGCCCCATGCCCGGCCCGGCGGGCTCGCCGCCTCGGCCGGGCGGCCCTCGCGGGTGACGGCGGCGGCGGCGCTGGCGCTCGGGCTCCTGCCGCTCTTGCAGCCCGGGGGCAACGCCCTCGCCCTCGCGGCGCTGGCGGCCATCGCGCTCGCCGCCGGGCTGGCGCGGCTCGCGCGCAAGCGGCTCGGCGGGCAGACCGGCGACGTGCTCGGCGCGCTGCAGCTTTGCTCCGAGACCCTCTTCCTGGTCCTCGCCCCCGGCCTCGCGGGTGCCGGAGGCTGAACACCGCGCCGCTTCGGCCCCGGTTTCGGCAAAGTTCCGCCGGTCGGCCCTGAGCGGGTTTTTCACGATCTGCCCATGGATCGTACACAATCGCAAAAAGCGCAGGCAGAGTCCGGCCAAAACCGCCGCTCGCGCACTGCTCCCGCCAGTTCACAGTTCCGTCACACTGCCCCGCCGGCAAACCCTCCTTCGCAGGCGCTGCCCGTTGGCGGCGCGCCAGAGGGGAGGTCCGGCGCCATGCCGGGCGTCCGGAGACAGGAGACGGCGGGGGGACAGCGGCGCGGGCACCTTTGAGGGCACCGGCCGGCCGAGCCGTCCGAGCTTTTAGGGGAAACCGCTACATGACCAGATTCACCAAGACGCTGACCGGTTTCGGCGCCGCTGCGATGCTGATGGGCTCCACGGCCATGGCGCAGGAAGACACGATCAAGATCGGCATCCTGCACTCGCTCTCGGGCACGATGGCGATTTCCGAGACGACGCTCAAGGACGCCATGCTGATGCTCATCGAAGAGCAGAACGAGGCGGGCGGCGTGCTCGGCAAGACGCTGGAGCCGGTGGTCGTCGACATCGCCTCGGACTGGCCGCTGGCCAACGAGAAGGCGCGCCAGCTGATCGAGGCCGACGGCGTCGACGTGGTCTTCGGCTGCTGGACCTCCTCGTGCCGCAAATCGGTGCTGCCGGTCTTCGAGGAGCTGAACTCGATCCTGTTCTACCCGGTGCAGTACGAGGGCGAGGAATCGCAGCGCAACGTGTTCTATACCGGCGCCTCGCCGAACCAGCAGGCGATCCCGGCGGTCGACTACCTGATGGAGAACGAGGGCGTGGAGCGCTGGGTGCTGGCCGGGACCGACTATGTCTATCCCCGCACCACCAACAAGATCCTCGAGGCCTACCTGAAGGACAAGGGCGTCGCGGAAGAGGATCTGATGATCAACTACACGCCCTTCGGCCATTCCGACTGGCAGACGATCGTCTCGGACATCAAGGAATTCGGCTCGGCCGGCAAGAAGACCGCGGTGGTCTCGACCATCAACGGCGATGCCAACGTGCCGTTCTACAAGGAGCTCGGCAACCAGGGCATCTCGGCCGAGGACATCCCCGTCGTCGCCTTCTCGGTCGGCGAGGAAGAGCTCTCGGGCCTCGATACCGCGCCGCTGGTCGGCCATCTGGCGGCCTGGAACTACTTCATGTCGATCGACACGCCGGAGAATGACGCCTTCATCGAGAGCTGGTGGGATTTCATCGGCTCCGAGGAGCGCGTCACCAACGACCCGATGGAGGCCCATTACATCGGCTTCAACATGTGGGTGAAGGCGGTCGAGGCGGCCGGCACCACCGATGCAGACGAGGTCATCGCCGCGCTGCCGGGCACCGAGACGCCGAACCTGACCGGCGGCATCGCCACCATGCTGCCGAACCACCACATCACCAAGCCGGTCTTCGTCGGCGAGATCCAGGATGACGGCCAGTTCGACGTCGTCTGGGAGACCGACGACCTGGTGCCGGGCGACGCCTGGTCCGACTACCTGCCGGAATCGGCACCGCTGATCTCCGACTGGGTGGAGCTGGCCTGCGGCAACTACAACACCGAGACCAAGACCTGCGGCGCCGAGTGACCCGCGCCTGAGCCACCGGGCGGCCCCCGTTCCGCGGGGCCGCCCTTCCCGTCCCGTCTCCCGCCGGAGGGTTTCCATTGCGGCTCCTGCCCCGCCTGATCCTGTCCATCGCGCTCCTTCTCTGGGCGCCCTTCGTCCTGGCCCAGAGCCTCGAGGAGCTGGTCGCCGCCCTGCCCGAGGGCAGCTATGACGACCGCGCCGCCGTGATCGCGCAGATCGCCGCCACCGGCGACGACCGCGCGCTGAAAGTGCTGGAAGTGCTGCTGGCCGGCGATCTCGAGCAGCTCGATTCGAACAGCCGCATCGTCGAGATCTACGGCCAGGGCCGGGACGATTTCGCCCGGGACATCCTGACCGGCGAGGATTACGGCGAGGTGCCCTCGCGCGGCTCCTCCAAGGTGCGGGTCAATAACAGCCTGCGCCGCGACATCCGCACGGCGATCGGCACGATGACGCTGCGCCATCCCGATCCGGCGCGGCGCCTTGCGGCCGCGCAATCCGCCTTCCGCAGCCCCGATCCCGAGCAGGCCGAGCTCCTGGCCGAGGCCGCCGCCGCCGAGGCCGATCCGGAGGTCGCCCGCGCGCTTGCCGAGGCGCTGGCCGTGGTGACGCTGGCCGGGGACGGCGCCGCGGAGGCCAAGATCGCCGCCATCTCGGTGATGCGCGACCGCGGCGACACCGAGGCGCGCACCGTGCTCTCCTCCGCGCTGGACAACGGCGATCCGCAGGTCGCCGCCGCCGCAGAAGAGGCCGTGCGCCATATCGAGCAGATGCAGCGGCTCTGGGGCATGGCGCAGAATGTCTGGTTCGGCCTGTCGCTCGGCTCGGTGCTGCTCCTGGCCGCGATCGGGCTGGCCATCACCTTCGGCGTGATGGGCGTGATCAACATGGCCCATGGCGAGCTGGTGATGCTCGGCGCCTACACGACCTTCGCGGTGCAGGAGGCGATCCGCTCCTCCTTCCCGGCGCTCTTCGACTGGTCGCTGCTGATCGCGGCGCCGCTGGCCTTCCTGGTCGCGGGCGGGATCGGCGTGGCGATCGAGCGCGGCGTGGTCCGCTTCCTCTACGGCCGGCCGCTGGAGACCCTGCTGGCCACCTGGGGGATCAGCCTCATGCTGCAGCAGCTGGTGCGCTCGATCTTCGGACCGAACAACCGCGAGGTCGGCAACCCCTCCTTCATGTCGGGCGCCTTCGAACTGGGGCAGATGACGGTCACCTGGAACCGGCTCTGGATCCTGGTCTTCGCGCTGGCGGTCTTCGCGGTGCTGCTCTTCGTGCTGAAGAAGACGCCGATCGGGCTGCAGATGCGCGCGGTGACGCAGAACCGGGCGATGGCGGCGAATATGGGCATCCGCACCGGCTGGGTCGACGCGATGACCTTCGGGCTGGGCGCGGGCATTGCCGGGCTGGCGGGGGTGGCGCTGAGCCAGATCGACAACGTCTCGCCCAATCTCGGGCAGAGCTACATCGTCGACAGCTTCATGGTCGTGGTCTTCGGCGGCGCCGGGAATATCTGGGGAACGCTGGCCGGGGCCTTCTCGCTCGGGATCGCCAACAAGTTCCTCGAGCCCTGGACCGGCGCGGTGCTGGCGAAGATCCTGGTGCTCGTCTTCATCATCCTCTTCATCCAGAAACGGCCCCGCGGCCTCTTCGCGGTGCGCGGACGGGCGGTGGACGCATGACCGGAAAACAGGCGCTCCCGCCCGTCATCGACCCGCCGCTGCGCGGCCCGTCTCTTCCCGTTGGGCCGGGCCGCTCCGCGGCCCTCGGGGACATCGGCCGGCCACGGTGCCCGGCAGCCGCGCGCCAGCGCGGCCCGGCCCAACGGGAGGCGCTGCGCGGCAGCGCGGCAACGACGGGCGGGAGCGCCCCTTCTCCCCTTGCCCGGCGCCGCCGCCTTCCCTCCAGCCAGCTGACCCGGAGCCTGCCATGCTGAGCCTGATCGACCGCCGGATGGGCATCTTCCTCGCCGGCCTCTTCGTCCTGACCGTCGCCGTCCCGGTCGGCAACCTCGCCCTCGACGGGCAGCCGGTCCCCTCCTATATCGTCGCGCTCCTCGGCAAGTACCTCTGCTACGCGCTCCTCGCCGTCGCGCTCGACCTGGTCTGGGGCTATTGCGGCATCCTCTCGCTCGGCCATGGCGCCTTCTTCGCGCTCGGCGGCTACGCGATGGGCATGCACCTGATGCGCGAGATCGGCCCGCGCGGCGTCTATGCCAATCCGCTGCTGCCGGATTTCATGGTCTTCCTGAACTGGGACAGCCTGCCCTGGTACTGGCTGGGCTTCGACATGTTCGGCTTCGCGCTCCTCATGGCGCTAGCCGTGCCGGGGCTCCTGGCCTTCGTCTTCGGCTGGTTCGCCTTCCGCTCGCGCGTCACCGGCGTCTATCTGTCGATCATCACCCAGGCGATGACCTATGCGCTGATGCTGGCCTTCTTCCGCAACGAGATGGGCTTCGGCGGCTATAACGGCCTGACCGACTTCAAGGACGTGCTCGGCTTCAGCCTGCAGGCCGACACCACCCGCGCCGGGCTCTTCGTGCTCTCCGCCCTCGCGCTGGCCGCGGGGCTGCTCGTCGCCAAGGCGATCACCTCCTCGAAGCTCGGCAAGGTGCTGATCGCGATCCGCGACGCCGAGAGCCGGACGCGCTTCATCGGCTACCGGGTGGAGGAGTACAAGCTCTTCGTCTTCGTCGTCTCCGCGATGATGGCCGGGCTCGCCGGCGCGCTCTACGTGCCGCAGGTCGGCATCATCAATCCCGGCGAATTCAGCCCCGCCAACTCCATCGGCATCGTCATCTGGGTGGCGCTCGGCGGCCGCGGCACGCTGGTCGGCGCCGCCATGGGCGCGATCATTGTCGGCTTCGCCCAGACGCTCTTCACCTCCTGGTTCCCCGAGCTGTGGCTCTTCGCGCTCGGCGGGCTCTTCGTCTTCGTCACCATCTTCCTGCCCCAGGGCGTGCTCGGGCTGATCGAGAGCCGCCTCGGCCGCAAGCCGCCCCCCGCCCCGGCACCAGAGGAGGCCAGCGCATGAGCGTCCAGCTGCTGCTCGACGGCGTCAACCGCAGCTTCGACGGGTTCAAGGCGATCAACGACCTGAGCCTGACCGTGGAAAAGGGCGAGCTGCGCGCCATCATCGGCCCGAACGGCGCCGGCAAGACCACGATGATGGACATCATCACCGGCAAGACCCGCCCCGATACCGGCAAGGTGCTGTGGAACCAGTCGGTCGACCTCACCCGCTCGGACGAGGCGGGCACGGCGCGGCTGGGGATCGGGCGGAAATTCCAGAAGCCCACGGTCTTCGAGACCCAGACGGTCGAGGACAATATCGCCCTCTCGCTGAAGGAGGACCGCTCGGTCTGGGCGACGCTCTTCTACCGCCGCTCGGCCGAGGACAGCGCGCGGATCGCCGAGCTGCTCGCGCTGGTCAAGCTCGACCATGTCGCGGGCTGGATGGCGGGCGATCTCTCCCACGGGCAGAAGCAGTGGCTGGAGATCGGCATGCTGCTGGCGCAGGATCCCGAGCTGCTGCTGGTCGACGAGCCCGCCGCGGGGATGACCGATGCCGAGACCATGCGCACCGCCGAACTGCTGCGCCAGATCGCGGGCAAGCACACGGTGATCGTGGTCGAGCATGACATGGATTTCGTCCGCGCCCTCGGCTGCCGGGTCACCGTGCTGCACCAGGGCCATGTTCTGGCCGAGGGCTCGCTCGACCATGTCTCCGCCAACGAGCAGGTGATCGAGGTGTATCTTGGCCGCTGACCGCCCCTTCGCGAAGGACCCCGCCCATGCTTGAAGTGAAGACGATCGACCTGCATTACGGCGCCGCCCAGGCGCTGCGCGGGGTCAGCCTGACCGCCGAGCCGGGCAAGGTCACCACCGTGCTCGGCCGCAACGGCGTCGGCAAGACGACGCTGCTGAAATCCATCGTCGGGCGGCAGGCGATCTCGGGCGGCTCGATTACCTGGGAGGGGCGCGAGATCTCGAAGCTGCGCTCGGACATGCGCGCCCGCGCGGGCATCGCCTCGGTGCCGCAGGGGCGCGAGATCTTCCCGCTGCTGACCGTTCAGGAGAACCTGGAGACCGGCTTCTCGATCCTGCCGCGGGGCAGCCGCAAGGTGCCCGGCGAGGTGTTCGAGCTGTTTCCGGTCCTCAAGGAGATGCTGAACCGCCGCGGCGGCGACCTTTCGGGCGGGCAGCAGCAGCAGCTTGCCATCGGCCGCGCCATGGTGATGAAGCCGCGGCTGCTGGTGCTCGACGAGCCGACCGAGGGCATCCAGCCCTCGATCATCCAGGATATCGGCCGCGCGATCAGCTACCTGCGCGACAAGGGCGAGATGGCGATCCTGCTGGTGGAGCAGTATTTCGACTTCGCCCGCGACCTCTGCGACACGTTCCATGTCATGGATCGCGGCCAGATCATCAAGGCGGGCACCCGCGCCGAGATGAACGAGGAGGAGATCCGCGGGATGATGACCGTCTGACCCCGGCTTCCGGCCCCGGTTTGCGCAGGCCAACTGCCTGCGGAAAGACCGGAATGTCATGAATATCTGTATTTCCGGATCGCCGCCCCCGCGCTAGTGTCGGGGCATGGAGGAGCTGAAACAGATTGCCGCCCTTCCGGTCGCATTCGGCCGGAAAGGCGGCGCGAAGGTGCTGCTTGTCACCTCTCGCGATACCGGGCGCTGGGTCGTCCCCAAGGGCTGGCCCATGGATGGCAAGAAGCCATGGGCCGCCGCCAAGATCGAGGCGCTGGAGGAGGCCGGCGCCATCGGCAGCATCCGCGACGAGCCGCTGGGCAGCTACGGCTATGCCAAGCGCCTGTCCGACGGCAGCGCGCTGCCCTGCCGGGTCGATGTCTATCCGATGGTCGTCACCAAGCTGAAGCGGCGCTGGAAGGAGCGCAAGGAACGCAAGCGGCGCTGGGTCGGCGCCGCGAAGGCGGCCGGCATGGTGGAGGAACCGGAGCTGCAGGAGATCTTCCGCCAGCTGGCCGCGGGCAGTGCCCTGCCCGGGCCCGAGGGCGCACGCTGGCGCCCCGATCCGGCGCCCGGCCCGCGCGGCCCGAAACTGCTGCCCGCCGCCGAATAGCGACGGGCCACGGCGCGCTCAGGAGCGGCCCGGCGCCGGTTCCGGCAGTCCGGGCCGCTTGTCCCCACACGAAGGAACGGTCCGGTCCGCCGCGCCGTCCCGGTTTCGCTTCTGCCGGCTGAAGATGCCGCGGCCATGCGTCCGCCCGGCTTTCCGCGGCGCTGGACTTTCCCGCCCAACCGCATATCGCGCGTTCGTCCATGGTACCTGGCCCGGAAACGCCCGGGACCGCCCTCACCCGGTCATCTCCGGCGATGCAGCTGGCAGGCCGGACAGGCAGCCCTGCCCTCCGATGACCGGGCGCCTCGGGCCGTGCTTGCCGACAAGCACGTGATCCGCACGGATCCCCCCGGAAAAGACCGATCCTCCCGGCGCGCGCCGCGACCCCCATCGCCAGGATGTCCTCTGCCGCATAGGCCGGCATCTCGGGCACTAGGCCGCCATTGCGCGCTGTTCAGTCAGCGCGGGCAGCGCCAGTCCTTCATCTTTCGAGAGGCTGCCGCGGCGCCACCGGCGCAACGCACCCGTCTCATGCCCGTGCCAGTTCCGGGCCTTGCACCCCGAACGCACCCTGATGCGCAACGGTGCCCCCGGCTGGTCACTGCGCGACGCCAATGGCTCTGCGCGGCCGTGCAACCGGCGCCAGACGTCGTACTCCCCCCCTGGCCGGGACGCGTGCCGCGACCACGCTATCAGGTCCCGGAGACAGAAGGGCGACGATCCCTCGCCATGCCGGCCTCGCCGGGAAACGCGCAGCCTTCCTGGCAGGGTGCTGAAAAAGTTCCCCGGGCGTCCTCGAGCTGGAAACCGTTCCGAATTTGGCCGGGGCCGCTCCCGGAATTGAGCAGGTCCAGCCGCCATCATGACCATTTTCCCGGTCTTCTCCGCAGCCTCCGCAGCCGGGCAGACGTCTTCAGCACCCTGGCTAGATGTGCTGCCGGAGAATTCCGGTCCTCTCGGATGGAAAAGAGACGGCGAAGGAAGACCTCCCTCTTCCATCCCGGCAATGCGCGGAGACCGGACCTCCCGACCATGGGGCCAAGCGATGCCCGCTTCCCGCCTCCCCGCTTGCGAAGCCTGCGCGCCTTGCAGCGGCCAGTGTCCCGCAGGCGCGCCCCGCCGCGGCCCAGGCCGGGGAGCTGAAACGGAAAACGCGCCGCAGGGGTCCTGCGGCGCGTCGATGCAGAGCGCGGCCGGGTGGTCCGGCTGTGCCTTGTCTTGTGTCAGAGAGCTTCGGCCAGCGCCTCGGCCAGGTCGGTGCGCTCCCAGGAGAAGCCGCCATCGGCCTCGGGCTCGCGGCCGAAATGGCCGTAGGCTGCGGTGCGCTGGTAGATCGGCTTGTTCAGCCCCAGATGGGTGCGGATGCCGCGCGGGGTCAGGTTCATGACCTTCGGGATGGCCGCCTCGATCAGGCTTTCATCCACCGTGCCGGTGCCGCCGGTGTCGCAGTAGATCGACAGCGGCTCGGACACGCCGATCGCGTAGCTGAGCTGGATGGTGCAGCGATGCGCCAGGCCCGCCGCCACGACGTTCTTCGCCAGGTAGCGCGCGGCATAGGCCGCCGAGCGGTCCACCTTGGTCGGATCCTTGCCCGAGAAGGCGCCGCCGCCATGGGGCGCAGCGCCGCCATAGGTGTCGACGATGATCTTGCGGCCGGTGAGCCCGGCGTCGCCATCCGGCCCGCCGATCACGAACTTGCCGGTCGGGTTCACCCACCATTTAGTGGCATCCGTCAGCCAGCCCTCGGGCAGGACTTCCTGGATGAAGGGCGTCACCACCTCGCGCACGTCGTCCGAGGTCATGGTCTCGTCGAGATGCTGGGTCGAGAGCACCAGCGAGGTGACCTCCACCGGAATGCCGTTCTCGTAGCGCACGGTCAGCTGCGACTTGGCATCCGGACCCAGGACCGGCGCCTCGCCGGACTTGCGCGCCTCGGCCAGCCGCTTGAGGATCTTGTGGGCGTAGAGGATCGGCGCCGGCATCATCTCGGGCGATTCGTTGACCGCATAGCCGAACATGATGCCCTGGTCGCCCGCGCCTTCGTCCTTGTTGTCGGCGGCGTTCACCCCCTGGGCGATATGGGCGGACTGCTCGTGCAGCAGGTTGGTGATCTCCACGGTCTCGTGGTGGAACTTCTCCTGTTCGTAGCCGATGTCCCGGATGCAGTCGCGGACGATGCCGTCGATGCCCTCCATATAGGCATGCAGCTTGGCCTGGTCGGAGAGGCCGATTTCGCCGCCGATGACGACTCGGTCGGTCGTGGCAAATGTTTCGCAAGCAACGCGCGCTTCGGGCTCTTCGGCCAGCAGCGCATCAAGAACGGCGTCCGAGATCCGGTCGCAGACCTTGTCGGGGTGGCCTTCGGACACGGATTCAGAAGTGAAAATGTAATTTTGTCGGGACATCTGGTGCTCCATTAAGGGGTTACATCCGCCACGCCAGGAAGCCGTTGTGGCAGCATCGACAAGCGGTACGCCGCCGCCCGGGGAAAGGCAATTGCTATCTTCTCGACCAGGCGAAGAACGCGAGCCTGCGGCGCGCGAAGAGGCTGTCGGCGAAGAGCCGGGCCGCGGCGGCGAGAATCGCGAAGATCACCGGCCAGTTGCCGAAGCGCGAATAGAGCGTCGGCGCCGTGGCGGGCGGCAATGCGCGGTCGATCACCCCGGCGGTGTTCAGCGCCAGGCTGGCGATGATCCGGCCCTTGGGGTCGATGATCGCCGAGATGCCGGTATTGGCCGAGCGCACCAGCGGCAGCCCCTGCTCGATCGCCCGCAGCCGCGCCTGGTCGAGATGCTGCTGCGGTCCGGACATCTGGCCGAACCAGGCGTCATTGGTGATCTGCACGATCCAGTCGGGCCGCGGCAGGCCGCGCGGGCCGGCATGGCGCGGGAAGATCGCCTCGTAGCAGATCAGCGGCAGCACCTTGCCGAGCGGTCCGAGATCGATCAGCTGCGAGCCCGGCCCCGGGGAGAAGCCGCCGAGCGCGTCGGTCGCCAGCCCCGCCAGCCCCAGCCGCGCCGCCAGCTTGCCGCCCGGGAAGTACTCGCCGAAGGGCACCAGGTGGAACTTGTCGTAGACCGCCTCGACCTGGCCGCCCGGGCCGATCACCGCCAGCGCGTTGCGCAGCTCCTCGCCGACGAAGCGCTGCGCCCCGGCGATCACCGGCTTGCCGCCCGCCGCCTCCGAGACCCGGGCATCGGGCCCGGCGCCAAGCTCAAGCAGGTAGGGCAGCGAGACCTCGGGCCAGACGACGATGTCGGGATCGGCGCCGGTCTCGCTCGAGGTCAGCGCCAGCTTGCGGTCCCAGAAGACCGGGATCATCTCGGGCTTCCATTTCAGCGACTGGGTCTCGTTCGGCTGGATCACCCGGACCATCGGCCCGGGCGGCAGGTCCATCGCGTCATAGCGCCCGATCATCCCCTCGCCCACCAGCGTGCCGCCGCACCAGGCCAGCACCGCGAGGCCGGAGAGCAGCAGCGCGCGGCGCGAGGCATGCCAGACCGACAGGGTCAGCACCCCCACCGAGAGGCAGCCGGTGAAGAGCGTCAGCCCGTGCGTACCCCAGACCGAGGCGAGCTGGCCGATCGGGTGATCGACCCAGACCGAGCCGATCAGCGCCCAGGGAAAGCCGGTGAAGAGCACGCTGCGCAGCATCTCGGCCACGCTCAGCGCCAGCACGGCCGCCAGCGCGCGGCGCGGCGCATCGCCGGTGCCAGGCGCTGGCCGCCCCCAGGAGACCCAGAAGGCCGCGGCCCAGAACAGCGCCAGCCCCCCCGCCATCAGCACGATGGCGAAGGGCGCCATCCAGCCGTCGCGGGCGGCATCGACCATGAAGGGCTCGACGATCCATTGCAGCGCCACCAGGAAATAGCCGGTGGCCAGCATCCAGCCGAGCCAGCCCGCCTGCCTGCGGGAAGGGGCGCGGCCATGCATCCGCAGCCCCGTCGCCAGCGCCAGGACCGTGACCAGCGGCAGCTTGAACGGCGCCAGGCCGAGCGCCATCATGCCGCCCAGCCACAGCATCACCAGCCGTGCGAGCCACGGCCGCCGGTCCACCATCTCCAGGATGTCGGAGAGCTCAGTCCTCGCCCGGTGCATCATCGAGCAGCCGCACCCGCATCCGCTTGATGGTTCTGGGGTCGGCGTCGAGGATGTCGAATTCGACGGCTGCCTGCGGATGCGGGATGATCTCGCCCCGCGCAGGCACGCGGCCGGTCAGGATGAAGACCAGCCCGCCCAGCGTGTCGACCTCTTCCTCGAAATCCGGCCCGGTCAGGCGGCGGCCGATGGCCGTCTCGAATTCCGCCAGCGGGGCGCGCGCGAGCGCGATGAAGCTGCCCGGCTTCTCCTGGCGCCATGGATCGGCCTCGACCTCGTCATGCTCGTCCTCGATCTCGCCGATCACCTGCTCGATCAGATCCTCGATCGTCACCAGCCCGTCCGTGCCGCCGTACTCGTCGATCACCAGCGCCATGTGGCGCCGCTGGCTCTGCATCTTCTGCAGCAGAACCCCGATCGGCATGGAGGGCGGCGCGTAGAGAATCGGCCGCAGGATCGCCCGCAGGTCGAAATCCTCGTCGCGATGTCCGTTGAAGCCGTAATGCAGCGCCACGTCCTTGAGGTGGACCATGCCCAGCGGCGTGTCGAGCGTGCCCTCGTAGACCGGCAGCCGCGAGAATCCGCTTTCACGGAAGATACGGATCAGCTCCTCGAGGGCGATGCCGACCTCGACGGCCACGATCTCCACCACCGGCACGGCGACGTCCTCGACGCGCATGCGGCGCAGATTCGACAGTCCGGGCGTGGCATGGCCGGGGTGATGGCCATTTGCCTGGCCATCCTGCGCAGACATTTCATCATCCTCCTCCTCGCCCTTGCGCCAGCGATTGAGGAGGCGCGCAAGCACCCCGGGTTCGTCGGGGTCGGTCCCGCTTGCGTCGGTAGAAGGGGGTATCGACCCTTCGGCGTCAGACATCGTCACTTTCCGTTAAAAGCCTCTTCTGCCCCATCCAGGAGATAGGGGTTCGAAAGGCCCATTTCTGCGAGTATCGCCACCTCGAGCCCTTCCATCAATGCGGCGTCTTCGTCGCGGATATGGTCATAGCCGAGCAGATGCAAAACCCCATGGACCAGAAGATGCCGCAAATGATCCTCCAGGGGCTTGCCCATCGCCTCGGCTTCGGCGCTGCAAGTCTCCCAGGAAATGGCGATATCTCCAAGTTCCGGCTCGGCTTCCGAGAGATCCGGCGGCTCGCCCGCGGCATCGGGCTGCAGGTCGGTCGACGGCCAGCTCAGGACGTTGGTGGGACGGGGCTTGTCGCGGAAGGTGCCGTTCAGCTCGGCGATGCGGGCATCGTCGCAGGCAAGAAGGCACAGCTCGTAGGCACCGGGATCGAGTCCCAGATGCGACAGCGCCGCCGAGGCGGCCTCGTTGGCGAGGCGGTCGAGCCCGACCGCCTCCCATGGGTCATGTTCTATGACGATATCAACCGGATTGTGCATCCGCCGCGTCATACGCTTCAATGATCCGGGCTACCAGAGGGTGCCGCACCACATCCTTAGCCGTGAAGTAACTGAAGGAGATGCCGCTGACCCCCTTGAGCAGGCTCTCCGCCTCGCGCAGGCCCGAAGTCACGCCGCGCGGCAGGTCGATCTGGCTGCGATCGCCGGTGATCACCATGCGCGAGCCCTCGCCGAGTCGCGTGAGGAACATCTTCATCTGCATGGTCGTGGCGTTCTGCGCCTCGTCGAGCACGACGAAGGCATTCGACAGCGTGCGGCCGCGCATGAAGGCCAGGGGCGCGATCTCGATCTTCTTCTCTTCCATCATCTTCTGGACCTGCTTGCCCGGAAGGAAGTCGTTCAGCGCGTCGTAGAGCGGCTGCATGTAGGGATCGACCTTCTCCTTCATGTCGCCGGGCAGGAAGCCGAGCCGCTCGCCCGCCTCCACCGCCGGACGGCTGAGGATGATCTTGTCGACCGCGCCCTGGTTGAACATGTGGACGCCGACCGCCACCGCCAGGTAGGTCTTGCCCGTCCCGGCCGGGCCGATGCCGAAGCACAGCTCGTTCTTGAACAGCGCCTTGACATAGTCCTTCTGCGCCTCGGTGCGCGGGCGGATGGTCTTCTTGCGGGTCTCGATCTCGACATCGGAGGCGGCGAACATCTCCATCTGGCCGTTGCCGCCCTCGCGCGGGCGGGCCTCGCCCATGCGCAGGACGCCGTCGATATCGCCCGGCTCGATATGCTGGCCCTTCTCGAGCCGCAGATAGAGCGTGTCGAGCACCTCCATCCCTTTCAGCCGCGCCTGCGGCTCGCCCATCAGGACAAGCTGGTTGCCGCGGCGGATGATCTGCAGATGCAGCGCATGCTCGACCTGGGCGAGGTTGCGGTCGAATTCGCCGCAAAGTTCGACAAGCAATCGGTTGTCGGGATATTCCAGTACGATCTCCGGCACGTCATGGTCAGCGGGCGGGGACAGGACTTCGTGCGGCAAGCATCTCTCCTTGGACATGGGCCTGTCCCAAGCGTGCCGCCAGACACGCCCCCTGGCAAGGGCTCCCGACGCAATCTTCATCATTCTGCCACAATTTGGGGGCCAACCGCGACAACATGGCAGGTCTGGTGCCCAGCAAGGCGCCATCTGGCGGCCCGTCACCGGCCGGAACCTGCCGGGCGCGGGACCGAGTCCCGTTAACCTTCATTGACAGGCGGCCGCATGGCCGGGATGGTCGCGGTAAATTCCCGCCCATCGCGTTCAGTCAAGCCTAGCAAGGAGCATTTCCATGAGCACCGAAGACAGCAACGTCGCCATCAGCGAGAACAAGCTGCCGCTGGTCACCTACATTCTCTACATTGCGGGCGTCGTGCTGCCGATCCTGTCGCTGGCCGGGGTGATCGTCGCCTATGTCAGCCGCGGCGAGGCGCCCGACTGGCAGAAGACGCATTACACCTACCTGATCCGCACCTTCTGGATCGGCCTGCTCTTCGGCTTCGTCAGCACCGTGCTGCTATTCGTCGGCATCGGCGTGCTGCTGCTGATCGCCACGGCGATCTGGTACCTGGTGCGCACCATCAAGGGCGTGCTGACCTACAACAAGGGCCAGCCGGTCGCCAATCCGGAAACCTGGCTGGTCTGACCGGCCGCCCCGGCGCCGCCCGGCTCAGGCCAGGCGGCCGCCAAGCGAATTCGGCCCGGCCTCGGTGATCTCCACCTCGGCGATCTGGCCGATCAGGCTCTCGGGCGCCTGGACATGGACGGCCTGCAGGTATTCGGACTTGCCGACCAGCTGGCCCTCCATCCGCCCCTTCTTCTCGAAGAGCACGCTCGCCCGCCGCCCGACCATCGCCTGCTGGTGCTCGAACTGCTGGCGGTTCAGCAGCTCCTGCAGCCGGGCCAGGCGCGCGCTGGCAACCTCGGCCGGGACCATCCGGGCCTCCTTCTCGGCCGCGGGCGTGCCCGGGCGCGGGCTGTACTTGAAGGAATAGGCCTGGCCGTAGCGGACCTCTTCGACGAGCCGCATCGTGTCCTCGAAATCCTCGTCCGTCTCGCCGGGGAAGCCGACGATGAAATCGCCCGACAGCAGCAGATCCGGCCGCGCCGCGCGGATGCGCGCGATCAGCGCCACGTAGTCCGCCGCCCTGTGCTTGCGGTTCATCGCCTTGAGGATCCGGTCCGAGCCCGACTGCACCGGCAGGTGCAGATAGGGCATCAGCTTGGCGCAGTCGCCATGGGCGGCGATCAGGTCGTCCTCCATGTCGTTCGGGTGCGAGGTGGTGAAGCGGATGCGGTCGAGCCCGTCGATTTCCGCCAGCTGGCGGATCAGCCGCGCCAGCCCCCAGGCGCCGCCTTCGGCCTCGCCGTGATAGGCGTTGACGTTCTGGCCCAGCAGCGTGATCTCGCGCACGCCGCGCTCCACCAGATCCTGCGCCTCTTCCAGCACGCGCGCGACCGGCCGGCTGACCTCGGCGCCGCGGGTATAGGGCACCACGCAGAAGGCGCAGAACTTGTCGCAGCCCTCCTGCACGGTCAGGAACGCCGTCGGCGCGCGCCGCGCCTTCGGCCGCTTGGCCAGATGGTCGAATTTCAGCTCTTCGGGGAAATCGGTGTCGAGCGCCTTCTTCCCCTTGCCCGCCGCCTCTTCCAGCTCGGGCAGGCGGTGATAGGCCTGCGGGCCGACGACCAGGTCGACCATCGGCTGGCGCGCCATGATCTCGGCGCCCTCGGCCTGGGCCACGCAGCCCGCCACGCCAATCTTCAGATCGGGCTTCGCCTTCTTCAGCGGCTTGAAGCGGCCGAGCTCGGAATAGACCTTCTCGGCGGCCTTCTCGCGGATATGGCAGGTGTTCAGCAGGATCATGTCCGCGTCGTCGGGCGTGTCCGTCGTGACATAGCCCTTGCCGCCCATGGCCTCGGCCATGCGCTCGCTGTCATAGACGTTCATCTGACAGCCATAGGTCTTGATGTAGAGCTTCTTCGGCTCGGCCATGACGGCACCTCGGACACGGACAGGAAATTTGCGGACAGGATGATTGCCGGTCCCTACACGCATTGGCCGCGCGCCGCAACGCCGGAGGCCCCGCCGCCGCTGCGCAGGGCTTTGTTAACCGCGATCGGCCAAGGCTCGGCCAGCGATCCGGAGCCGTCATGCATTTCCCCAGCTACAGCCGCCTTCTGCGCGCCCTGCGCCCCGCGCTCCGCCGCGGGCCGGTGGCGCTGGTAATGGCGGAGGATGCGCTTCTCGCCGCCGAGACGGCCGCCTGGGCGGCGGCGGCGGGCATCGCCTGCCGCCTCGCGCTCGGCCCGGCGGAACCTCCCGCGGGGGACTGGACCGGCACGGCGCCCTTCGATGCGCATCACCCCGCGGCGCTGGCGGTGGCCGCCAATGCACTGATCCGCGCCGCGCCCGGCAGCTGGATCCTGCCGCTCCGGAACGGCGAGCGGCCGGTCTGGCCGCATGGCGACAGCCGCCCCCTGCCCGATCTCTTCGCCTTCCTCGAGGACGAGCGGCGCCCGGTGCTGGGCGGCGTCGTGCTCGACAGCTATCCCGCCGGAGACGGCTGGGCGGCGGATCTGGAGGGCTATTCCGAAGAGGACGGCGCGATCCATGGCGGGCTGAGGGAGCGAATCGGTCCCGCCTGCCCGGCGGCGGGCCGGCGGATCGACCGGGCGCTGGCCTTCCGCGCGCGGCCCGGCCTGGCGCTCGATGCGGCGGGACGGCTGAATGACCCCGGTCTCGACCGCCGCCACGGCGCCTGGCACCGCAGCCCGGCCGGGGCGCTGGTCTCGCCGCGGGTCTGGGCCTGGCTGGAGGCGCAGCCCGATCACGACTGCCGCAGCCTGCCGCGGGTCTGGGCGGGGTCGCTGCCGCTTGACGGGACGGCGCGGCAGCTGGCGGATCACGGCTTCCTGGAGCCCGGCCAATGGGCCTGAGCGCTCACTCCGCCTCGGTGCAGCTCATCTCGGCGCCGTCGGGATCGGGATCGCGATAGGTCGCCTCGTGCCCCTTCATCCAGATGTAGCGCCCGAAGCTGCCGTCATAGCGCGACCCCGAGCCGGTCCGGACCACGACGCCGGTATCGATCGTGTCGCCACGCTCGAAGCGCACCGCGGGCAGTTCGGTATCGTAGAAGATCGTCACCACCTCGTTGGCGGGATTGCCGTCGCAGATCCAGGTGGCCATGCCGACCGGCTCCTCCAGCATCCACTGCGACACCAGCTCGGCCTCGCGGCGCAGGTAGCTTTCCTCGACGCAGGCGCGCAGATCGTCCGTTTTCCAGCACTCGTCGCGGCCCTTGATCCAGCCGCGCTGATAGGCGCGCAGATCGTCGGCGGCCTCTTCGGCCCCGGCATCGAGCCCCTCGGCCAGGGCCAGCGCGGCGGCATAGCGCTCCGCCACGCGGCGGTCGAGCGCGGCCAGCGCGGCATCCTCGCAGACCAGGGTCTCGGCAGAGCTCTCGGCGGCGGTGCAGTCGAAGGACGGGCCCTCCTGCGCGGCGGCAGTCCCCGCCAGCGCGAGGACGGGCGGCACCAGGGCGGAAAGTCGGAAAACGGGTCGCGGCATGGCAGGGCTCCTGAGGGAAAATGGCTGCCCGACCCTGTCAGCCCCGCGGGGCGCCGCCCATGCAGCGCCGCGCCGCGGGCGGCGCGGGATCAGGCGCTGGCCTTGGGCCGCAGCCGGATCACCACGTCGACCTTGGCGATTTCCATCCCGGCCGGCGGCTCGGGCAGATGCGAGATCGTCATCTCCGCCGCCGGGGCGTCGGTCAGGTCCGAGGAGTTTTCCCAGTAGAAATGCGGGTGGTCGTCGGTGCGGGTGTCGAAGTAGCTCTTCGAGCCGTCGACCGTCACCTCGTGGACCAGCCCGGCGTCGCAGAAGGCGCGCAGGGTATTGTAGACCGTGGCCAGGGCCACTTTCTCGCCGCGCTCCAGCGCGAGGGAATACAGGCTCTCGGCGGTGACATGCCGGTGCTCTCCGTCGCCGACGAGGAGCGTTGCGAGCGTCAGGCGCTGCCGCGTCGGGCGGAGTCCTGCGCGGCTGAGCCAGGTGCTAGCGCGCTCTGCTTGCGTCTTGGGCATGATCCTAAACATCTCCTTCGCCGGTTTTATAGGGCAAAGACTCCAGTATCTGCAAACAAAATCCCGGAGCGGCCGCGACGGCAGGCGGCCTCCGGCTCCCCTTGCCCTCTTGCGCGCGGGGGTGCTAGAGGGTGCAACCTAAGAAAACGACCGGAGAAGGAAGGCTGCATGGCCGATCACCCAACCCAGTTCGACAAGGACGGCCTGCTGAAATGCGCGCGCGGAGAGCTCTTCGGGCCCGGCAATCCCCAGCTGCCTCTGCCGCCGATGCTGATGATGGACCGCATCACGGATATTTCCGCTGATCGCGGCGAACACGGCAAGGGCCATGTGGTCGCCGAGTTCGACATCAATCCCGAGCTGTGGTTCTTCTCCTGCCATTTTCCGGGCGATCCGGTGATGCCGGGCTGTCTCGGGCTCGACGGGCTGTGGCAGCTGACCGGGTTCAACCTGGGCTGGCGCGGCATGCTGGGGCGCGGCCGCGCGCTCGGCGTCGGCGAGGTGAAGTTCACGGACATGATCACCCCCGCCACCAAGCAGATCGTCTATCACGTCGATTTCACCCGTGTCATGGACCGCAAGCTCAAGCTCGGGATTGCCGACGGCAAGATCTTCGCCGACGGAAAGCACATCTACACCGCCACCGGCATGAAGGTCGGGCTGTTCTCCGACTGAGCGCCGGTTCCGGCCCAACTCCGAAAGGACCACGAGGATGCGCCGAGTCGTCATCACAGGTCTGGGCGTGATCTCCCCGCTGGGGATCACCGCAGACGAGGTCACCGAAAGCCTGCGCACCGGCCGCTCCGGCGTGCGGCGCGAGGAAACCTATGCCGAAATGGGGTTCCGCAGCCAGATCGCGGCGATCCCGCAGATCAATCTCGCGGAGCATGTCGACAAGCGCGCGCTGCGCTTCATGGGACCGGGCTCGGCCTATGCCTACCTGGCCATGCGGCAGGCCATCGCCGATGCCGGCCTCTCCGAGGCAGAGGTCTCGAACGAGCGCACCGGCCTGATCGCGGGCTCGGGCGGGCCGTCGACCTCGGCCATGCTGCTGGCGCATGAAAGCGTCAAGAAGACCGGCGCGACCAAGCGGATCGGGCCCTTCGCGGTGCCCAAGTGCATGTCCTCGACGGTCTCGGCGAACCTCGCGACCAGCTACAAGATCAAGGGCATCAACTACTCGATCACCTCGGCCTGCTCGACCTCGCTGCACTGCATCGGCAATGCCGCCGAGCAGATCCAGATGGGCAAGCAGGACGTGATGTTCGCCGGCGGCGGCGAGGAAGTGGACTGGACGCTGTCCTGCCTCTTCGACGCGATGGGCGCGATGAGCTCCAAGTACAACGACACCCCCGAGACCGCCTCGCGGCCCTTCGACGTGACCCGCGACGGCTTCGTCATCTCGGGTGGCGGCGGCATGCTGGTGCTCGAGGAGCTGGAGCACGCGAAAGCGCGCGGCGCCAAGATCTACGCCGAGATCATCGGCTACGGCGCAACCTCCGACGGGGCCGACATGGTCGCCCCCTCGGGCGAGGGCGGCGAGCGGGCGATGCGCATGGCGCTGGCCACGCTGGGCGAGCGCAAGGTCAGCTACATCAACGCCCACGGCACCTCGACGCCGGTCGGCGACGTCACCGAGGTCGAGGCCGCGCGGCGCGTCTTCGGCGAGGGCAATGTCCCGCCGATCTCCTCCTCGAAATCCCTGGCCGGCCACAGCCAGGGCGCGACCGGGGCGCTCGAATCCATCTACACCCTGCTGATGATGGAGCACGGCTTCCTGCAGGCTTCGGCCAACATCACCGAACTCGACCCCGGCATCCGCCCGGGCGAGGTCCTCACCGAGACCCGCGAGGGTGTCGAGATCGACTCGGCGCTGACCAACAGCTTCGGCTTCGGCGGCACGAACGGCTCCATGATTTTCAGCAAGTACCAAGGTTAAGAGTAGCATGCCTGAGCTGATGACCGGAAAGCGCGGCCTGGTGATGGGGGTCGCCAATGACCGCTCCATCGCCTGGGGAATTGCCAAGGCACTGGCAGCGGAGGGGGCGGAACTCGCCTTCTCGTACCAGGGCGAGGCCTTCGGCAAGCGGGTCCAGCCGCTTGCGGCGAGCCTCGGCTCGGACTTCCTGATGGATGTCGACGTCACCAGCGACGAGAGCCTGGACGCCGCCTTCAAGCAGATCGAGGAGCGCTGGGGACGGCTCGACTTCCTCGTCCACGCCATCGCCTTCTCGGACAAGTCCGAGCTGGCCGGGCGCTTCATCAACACCAGCCGCGCGAATTTCCAGAACTCGCTGACCATCTCCTGCTATTCGCTGATCGACCTGGCGCGCCGGGCCGCTCCGTTGATGGCAGAGGGCGGCACGATCCTGACCCTGACCTACCAGGGCTCGAACCGCGTCACCCCGTTCTACAACGTGATGGGCGTGGCCAAGGCGGCGCTGGAATCGGCCGTGCGCTACCTCGCCAACGACCTGGGCCCGCAGGGGATCCGGGTCAACGCGATCAGCCCCGGCCCGATGAAGACGCTTGCGGGCGCGGCCATCGGCGGGGCGCGCAAGACCTACCGCGCGACCGAGGCCAACGCCCCGATGCGCAGCAATGCCACGCTCGAGTCGATCGGCGGCACCGCCGTCTACCTGGCCTCCGACATGGGCGCCTGCACAACCGGCGAGATCATCCGCGTCGATGGCGGCTACCACGTGCTCGGCATGCCGCAGCCCGAAAACCTCTGATCCGGGCCCGGCCGAACGGCCACAGTTCCTTCCGGCCGGGCACTGACCGCCCCTCCGGGAGGAGCCTTCCATGTTCGTCATCGCCGATACCGAGCGGCTCGTCGCCGACGGGGTGCTCACCGCGCCCCAGGCCGCGGAGCTCGAGTCGCGCGCCCGCGCCTCGATGGTGGAGCTCGCCGCCGGGCTGCTGCTGAGCTTCGGCATCCTCGCCGCCGCGGGCGGGGTGATCTTCTGGCTGCGCGACGCGATCGCCGTGGCCCTCTGCGGCAGTGCCGCCGTCGCCGCCGGGCTCGCGCTGCGCGCCTGGGCGCCGCGGCTCCTCCAGCTCTTCGGCACCGCCGCGCTCCTGACCGGGGCGGGCATGCTCCTCGGCGGCAGCGCGGCCGAGCTCCTGTGGAACCACCCTGCCCTTGCCGGTCCGGTCATGGTCCCGGCCGGGGCCCTCGTGCTCATCGCCTGCGGGCTGCTGATCGGTAAGCGGCCGGGCGAGGGCTTCGCGCTCTCGGCGATCCTGCTGATGGGGCTCGCCATGCATCTCGGCGGGCTCTACCGGCTGCTTACGCCGCTCGACCCGCAGGCGCCCTGGCACGGCGCCGTCGCGGCAGGGTTCTGGGCCTATGCCGCGCTGCTGCTGGCTGCAGCCGGGCGGATCACCGACCTGCGCTGGGTCACCGTGCTGGCGATCCTGCCCTTCGCGCAGATCCTGTCGCTGGGGCTCGGCACCGGCGGCGGGCAGTACCTGCTCTTCATGCTCGACGATCCGACCATCGCGCTCCTGCAGATGGCGGCGCTGGCCGGGCTCTGCCTGCTCCTGCTGCCGCGGCTCGGCCGCACCGGCGCGCGCCATGCCGCCGTGCTGCTGCTGGCTGCGCTGATCCTCGCCAATCTCTGCGCGTTCGCCGGGTCGATGGCGGGCGACACGGTCGGCTCCACCTGGTTCGCGCCGCGCTATGCCGATTTCTCCGCCCCGCCGCTCTCCGCTGACGCCACCGCCGCCGAGCGCGCCCAGTGGCAGGAGGCGCTGCGCGCCGCCGGCGACCGCTACGATGCCGCCCTGGCCGCCTGGAAGGACCGCGCGCTGACCATTTCCGAGGGCGCCTACAGCCTGGTCTGGGCGCTTGCGCTGGCCGGGCTGATGCTGTGGTCGGCGATGGGGCTCCATCGCGGCGTCTTCAACGCCTCTGCCGCCTTCGCCGTGCTCCATGCCTATGCCCAGATCTTCCTGCGCTTCGACGGCCAGCCCCTGGCCTTCGTCATCGCCGGACTCGCCGCGATCCCGCTGGCCTGGGGCGCCCGCCAGGCCAACCGCTGGCTCGCCGGACGCGCCGCCCTGCCGCAGGCGGACGGGCCGGGCCTTCCGCCCGGCGCGAACGGGGGCTAGGCTCGCCGCGAGTCGAAGCGGAGGACCCCAGATGAAAGACCATGCCGAGGGCCACGGCCCGTCCCTCTCCCGTTTCTCCTGGGAGGATCCCTTTCATCTCGAGGCGCAGCTGGCCGAGGAGGAGCGCATGCTGCGCGACGCCGCCCGCGCCTTCGCCGCGGACAAGCTGGCGCCGCGGATCACGCAGGCCAACCGCGAGGAAACCGTGGAGCCCGCGATCTTCGCCGAGATGGGCGCCGCCGGGCTGCTTGGCGCGACGATCCCCGAGGAATACGGCGGGCTCGGCGCGGGCTATGTCACCTACGGGCTGATCGCCCGCGAGGTGGAGCGGATCGACTCGGGCTACCGCTCGATGATGTCCGTGCAGTCCTCGCTGGTGATGTACCCGATCCATGCCTATGGCTCGGAGGCGCAGAAGGCGCGGCTCCTGCCGAAGCTCGCCGCGGGCGAGATGATCGGCGCCTTCGGCCTGACTGAGCCCGATGCCGGCTCCGATCCGGGCAGCATGAAGACCCGCGCCGCGAAAATCGACGGCGGCTACCGGCTGACCGGCTCGAAGATGTGGATCTCGAACGCGCCGATCGCGGATGTCTTCGTCGTCTGGGCTAAATCCGAGGCCCATGGCGGCAAGATCCGCGGCTTCGTGCTGGAAAAGGGCCTGAAGGGCCTCTCGGCGCCGAAGATCGGCGGCAAGCTCTCGCTGCGCGCCTCGGTCACGGGCGAGATCGTCATGGACGGGGTCGAGGTCGGCGAAGACGCGCTGCTGCCCGGCGTCGAGGGGCTGAAGGGCCCGTTCGGCTGCCTCAACCGCGCGCGCTACGGCATCGCCTGGGGGGTGATGGGCGCGGCCGAGGACTGCTGGCTGCGGGCGCGGCAATACGGGCTCGACCGCCGCCAGTTCGGCCGCCCGCTGGCGCAGACCCAGCTTTTCCAGAAGAAGCTCGCCGACATGCAGACCGAGATCGCGCTGGGGCTGCAGGGCGCGCTCCGGCTCGGGCGGATGATGGACGAAGGCGCCGCCGCGCCCGAGCTCATCAGCCTGATGAAGCGCAACAATTGCGGCAAGGCGCTGGAGATCGCGCGGCAGGCCCGCGACATGCATGGCGGCAACGGCATCTCCGAGGAATTCCACGTCATCCGCCACATGGTGAACCTCGAAACGGTGAATACCTACGAGGGCACGCATGACATCCACGCGCTGATCCTCGGCCGCGCCCAGACCGGCCTGCAGGCGTTCTTCTGACCGGACCGCCTAAGCCGGGCCGGGAAAACCGGACCGGCTTCACCAAACATTATCCGTTTTCGCTCCAAGCTCGGCCCGGCAGGAACTCCCAGCTGCGGAAAGCGACATGGACGATATCATTGCCTCTTCGACCGGCGGCCACGGCCAGCCCGGCGATGGCACGGCAGACCAGCTCAGATGGTTCGACATCACCGACACCGACCGCCGCCGGGCGGAGGCGCTGGCGGAGACGGCCGGGGATGTGGCCGACGAGATCATCGAGGCGTTCTACGCCCATCTGCTCAGCTTCGAGGACGCCCGCCGCCATTTCCGCACCGATGCCCAGATCGAACGGGTCAAGCGGGCGCAGCAGACCTATTTCCGAGAGCTGCTCTCGGCCCCGCTGGACGCCGGCTATGTCGAGAACCGCCGCCGGATCGGCCGGATCCACGAGCGCGCCGGGGTGACGCCGACCCTCTATGTCGGCGCCTATGCCTACTACCTGCACAGCCTCGGCCATCTGGTGATGGACCGCCGCGGCCAGGACCCGCAGGCGGTTCCGCTGCTGCTGTCGCTGATCAAGATCGCGCATTTCGACATGGCGCAGGCGCTGGAAACCTATGTCGAGGCGCGCGAGGCGACAATCGAGCAGCGGGAACGCGAGATGAGCGAATTGCCCACCCCGGTCCTGCAGCTGCGCGACGGGCTCCTGCTGATCCCGGTGGTCGGCACGCTCGACAGCTACCGCGCGCGGTCGCTGACGGTGAAGCTGCTGGAGGGCATCCGCGACCACCGCGCCAAGGCCGTGGTGCTCGACATCACCGGCGTCGCCGCGGTCGACAGCGCGGTCGCCAACCACCTGATCCAGACCATGACCGCCGCGCGGCTGATGGGGGCGACCTCGGTGCTGACCGGGCTCTCGGCCGATGTCGCCCAGGCGCTGGTCAAGATCGGCGTCACCGGCGAGACGCTGCGCACCGCGGGCGACCTGCAGCACGGCATCGAGATCGCCGAGCGGCTGCTGGACGGCTGACGGATGGCGGTCCGGGTTCCGATCCTGCGCCAGGGACGCACGCTGATCGCCTCCTTCCAGGACGATCTCAGCGACAGCGACATTCTCTCGCTGCAGGGCCGCGTGCTGGAGGACGTGATCCGCCACCGCGCCACCGGGGTGATCTTCGATGTCAGCGCGCTCGACGTTCTGGACAGTTTCGGCACCCGCACGCTCAGCGACATCGCCGCCGCGGTGCAGCTGCGCGGCGCTCGCATGGCGATCGTCGGCATCCAGCCCGAGGTCGCCTTCTCCATGGTGCTCCTCGGCCTGACGCTCAGCGACGTGCCGACCGCGCTCGACCTGGAAACCGGGCTGGCCCTGCTCGCGCGGGCCGTGCCGTGACCAGCATCGAGCTGCCCGCCGAGCATATCCAGCGGATCGAGCGCGACGGCGACGTGGTGGCCGCGCGGCAGACGGGACGCCGGATCGCCGCCGAAATGGGCTTCGGCCGTCCCGAGCAGGCGCTGATCGCCACGGCGATTTCCGAGCTCGCGCGCAACATCGTCTCCTATGCGGAGCGCGGCAGCATCACCTTCCGTGCCGAGGACCACGCCGGCCGCCGCGGGCTGCGCATCGTCGCCGAGGACCGGGGCCCCGGCATTCCCGATCTGGCCCAGGCGATGTCGGACGGCTTCTCGACCGGCAACAGCCTCGGCCTCGGCCTTCCCGGCACCCAGCGGATCATGGACGAATTCGACATACGTTCGATCCCGGGCGAAGGCGTCACGGTGACGGTCGCGAAATGGATATCTCGGTAGCCGGCGGGCAGATCGCCCCCCGCGGCCAGGGCAGTGCACTCGGCTGGGGCATGGCGTCGAAGCCGAAGATCCGAGGGCAGGTCTCGGGCGACGGCTACCTGATCCGCTGGATCTCGGACCGGCTGCTGGCCGCGGTGGTCGACGGGGCGGGATCGGGCCGCGAGGCCGCTGCCGCGGCCAATGCCTGCCTCGCCGTGCTGGCCGACGCGATCCCGCCCGATCTCGCCGCCATCTTCGCCGCCTGCGACAGCGCTCTCGGCGGCACCCGCGGCGCCGCGCTCGGCCTTGCGCTGATCGACCCGGCCCGCGCCCGGCTCGACTGGGCGGCGATCGGCGACATCGACGCGCTCCTGCTGCAGCCTGTCCCGGACGGCCAGCCCCGGCGCCACGCGATCATCAAGCGCGGCGGCACGCTTGGTTCCACCCCGGCACGGCCGCTGGTCCAGGCGCACGGCCTCGGCCCCGGCGACCTCCTTGTGCTGGTGACCGACGGCATCGCCCGCGGCTTCGGCGGCCGGATCGCGCCGGATGCCGCCCTGCGCGAGATCGCCCATGACCTGGTGCGCAATGCCGCCGGGCCCGCCGATGACAGCCTGGCGCTGGTCCTGCGGCTGGAGGACCAGCCATGACCGCCGCCCGGGACGCGCTGGCCGGGGACTATGCCACGGCGCTCGGCGCCTATGCCGCACAGGGCGAGGAGACCGACCTGATCGCCGCCTTCCAGCTTGCGCGCGCGGGCATGGCCCTCGGCATTTCACTGACCGAAATCTGCGAGATCCACCAGGCCGCCGCCGCCGCCCTTGCAGACGCTACGGCGCAGCGCCGGGCAGAGGCTTTCCTGCTCGAGACGCTCACCGTCTACGACATGGCGCTGCGCGGCCATCTCGACACCAACCGCCAGCTCAGCCAGGAGGTCGAGGAGCGCCAGCGCGTCGAGGAGGACCTGCGCCGCGCCAGCTTCGCCCTCGCCCGCCAGCGCGACAACCTGGAGGCCGAGGTCCAGAAGCGCACCGAGCAGGTCGTCGCCGTGCTGGACGAACAGCATCGCAGCAACTTCGCGCTGCGGCTGCAGAACCGCGAGCAGGCCGAATTCGCCCTTGCCCTCGCGGAGGAGCTGGCGGGCCCGGCCGACGCGCTCGTCCAGGGGCTGCGGAACCTGGAGGCGGAGCTGGGTCCGGAGCTGTCAGCCGCCGCCCGCAAGCTCTGCGACCGCCAGGCCGCCGCCCTTTCGCGGCTGCAGCAGCTGGCCGACGACCTGCACGCCCATTCCGCGACGGTCGATGCGGCGCCGGAGATGGCGACCGTGCCGCTCGGCCCGCTCGTGGCCTCCGTCCTGGATGACCTGCAGGCCGAGGGCGAAGCGACCGTCACGCCCCTGCCCGATATCCGCGGCGACGAAATTCAGCTGCGGATCCTGTTCCGGCATCTGGCCGGCAATGCCCTGAAGAACAGCGGCCCGGGCCAATCCCCTTCGGTCGAGATCAGCTGCTCCGCCCATGACGGCAAGTTCGCGGCCATCACGCTGCGCGGTCACGGCACACGTCTTTCCGGGGGTCAGGAAGAAAGCGCCCAGGGCCGCTTCCCTGCGATCCATCCCCCGGCACGCCATGCCGGTACCGGTCTGGGCCTTGCCATCTGCCGATGCATCCTGGCCCGGCATGGCGGCACGTTGCGCCTCGACCCCGCAGAAGGCGGCGGCACATCTGCCCGGCTCACGCTGCCCCGCGCGTCTACCCGTCGCTAGGATCGCCGCGCCGCCCTTTCCCGCAAGGGCGGAACGGACGGTGCCTGCGCTCACGCGCAGTCTGGCGCGCCCTGCTTCCGAACCTGCCCCTCGCTCCCGAACCAGAAGCGAGGGCACATGGAGCGAGCGGAACAATGCAGACAGCCCAGTCCAAGCCGCTGGCAGATGCCCTTCGGCGTCACTGGCGGCCGGGCATCCAATACGGAGCGGGGCAGCCAGGTCACGAGCCATGTCACGGACGTGCCGCAGAAAGCGGCGGCGGATGCCTCCACGGAGGGCCGCTGCCGCCAGATGGACATTGCCACGATCCAGCGTCCGTGGCCTTCGCTGGACCGCGACCACATCTGCCAATCGCTTTCCGGACAGGACCGGAGGCCAGCGACGGCAGGCAGCCGCCGCCCTGCGCGCCGATGCCGAAACCCCGCCTTCCGCCCGCAGCGGCAGCCCGCCCACCGGCGCACGGAGCAGAACATCGTCCCATCCGGGACCGTCACGGCAATGGCGCCAGCCGTGACCGGCCCGATGCCCGGGAGCGCAGCCAGGCCGCTGCTCGCGTCCTCGCTCCGGTACACGGCAATGATCCCGGGGGCCGGCACTCCGGTTCCGGCTTCGGGCCGCAAGGCGACGGGGAATGCCACCAAGCGCAGGGCTCGAAGCTTCCCGCACCTCCTCAACGGTGTCGCGACGGGCGGCAATCTCGGGGTCGGCAAGATGGCCCGGCGGGCCGAGGGTCCGCATCCTCCGCCTGCCGCCTTGCGGTTTCCGGGCCTTCGGCAGCATCGGCACCGCCTGCTGACCGACCGGCTTCAAGGCAACGGAACGTATCCGCGGCCAGGCCGTCCCGCCCCGTCCGTCGATCCCCCGGATCGCGGCGCCAGCGGCGCCTGGCCCTCGCAGATCGCTCCGGCGTCCGCCGCTTGCGGCCTGCAGGGTTCGTCATCCGCCGGGTCTCGTGCCCGGGCGGCAGGCACAGGCCCGATGATGAACGGCTGCGCAAGCTTCGGCGCCGGCCAGGAGGGGCGCGCGTTTCCCGGAGAGCCCTGGTCTCTCCTGGTCGGCACCGTGGGACCGACCCGCCATCCGCATCCACGCCGCAAAGCAGGAGGAAGGTCCCGGCCTCCGTCCAGGTAGCGGCTGCACCATGACCTGACGGTCCGAGGCTCCGGACGGCCGCCTCCGCCGCCTCCATGCGCCGCGGCCCCCACTTCGCCGAATGCGCGATTCCCGCCATCCCCCGGCGCACTTAGACTGACGATGCGTCCGCAAGATTGCGTCGACCCAGTGACATCCTGTTCATGCTGCACGGGAGAAGGTCGCGATGAGCATGACGATGGCCGACAGCGTCCAGCGCTGGACGGCGAAGCGGAGTTGAAGGGGACCGTTGCGCCAGTGGCGCCGCGAAAGCCCCGGAAACGGCATTCGTGATCGATATCATCCAGCGCAGGACGACCTTGGCCGAGGCGAGCCGGTCATTCGACCTGTCCCCTTCCGGGATCGAGGGCCGGGTCGAGGATGGCAAGCGGGGCATCGAGACCTCGCTGCACGCGGACCCGCTCGGCAACGGCGAGCAATACGCGAAGCTGCCCGAGGATTTGCAGGAAGCCTAGCCGGGTGCTGAAAAAGGCTGCTCGGCCGCGGGGGATGCTGGAAAACCGGGAAGATGGCCCCGAACACGGCCAGACCTGCCGGATTCGAGGAAAAATCCAGGTCAAATCCGGAACGAAATCCTCCGGGATGACGCCCGGGACCCCTTTTGCATCCCCCTGCCGGGGCCAGGCATGCTGGAGATGCGCCCGGAAAAAGCTGCAAGCCCTCATGGAGCGGGAGATCCGGACGCTCCGTGAGGGCCTGTTGTCTGACGGGATCACGGTGCCGCTGGCCAGACGCCCTGCCCGGTTCGGCATGCCGTTGCGGACGGTCTGCCGCGAGCCGGTCAAACCCGCGCCGAAGGTCGATCCCCGCGTCGCCGAACCGATCAGGAAGATGATCGAGGAGGAGCCGTCCTTCGGCTATCGGACCGTGGCCTGGCTCCTGGGCTTCAACAGCGAGGCCTCGAACGCCATTGGTCCGGGTGAGGGTGCCGAACGACGGTGCAGAGGGTTCGGCATCTCCCGGACCGTCGCCCATCGGGCTCGAACCGATGGCGCCACGATGGGCAGCCGTTCGATGCCTCGCTCCAGATCAAGGGCTGGCAGGTTCGCAAGCGCGCCATGGGCATGCGGCCCCACATCCAGGCTGTTCCGTCTGCCGCAGCTGCGCCGAACGAGAGATGGTCGACCGATCTCGCCCGCATCTGGACCGGCAAGGACGGCTGGGCTTCACTGGCCCTGGTGATCGACTGCCACACCCGCGAGCTGTTGGGCTGCCATCTGTCGAAATGGGGCAAGGCCGCGACGGCCAGCGCCGCCCTCGAGCATGCGCTGATCGCGAGGTCCGGCACCCTGGGCCGGGTCGAGGAGGAGTTCCTGCCGAGGTCGGACAATGGCATTCGCCATTGGGCTCGAACCAGTGGCGCCGCCATGGCTCCGTCTTCACCAGCCGGACATGCACGGCCCCGGATCGCAGCCATGGGCGGAAGCAGGCGCTTATCTCGCCGCACGGCCCGCAGCAGAACGGAATGGTCACGCGCGTCATCAGGATCTTGAAGGAGCGATGCATTCACCGCCAGCGCCTTGACTGGATCCGGCACGCGACCCGCGCCATTGGGAACGGGCTGTTCGGCCGCTGTCTCGAACCGATGGCCGTCGCGGCAACGCTCTGCAACAACTGCCGTCCTCGCCGAGCGCTTGCCATGCGCACGCCCGCACAGGCATTCGGATCAGCGGTGACGTCTTGAGCGGGTCCCGCCGGGGCGATGCAAGGCCGCCCCTGGGCTCTACCATTGAACCCCAGAATGTGTCTCGTCGCCGAGGCTGGCTGCCGCCTCGGACCGGCTGTTCCTGTCCTCCGCCGCGCTGAAGAACGGACCGCCCGGTGATGCAGGATGTCCAACGGCACATTCCGGCCGACCCGGAGCATGCTCTTCCCGGCGCGCTGGCGAAGGCGGATGGCAAGGCGCGCCGCTCGTGCGCCGCTCCGCGCGACGCGGCAATGCCCGGGCGGCGGAGCCGTCCAGGAAAAGCCGCGAAATGCCGCCCTACATGAAGCGGCGGGCGAAGGAGGCGCTGAAGCCGCCCAGCTCGTCGACGAACTGCCAGAGACGCATGCATTCGGTCTCGATCTCGTCGAGCCCGCGCGACAGCTCCGCAGGGCGCAGGCGGTCACGGTCGCGCAGCGTCGCTATCCGCGAATACATCCGCCGCAGCACCGGCTTGACCGAGGCCGCCGCGTTCTGCGCCACCTGGTCGACGACCTGCTGCGCCGCCTCGCGCAGGAGCGCCTCTCCGAGGCGCGCGCCCGCCACCGCGACCGGCTCCAGCGCGCCGCGGATCGCCTCGTGAAGGCGCGCCGAGGTCAGACCGTCCTTGCCGAGGACGTCGCTGCAGCCCGCGCGCATCGCCTCCACCGCCCCGGAGACGGCCAGGTCGCGCGACAGCATGATCGCCGGAATGCCGCCATTGAGCTCCGATCCGCGCAGGAGCGGCAGGGCGCCGATCCCGTCCTGGCCGCCCAGGTCGCGGTCGATCAGCGCCAGGTCGAACCGCCCGGTGGCCAGCGCCATGCGGAACTCCTCCAGCGTGGCGGCACTGGTCACCTCCGGCTCCGTCCCGCTGCCGCCAAGGAGCCGCCCGAGCCGCAGCCGGCCGAGCTGGTCCCCGGCCAGCAGCACGATGCGCAGCCGGCCCGCCGCCCGCGCCATGGTCACGGCATCCGCCGCATTCTGGTCTCTGCCTGCGGCCGCTGCCACGGAACGCAGTCCTGCATGGGTACCCATATCGCCTCTTCACCTCCATCCGCGGCCGCGGACCCGCCGGATCCGGCCGCGCCCCCTTTTGGCGCAGTCCGGATTAACCATAAGTGAAGATGCCCCGGGCAGCGCGGAAATCCGCCGGCCGCCTAGCCCGGTGCCGCGGACTTGCGCAGGAAGGCCTCGACCAGCGGCGGCAGCGGATCGCGGTCGGGGGCGACGACGCCGACCTGGTGGCGCTGGACCGGGGCCTCCATCGGGACGATCCTGACCGGCTTGCCGCTGCCGACGAATTCCGCCAGCTGGCGCGGCAGGATGGTCGAGAGCCCGCGCCCGACCACCTGCGCCATCAGCACGACGGTCGAATTCGACTCGATCACCCCCACGGCCCGCGCCCCGGCCGCGGCGAAGTTGCGGTTGATGATGTGCCGGTTCTGCATGTTGGGGGTCAGCAGGCAGAGCGGCGCCGAGGCGGCCTCCTCCCAGCCGATGCGCGCGCGCCCGGCCAGCGGCGCGTCCCCGGGGCAGACGAAGCAGTAGTCCTCCTCGTAGAGCGCCACGCTGCGGCGGCCCTGCATCGGCCCGTCGAGATAGGTGACGCCGACATCGGTCTCCAGGTTGTCGAGCATCTCGAGAATGTCCTCGGAGCTCTGCGAGAGCACGGTGAAGGTCACCTCGGGATGGGCGATGCCGAAGCGCGCGGCCAGATCCGCCGCCGCCGGCAGTGCGGTCGGGATGGCGGCGATGCGCAATTCGCCCGAGAGCCCCTGGCGCATCACCTTCATCTCGTCCCGCAGCGCGCGGGCGTCGCCGACCATGCGCCGCGCCCAGACCAGGACCCGCTCGCCCTCGGGGGTCAGCCCGTGATAGCGCGCGCCGCGCTTGACCAGCTGCACGCCGAGCTGGCTCTCGAGCTGCTTGATCCCGGCCGAGAGGCTGGGCTGCGTCACGCCGAGCCGCTCGGCGGCATGGCCGAAATGGCGTTCGCGCACCAGCGCGAGGAACATCTCCAGCTTGTCGATCACGCCCGGTCCCTCGCACCCGGATTGTTGGGCAGCAGCTCCAGCCGCGGCAGCAGCGTCTCGCGATGGGTCAGCATCCAGTCGCGGACCTTGACGGCGGTGCGGCTGGGGATCTGGTCCTGGCGCTCCACCAGGTACCATTGCCGCTTCAGCGGCAGGCCGGGGCAGCGCAGCGCCACCAGACGGCCGCTGCGCAGCTCCTCGAAGACCGTGTGTCCCGAGAGCATGGCGATGCCCAGCCCCGAGATCACCGCCTGCTTGATCGTCTCGTTGGAATTCATCTGCAGCATCTCCATCTCGCGGCCCTCGCAGATCTCGTCGAGATAGCGCGTGGCGAGGATCCGCGTCCCCGAGCCAGGTTCGCGCAGGATGAAGGTCTGGTCCAGCAGCTCTGCCGGGCGGATGCGGGTGGCCCGCGCCAGCGGGTGCTCGGGCGCGGCGACGATCAGGTGCGGATGCTCGCCGATCGGCTCGGCCGTGACCGGGGGCATGCGCGGCGGGCGGCCCATGATGGTCAGATCGAAGCGCCGTTCGGCCAGCGCCTCCAGCGTCTCGGCGCGGTTGCCGACCTCCAGCCGCACGCGGACATCGGGCAGGTCGCGCTTCAGCCGGGCGACGATCGAGGGGCCGAAATACTTCGCCGTGGAGACCACGCCGAGCACGACCGACCCCGCGAGCCCGGCGGCGAGTGCATCTATGTGATGTATTGACCGCTCCAGCGCCGAGCGGCCCTCGCGATAGGCGGCCAGCAGCGACTCGCCCTCGGCGGTCAGCTCGAACCCCTCGCCGCGGGCCCGGTCGACGAGCGTGCAGCCCATCAGATCCTCCAGCTGCTTCAACTGGTTATGCACCGCAGGCGGGGTCAGGTTCAGCACCTCTGCCGCCCGGTTGATCGCCCCCTCGCGGGCCACGGCCTCCAGCGCGCGAAGCTGCTTGAGCGTGAGCTGGTCCACCCGTCGCATCAGATTTTCTGACTCCTCCATCAGAATGATTAAATTTCATTAGGCCGGCAAATCGCGAATATCAACCTCGACACGCAAGTTGAGGAAGGGAGGCCTTGACGATGCAGACCATTCTGGAAGCCGCGCCGGGCCTGGTCCCGGACAGGCTCCGCCCGCTGATGGAGGCGCTGTCGCGCACCGCAGCCGGGCTGGCGCAGACAATCGCCGCGGGACCGCTGGGCGGCGCGCTCGGCACCGAGCTCGGCGAGAATGCCGATGGCGACCGGCAGAAGGCGCTCGACGTGATGGCCGACGAGGCCTTCCTGGCCGCGGTCCGGGGCACCGGCATCCGCCACTATGCCTCCGAGGAGCGCGACGAGGTGCTGACCGTCGATGCCGACGGCCCGCTCGCCCTGGCGATCGATCCGCTCGACGGCTCGTCCAATATCGACGTCAACGCCTCGATCGGCACGATCTTCGCGGTCAGCCCGGCGGCGATGGCGCCCGGCGCCAGCGTGCTGCGCGACGGGCATGCGCTGATCGCGGCCGGGTACTTCATCTACGGCCCCTCGACCCAGCTCGTCGCCACGTTCGGCGAGGGCGTGCTGCGCTTCGTCCTCGACCCCGCCTCGGGGCGGTTCCGCGCCGCCGGACGGCTGGAGATCCCCGCAGAGACCCGCGAATTCGCGATCAACGCCTCGAATTACCGCCACTGGAGCCGCCCGGTGCGCAGCTTCGTCGATGACTGCCTCTCCGGGCAGGAGGGGCCCTGCGGGCGCAACTGGAACATGCGCTGGATCGCCTCGCTGGTGGCCGAGACCCACCGGATCCTGACCCGCGGCGGCATCTTCCTCTATCCCGGCGACGGGCGGAAGGGCTACGAGCAGGGCCGCCTGCGGATGGCCTATGAATGCCAGCCCATCGCCCTGCTGATCGAGCAGGCCGGCGGCCGCGCCACCAACGGCACCGAGCGGATGCTCGACCAGGTGCCCCTGAGCCTGCATGCCCGCGCGCCCTTCGTCTTCGGCTCTGCCCGGGCGGTGGAGCGGCTCGCCGTCTATCACGACCTGCCGGAGGAGGAGGTCTCCGCCCTCTTCGGCACGCGCGGCCTGTTCCGCGCCTGACCTGAAAGAACCGAAATGTCCAAGAAGCACCCGATCATCTCGGTGACCGGCTCCTCCGGGGCTGGCACCACGACGGTGAAAAGCACCTTCGACCAGATCTTCCGCCGCGAGGGGATCAGGGCCGTCTCCATCGAGGGCGACGCCTTCCACCGGCTGAACCGCAACGACATGAAGGCCGAGCTCGCCGCGCGGCTGGAGGCAGGCGACCAGACCTTCAGCCATTTCTCCTACGAGGCCAACGAGCTGGCCGCGCTGGAAGAGACCTTCCGCAGCTATGGCGAGACCGGCACGGGCCGCACCCGCCACTATGTCCATGACGACAAGGAGGCGGAGCGCTTCGGCGTCGAGCCGGGCAATTTCACCGACTGGAAGAACCTGGAGGACGGCTCGGACCTCCTGTTCTACGAGGGGCTGCACGGCGCGGTCCACAATGACGAGGTGAACCTCTCGGCGCTGGCGGATCTGAAGATCGGCGTCGTGCCGGTGATGAACCTCGAATGGATCCAGAAGATCCACCGCGACCGCGCCAGCCGGGGCTACACCACCGAGGCCGTCACCGACGTGATCCTGCGCCGCATGCATGCCTACGTGCACTGCATCTGCCCGCAATTCACGGAAACGGATGTCAATTTCCAGCGCGTGCCGGTGGTCGACACCTCGAACCCGTTCATCGCCCGCTGGATCCCCACCGCCGACGAGAGCCTTCTGGTGATCCGCTTCAAGAACCCCCGCGGCATCGATTTCCCCTACCTGACCTCGATGATCCACAACAGCTGGATGACCCGCGCCAATTCCATCGTGATCCCCGGCGGCAAGATGGACCTGGCGATGCAGCTGATCTTCACCCCGATGATCGAGCGGCTCGTCCGCGAGAGCAAGCGCGCCTGAGGAGGAGCGGACATGAACGAACAGACCAGGATCACCGTCTCCGAGACCGCCATGGCGAACGCGATCCGCGTGCTGGCGATGGAGGCCGTCGAGGCCGCGAATTCCGGCCATCCCGGCGCGCCGATGGGGCTTGCCGACGTGGCGACGGTGCTTTTCAACCGCTTCGTCTCGATCGACCCGGCCGATGACAAATGGCCCGACCGCGACCGGTTCGTGATGTCGGCGGGGCACGGCTCCATGCTGGTCTACGCGGTCAACCACCTGCTCGGCTATGACGACATGGGGGCCGACCAGCTGCGGAATTTCCGCCAGCTGGGCAGTCGCACCGCGGGCCATCCGGAGTACGGCCATGCCAAGGGGATCGAGACCACCACCGGGCCGCTCGGCCAGGGGATCTCCACCGCGGTCGGCATGGCGCTGGCCGAGCGGATGCAGAATGCCCGCTTCGGCGACGATCTGGTCGACCACTGGACCTACGTCCTGGCGGGCGACGGCTGCCTGATGGAGGGGATCAGCCACGAGGCGATCGACATGGCGGGGCATCTGCGCCTCGGCCGCCTGGTCGTCTTCTGGGACGATAACGGCATCACCATCGACGGCAGCACGGATATCTCCACCTCGACCGACCAGCGCGCCCGCTTCGCCGCCGCGCAATGGCATGTCCAGTCGGTCGACGGCCATGACATGGAGGCCATCGCCGCGGCCATCGAGGCGGCGCGGGACGACCCCCGCCCCTCGCTAATCGCCTGCAGGACGGTGATCGGCAAGGGCGCGCCCAGCAAGGCCGGCAGCCACAAGGTCCATGGCGCGCCGCTGGGCGCCGAAGAGATCGCGGCCGCCCGCGCGGCGATGGGCTGGACCGCCCCGCCCTTCGAGGTGCCCGCCGAGATCCGCCGCGGCTGGGGACGGATCGCCGAGCGCGGCAGCACCCTGCGCGCCGCCTGGGCGGCACGGCTGAAGGCCAGCCCGAAGGCCGGGGCCTTCGCCGCCGCGCTGGCAGAACCGGATGCGCAGGCGCTCGACGCCGCGATCACCGCCTACAAGGCGCGGCTCTCGAAGGACGCGCCCAAGGTGGCCACCCGCAAAGCCAGCGAGATGGCGCTGGAGGTGGTCAACGGCACGCTGCCGAACAGCATCGGCGGCTCGGCAGACCTGACGGGGTCGAACAACACGAAGACCTCGGCCATGCGGCCCGTGACCCGCGACGACTATGCCGGCGACTACCTGCATTACGGCATCCGCGAGCATGCCATGGCGGCGGCGATGAACGGCATCGCGCTGCATGGCGGGTTCTTCGCCTATGGCGGCACCTTTCTGGCCTTCGCCGACTACTGCCGCCCGGCGATCCGGCTGTCGGCGCTGATGGGCCTGCCGGTCGCCTATGTGATGACCCATGACAGCATCGGGCTGGGCGAGGACGGTCCCACCCACCAGCCGGTGGAGACGATCGCCAGCCTGCGGGCGATGCCCAACCTGACCGTGATCCGCCCCTGCGATGCGGTGGAGACGGCGGAGGCGTGGCAGATCGCAACGGTGTCCGCTGCCACGCCGACGCTTCTCTGCCTGTCGCGCCAGGGCCTGCCGGTGCTGCGCACCCGCCATATCGACGCCAACATGGTGGCGAAGGGCGCCTATCTGCTGCGCGAGCCGGTGAAGCGGGACGTGACGCTGATCGCCACCGGCTCCGAGGTGGAGCTGGCGATGACGGCCGCCGAGGCGCTGGCGCTGGACGGCGTGCAGGCGGCGGTGGTCTCGGCGCCCTCCTTCGAGCTATTCGCCGCCCAGCCGGAGGCCTATCGCAGCCAGGTGCTGGGCGCGGTGCCGCGCGTCGGCTGCGAGGCGGCGATCCGCCAGGGCTGGGATCTGATGCTGCGCCCGCAGGACGGCTTCGTCGGCATGACCGGCTTCGGCGCCTCGGCCCCGGCGGAAGAGCTCTACCGCCATTTCGGCATCACGGCGGAGGCGATCGCCGATGCCGCACGCGCAAGACTGTGAGGGGGAGACCATGACCACCAAGGTTGCCATCAACGGCTTCGGCCGCATCGGGCGCAACGTGCTGCGCGCCATCGCGGAAAGCGCCCGCAACGACATCGAGGTCGTGGCGATCAACGATCTCGGCCCGGTCGAGACCAATGCGCATCTGCTGCAATTCGACAGCATCCACGGCCGCTTCCCCCGCGAGGTGAGCGTGAAGGGCAATGCGATCGATATCGGCCACGGGCCGATCGAGGTCACCGCCGAGCGCGACCCCGCCCGGCTGCCCTGGAAAGGCGTCGACGTGGCGCTGGAATGCACCGGCATCTTCACCGACCGCGACAAGGCCGCGCTGCATCTGGAGAACGGGTCCAAGCGCGTCCTCGTCTCGGCCCCGGCCAATGGCGCGGACAGGACCATCGTCTTCGGCGTCAATCACGAGACGCTGACCTCGGGCGATCTCGTGGTCTCGAACGCCTCCTGCACGACGAACTGCCTCTCGCCGGTGGCGCGGGTGCTCCATGCCGCGGTGGGGATCCGGCGCGGCTTCATGACGACGATCCACAGCTATACCGGCGACCAGCCGACGCTCGACACGATGCACAAGGATCTGTACCGCGCCCGCGCCGCGGCGATGTCGATGATCCCGACCTCGACCGGGGCGGCGCGGGCGGTGGGTCTGGTGCTGCCCGAGCTGGCGGGCAAGCTCGACGGCGTGGCGATCCGGGTGCCGACCCCCAATGTCTCGGTCGTGGATCTGGTCTTCGAAGCGGTCAGGGACACCTGTGTCGACGAGATCAACGAGGCCATCCGTGCCGCGTCCACCGGACCGCTCCAGGGCATCCTGGGCTTCACGGAGACGGCCAATGTCTCAATGGATTTCAACCATGACAGCCGCTCCTCGGTCTTCCACATGGACCAGACCAAGGTGATGGACGGCAACATGGTGCGGATCCTCGCCTGGTACGACAACGAATGGGGCTTCTCGAACCGCATGGCCGATACCGCCGTCGCGATGGGGAGGCTGATCTGATGGCCGTGCCTTCGATCCTCGACGCCGATGTCCGCGGGCGCCGCGTGCTGGTGCGGGCCGACCTGAACGTGCCCGTCGAGGACGGCCGCATCACCGACGCGACCCGGATCGAGCGCTTTGCCGCGGGCATGCGCACGCTTCTGGCCCGCGGGGCGCGGCTGGTGATCCTGACCCATTTCGGCCGCCCCGATCCGGGGGAGCGCAATCCGGAATTCTCCGTCGACAAGCTGCGCCCCGCCCTGTCGAAGGCGCTGGGGGTGGCGGTGAAATTCTCCGATGTCTGCGCCGACGAGAGCGCGGTGATCCTCAGCCGCGGCCTGAAGGACGGCGAGGCGCTCCTGTGCGAGAACCTGCGCTACAATGCCGGAGAGACCCCGGACGACCCCGCTTTCGCCGCGGCGCTGGCGCGGCTGGGGGACATCTACGTGAATGACGCGTTCTCCTGCGCCCACCGGGCGCATGCGTCGACGCATGCATTGGCGGGCCTCCTCCCCGCCTTTGCCGGGCCGCTCCTGATCGAGGAACTCGATGCGCTCTCGGCCTCCCTGGAGGCGCCGGAGCGGCCCGCCTGTGCCATTGTCGGAGGCTCCAAGGTCTCCACCAAGATCGCCGTGCTGAAGAACCTGGTGGCGCGGCTCGACCATGTGATCATCGGCGGGGGGATGGCGAATACCTTCCTCTTCGCCGGAGGCGCGCCGATGGGCCGCTCGCTGCACGAGCCGGGCGAGGTGGAGACGGTGCGCGAGATCGAGGCGCTGGCCCGGGGCCATGGCTGCCGGATCCACCTGCCGGTGGACGTGGTGGTGGCGCGCGAGTTCCGCGCCTTCGCCCCGGCCGACACGGTGGCCGCCGATGCCTGCCCCGGGGACGCGATGATCCTCGATGCCGGGCCCTGCTCCGTCGCCGCCTTCGCCCGCGTGCTGGAGGGCTGCCGCACCATCCTGTGGAACGGCCCGCTCGGCGCCTTCGAGATGGCGCCCTTCGACCTCGCGACCACGCGTCTCGCCCAGCGCGCGGCGGAGCTGACCCGGGACAGCCGGGCGGTGACCGTGGCGGGCGGCGGCGACACCGTCGCGGCGCTGAACGCGGCCAGGGCCGCGGGCGCATTCACCTATGTCTCCACCGCCGGAGGCGCCTTCCTGGAATGGCTGGAAGGCAAGGACCTGCCCGGGATCGCGGCGCTGAAGACCGCCGACCGGGCCGCTTAAGGGAGGAACCCATGGCACTGACAACGCTGAGGCAATTGCTGGATCACGCCGCCGAGCACGGCTATGGCGTCCCGGCCTTCAACATCAACAACATGGAACAGGGGCTCGCCATCATGGCCGCGGCCGCCGCCTGCGAGGCGCCGGTGATCCTGCAGGCCAGCCGCGGCGCGCGCAGCTATGCCGGCGACGTGATGCTGCGCCACATGGTGACGGCGCTGGCGGAGATGAACCCCGACATCCCCGTGGTGCTGCACCAGGATCACGGCAACAACGACGCGACCTGCCTTTCGGCGATCCGCCACGGCTTCACCTCGGTGATGATGGACGGCTCGCTGGAGGAGGACATGAAGACGCCCGCGAGCTACGCCTACAATGTCGAGATCACCCGGCGCGTGACCGTCGCGGCCCATGCGGTCGGGGCGAGCGTCGAGGGCGAGCTGGGCGTGCTGGGCTCGCTCGAGACCGGCGAGGCGGGCGAGGAGGACGGTTCGGGCGCGGTCGGCAAGCTGAGCCATGACCAGCTGCTGACCGATCCCGGCCAGGCGGTCGAGTTCGTGATGGCCACCCGCTGCGACGCGCTGGCGATCGCCTGCGGCACCAGCCACGGCGCCTACAAGTTCACCCGCAAGCCCGATGGCGAGATCCTCGCCATGTCCACCATCGCCGCGATCCACGAGAAGCTGCCCGACACGCATCTGGTGATGCATGGCTCCAGCTCGGTGCCGCAGGCGCTGCAGGACCTGATCAACGCCCATGGCGGGCAGATGCCGCAGACCTACGGCGTGCCGGTGGAGGAGATCGAGCGCGGCATCCGGATGGGCGTGCGCAAGGTGAATATCGACACCGACTGCCGGATGGCGATGACCGGGCAGTTCCGGAAAGTGGCCACGGAGAAGCCCGCCGAGTTCGACCCGCGCAAGTTCATGATCCCCGCGATGCAGGAGCTGGAAGCCCTCTGCCGCGACCGGTTCGAGCGCTTCGGCACCGCCGGGAACGCCAGGAAGATCAAGCCCGTCTCGATGGACGAGATGGCCAAGCGATACGCAAGCGGGGCGCTAGACCCCCGCATCACCGCCCAGAAAGCAGCCTGAATTCCAAGGGAGGAAACCCGCGATGAACGACATGACCCCCCAGACCGTGACCGACGCGAAGAAGCGCTATTCGGCCGGCGTCATGAAATACGCCCAGATGGGCTACTGGGAGCCGGACTACACGCCGAAGGAGACCGACGTGATCGCGCTCTTCCGGATCACGCCGCAGGACGGGGTGGACGAGGTCGAGGCGGCGGCGGCCGTGGCGGGCGAGAGCTCCACCGCGACCTGGACCGTGGTCTGGACCGACCGGCTGACGAATTGCGACAAGTACCGCGCCAAGGCCTACCGCGTGGACCCCGTGCCGAATGCGCCGGGCGAGTTCTTCGCCTATATCGCCTATGACCTCGACCTGTTCGAGCCGGGCAGCATCGCCAACCTGACCGCCTCGATCATCGGCAATGTCTTCGGCTTCAAGCCCCTGAAGGCGCTCAGGCTCGAGGACATGCGCCTGCCGGTCGCCTATGTGAAGACCTTCCAGGGGCCTGCCACCGGCATCGTGGTGGAGCGCGAGAGGCTCAACTGCTACGGGCGGCCGCTCCTCGGCGCGACGGTGAAGCCGAAGCTGGGGCTTTCGGGGCGCAACTACGGCCGGGTGGTCTACGAGGCGCTGAAGGGCGGGCTCGACTTCACCAAGGATGACGAGAACATCAACTCGCAGCCCTTCATGCACTGGCGCGACCGCTTCCTCTACTGCATGGAGGCGGTGAACCGGGCCTCGGCCGCGACCGGCGAGGTCAAGGGCACCTACCTGAACGTCACCGCCGGCACGATGGAGGAGATGTACGCCCGCGCCGAATTCGCGAAATCCCTCGGCAGCGTCATCGTCATGATCGACCTGGTGATCGGCTATACCGCGATCCAGTCGATGGCGAAATGGGCGCGGGACAACGACATGATCCTGCACCTGCACCGCGCGGGGCATTCGACCTACACAAGGCAGAGGAGCCATGGCGTCAGCTTCCGCGTCATCGCCAAGTGGATGCGGCTGGCCGGGGTCGACCACCTGCATGCGGGCACGGTCGTCGGCAAGCTCGAGGGCGATCCGGCGACCACCAAGGGCTATTACGACATCTTCCGCGAGGAGCGGAACCCGATGGCGCTGGAGAACGGCGTGTTCTTCGACCAGGACTGGGCGAGCCTCAACAAGATGATGCCGGTCGCCTCGGGCGGCATCCATGCCGGCCAGATGCACCAGCTGCTGACCTATCTGGGCGAGGACGTGGTGCTGCAGTTCGGCGGCGGCACGATCGGCCATCCGCATGGCATCGCGGCGGGCGCGACGGCGAACCGGGTGGCGCTCGAGGCGATGGTCTATGCCAGGAATGCCGGGCGCGACATCTGGAACGAGGGCGAGGACATCCTGCGCGACGCGGCGAAGACCTGCACGCCCCTGAAGCAGGCACTCGACACCTGGAAGGACGTGACCTTCGACTACGCCTCCACCGACGCGCCGGATTTCGCGCCGACCCCCGAGGTCTCGGCCTGATCCCGGCCTGCGGGGGGAGAGAGGGCTCTCTCCCCCCGCTCCCCCCTCACTCGCGCCAGCGACACGACCACAGGAGAATTCCCATGCGCCTCACCCAGGGCACGTTCAGCTTCCTGCCGGATTTCACCGACGAGGATATCCGCCTCCAGGCCCAGTACGCGATCGACCAGGGCTGGGCGGTCTCGGTCGAATGGACCGACGATCCGCATCCCCGCAACACATACTGGGAGATGTGGGGCCACCCGATGTTCGACAATCCCGATGCCGCCGCGGTGGTCTTCGAGGTCAATGAATGCCGCAAGGAGCACGGATCGAAATACATCCGCGTCATCGCCTTCGACGCCTCTCCCGGCTGGGAGTCGATCCGCATGTCCTTCATCGTCAACCGCCCCGCCGAAGAGCCCGGATTCCGCCTGGTCCGCCAGGAGGGCGAGGGCCGCGCGGTGCGCTACACGATCCAGTCCTACGCGGCCGACCGGCCCGAAGGCGCGCGCTACGCCTGACCAGCGAGCGCCGGGGCGGGCCCCGTGCCCGCGGCGGCGGCCGATCCTCCAATCCCAGCGGGCCGCCGCCGGTCCGGTTTCCCTCCATGCTCCCGGGAACCGGCCCCCCGTCCCCCGGACCGCAGCCTTCCCAGGCTGCGGTCCCCATCCCCCCAGACCCTCCGACCCTGCGAGGCAGACCCGATGACCGAGACCGCAGACGACACCGCCCCCCGCCCCGAGACCGTCGACCTGGCCCGCGCCTTCGAGGAGAGCGGCACCCGCGAGGTGCTGCGCGAGCTCGACGAGGAGATGATCGGCCTGGCGCCGGTGAAATCGCGCATCCGCGAGACCGCGGCGCTCCTCCTCGTGGACCAGGCGCGCCGCCGGATGGGGCTCGCCACCGAGACGCCGACGCTGCACATGTCCTTCACCGGCAATCCCGGCACCGGCAAGACCACGGTCGCGCTGAAGATGGCGAGCCTGCTGCATCGCCTCGGCTATGTCCGCAAGGGCCATCTGGTCACCGTCACCCGCGACGACCTGGTCGGCCAGTATATCGGCCATACCGCGCCGAAGACCAAGGAAGTGCTGAAGAAGGCGATGGGCGGGGTGCTTTTCATCGACGAGGCCTACTACCTCTACCGTCCCGAGAACGAGCGCGACTACGGCCAGGAGGCGATCGAGATCCTGCTGCAGGTGATGGAGAACAACCGCGACGACCTCGTCGTGATCCTCGCGGGCTATGCCGACCGGATGGACCGGTTCTTCGAGAGCAATCCCGGCTTCCGCTCGCGCATCGCGCATCACATCGAATTCCCGGACTACACTGATGCCGAGCTTCTGCAGATCTCGGAGATCATGCTCTCCGAGCAGAATTACGATTTCGCCCCGGAGGCGCGGGCCGCGATGGCCGACTATATCGCGCTGCGCCGACAGCAGCCGCATTTCGCCAATGCCCGCTCGATCCGCAACGCGCTCGACCGCGCGCGGCTGCGCCAGGCCAACCGGCTCTTCGCAGAGGCCAAGGGGCCGCTCGGCGCAAGGGAACTGAGCACCATCACCGAAACCGACCTGCGCGCCAGCCGGGTGTTCCGCGGCGGGCTCGGCACCGACCGGGCGCGCATGGCCCAGGCGGCGGAATGAGGAGACAGCCATGACGATCAAGATCGCGCCTTCGATCCTTTCGGCGGATTTCGCCAATTTCGGCGCCGAGATCCGCGCCATCGAGGCGCAGGGCGCCGACTGGGTCCATGTCGACGTGATGGACGGGCATTTCGTGCCGAACCTGACCTTCGGCCCGCCCGCGGTGAAGGCCTTCCGCCCGCATGTGACCACGGTGATGGATGTCCATCTGATGATCGCCCCGGTCGACCCCTATATCGGCGCCTATGCCGAGGCGGGCGCGGACATCCTGACCGCGCATCTGGAGGCCGGTCCGCATATCCACCGCACGCTGCAGGCGATCCGCGGCGCGGGGATGAAGGCGGGGCTGGCGCTCAATCCCGGCACGCCCGCAGAGGCGGCCGAGCATCTGCTCGATCTCTGCGACCTCGTCTGCGTGATGACGGTCAATCCGGGCTTCGGCGGGCAGAGCTTCCTCGACATGACGGCCAAGGTGCGCCGCCTGCGCCAGATGATCGGCGACCGCCCGGTCCATATCGAGATCGACGGCGGGGTCGATCCCGGCACCGCGCCGCGGCTGGCGGCGGCCGGGGCGGATGTGCTGGTCGCGGGCTCGGCGGTGTTCCGCGGCGGCTCGGTCGACAGCCCGGAGGTCTATGGCCGCAACATCGCCGCCATCCGCGCCGCGGCCTCCTCCGCCCGGGCGGCGGCCTGAGCCATGGCGGTCGAGACCCCCGTCTGCGACTTCGGCTGGCGCCCGCCGCCCTTCGCCCTGCCCGCAACCGACGGCCGCCGCTACCGGCTGGGCGATATCGCGGGCGAGCGGGGCACGCTGGTGATGTTCATCTGCAACCACTGCCCCTATGTGCTCGCGGTGCTCGACCGCATCCTGCGCGATGCCCGCGACCTGGAGCGGCTCGGCATCGGCGTGGCGGCGATCTGCGCGAACGATGCCGCCAGCCATCCCGCCGACAGCTTTCCCGAGATGGCGAAGCTGGCGGCGCGGCGCGGCTTCCCCTTCCCCTATCTGCACGATGCCGCGCAGAGCGTCGCGCGCGGCTGGGGCGCGGCCTGCACGCCGGATTTCTTCGGCTTCGATGCCGGGCTGGGGCTGCAGTACCGTGGACGGCTCGACGCCTCGCGCAAGGAGGCCGCGCCCGAGGGCACGCGCCGCGATCTCTACGAGGCAATGGCGCGCATCGCGGAAACCGGCCGCGGCCCGGCGGAGCAGATCCCCTCGATGGGCTGCTCGATCAAATGGAGGGAACCGGCATGACGCCCATTGTCTTCGATCTCGACGGCACGCTGATCGACAGCGCGCCCGACATCCATGCCGCCGCCGCGAAGATGCAGGCGGAGGCCGGTCTGGCGCCGCTCGGCCTGGCGCGGATCCGCAGCTTCATCGGCAATGGCGTGCCGGTGCTGGTGGAGCGGATCATGGCCGCTCAGGACCTGCCCTCCGATCCGGAACTGCACGATGCGCTGACCGCGCGGTTCCTGGCGCATTACGACGCCGCCCCGGCCGCGCTGACCCGGCCCTATCCGCATGTGCCCGCGATGCTGGCCGAGCTGGCCGCGGCGGGCCATCCGCTGGGGCTGTGCACCAACAAGCCGGTCGGCCCCTCCCGCGCCATCCTCGCCGCGCTGGGGCTGGGGGAGGTCTTTGCCGCGGTGACCGGCGGCGACAGCCTGCCGCTGCGCAAGCCCGACCCGATGCCGCTCTGCGCCACGTTCGCCGCGCTCGGGGGCAAGGGGATCTATGTCGGCGACAGCGAGGTCGATGCCGCCACCGCCGGGGCCGCGCAGGTGCCGTTCCTGCTCTTCACCGAGGGCTACCGCAAGACGCCGGTGGACGAGCTGCGCCACGACGCGGCCTTCGCCGATTTCTCCGCCCTGCCCGGCCTCGTCCGCGCGCTCCGGAAAGCGGCCTGATGCTGCGCGCGCTGATCTTCGACGTCGACGGCACGCTGGCCGAGACCGAGGAGGCGCATCGCCGCGCCTTCAACGAGACTTTCGCCGCCGAGGGCATTCCCTGGCACTGGAGCCGCGCCGACTATGCCCGGCTGCTGAAGGTAACCGGCGGCAAGGAGCGGATGCGCGCCCATCGCGACGCCCTGGGCGCGGGGCCCCCGGATGGCGCGATCGCCCGGCTGCATGCGCTGAAGACCGCCCGCTACGGCGCGCTCCTGGCGGCGGGCGGGATCGCGCTGCGCCCGGGCGTGGCCGAGATCCTGGCGCTCGCCCCCGCGGCCGGGCTGCGCCTGGCGATCGCCACCACGACCAGCCGACCGAATGTCGACGCGCTGGTCTTCGCCTGCCTCGGCCGCGCGGCGGAGGAGGTCTTCGAGGTGATCGCCGCCGGCGACGAGGTGCCCGGCAAGAAGCCCGCCCCGGATGTCTATCTCGCGGCGCTGGCGCGGCTCGGCCTGCCCGCGCAGGCGGCGCTGGCTTTCGAGGACAGCCGCAACGGGCTTCTTTCGGCGCGGGCGGCGGGGCTCGAGGTGGTGGTGACGCCCTCGGCCTATACCGCGGAAGAGGATTTCACCGGCGCCGCCGCCATCCTGCCCGATCTGCGCCACTGGCGCCTCCCCGCGCCGCTCGGCGGCTGAGCCATCACGCGGCGGCCGGAGGCGATGGGCCTTTCTTCGCGGGGAAGATGGCTGGCACCGCCAGGCACGATCTGGACATCTCCGCGAGGGTTCGCCGCCCGCCGCCGCTGGGCCGGGATGGCGGCAGCCCGTCCGGACAGAAGCCAGATAGGCCGCGCAGGCACCACGTTCCGGCGCCTCCGGCCGGAGCTGCCCATCCCGAGTTGCCGGTGCTGCATCGCCTGACAGCCCCTGCGCTCCGGTTCGGGAGGCAGACAGGCAGGCCGCGCCCCCGCTCTCCCGAGCCGAACCGCAGTCTGTGGCCGCCGCAGAGGAAGGTGCCCGGCCGGTCCCGGGAGCGCCCGAAGAGGGTCCGCGTGGCCCGTGCCGCCTGACGGGCCGCGTTCGGCCTCCGCGGCAGGGACGGCAAGCGGCCGCCATCCGGCAGGTCCCAGCTCTGGAAACGGACGGTCATGGGGCGCCAAGGCGTCCATCGGCAGCCACCAGGGCCCTGCCAGCTCGCAGCCAGGCTCGGGATCCCTATGCGGAGCGGGCGGCCCCTTGTCCGATGATCGTGGAAATGCCGACCCGGCGCCAATCGCCGATACCTGCGGGATGTCCTTCGGGCAGTCCAACTTCCGGGACTTCACCGCGCCCCCTCGGCACAGAGGCTATCCGTCAATGCCGGTGAACGCATGACCCTGCCCTGCCTGCCTCGGGCAATGCCCCGCACGCCCCCGGATGAACGCAGACCGACCAGCTTGCCGCCGCGGTCTGGACCCAGGGCCCTGCACATCCGCAGGCGAACGCCTGCCGCATCGCCGCTTGTCCATTGCCAGTTTGGCAGCACGCCGCCCGGACCTCCCGGAGCCTGCCCTCGACGGCCGCTCAGCCTGCCTCGGCGGGGATCAAGCGGATGCTGCCATCCTTCACGGCGACCCAGTAGCAGGCCGCGGCATCGCCGGCGAGATTGCCGTCGAGGCTCTGGCAGTATCGGCCGTCGGCGGTATAGGCCCAGACGCCGCGGAAGGGCTGGCCGCCATAGAGGCCCGAGACGGTGCCGTCCGGCTCCACCTCGGCGCGGTAGCCCTCCCCGGCCAGTTCCGAGCCGATCACCGCCTCCTGGAAATGGCGCAGGTCGCGCACCAGCACGTAGCCCGCGCTGTCGAGACCGGCCATGGTCATCGGATCCGGGCCGGGCAGCCTGGCCGAGCAGGCGCCGAGACAGAGGCAGAGGAGGATGAGTTCTAGGCGGGACATGGCTTGGAGCTAACGGTCACAGGGTTACTTCCGGGTTAACATGGGACTTTGACGCGGCGGATGCGAGAAGGTAACGCGAAGCCAGACCGGAGGTACCATGACTTACGAATACCACGTCATCCCCGCGCCCGAGCGGGGCCAGAAGGCCAAGGGCGCCAAGACGCCGGATGCGCGCTATGCGGCGGCGCTGGCAGAGGTGCTGAATGCCGAAGCCGCGGCGGGCTGGGAGTTCCAGCGCGCCGAGGTGCTGCCCTGCCAGGAAAAGCAGGGACTGACCGGCAGCAAGACCGTCTATGTCAACGTGCTGGTCTTCCGCCGCCCCGCCGCGGCTGCGGCAGCCGGGACGGCAGCGGCCCCGGTCGCGGCGATGCCCGACGCCGGCTGAGCGCGGCAGGACCCGCGGGCGGCTCAGCTGCGGATCTCTAGCGCGAGCGCGTGAATCGCGCCCATGATCTCCGGGCCGAGCGCCTTGTGGATGGCCCGCTCGCGCCCGACGCGCGTCATCTCGCCGAAGGCCGGGGCGGCGATCGAGACGCGGAAATGGCTCTCGCCCGAGCCGTCATGCCCGGCATGGCCCGCATGCAGGTGGCTCTCGTCGATGACCGACAGGGCGACCGGCGCGAATGCCGTGTCGAGCCGCTGGCGAATCTGGTCTGCAATACCCATTTTTTGCTCCCGCCCCTCTTCCTCTCGGCGAATTAAACGCTAAACTTCCCGCCTGTTTCGAATTGCTACCGTGCTGTGGTCCTAAAGAAAAGGTGACTCTGATGGCCAAGGAAGATCCCTTCGGGTTCGACATGTCCGTGTCTTCCGCCAAGAAGAAGCGCGGCCGCGGCCGCCGCGGCATGTCCGGCGCCTTCGACACCTCGCAGCGCGTCTGCGAACATCCCGGCTGCCAGGAGGCCGGAAAGTACCGCGCGCCGAAGAGTCCCGACCAGCTCGACGACTATTACTGGTTCTGCAAGGACCATGTGCGCGAGTACAATCTGAAGTGGAATTTCTTCAACGGCACGACCGAAGAGGAAATGAACGAGCAGATCGACAAGGACAAGGTCTGGGGCCGCGAGACCAAGCCATTCCGCAAGTCGGTGGAAGAGCGCGCCTGGGCACGGCTCGGGATCGACGACGCCCATCAGGTGCTGGGCGAGAACGCGACGCGCAACCCCGGCAAGGGCGATCCCTCCTCGGGCACCCGCCGCCTGCCGCCGACCGAGCGCCGCGCGCTGGAGATCCTCGAGGCCAAGGACACCTGGACCAAGGTGGAGATCCGCAAGCAGTACAAGTCGCTGATCAAGGTCCTGCACCCGGACATGAACGGCGGCGACCGCTCCGACGAGGAGCGCCTGCAGGAAGTCGTCTGGGCCTGGGACCAGATCAAGGAAAGCCGCAGCTTCCGCTGAGCCCGTCCCCGGTAGCATCGGGCAGGGCCGCATCCCGGCGGGGATGCGGCCTTTCGCTTGTCCGGGCCGCTACTGCATGCCCTTGGACATGAAATCCTCGACGATGTTCGACATGTCGAAGGACGCGCCGCCCTGCACCGGGGGATATTCGGCCAGCGTCTTCAGGTGTTCCTGCATCAGCACGTTCATCGGCTGCATCAGCCAGGACACCTTCTGCATCAGGTGGCCATAGGCATCCGTGCTGTCATAGCTCTCGAACGGGTCCATGCGGATGTTGAACACCATCGGCGCCGTCCGGCCCTCGATCGTGTCGTAGTAATCCTCCTTGGTGGCGAAGTGGAGCTTCCACGGCCCCATCCGCACCGCCATCAGCCGGCTCTCGTAATAGTAGAACATGCTGTTGCGCGACGAGTGGTCGGCTTCGCCGGTCCAGTAGGCGAGGTTGTCGACCCCGTCGATATACTGGCTCTTCTCCTCCATCACCTCGGCATTCACGTCCTCGATGCCGGCCGCCGCGGCGAGCGTCGTGAACATGTCCTGATGCTGCTGGATGCCGTTGAGGATCGTGCCCTCCGGGATATGGCCCGGCCAGCGCACCATCGAAGGCACGCGCACGCCGCCCTCGTAGGTGGTCATCTTCTCGCCGCGGAAGGGCGAGGTCCCGCCATGCGGCCAGGAATTGTGCTCCGGTCCGTTATCGGTGGAGTACCAGACGATGGTGTTGTCGCTGAGCCCCTGCTCATCCAGCCAGTCAAGGACATAGCCGATGTCGTGGTCATGCTGCAGCATGCCCGAACCGTAGAGATCGGCCTCCGACGTGTACATCTCGGCGGCATAGCGCCAGTCCTCGTCGAGCCGTGTATAGAGATGCATCCGCGAGGTGTTCAGCCAGACGAAGAACGGTTCGCCCGCCTCCTTGGCCGCGGCCATGAAGTCGATCGCCAGGGGAATCATCTCGGCATAGTCGAAATTCTTCATCCGCTCCTGGGTCAGCGGGCCGGTATCCTCGATGGTCTGCTTGCCGACCTTGCCGAAGCGCGGCATCTCGGTCGGGTCGTCCTCTTCGGTGGCGAAGGTGTGCAGAACGCCGCGGGTGCCGAACTGCTCTTCGTATTCCTCGAGTGAGCCCGAGAATTCCTTGCCGAAATTCTGGTAGTCGCGCTGCTCGGCCTCTTCCTGGGTGTTGAGATGGTAGAGATTGCCGAAGAACTCGTCGAAGCCGTGGACGGTCGGCAGGTGCTCGTTGCGGTCGCCGAGATGGTTCTTGCCGAACTGGCCGGTGCGGTAGCCGACCTGCTTCAGCTCTTCGGCGAGCGACGGCGAGGCCGCCTGCAATCCGAGCGCCGACCCCGGCTGGCCCACCGTCGTCATGCCCGAGCGGATCGGGTACTGGCCAGTCAGGAAGGCCGCGCGGCCCGCGGTGCAGGAGGGCTGCGCGTAATGGTCGGTGAAGCGGACGCCCTCGGCCGCGATGCGGTCGATATTGGGCGTGGTGTAGCCCATCGTGCCCAGGCCGTAGGCCGAGACGTTCTGCCAGCCGATGTCGTCGCCCCAGATGACCAGGATATTCGGCCGGTCCTGCGCCTGCGCCGCGCCCGCCGCCAGAAGGCAGCCCGCGGCAAGGACCCGGTAAAATGATTTCATGTCATGCCCCTTTCCCCGGAAAACCCGGATGGGGACAGACTAGCCGGATTCGGCCGGTATCAAATAAATTAAATCAGATACAACCTTCCGGTGCCCGCCGGGCAGGCCCTTTCGGGACCGCCCGGGCAGGATCGGAAAGCGGGGATCAGGCCGTGGCCAGCATGCCCTTCTCGCGGCCCAGTTCGCGCATGCGCTTCTGCAGCTTCTCGAAGGCGCGGACCTCGATCTGGCGGATGCGCTCGCGGCTGACGTTGTAGCGCGTGGAGAGATCCTCCAGCGTCATCGGGCTCTCCTGCAGGCGGCGCTCGGCGAGGATGTCCTTCTCGCGCTCGTTGAGCACGCTCATCGCCTCGGCCATGAGCTCGCGGCGGGCGGCCAGTTCGTCGGCCTCCTCGTAGCTCTGCGCCTGGTTGGCGTCCTCGTCCTCGAGCCAGTCCTGCCACTGCGTGGCGCTGTCATCCTCGGCCCCGACCGTCGCGTTCAGCGAGGCATCGCCCGAGCTGAGGCGGCGGTTCATCGAGATGACCTCGGCCTCGGAGACGTTCAGGTCCTGGGCGATCTTCTGCACGTGCTCGGGACGCAGATCGCCGTCCTCGAGCGCGCCGATCCGCGCCTTGGCCTTGCGCAGGTTGAAGAACAGCTTCTTCTGCGCCGAGGTGGTGCCGAGCTTCACGAGGCTCCAGGAGCGCAGGATGTACTCTTGAATCGAGGCCCGGATCCACCACATGGCGTATGTGGCCAGGCGGAAGCCCTTCTCGGGATCGAAGCGCTTCACCGCCTGCATGAGGCCGACATTGGCCTCCGAGATCACCTCGGCCTGCGGCAGTCCGTAGCCGCGGTAGCCCATGGCGATCTTGGCGGCGAGGCGCAGGTGCGAGGTGACCATCTTGTGGGCCGCCTCGGTGTCCTGGTCCTCGACCCAGCGCTTGGCCAGCATGTATTCCTCCTCCGGTTCCAGCATGGGGAACCGGCGGATTTCCTGCAGGTAGCGGTTGAGACCCTGTTCCGGGCTCGGGGCGGGAAGATTGCCGTAGTTGCTCATAGGGTGACCTCCGGGGCCAGATGTAACACGCTTTTACATAAGCTAGAACTGAACCGGTCAGTTTACAAGTCTGCGCGTCCAGCTTTTGGCTCGCACAAGTAGCGCACAGGCTGTGCAGTTTTGCGAGACTGTGTCAGTCCCCTCACCGGCATATGAGCATCTGTAACCCCTGCGGGGCGGCGGCTGTTCCCGCTATCCGGCCGCGGGCGCGCTGCGCAGCGCGTCCAGCAGCGCCTCCATGTCGGCAGGCAGCGGCGCGTCAAAGCTCATGTGCTCGCCGGTGGCGGGATGCTCGAACCCCAGCGTCGCGGCATGCAGCGCCTGGCGCGGAAAGCCCTCGGCGAAGGCGCGCGCCCCGGGCTCCATGGTCTTCGGCAGCTTGCGCCGCCCGCCATAGGTGTCGTCACCCAGGAGCGCATGGCCGGCATAGCTCATGTGGACGCGGATCTGGTGGGTCCGCCCGGTCTCCAGCCAGCAGGTCACCAGGGCGGCGGCGCCGAACGGCTCCTCGACCCGGGCGCGCGTCACGGCGCGGCGGCCATTCGCCCACATCACCGCCTGGCGCTGCCGGTCGGTGCGGTGGCGGCCCAGCTCGGTGGCGATGCGGATCACCCCGCCCGGCTCCATCGAGATGCCGCGCAGCCCGCGCAGGCGCGGATCGCCCGCATCCGGCACGCCATGGACCACCGCGCGGTATTCCCGCTCGACGCTATGGGCGGCGAACTGCTCGGCCAGACCGTGATGGGCGCGGTCGGATTTCGCCACGACGAGCAGGCCCGAGGTGTCCTTGTCGATGCGGTGGACGATGCCCGGGCGCAGCGCGCCGCCGATCCCCGACAGCGTGTCGGCGCAGTGATGCATCAGCGCGTTGACCAGCGTGCCCGAGGGCGTGCCCGGCGCGGGATGGACGACCATCCCGACCGGCTTGTTGACGACGATCAGCTCGGCGTCCTCGTAGACGATCTCCAGCGGGATCGCCTCGGGGCGCGCATCGATTTCCTCCGCCGGGCCGATGGCGATCTCGATCACGTCGCCCTCGGCCACCTTGGCCTTGGGATCGGACAGGACCGCGCCGCCGCGGCGGACTGCGCCCTCGGCGATGAGCTTGGCGAGCCGCGAGCGGCTGAGATTCTCCCCGGCTGGCACATCGCGCGCCAGCGCCTTATCAAGGCGCGCGGGCGGATCGGCCTGGATCGCAATCTCGAGGAGACGGGACGTGGACGACATGGAGAAGACTCCGGAAGACTTTCAGGAACCGCCCTCGCTGAGATTCCTCAGGCGGCTGGTGACGGTGCTGACAGCGGTGATGATTCTGGGCCTTCTAACGATCACCGGGCTGCTTGTCATGCGGGTCCTGAACGACCGGCCGCGGATCGCGCTGCCCGCCGAGCTGGCCCTGCCCGAGGGCGCGGTGCCCGTCGCCGTCACGGCCGGGCCCGGCTGGTACGCCGTCGTCACCGGCGACAGCCGCATCCTGGTCTTCGGCGAGGACGGCGCGCTCAGCGAGGAGATCCCGGTCGAGCTGCCCTGATCCCCAAGGCGGGCGGGCGTCCCGGGTCCCGCGCAGCTCAGCCCGCCATCGCGGCCAGGCCCGGACGGAAGAGCGCCGCGGGCGCATGCGCCAGCCCCAGCGCGGTCGTGCCGGGGGTCTCTGCCAGGTAGCGGCGCACCAGTGCCGCCCCCAGCGCATAGCCCGCCCATTGCGGCAGGCTGCCCATGCCGAAGAACCAGCCGGGATGGGAATAGCCCGCCTCCCCGAAACTTGCCTCGGCCCGCGCGGCCAGCGCCGCCTGGGACGCCTCGTCGAGCGCGGTTTCCCAGGGCTCGGGCGGCGTGTCTGCCCGCTCGTGGACGAAGACCTGCGCCAGCCCTTCGGAGACCAGCGCCTCGCCCAGCGTCCGGCCATAGCCCGGCCCCTCCCAGCGCAGCGCGTGGTGGTATTCGTGCAGCATGGTGCGGAGGCTCTGGCCGCGGTAGCGCGCGGCATCCGTCGCCGGGTCGCGGAACTGCGCCATATCGGCCATCAGGTCGATCCGCCCGCGCGACAGCGCCGCGCCGGAGACGGCAAGCGGCTGCGGCGCCGGAAAGGCGGAAACCTGCACGACGATGTCGACCGCCAGATCGGGCACGCCATCCGCCAGAAGATCGCTTGCCGCAGCAATGCCCTCGCGGAGCGGCGCCTCGGCCGGGTCGAGCTGTCCGCGGGCATTGATATAGTGAATATGCCAGTCCATGCCCGAGGGGCTAGGCGCAGATAACGGGGAATACTAGGGGATTTTCTTTCCGGAACGGCGGGCCGGCGGTCGTGCCGCAGCCTGCCGTTCCGGGAAAAATGGTACCGCCTCCCTGGCTTGAACAGGGGACCTCTGGATCCACAATCCAGCGCTCTAACCAACTGAGCTAAGGCGGCCCGGAGCCTCCCTCTACATAGCGCTGCCGGGGATTGCAAGCGGGTTCGGGAAAGATTTTTCGGCCAGGGCGCCAGATGGTCAGTCGAGCGGCAGGCTCCAGGTCTGCTCGGTCAGCGGACGGCCCCAGGCATGCGAGCGGGCGCTGTCGACAAGGGTGAAACCGGTGCGGCCGTAGAGACGGCAGGCGGCCTCCTGCTCGGCATGGGTGGAGAGGATCACCTGGACGAATCCCTGGGCGCGGGCATGGTCGATCAGCGCGCGCAGGAGCATCCGGCCGACGCCATGGCCGCGGGCCCCGGGATGGACGTAGAAGAAGCGCGCCCAGGCCTCGTCGCCCTCGCCGGCGCAGAGAATCGACCCCATCGGCGCCCCGCCCTTCGCGGCGATCCAGATCCGGTCGCGGCCGGGATCGCGCTGGCCGAGGAAATTCACCAGCGCCTCGGCGACCGAGCGCTCGTAATCGGGGTCGAATCCCTCTTCGCCGACATAGTGGCGCCCGTGCTCGGCAATGATCCATCCCAGATCCCCCGGAGCGGGGTCGCGCAGCGTCCAGGTGTCGTCCATGGTCTCCTCCGCTTGCCAGCCTGCGCGGCTTTGGCTAGGCGCATCAAGTGAAAGGAGTCTCATCATGGGGATCAACGACGAAAGCGACACCTCCGCGGATCTGCAGATCGGCCCGACCTCGCTGGGGATGGTGCGGATCTTCGTGGCCGCGGGCGGCAGCGAGATCGCGATGGATTTCGAGCCCGAGGAGGCCGAGGAGATCGCAGAGGAAATCCTGGCCGCAGTGGAACGGGCCCGGCTGGTCAAGAGCTGAGACCGGGCGGCGCCGGGTCGGGCCCGGCGCGGGACAGGGCGCGGGACTGGGCCCGCGACTCAGCCCGGCAGCCCGCCCGACGCGCCGGGATCGCGCAGTCCCTGCAGCCGCTGGGCGGCCTGGCGGGCGAAGCTGCGGATGAGCCGGGTGCGGCGCGCCGGGGCGAGTTTCGATTCGGGGCCGGTCCGCAGGATCTCGGCATCCCAGGCATCCGCGAGGATCAGCCCGGTCCCGGGCGGCAGCAGCTCCTGCGGGAAGGCCGCATCCACCGCCCAGAAGAAGCGGTCGCACCAGTCCAGATAGCCCTGCCATTTGCGGTCCGCGGCGAAATCCGCCCGGCCGGACTTGCATTCGACCACCCAGATCTCGCCCTTCGGCCCCAGCGCGATGACATCGACCCTGAGCCCGCGATCGGGCACGAATTCCTCGAGCGTGGCGAAATCGAGCCCGCGCAGATGGCGGCAGGTGCCGCGCGCCAGGCGCTGGCCCGGGGTGAGCGCCGCCGGATCGGCCGGAAGCTGCGGATCGGGATAGGTCAGGGACATGGAAGAATTATGAACAATTGCGGAACATCCAGCAAGCCCGGCCGACGGGATCCGCAAGGATTTCGCCGCTTTCCCCTTGCGCCGCAGACCGCCCGGCCCTAGGTACTGCGCTGGCGGATCTGCCCGACTCGTGTCTGTGGCAAAATTCCGGTGGCCTTAAGCAACTCCGAGGGAGCTGGCTCTGGCCGGGCCCTGGTCCGGTTATCTGGCGCCCACCTGTATATACAGGTCCTCGGGAATGCATGCCTCCACGGTTGCGCGCGGTCCCCGCCGCCTTCGGGCCTTCTGGCCCCCGCCCGGGTGGCGGGAGAAATCTTTCCGTAGAACTCGACCTATCTGCCGCGGCGCTCTGGCCGCGGGATCAGCCGCGGCGGGGCGACTCGCTGCGCACCGGCACCGGCACCCGCACCGGCTCGGCGAGCATGACCGGGATCATCCGGCGGCGGCCGCGGCCGCTGTCATCGTCGCGCCCGGAGGGCAGTGCCAGGGCGAACTGCACGCCGGCGAAGACGATGCCGTTGAACACCCAGAGCATCAGAACGGCGATCCAGCCTGCGCTGTCGCTGGTCACCAGATGCCAGAGATTGGCCACGTTGAGGGCGAGAAGCCCGGTCACGAACACGGCGGACAGGCAGAAGCCGATGATGACCTGGCGGATATAGACGCGGACGAGATGCGGCATGTGGGTTCCTCTTCGGTTGATATTCAAGATAGGTCAAATGTCCTTCCGGGAAAAGGGCAGAGCCCGGAATCCCGGGTTGCGCGCGGTGCATTGCCGGGCGGAGCCCATGGCTTGGGCAACGCGGCCATTGCGTCGCAGCCCGGAATGGGCGACGAATTAGCCATACTTCGAAAGTCATTGCGAGGAGGTTTCCGGTGAAGGGTGCCATTGCCGCAATCCTGGTGCTGGCCGCTGCCACGGCCGCGCCTGCGCAAACCGTGCCGCCGCTGGCGGCGGCCGCCCTGGCGGCGCCGGATCTGGCCGCCCTGCCGCGGCCGGCGCTGCGTCCCGGGGCCGGACCGCCGCCCGTGCCGCCAGCGCGTCCGCTTCCGCCGGAGCCTCCCGGAGCGGTCCTGCCAGAACCCCTGATGCCCGCGTTGCCGCCATTGCCGCTCCGCCCCGAGGCGCGCCCCGGCTCGGAGCCGCCGCGGGCGCCCCTGGCCAGCGACCGCCCCGTGCCGCGGCCGGGCCGGGCCTATGCCTCGGACGGGCAGCGGCTGTCGGAGCCCCACCCCGATTGCGACGGCCAGGGGCTGATCTGCATCCGCCTGGCCCGGCGGGTCGAGGATACCTGCAGCGCGATCGAGACCCTGGCCAAGGCGCATGACCTGCCGCCGGGCTTCTTCGCACGGCTGATCTGGCGCGAGAGCCTGTTCGACCCCTATGCGATCAGCCCGGCTGGCGCGCTTGGCATCGCCCAGTTCATGCCCGGCACCGCGCGGCTGCGCGGGCTCGCCGATCCGTTCAACCCGGCCGCGGCGCTGGCCGCCTCGGCGGCCTATCTGGCGGATCTGCGCGACGCCTACGGCAATCTCGGCCTGGCGGCGGCGGCCTATAACGGCGGCGAGGAGCGGGTGGCGCGATTCATGGCCGGCTCGGGCGGGCTGCCCGGCGAGACCCGCGCCTATGTCGCCGGGATCACCGGGCACAGCGCGATGGCCTGGCGCGATGCGCCGCCGGACGCGGTCGATCTGGCGCTGGCCGATGGCAGGCCCTTCTCGGAGAGCTGCATCGAGCTGGCCTCGACCCGGAAATTCCCGCAATTCCGCACCGATCCGCCGCTGGCGCCCTGGGCGGTGATCGTCGCCGCCCATACCAGCCGCAGCGTCGCCGCCGCGCGCTACCGCACCGCCGCGCGGATGAACCCGGTGCTGCAGCGCCATGATCCGGTGATCGCGCGGGTGAAGCTCGCCTCGATGCGCGGCGCCCAGTACACCGCCCAGCTCGGCGCGGGCTCGCGCGGCGAGGCGGTGCAGCTGTGCAACCAGATCCGGCAATACGGCTCGGTCTGCACGGTGCTGCGGAACTGACCGCTCAGCCCTGGGCGCGCAGCGGCACCGCCGCCACGGGCGCCAGCCCCGGCGCCATGCTCTCGGCCGGGCTGAACCGGCCGAATTCCACCAGAGTCGCGCGCTGCGGCAGCGAGCGCAGGCTGGCATGGACCTGCCCGCCATCCGGCGCATCGAGCACGAAGCAGAAGCCGCAGCGCTGGCCCTCGGCCAGGACGAAGCTGCGCACCTCCTCGAGCAGCGGGTCGTGCTGCTCCGGCAGGCCCCAGTGGCGGAAGGCGTCGCCTAGGGTGATGCGCGACAGCGCGATCTCCGGCGCGATCCCCCAGAGCTCGCCATAGGCGGAATTCGACAGCACCAGCACGCCGTCGGGATCGAAGACCGCGACCGCCTGCTCGAAGGCGTTGAGCACCGACAGGCCCAGGTCGATCTCGGAGCGGAAGCGCCGCTTCAGCGAGACCTCGGACGAGATGTCCTCGAACAGGAAGGCCACGGCGCCGTCGGGATGGGGCTGGCCGGTGACGCGGTAGGTCTGGCCGGTGGGCAGCGTCCAGGTCTCCTTGTAGCGGCCATCCTCCGCCGCCGCCTCCAGCCGGGCGATCCGCAGCCGCCAGCTCTTGTAGTCGCGCGGCTCGGGGATGCGCTGGTTCTCGCGCAGCGCGTCGAGGAAGGCATGCAGCGTCGGGCGCTGGCTCAGCATCTCGGCGCCGAGCGCGGTCAGGTCGATCAGCGCCGGGTTGAACAGCACCAGCCGCCGCTTGGCGTCGAAGATCGCCAGGCCGATCGGCAGCTGCGCGAAGGTCTTGCCGAGCGTGCCGATGAAATCCCGCAGCGAGGCCTCCGCCTGGACCAGTTCGTCGATCGGCAGCGCGAAGCACAGCTTGGCCGCGTCGCCCGGACGGCTGTGCAGCTGGTACCAGTGCGGCCGGTCGCGGTCGCGCCCCTTGCGCGAGATGCGCCGCGGCGGCGCGGCCTCCTCCCAGGTCTCGAAGCCGAGGCCGGGAAAGAGCTGCCTTGGCGGCCAGGAGGCCAGCGCGGCATCGCCGAATTCCAGCTGGGTCTCGGACAGGTAGGCGCGGTTGGCCCAGACGACGGTGCCGTCGGGCTGCTGCCGCCAGGTCGGGACCGGGCTGTCCTCGGCCACCGTGCGCAACAGGTCGAGCTCCAGCTCCAGCGCCTGCAGCGCCTGGCGCTCGCAGCCTGCCGCGGCCGCGCCGCCCCCTGCCTCGTCCAGCGCGATGCGCAGCACGCCGCCATGGCGCTCCGCCAGCAGCGTCAGCGCGGCCGGGCCGCTGGCGGTCTCGGCCAGCTCCAGCCCGTCGCCGTCGCGCAGGTCGGAAAGCCGCTGCTCGAGCTGGGCGAAACGGAAGGCGAAGGTGGCGAGGAAGCGGCTCCAGTCATCGGCGCCGGGCGGCCCGGCCGAGAGCAGGCCGAGCGCCCGCGCCGTCGCATCCACCATGGTGCGGTCGCGGAAGAGGTAGACCAGCGCCTCGCCGCCCGCGGCCGGGCCGGGCCCCGCGGGGGCCGGGCGGGCCGCCAGGCGCAGGCAGGCCAGCCCCGCCAGGGCCGACCCGAGGCCCGCCGCCACAATTGCAAGGCCAGTCACGACCAGTTCCATGAATCCTCTTCCGGCTCAAATCCACCCTGTAAGCGGTGACGCCGAATGATTAACAGACCATTAAGGCGGCCGGGAAGCGCGCGCGGCCAAGCTGGCATCCCGGCGCGGAATCAGGCCCGGATCCAGGCCGCGATCTAGGCGCGGATCAGCTCGTTCTCGCCGAGCGCGCCGCGCTCGCCGCGGGTCAGCCGGTCCATCGGCCAGGTCACTTCGATGATTGCGCCGCTGCGCTGCCCCTGCCCCGGCTTCACCCCGGCATGGAGGTCGCGGCCATTGGAGAACCGCACCGTGCCGCCGGAACGTTCCAGCAGGGTCTTGGCGATGAAGAGCCCCAGCCCCATGCCCTCGTATTCGGGGCGCTGCGCCTTCTCCTCGGCGGATTTGCGGCGGCGCAGGAAGGGATCGCCGAGCCGTCCGATCACCTGCGGCTGGAAGCCCGCGCCGTCATCGGCGATGCGGATGATGATCGAATCCTCGGTCCATTGCGCATCGACCCAGATATGGCCCTCGGCGAAATCCACCGCATTCTGGGCGAGGTTGCGCAGCCCGTGGATAATCTCGGGCTTGCGGTAGATCACCGGCTGCTCGCTGTCGCCGCCCGAGGCGGGAGCGACGTGGAAATGCACCTGCTTGCCGCGCGCCATGTGCGGCTCGGCCGACTCGCGGATCACCGTGTCGAGCGGCGCGGTCTGCAGGTGCTTGTCGTCCTTGCCCGCGCGGCCCATCGAGCGGAGGATGTCGCGGCAGCGGTCGGCCTGGTCGCGGATCAGCTCGGCATCGCTCTTCAGGTCGGGATCATCGAGCTCTCCGACCAGCTCGGAGCTGACCAGCTTGATCGTCGCCAGCGGCGTGCCCAACTCGTGCGCGGCCGCGGCGACGACGCCGCCCAGATCGGTCAGCTTCTGCTCGCGCACCAGCGCCATCTGCGTCGCCAGCAGCGCCTCGGACATCGAATGGATCTCCAGGCTGATGCGGCGCGCATAGGCGGCCAGGAAGACCAGGCCGATATTCAGCGCCAGCCAGAACCCCAGGATGAAATCCGCCGGCATGTCGACCAGCCGCCCGGTCACGGTGCGCAGCGGCAGGTGGAAGACCGCCACCAGCGTCAGCAGCGAGCAGGCCACCGCGCCCAGCAGGATGGTCGAGCGCAGCGTCAGCGCCGAGGCCGAGATCGTCACCGGGACGAGGATCAGCAGCGCGAAGGGGTTGTGCAGGCCGCCGGTCAGGTAGAGCAGGAAGGAGAGCTGCGAGATGTCGAAGAGCAGCATGGTGACCACTTCGCTCTCGCTGAGGCGCTTGTTCTCGGGGAAGACCAGGATCGCCAGCAGGTTGGCGATGATCGCGGCGCCGACGGCGAGATAGCAGAGCCCGAGCTCCAGCTCGACATGGAAGTAGCGGTCGACGATGGTGATGGCGGCGAGCTGGCCCACGACGGTGATCCAGCGCAGGACGACGAGGGTCCTCAGACGGATCCAGTGGATGCGGGCCGCAGGGTTGAACGGATCGAGCGCGGGATCTTGCATGTCTACGGTCGCCCTGGCCAGTTCCCTCTTGGTCGCAATTGCGTCTCTCTATATGGGATGCAGGCGGAGTGCAAAGGAGTTATGCCATGTCCCCCCGTCTTGCCGCCCTCCTGGCCGGGACCGCGATCGTCGCCGCGATCGGCGCGACGGCGGGCTATGTCCTGCTCTCCGGCGGGCCGGACGACCGTTTCGCCCAGTGCCGCGAGACCCAGGTCGCGGGCGGCATGGGCTCGGTCGGCGGCGCCTTCACGCTGGTCGACGCGCAGGGCCGGACGGTCACCGACAAGGAGGTGCTCGACAAGCCCTCGCTGGTCTATTTCGGCTACACCTTCTGCCCCGATGTCTGCCCGCTCGACAACCAGCGCAATGCCGAGGCCGCCTATATCCTGGAGGAGGAGCTGGGGCTCGAGGTGACGCCGGTCTTCATCTCGGTCGATCCGGCGCGCGACACGCCCGAGGTAGTCGGCGAATTCGCGGCGAATTTCCACGAGCGGATGATCGGCCTGACCGGCAGCCCCGAGCAGGTCAAGGCGGCGAGCCGGGCCTACAAGACCTATTACCGCCTGCACGAGGATGCCGGCGACAATCCCTACTATCTGGTCGACCACTCGACCTTCACCTATCTCGTCCTGCCCGGCTACGGCGTGGTGGAGTTCTTCCGCCATCCCGATTTCGCCGCCGGCACTTCGCTTGCCGAAGATGTTGCAGAGCGGACCGCTTGCTTCATCGACAGGATGTGACGCAAATTGACGTCCGCGAACGGGTGTCCTAGACCTGAAAAAACTTAAAATACGGAGAATGTCATGGCCGAAGCAGAGATGCAGGATATCGGGGAGGATAAAAGCCTGCTCCTGGTGGACGATGACGAGCCGTTCCTGAAACGCCTGTCACGGGCGATGGAAAAGCGCGGCTTCGAACCCGAATGCGCGGGATCGGTGGCAGCGGGCAAGGCCATCGCCACGGCGCGTCCCCCGGCCTTCGCCGTGGTCGACCTGCGGCTGGAAGACGGCAACGGGCTCGATGTCGTCGAGGTCCTGCGCGAAAAGCGCCCGGATTGCCGTGTTGTCGTGCTGACGGGCTACGGCGCCATCGCCACCGCGGTCGCCGCGGTGAAGATCGGCGCGACCGACTACCTGTCGAAGCCCGCCGATGCCAATGACATCACCTCGGCGCTCCTGGCCGCGCAGGACGAGCTGCCGCCGCCGCCGGAGAACCCGATGTCCGCCGACCGCGTCCGCTGGGAGCATATCCAGCGCGTCTACGAGCTCTGCGACCGCAACGTCTCGGAAACGGCACGGCGGCTGAACATGCACCGCCGCACGCTGCAGCGCATCCTGGCGAAGCGCAGCCCGCGCTGAATCCCAGGGCAAACGCATAGAAAAAAGGCAGACACCGCGCGGTGCCTGCCTTTTTTTTCGGGCCGCGGGAGGCCCCGGCTGCCTGCGGCGCCGGGGCGGGACAGGGCCTCAGGTCTTCGAGCCGGCCATGCCGCCCGAGATCTCCTCGGTGCTCTCCTCGCTCAGCGGGACCGGCAGGACCAGGTTCAGCACCACCGCCAGGCCCGCGGCCGGCAGCAGCCCCGAGGTCAGCAGGATCCGCGCGGTATCCGGCAGGTGCTGCAGCGCCGAGGGCTCGAGCTGCAGGCCGAGCCCCAGCGACAGCGAGATCGCGAAGATCACCATCGAGCGCTTGTCCCAGTTCACCACCGAGAGCATCGAGATGCCCGAGGCCACGACCATGCCGAACATCACGATCACGCCGCCGCCCAGCACCTCGATCGGGATGGTGCGGATCAGCCCGCCGACCTTCGGCACCAGGCCGCAGATGATCAGGAAGATCGCGCCGATGGTGACGATGTGGCGGCTCATCACCCCGGTCATCGCGATCAGGCCGACATTCTGCGAGAAGGAGGTGTTCGGGAAGGAGCCGAAAGCGGCGGCCAGCGCCGTCCCCGCCCCGTCGGCGAAGGTCGCGCCGGTGATTTCCTCTTCGGTCGCCTCGCGGTCGGCGCCGCCCTTGGTGATGCCCGAGACATCGCCCACGGTCTCGATCGCCGAGACCACGGCCATCAGGCAGAAGCCGATGATCGCGGCAATGGAGACCTCGAAGCCGTAGCGGAACGGATCGGGCAGCGAGAAGGCGGCGGCATTGCTCCAGCTGCCGGCGATCGAGGAGACCGGCAGCGTGCCGATCAGGATGGTGTAGACATAGCCCACCGCCAGGCCGATCAGCACCGCCGAGATCGACAGGATGCCCTTGGTGAAGAACTTCACGCCGAGCGTCACCAGGATGACGATCACCGCCGCCGACCAGTGCGCGAGGCTGCCGTATTCCTCGGTGCCCTTCAGCGGCACGCCGCCCGCGGCGTACTGGATGCCGACCTGCACCAGCGCCAGGCCGATCATCAGCACGACGAGCCCGGTCACCAGCGGCGGCAGCGCGAAGCGGATCCTGCCGATGAAGAAGCCCAGGCAGAAATGGAAGAGGCCGCCGATGAAGGCGCCGGTGAAGAGCGCGGCGAGCCCGTCGACCCCCTTGCCCGCCACCAGCGGGATCATGATCGGCAGGAAGGCGAAGGAGGTGCCCTGCACGATCGGCAGCTTGGCGCCGACCGGGCCGATCGAGACGGTCTGGATCAGCGTCGCCACGCCCGCGAAGAGCATCGCCATCTGGATCAGGTAGAGCAGTTCCGGGAAGTCCGGCGAGCCGGAGCCGAAGCCGAAGCCCGCGGCCCCCGCGACGATGATCGCCGGGGTCACATTTGAGACGAACATCGACAGAACATGCTGGATCCCCAAAGGGATCGCCTTGGCAATCGGCGGCATGTAATTCGGGTCGCGCAATTGCGCCTCGGTGCCTATGGATTCATCACTCATGTCAATGTCCCTCTTTCGCCAGGGTGCTGCGATGCACCCTCTTGCTTGCGCCCATTCCGTCGGGAACTGTAGACGGGCGGCCAGATGCTGCGGCGCCCGCGACAAGCGGAAGCGAAAGAAGTGACCGGCATCGCCCATTAATTGGGCGAATATGCCGAAAAACGGGGCAAGAATGAACGGATACCTCACGACGCATGTTCTCGACACCGCCCGCGGCTGTCCCGCGGCGGGGCTGAAGATCGTGCTCTACCGGATGGAACCGGCCGGACGCGAGCTGCTCGCGGCCGTGCATACCAACGAGGACGGCCGCACCGACACGCCGATCCTTCCCAAGCAGAATTTCTCCATCGGCGAATACGAGCTGGAATTCATGGCAGGCGACTACCTGCGCGCCAGCGGGCAGGCGACGGAGAGCCCGCTGTTCCTCGACGTGGTGCCGATCCGCTTCGGCATCGCCGACGCGACGGCGCATTACCATGTGCCGCTCCTGCTTTCGCCCTACGGCTATTCCACCTATCGCGGCAGCTAGTTTTTCCAGAGGTAACGATCATGAAGGCAATCATTGTCGGCGCGGGCATCGGCGGGCTGAGCGCGGGGCTCGCGCTCCGGCGCATCGGCTGGGACGTCACCATCTACGAGCGCGTCACCGAGGTGCGGCCGGTCGGCGCGGCCATCTCGGTCTGGTCGAACGGGGTCAAGTGCCTGAACTACCTGGGCCTGCGCGACGAGGTCGCCGCCATGGGCGGGCGGATGGACCACATGGCCTATATCGACGGGCTGACCGACGAGACCATGACCCAGTTCAGCTTCGCGCCGCTGGTCGAGGAAGTGGGCCAGCGCCCCTACCCGGTCTCGCGCGCCGAGCTGCAGATGATGCTGATGCGGGTCTTCGGCTCCGAGAGCCTGCATCTGGGCCGCAAGGTGACCGGCGTGGCGCAGGACGGCGACACCGTCACCGCCACCTTCGAGGACGGCTCCACAGACACGGCCGACATGCTGATCGGCGCGGATGGCGCGCATTCGGTGGTACGCACCCATGTGCTGGGCCAGAAGGCCGAGCGGCGCTATGCGGGCTACGTGAACTGGAACGGGCTGGTGCCCATCTCCGCCGACCTGGCGCCCGACGACCAGTGGACGGTGTTCCTCGGCGAGGGCAAGCGGGTCTCGCTGATGCCGATCTCCGACGGCCGGTTCTACTTCTTCTTCGACACGCCCGAGGCCGCCGGGCTGAGCGTCGACCGCGGCGAGTTCAAGGCGACCCTGCGGAGCCATTTCGCGGGCTGGGCGGAGCCGGTGCAGACGCTGATCGAGCGGCTCGACCCGGCCACGACCAACCGCGTCGAGATCCACGACATCGACCCGTTCCACACCTGGGTGAAGGGGCGGATCGCGCTTCTGGGCGATTCCGCGCACAACACCACGCCGGATATCGGCCAGGGCGGCTGCATGGCGCTGGAGGATGCCGTGGTGCTGGCGATCCAGCTGCAGACCAACACGCTGGGCGTCGAGGACGCGCTGAAGCGCTACCAGAACCGCCGCTCGGAACGCGCCGCGGATCTGGTGCTGCGCGCGCGCAAGCGCTGCGACGTGACCCATGCCAAGGACGAGGCCAGGACCCGCGCCTGGTATGACGAGCTGCGCAAGGAGGACGGCACCAACATCATCCGCGGCATCGTCGCCAATATCGCGGGCAATCCGCTGGACTGACAGCACTCCCCCGCCGGGCCTCCGGGTCCGGCGGGGTCCGGACGGGCGCCACGCAAGGGAGGAGAGCGCGATGGACATGACCCTGATCGAGACCTGGGCGGAATTCGCCGTGCGATGGCTGCATGTCGTCACCGGCATCGCCTGGATCGGATCCTCCTTCTACTTCATCGCGCTCGATCTCGGGCTGCGGCCGCCGCTGGAGCCCAGGGAAGGCGTCAAGGGCGAGGAGTGGCAGGTCCATGGCGGCGGCTTCTACCATATCCAGAAATACCTGGTGGCGCCCGAGCGCATGCCCGAGGACCTGGTCTGGTTCAAATGGGAAAGCTATGCGACCTGGCTCTCGGGCTTCGCCCTGCTGGTGCTGGTCTACTACCTGGGCGCGGACATCTTCCTGATCGACCCGAACGTGCTCGACATCCCGGTCTGGGCGGGGGTGCTGATCTCGCTGGGCTCGCTGGCCTTCGGCTGGATCGCCTATGACCAGATCTGCAAGTCGAAATTCGGCGACGACCATGCCAAGCTGATGATCGGGCTCTACGCCATCCTGGTGGTGATCGCCTTCTTCTACACCCATGTCTTCTCGGGCCGCGCGGCGATGCTGCACCTTGGCGCCTTCACCGCGACGATCATGTCGGCCAACGTGTTCTTCATCATCATGCCGAACCAGCGGATCACCGTCGCCGACCTGAAGGCCGGCCGCACGCCCGATCCGAAATACGGCATCATCGCCAAGCAGCGCTCGACCCATAACAACTACCTGACGCTGCCGGTCCTGTTCATGATGCTGTCGAACCACTACCCGCTGGCCTTCGCCAGCGAGTGGAACTGGCTGATCGCGGCGCTGGTCTTCCTGATGGGCGTGACCATCCGGCACTTCTTCAACACCATGCATGCCACCAAGAAGCTGCTGTGGTGGACCTGGGGGCTGACGCTGCTGCTGTTCCTCGCCGTGATGGGGCTGAGCCTCGCGCCGGTGCAGAACATGGACTGGGAAGAGGATGCCGCCCTCACGCCGCGGGCCGAGCGCTTCGCCGCCGCCGCGGGCTTCGAGGATGTCGCCGATCTGGTCATCAACAACTGCTCGATGTGCCACGCCCCCGAGCCGGGCGTGCCCGGGGCCGGGCCGGTGGCGCCGAAGGGCGTGCGGCTCGACACGCCGAACTGGGTGGCCGCCCATGCCCGCGACGTCTACCTGCAGGCGGGCGTCACCCACGCGATGCCGCCCGGCGCCTACAACTACATGACTGCCGAGGACCGGGCGATGATCGTCGCCTGGTACCGCGCCGCCGACTAGGGCCGGCGCCCCGTCCGGCCGCCCCTGCGCCCTGATCCCGCCGCCACCGCGCAGAGCGCCGCCTTTCCGTGCTTCCCTGCACAGTCGCCGGCGTCGCTCCGCTCTGGTCAATTGCGCCGCATTGCGCTAACCGGACGCTCCAATTGCAAGGCAACAGGAGTCGCGTGATGTCGGAATCGGGCGAATACAAGGACGCGATCTCTCCGATCGAGGAAATCATCGACGACGCCCGCAACGGGCGGATGTTCATCCTCGTCGACCACGAAGACCGCGAGAACGAGGGCGACCTCGTGATCCCGGCGCAGATGGCAACGCCCGAAGCGATCAACTTCATGGCCACCCATGGCCGCGGCCTGATCTGCCTGTCGCTGCCTGGCGACCGGATCGACGCGCTCGGCCTGCCGCTGATGGCCTCGCAGAACTCCTCGCGCCACGAAACCGCCTTCACCGTCTCGATCGAGGCGCGCGAGGGCGTGACCACCGGCATCTCCGCCTATGACCGCGCCCGCACCGTCGCGGTGGCGATCGACCCGTCGAAGACCGGCGCCGACATCGCCACCCCGGGCCATATCTTCCCGCTGCGCGCCCGCGACGGCGGCGTGCTGGTGCGCGCCGGCCATACCGAGGCCGCGGTCGACGTCTCGCGCCTTGCCGGGCTGAACCCGACCGGCGTGATCTGCGAGATCATGAAGGAAGACGGCTCGATGGCGCGGCTGCCCGACCTGGTGGCCTTCGCCCAGCTGCACAACCTCAAGATCGGCACGATCTCCGACCTGATCGCCTATCGCCGCCGCCACGACAACCTGGTGAAATGCACCGAGGAACGCACCATCACCTCGGAATTCGGCGGCGAGTGGTCGCTGCGCATCTATACCGACCTGTCCCATGGCGACGAGCATATCGCGATGGTCAAAGGCGATGTCGATGACGGCGCCCCGGTGCTGACGCGGATGCACACGCTCGACCCGATGCTCGACATCGTCGGCATCGGCGAGGCAGGCCGCTCGGCCGAGTTCCAGCGCGCCATGGCGCAGATCGCCAAGGAGGGCCGCGGCGTCGTCGTGCTGATCCGCGACACCACGCTGAAGCTCGCCACCGAGGATGCCGCAAGCCCCGCCACGCTGCGCCGCTACGGGCTCGGGGCGCAGATCCTCAGCTCGCTCGGCCTGCACGAGCTGGTGCTGCTGACCAATTCGCCGAAGCCCAAGATCGTCGGCCTCGATGCCTACGGGCTTTCCATCGTCGACACCCGCCGGATCGAGGACTGACCCATGGCGTCGATTTCGCACTACACCCTGCCCCGCCCGGTCTTCACCGAGCCCGCGAAACTGCTGATCGTCGTGTCTCCCTACTACAAGGAGATCTCCGAGGCGCAGCTCGCGGGCGCCCGCGCCGAGATCGAGGCGGCCGGCTGCACCCACGAGACCGTCGAGGTCCCCGGCGCGCTGGAGATCCCGACCGCGATCCGCATCGCCTACCGCCAGGCCGACTATGACGGCTTCGTCGCGCTCGGCTGCGTGATCCGCGGCGAGACCACCCATTACGACACGGTCTGCAACGACAGCTCGCGGGCGATCCAGCTGCTCGGGCTCGAGGGCGCCTGCATCGGCAACGGCATCCTGACGGTGGAGAACACCGAGCAGGCCGTCGTGCGCGCCGACGCGCAGGGCCAGAACAAGGGCGGCGGCGCCGCAGCGGCCGCGCTGCACCTGATCGCGCTGACCCGCCAGTTCAAGCCCGCCCCCAAGGGCATCGGCTTCAAGGCCGGCGGGAACGCGTCATGAGCGGGCTTTCGGGCAACCAGCGCCGCGCGCTGCGCTCCGCCGCGCGCTTCTTCGCCGTGCAGGCGCTGTTCCAGATGGAGCAGTCCGACGCGCCGATCGGCCAGATCATCAAGGAATTCGCGGATCACCGCTTCGGCGAGGAATTCGAGGATTACAGCATGCAGGAGGCCGACGTGAAGGTCTTCCGCACGCTGGTCAATGCCGCCGTCGACAACCAGGGCGCGATCGACCAGATGACCGACCGCGCGCTGGTGGCGAAATGGCCGATCGACCGGATCGACCCGACGCTGCGGGCGCTGTTCCGCGTCGCGGGCGCCGAGCTGACCGTCGCCGACACGCCGCCGCGGGTGGTGATCGTCGAATACGTGCAGATCGCCCAGGCCTTCTTCCCGGATGGCAAGGAATCCCGCTTCGTCAATGCCGTGCTCGACCACATGGCGCGCGAAGCCAAGCCCGAGGCGTTCTGAGCCCCGGGCCATCTGCCCCTTGAGCCCGGCCCCGCCGCCGCCCATAGTCGCGCCATGCCGAGCCTGACCCTCCGCCTCCCCGCTCCGGACGATACCGAAGCCCTTGCCCGCCGCCTGGCCCCGCGCCTGGGCGCCGGCGACGTGCTGGCGCTGTCCGGGCCGATCGGCGCGGGCAAGAGCACCTTCGCCCGCGCGCTGATCAAGCACCTGCTGGCGGCCGAGGGGCTGGACGAGGACGTGCCCTCGCCGACCTTCACGCTGGTGCAGAGCTACCAGGCCGGGGCGCTGGAGATCTGGCATTGCGACCTCTACCGGCTGACCCATGCCGACGAGGTGCTGGAGCTGGGGCTGGAGGCCGCCTTCGACGACGCGCTCTGCCTGGTCGAATGGCCCGACCGGCTGGGCGAGGACCTGCCCGCCGCGGCGCTGGCCCTCGATTTCGCGCCCGAGGCCGCGGGCGAGGCCCGCGCGCTGACCCTGACCTGGAGCGATGCGGGCTGGGGCCCGCGGCTGAGCTTCCTATCCGAGACCACGCATGCTGACTGATCCCTTCCGCGATTTCCTCGAGGCCGCAGGCTGGGGCGATGCCGCCTGCCGCCCGCTGGCCGGCGACGCCTCGAACCGGCGCTATTCGCGCGTCACCGCGCCCGGCGGCGGCTCGGCCGTGCTGATGGACGCCCCGCCCGAGCGCGGCGAGAATGTCCGTCCCTTCCTGGCGATCGCCCGCCATCTGGCGGGGCTCGGCCTCTCGGCGCCGGCGATCCTGCATGCCGACGAGGCGCGCGGGCTGCTGCTGATCGAGGATCTGGGCGACGATCTCTTCGCCCGGCTGGCAAAGGCAGATCCCGCCTGCGAGGAGCCGCTCTATCTCGCTGCGATCGAAGTGCTGGCGGTGCTGGCCCGCCACGAGGCGCCCGCCGGGCTGATGCCCTATGACAGCACGACCATGCCGGAGCTGGGGGCGCTGGCGCTCGACTGGTACGCCCATGGCGGCGACAAGGCGGCGGATCCGCAGGCGCGGGCGGCGCTCTGCGCGGCGCTGCGCGCCGTGCTCGCCCCGCATGACGGGCCGCGGGTGCTGGTCCAGCGCGACTACCATGCCGAGAACCTGCTCTGGCTGCCGGAGCGCTCCGGCGCGGCGCGGGTCGGGCTTCTCGATTTCCAGGACGCGGCGGCCGGGCATCCGGCCTATGACCTGGTCTCGCTGCTGGAAGACGCCCGCCGCGATGTCGCCCCGGCCACGGCGGCGGCGGCGCGGGCGCATTACCTGGGCCTCACCGGGGCGGAGCCCGGCGCGTTCGATCTGGCCTATGCGGCGATGGGGGCGCAGCGCAACCTGCGCATCCTCGGCGTCTTCGCCCGGCTGTCGCTGCATTTCGGCAAGCCCGGCTATGTCGACCTGATCCCCCGGGTCTGGGGCCATCTGCAGACCGACCTGGCCCATCCCTCGCTGGCCGCGCTGAAGGACATTGCGCTGGCCGCCCTGCCCGAACCGACCCCGGAACACCTGCAAAGCCTGAAGGACCGATGCGGAACAGTCCCGACGCTCTGATGCTCTTCGCCGCCGGCTTCGGCACGCGGATGCGGCCGCTGACCGACACGCGGCCGAAACCCCTGATCGAGGTGGCGGGCAAGCCGCTCCTCGACCATGCGCTGGCGCAATGCGCGATCCCGCAGATCGCCCGGCGCGCGGTGAATGCGCATTACCTGGCCGGCCAGATCGAGGCGGCGGCGGCAGCCAGGAGGCTCCTGCTTTCGCAGGAGCGGGACAGGATCCTCGATACCGGCGGCGGGCTGAAGGCGGCGCTGCCGCTGCTGGGGGACCCGGAGGCGGTCTTCACCATGAACACCGACGCGGTCTGGACCGGGCCGCTGGCGATGGCGACGCTGGCCGCGGCCTGGGACCCGGCGCGGATGGATGCGCTGCTGCTGCTCTGCCCGCCGGAGCGGGCGGTCGGCCATGCGCTGAAATCGGGCTTTGCCATGGATGCCGAGGGCCGCCTGAGCTGGGCGCCCGAACTGGCCTATACCGGCGCGCAGATCCTCGCCACGGCGCCGGTCGCCGCCTGCCCCGACGCGGTCTTCTCGGTCAAGGTCGCCTGGGACGCGGCGCTGGCCGCAGGACGGCTCTTCGGCGTGCTCCATCCCGGCATGTGGTGCGATGTCGGCCATCCCGGCGGGATCGCCGAGGCCGAGGCGATGCTCTCCCATGCTTGAGCCCACGGACCGCCCCCGCGTCTTCTCGCTGGCCCCGGGCCAGGATTTCCCGGCGGCGCTGGCCGCGGGGCTGCGCCAGCGGCTGGAGGGCCAGCCGCCCGAGGCCATCGCCCGCGTCACCGTCTACGTCAACACCCAGCGGATGAAGCGGCGGATCGAGGAGCTGTTCCACGCGACCGGCCCCGGCTTCCTGCCGCGCCTGAAGCTCGTCACCGAGGCGGGCGCGGGGCTGATGACCCATGGCGCGCCGCCGCAGTCGCAGCTGGCGCGGCAGCTGCAGCTGACCCGGCTGACCGCGGCGCTGATCGCCGCCCAGCCGGATCTGGCGCCGCCCTCGGCCGCCTTCGACCTGGCGGGCGGGCTGGCGAACCTGATGGACGAGGCGCAGGTCGAGGGGGTGCCGATCGAGGACATCCTCAATCTCGACATCGCCGATGCCTCGGGCCACTGGCAGCGGGCGATGGCCTTCCTGAGGATCGTGCTGGAGCTGGGCCTGTCGGACCCGCTGGCCGATCCGGCGGCGCGCGCCCGCGCCGAGGTGGAGGCGCTGATCCGGCTGTGGCAGGCGGCGCCGCCCGCCGATCCGGTCTTTGTCGCGGGCTCGACCGGCTCGCGCGGGACGACGCATCTGCTGATGCAGGCGGTGGCGCGGCTGCCGCAGGGCGGGCTGATCCTGCCCGGCTTCGACCATGACATGCCGCATGGCATCTGGACGACGCTGACCGCGCCCGAGCGGCAGGAGGACCATCCGCAGTACCGCTTCGCCCTGCTGCTGCGCGATCTCGGCCTGGCGCCGGAGGACGTCACCCCCTGGCTCGCGGGCCAGGACGCGCCCGATCCGGCACGCAACCGGCTGATCTCGATGGCGCTGCGGCCTGCGCCAGTGACCGATGGCTGGATGCGCGACGGGCCCTCGCTGGGCGATCTGGGCGCGGCGACGCGGAATCTGACGCTTCTGGAGGCGGCCGATCCGCGCGCCGAAGCCGAAGCGATCGCCGTGGTCCTGCGCAAGGCGGCCGAGGACGGGGTGCAGGCGGCGCTGATCTCGCCCGACCGGGTGCTGACCCGCCGGGTCGCCGCGGCGCTCGACCGCTGGGCGATCGAGCCCGATGACAGCGCGGGCGAGCCCCTGGGCCAGACCGCGACGGGGCGGCTGATCCGCACGGTGGCCGGGCTGATGGGGCAGCGGCTGACCGCCGAGGATCTGGTTGTGATCCTGAAGAACCCGCATGTCGGCATCGGCTCGCGCCGCGGCCCGCATCTGCGGCTGACCCGCGAGCTGGAGCTGCGGCTGCGCCGCAAGGGCCCGGCCTTCCCCGACCGCGGCTCGCTGACGGAATGGGCGGCGTCCCGCGACGACCCGGAGGCGACCGCCTGGGCGGCCTGGGTGGCGGACTGCCTTGACGGGCTGGAACCGGTCGGCACCCGGACGCTGGAGGCGCATCTGGCCGATCTGCGCGCCCGGGTGGAGCTGCTGGCGCGCGGCGCCTTCGCCGATAGCGGCGTGCCGCTCTGGGACGGGCGCGACGGCGAGGCGGCCGAGAAGGCGATGAACGCGCTGGCGCAGGATGCCGGGCATGGCGGCGAGCTCGACGTCGTCACCTTCAATTCGGTGCTGCGCGGCTCGATGTCCGAGGAGGTGCGCGACCCGGCCCTGCCGCATCCCGGGGTGATGATCTGGGGCACGCTCGAGGCCCGGGTCCAGGGCGCGGAGCTGGTGATCCTGGCCGGGCTGAATGACGGCGTCTGGCCCGAGCAGCCCGAGCCCGATCCCTGGCTGAACCGGCAGATGCGCAAGGCGGCGGGGCTGCTCCTGCCCGAGCGGCGGATCGGCCTGGCGGCGCATGACTTCCAGCAGGCGGCGGGCGCGCCGCAGGTGGTGCTGGCCCGCGCGGTGCGCTCGGCCGAGGCCGATGCCGTGCCCTCGCGCTGGCTGAACCGGCTGACGAACCTGCTCGACGGGCTGCCGGAGCAGGGCGGGCCCGAAGCGCTGGCCGATATGCGCCGCCGCGGGCGGCACTGGTGCGATCTGGCCGCCGCGCTCGACGTGCCGGCGGTGTCCGAGCCGCCCGCGCCGCGTCCCTCGCCTGCCCCGCCGCGGGCGGCGCGGCCGCGCAAGCTGTCGGTCACCGAGGTCGAGACGCTGCTGCGCGATCCCTACCAGATCTATGCCCGCCACGTGCTGCGGCTGCGCGCGCTCGACCCGCTGCGCCACCGCCCCGAGGCGTCCTTGCGCGGCACCGTGCTGCACCAGGTGCTGGAAGAGGTCGTGCCGCATTTCCCCGGGCTCGACCGCGCCCGGCAGAAGGCGCTGCTGCTCGGCACTGGCGCCGAGGTGCTGGAGCGGATCGTGCCCTGGCCCACCGCGCGGCGGTTCTGGCTGGCGCGGCTGATGCGCATCGCCGACCATTTCATCGCCGAGGAGGAGATCCGGCGCGGCCGCGGCACGCTGATGGCGACCGAGCAGGGCGGCGGCCATGTGCTGCCGACGACGGGCGTCGAGCTGGTGGTCAAGACCGACCGGATCGACCAGGCGCCGGGCGGCGCGGTCTGGCTCTACGACTACAAGACCGGCAAGCCGCCGACCGAGAAGCAGCAGGCGCGCTACAACAAGCAGCTGCACATCACCGCCTACCTGGCCGAGGCCGGGGCCTTCGGCGCGCTCGGCCCGCTGCATGTGGTCGGCGCCGAGTATATCGGCCTGGCCGCCCGCCCCGAGACCGTGCCCGCCGACCTGGAGAAGATCCCGGTGGAGCTGGTGCCGGAAAGCCTGCACCGGCTCTTCACCCGCTTCCTCGACCCCGCCACGGGCTTCACCGCGCAGGTCGCGCGCGAGAGCCAGGGCGAATGGTCGGATTACGACCATCTCAGCCGCGGCGGCGAGTGGGACCTGACCCAGCATGCCGAAACCCTGAAAGTGGGGGATCACGAATGACCGCGGTGAACGAGGCGACGCGCCGCCAGATCGAGGCCGCGCGGCCGGGCGAATCGACCTGGCTTGCCGCCAATGCGGGCTCGGGCAAGACGCGCGTGCTGACCAACCGCGTGGCGCGGCTGCTGCTCTCGGGGGTGGCGCCGCAGAACGTGCTGTGCCTGACCTACACCAAGGCGGCGGCCAGCGAGATGCAGAACCGGCTGTTCCAGACGCTCGGCGAATGGGCGATGCGTCCCGACGCGGCGCTGCGCGCCGATCTGGAGAAGCTGGGCGAGACCGGGCTCGACGAGGAGCGGCTCCTGCGCGCGCGGCGGCTGTTTGCCCGCGCGATCGAGACGCCGGGCGGGCTGAAGATCCAGACGATCCACAGCTTCTGCGCCGCGCTCTTGCGCCGCTTCCCGCTAGAGGCCGGGGTCAGCCCGCAATTCACCGAGATCGACGAGCGCACCCAGGCGGCGATGATCGAGCGGGTGGTCGAGGAGATGGCCGACGGGCCCGAGGCGGGGCTGATCGACGCGATGGCGCTGCAGATGGGCGGCGAGGACATTGCCGGGCTCTCCGCGCAGATCCTGCATGCCCGCGCCGATTTCGCCCGGCTGCCGGACGAAGAGGCGCTGTGGGAGACGATGGGGCTGCTGCCCGGGCAGAGCGAGGCCGACCTGGTCGACTGCGCCTTCGCCCCGGGCGACCGCAAGCTTCTGGAAACGCTGGTGCCGGTGCTGCAGTCGAAGGGCGGCAATGACGGCAAGGCCGGGGCCGCGCTGGCGCGGCTGGCGCCCTTCGTGCCCTCGATGGGGCTGCTGAAGGCGCTGGAGGGGCCGTTCCTCTTCGGCGCCACGGCCAAGACGCCCTTCGGGCCGAAGACCGGCAGCTTTCCGACCAAGCCCACCCGCGCCGCGCTCGGCCCCGAGTTGATGGAGGCGCTCGACGGGCTGATGTCCCGCGTCGCCGATGCCCGCACCGTGCGGCTGGCGCTGACCGCGGCGAAGCGCACCGCCGTGCTCCACCGCTATGCCGCCGCGCTGCTGCCGCGGGTCGAAGCGGCGAAGCTCGCCCGCGGCTGGCTCGATTTCGACGACCTGATCCTCAGGACCCGGGCGCTGCTGACCGATCCGGCGGTGGCGCAATGGGTGCTCTACAAGCTCGATGGCGGGATCGACCACATCCTGGTCGACGAGGCGCAGGACACCAGCCCCGAGCAATGGGATGTGATCCGCCTTCTGGCGCAGGAATTCACCGCCGGCGAGGGCACGCGCGGCGAGGTGCCCCGCACGATCTTCGTGGTCGGCGACAAGAAGCAGTCGATCTATTCCTTCCAGGGCGCCGATCCGCGCGAATTCGACCGCATGCGCGGCCATTTCGGCACCGGCCTCGCGGCGATCGGCGCGACGCTGCATTCGCGCGGGCTGGCGCATTCCTTCCGCTCGGCGGAGGCCGTGCTTTCCGCCGTCGACCGCACCTTTCCCGGGGTCTCGGGTCTCGGCGATCCGCCCGAGCATGTCGCCTTCCGCTCCGAGTTGCCCGGCCGGGTCGATCTCTGGCCCGCGATCCTGCCCGAGAAGGAGAGCGGCGAGGAGGAGAATGCCGATGGCTGGGATCCGGTCGACCGGCTCGATCCCGAAAGCCCGACCGCGCAGCTGGCCCAGGCGGTCGCCAAGGAGGTGCGCGAGCTGGTCGACAGCGCGCATCTGCCCGCGGGCAGCGGCAAGGGCCGGCGCATCCACGAGGGCGACATCCTGGTCCTCTTCCGCCGCCGCGGCGACCTGTTCTTCGAGACCATGCGCGCGCTGAAAGCCGAGGGGCTCGAAGTCGCGGGGGCCGACCGGATCAAGCTGGGCGAAGAGCTCGCCGTGCGCGACCTGCTGGCGCTGCTGGCCTTCCTGGCGCTGCCCGAGGACGACCTGTCGCTGGCCGCCGCGCTGCGCTCGCCGATCTTCGGCTGGACCGAGGACGACCTCTTCCGGCTGGCGCATCCGCGCCCGGCGGGCAGCTACCTGTGGACCGCGCTGCGCCAGGCGGAGATGCATCCCGACACGTTCGCGATCCTCGACGACCTGCGCAACCTGGCCGATCTGCGCCGCCCCTACGACCTTCTGGACCGGATCCTGACCCGCCATCGCGGCCGCGCGCGGCTGATTGCGCGGCTGGGGCCGGAATGCGAGGAGGCGATCGACGGGCTGCTGCAGCAGGCGCTCGACTACGAGCAGGCCGAGATCCCCTCGCTGACCGGCTTCCTCGAATGGATGGCCGCCGAGGATGTCGAGATCAAGCGCCAGGCCGAGGCGGCGGGCCGCGCGATCCGGCTGATGACGGTGCATGGCTCGAAAGGGCTCGAGGCGCCGGTGGTGATCCTGCCCGACTGCGCCGCCTTCCGCAATTCCGGCCAGGACATCCTGCTGCCGCGGGAGGGCTCCTGGCCCGCCTGGCGGCTGCCCAGGGACGAGCTGCCGCCGGCGCTGATGCAGGCCGCCGAGCGCGTCGCCCAGGCCGAGGCGGAGGAGCGCGACCGCCTGCTCTATGTCGCCATGACCCGGGCCGAGCAGTGGCTGATCGTCGCCGCGGCGGGCAAGCTGGGCCAGCAGACCACCTGGTACGGCCAGGTGCAGGAGGGGCTGGTGCTGGCCGGGGCGCGCGCCCTCTCCGCGCCGACCGGACAGGGGCTGCGGCTGGAGACCGGCGACTGGGCGGTGGCCGAACCGCGCGAGGCGGAAGCGGAGGAAGAGGCGGCGCGCCCCGCCCTGCCCGCCTGGCTGCGCCAGACCGCCAAGGCGCCGGAGCATGCGCTGCCGACGCTGGCGCCCTCGGGGCTCGGCGGTGCCAAGGCGCTGCCCGGCGAGGGGGGCGACGAGGAGACCGCGCTGCGCACGGGGCGGCAGATCCACCTGCTGCTGGAGCATCTGGCGGGCCATCCGGCGGCGGCGCGCGGCGAACGGGCGGCGGAGATCCTGGCGGAGGGGCCGGATGCGGCCGGGGGCGCCGCGCTCGAGGCGGTGCTCGCGGAGGCCGCGGCGGTGCTCGACCACCCGGCGCTCCTGCCCTTCTTCGCCCCCGAGACCCTGGCGGAGGTGCCGCTCTCGGCGCATGTCCCGGCGCTCGGCCGCGTGCTCTACGGCACGATCGACCGGCTGCAGGTGACCGGGACCGAGGTGCTGGCGGTCGATTTCAAGACCAACCGCACAGTGCCGGAGCGCCCGGAGGAGGTGCCCGAGGGGCTCCTGCGCCAGATGGGCGCCTATGCCGCAATGCTGGGGGCGGTCTACCCGGGAAAGCGGATTTCCACAGCGCTGCTCTGGACCCGGACGGCGACGCTCATGCCCTTGCCCCACGATCTCGTGATGGCGGCGCTGCTGCGCTCGACCCCAACATCTTGATTGATGCCCCGGCCTCCCCTAGGTAGGGGGCCAGCCTGAAGTTCACGCCAAGGAGGCACCCATGGCAACCGTCCCCGTGACCGACAACACTTTCGAAACCGAAGTCGTCAAGTCCGACGTTCCCGTCGTCGTCGACTTCTGGGCGGAATGGTGCGGTCCCTGCCGCCAGATCGGCCCGGCTCTGGAAGAGCTGGCCAAGGAATATGGCGACAAGGTCAAGATCGTGAAAGTCAATGTCGACGAGAACCCGGTCTCTCCGGCGCGTCTCGGCGTCCGCGGCATCCCGGCGCTGTTCCTGTTCAAGGACGGCCAGGTCGTGTCGAACAAGACCGGCGCGGCGCCCAAGGCCACGCTGCAGAGCTGGATCGACAGCGCGCTCTGATCCGATGAGCGACGAGTTCCCCGGCTGGCACGGCACGACGATCATCGGCGTGCGCAGGGGGGGCCAGGTTGTCGTCGCAGGCGACGGCCAGGTCTCGCTTGGCAATACGGTGATCAAGGGCACGGCCCGCAAGGTCCGGCGTCTCTCGCCCGGCGGCCATGACGTGGTTGCCGGCTTCGCGGGGTCCACGGCGGATGCCTTCACGCTCCTGGAGCGGCTGGAGGCGAAGCTGGAGGCCACGCCCGGCCAGCTTGCCCGCGCGGCGGTCGAGCTGGCGAAGGACTGGCGCACGGACAAGTACCTGCAGAAGCTCGAGGCGATGCTGATCGTCACCGACGGCAGGGATCTGTACGTGATCACGGGCGCCGGCGACGTGCTGGAGCCCGAGAATGACATCGCGGCGATCGGTTCGGGCGGCATGTACGCCCTTGCCGCCGCGCGCGGGCTGATGGAGACGGATCACGATGCCGAGACCGTGGCGCGCAAGGCCATGGCGATCGCGTCGGATATCTGCGTCTTCACCAATGGCAATCTGACGGTCGAGGCGATCTCCGCCTGACCGCAGGGAGGGGGCTCCCCCCCTCCCCGCACCCCTCCCCCCGCTCCGGGGCAGGCCGCCCGGGAGGTGCCCCGCACCTCGGGCGAGGGCCTTGCAGAGGAAGAGCCGTGTGGCTCCCGCCGGATAGTCCCGAAGCTCCCCGAAGGCCCGATTGCCGAGCCTCAGGCAGGAACCGGGAACCTGGACGCTGAGGCTTTCCAGCCGGATGCCGCGGCAGCCCCTTGATCCGGCCAGATTTTCCGCCGCTCAGGCGAGCCAGCGCCCGGGATCCGCGCCGCGGGCACGAAGAGGAGCTCCACCACCGCCCGGTCATGGACCGTCCGCCCCCGGAGACTGCCGCAGGTTGACCTCGCTGCATCCCTCGCCAGGGAGGCGATGAGCGCCGGATTGGCGGCGGGCCGCGTGGCCTGCAGATGCGCCTGCAGCGGGCGGAGGGTCTGCGGCGAGGTCGAACACGTCCATGGCGGCTCGTCCTGTCCTGCGGCGCCGTGGGCTGGCAGCGGCAGGTCCGCCATGGCAAGAGGGATCGCCAGGGCGGACCGGGCCGGGCGGCCGGGCGCCGCCGATGGCGCCCCCGGCGCGCGGGAAGCCGGTTTCAACCCCTTCAAATCCGCGCCGCGGCTGCGTATGTGACCAGCCGAACCGAAAAGGACTGACGGATGACCACGCTCACGCCCCGCGAAATCGTTTCCGAGCTCGACCGCTTCATCATCGGCCAGAAGGAGGCCAAGCGATCTGTCGCCGTGGCGCTGCGCAACCGCTGGCGCCGCAAGCAGCTCGACCCGGCGATGCACGAAGAGGTCTATCCGAAGAACATCCTGATGATCGGCCCGACCGGCGTCGGCAAGACCGAGATCAGCCGCCGCCTGGCGAAGCTGGCCAAGGCGCCCTTCCTGAAGGTCGAGGCGACGAAATTCACCGAGGTCGGCTATGTCGGCCGCGATGTCGAGCAGATCATCCGCGACCTCGTCGACAGCGCCATCGCCATGATCCGCGAGCAGATGCGCGAGGACGTGAAGGCGCGCGCCCAGCAGGCCGCCGAGGACCGGGTGATCGAGGCGATCGCCGGCAAGGACGCCCGCGAGGGCACGCGCGAGCGGTTCCGCGAGAAGCTGCGCACGGGCGAGCTCGACGGCCACGAGATCGAGCTGGAAGTCTCCGACACCTCCTCGCCCTTCCCGATGATGGACATCCCCGGCCAGCCCGGCGGCGGCATGGGGGGAATGGGCGGCATGAATCTGGGCGACATCTTCGGCAAGGCCTTCGGCGGCCGCAAGGTGACGCGCAAGATGACCGTGGCAGACAGCCACGAGGTCCTGCTGCGCGAGGAGGCGGACAAGCTCTTGGACGACGAAACCGTGAACCGCGCCGCCGTCCATGCTGTTGAACAGAACGGCATCGTCTTTCTCGACGAGATCGACAAGGTCTGCGCCCGGCAGGAGGCGCGCGGCGCCGATGTCAGCCGCGAGGGCGTGCAGCGCGACCTGCTGCCGCTGATCGAGGGCACGACCGTCAACACCAAGTACGGCGCGGTCAAGACCGACCACATCCTCTTCATCGCCTCGGGCGCCTTCCATATCGCCAAGCCCTCGGATCTGCTGCCCGAGCTGCAGGGCCGGCTGCCGATCCGGGTGGAGCTGCGCGCGCTGACCGAGGAGGATTTCATCCGCATCCTGACCGAGACCGACAATGCGCTGACCCGGCAGTATGCCGCACTGATGGCGACCGAGGAGGTCAGCGTCGCCTTCACCGAGGACGGCATTGCCGCGCTGGCGCGGATCGCGGCCGAGGTGAACCGCTCGGTCGAGAATATCGGCGCGCGGCGGCTGCATACCGTGCTGGAGCGGGTCTTCGAGGAGCTGAGCTTCACCGCCCCCGACCAGCCGGGCAGCAGCGTCACCGTCGACGGCGCCTTCGTCGAGGAGCGGCTGGGCGAGCTGGCAGGCTCGGCCGATCTGAGCCGCTACGTGCTCTGATCCGGCGGGCGCTTCCGCGGAGCTCCGCGGCGGCGCCCTCCCCGGGCCCGGGTGCCGGAAATGACCTCACGGCGGCGTGATACCGCCCGCATCCGGGGGTGTGAAGCCGCCGCAGGGCACGCTATAGAAGACGCAGCACGACCCCCAAAGGGAGTTCCCATGATCCGTCTGCTGCTCAGCCTCGCCTGCCTTTTCTCCGCTTTCGCGCTGCCGGCGCGGGCGGAATTCGAGACACAGGCGAGTTCAGCCTATGTCGTCGACCTGACCACCGGAACGGTGCTTCTCGACAAGAATGCCGATGTGCCGCTGCCGCCGGCTTCGATGTCGAAGCTGATGACGGTCTACATGCTGTTCGAGGCGCTGCGCGACAATCCCAATGTCACGCTCGACACCCGCTTCGGCGTTTCCACCCGGGCGCGCGAGATGGGCGGCTCGACCATGTTCCTCAACGAGCGCGACCGCCCCACCGTGGACGAACTGCTGCACGGGATCATCGTGCAGTCGGGCAATGACGCGACCGTCGTCGTGGCCGAGGGGCTGGCCGGGACCGAGGACGCCTTCGCGCGGCTGATGAACCAGCGGGCCAAGGATCTGGGCATGACCCAGTCGACCTTCGCCAATGCCAGCGGCTGGCCGAACCCGATCCACCGGATGAGCACGCATGACCTGGCGATCCTCGCCAGCCACATCATCCAGGATTTCCCCGAATACTACGGCTACTTCTCCATCCCGGAATGGGACTATGACGGCCGCGCGCCGCAGAACCGGTTCAACCGCAACCCGCTGCTCGGCCTCGGCATCGGCGCGGACGGGCTGAAGACCGGGCACACGACCGAAGCGGGCTACGGGCTCGTCGGCTCGGCGATGCAGGGCCAGCGCCGCATCGTCTTCGTCCTCTCCGGCCTTCCCACGGCGGATTCGCGTGCAGAGGAGGGGGAGCGGATCGTCAACTGGGCCTTTCGCCAGTTTCTGAAGACCGATCTGCTGACCGAAGGCCAGAAAGTGGCCACCGCCCCGGTCTGGATGGGCGACGCGACCGAGATCGGCCTGGTCGCCGCTGCCGATTCCTCGGTGCTGGTCCCGGCGATCAATCTCGGCGAGATGACTGCGACGGTGGAATTCACCGGCCCGATCGAGGCGCCGGTCTCGGCCGGGCAGCAGGTGGCGGATCTGGTGGTGCGCCGCGAGGGGCTGCCCGACGCGCATATCCCGCTGGTCTCGGACCGCGACGTGATCCGCGGCGGCTTCGTGCCGCGCGTGCGCACCGCGACGACGGTGCTGGCGCAGAAGCTCGTCGGCCAGGTGAAGGGCCTGTTTTGAACCGCGGCCGCTTCATCAGCTTCGAGGGCATCGACGGCTCGGGCAAGTCGACCCAGGCGCGGCGCCTGGCCGAGAGCCTGCGCGCGCGCGGCCTGCCCGTCGTGCTGACCCGCGAGCCCGGCGGCTCGCCCGGCGCCGAGGAGATCCGCCAGCTGGTGCTGACCGGCGATCCCGGGCGCTGGTCGGCGGAGACCGAGCTGCTGCTTTTCACCGCCGCGCGGCGCGACCATCTGGAACGGCTGATCGAGCCGGCGCTGGCGCGCGGCGAGACCGTCATCACCGACCGCTTCGCCGATTCCACCCGCGTCTACCAGGGCGCGGCCCGCGGCGATCTCCGGGCGCTGGTCGACCGGCTGCACGAGATGATGATCAGCCGCGAGCCCGACGTCACGCTGATCTTCGACATGGACCCCGCCACCGCGCTGGCGCGCACCAGAAGCCCCGACCGCGCGGGCTCCGAGGACCGGTTCGAGGGGTTCGGCCTGGCCTTCCAGGAGCGGCTGCGCGCGGGCTTCCTGGAGATCGCCGCCGCCCAGCCCGGGCGCTGCCGGGTGATCGACGCGGCAGGCACCGCCGACGAGGTGGCGGCACGGGTGCGCGACGCGCTGGGATGGACCCCGGCATGAGCGACCGCCCCGAGCCGGACCGGCTCCCCGACACGCCGCATCCGCGCGAGACGCCGCGGCTCTTCGGCCATGACGCCCTGCTGGCGGAGATCGCGCAGGCGATCGGCGGCGAGCGGCTGCATCACGGCTGGCTGGTCACCGGCCCCAAGGGCAGCGGCAAGGCGACGCTGGCCTGGGCGATGGCCCGCGCGATCCTGTGCCGCGAGCCCGGCGGCGGCATGTTCGGCCCCGAGCCGGTGCCCGCCGACCTGCATGTCGACCCGCAGCACCCCGTTGCCCGCCGCGTCGCCGCGCTGTCCGAGCCGCGGCTGAGCCTGCTGCGCCGGCCCTATGACGAGAAGACCGGGCGGCTGAAGGCCGAGATCCCGGTCGATGCGGTGCGCGCGCTAAAGCGGTTCTTCTCGATGTCCGCAACCGATGGCGGCGCCCGCGTGGTGATCGTCGACAGCGCCGACGACCTGAACGTGGCGGCGGCGAACGCGCTCTTGAAGCTGCTCGAGGAGCCGCCGAAGAACACCGTGCTGATCCTGGTCAGCCACCAGCCCGGCCGCCTGCTGCCGACGATCCGCTCGCGCTGCCGCCTGCTGCGGCTGGCGCCTCTGGGCCCAGAGCCGCTGGCGGCCGCGCTGGAGCAGACCGGCGCCGAGATCCCTGCCGATCCGGCGGAGATGGCGCGGCTGGCGCGGCTGGCGGGCGGGTCGGTCGGCACGGCGGTCGGGCTCTGCCAGCTCGACGGGCTCGGGCTCTACGGCACGCTGCTGCGGCTGGTGGCCGGGATGCCCGACCATGACCGCGCCCTGGCGCTGGGTCTGGCAGAGGCGCTCTCCCCGCGCGAGGCGGAGCCGCAGCGGCTGCTGATGCAGGAGCTCCTGGGCACGATCCTGGCCGATCTGGCCCGCGCCGGGGTGACCGGCCGCGCGCCCGGCGACCTCGGCCCCGAGATGCAGGCCGCGCTCTGCCGGCTGTCGCCCGACCATGCCGCGGCGCAGGCCTGGGCCGGGGCGCAGGCGCGCATCGCCCGGCGGCTTGCCCATGGGACAGCGGTGAACCTTGACCCCGGCAGCCTCATCCTCGATATGGTACACACGCTGGACGCCACCGCGTCCGACGCGCTCTTCCAGACCGGATCCGTGTAATGATTGCCCCCTCCCGCCCCCTTCTCGTCGACAGCCATTGCCATCTCGATTTCCCCGATTTCGACGGCGAGCTCGACGAGGTGATCGCGCGCGCGGGCGAGGCCGGGATCGGGCGGATGGTGTCGATCTGCACCAAGCCCGCCGGGCTGGAGAAGGTCCGGGGCATCGCCGAGCGCTACGCCCAGGTGTTCTTCGCCTACGGCATCCACCCGATGAGCGTGGCCGACCTGCCGCTGGTCACGGTCGAGGCACTGGTCGAGACCGCCCGGCATCCCAAATGCGTCGGCATCGGCGAGACCGGGCTCGACTACCACTACACCGCCGAGAGCGCCGCGAAGCAGCAGGAGAGCCTGCGGATCCATATCGAGGCCTGCCGCCGCACCGGTCTGCCCTTGATCATCCATGCCCGCGACGCCGACGAGGACATGGCGCGGATCCTGGCCGAAGAGCACCGCGCGGGCGCCTATGACTGCGTGATGCACTGCTTCTCGTCGACCGAGGCGCTGGCCGAGGCGGCGCTGGATCTGGGCTTCTATCTCAGCATGTCCGGCATCGCCGCCTTCCCGCGCTCGAAGGAGCTGCGGGCGATCTTCGCCAAGGCGCCGCTGGAGCGCATCCTGGTCGAGACCGACAGCCCCTATCTGGCGCCCCCGCCCCATCGCGGCAAGCGCAACGAACCGGCCTATGTGGCAAAGACCGCCGCGGTCGGCGCCGAGGTCTTCGGCCTGGCGCTCGAGGAGTTCACCGCCGCGACCACCGCGAATTTCGACCGGCTCTTCTCCCGCGCGGCGGCCTGGGCTGCCGCATGACGACGACGCTTTCGGTCACCATCCTGGGCTGCGGCTCTTCGGGCGGCGTGCCGCGGCTCGGCGGCATCTGGGGCGAGTGCAATCCCGACAACCCGAAGAACACGCGGCGGCGCTGCTCGCTGCTGATCGAGCAGGCCGGTCCGCAAGGCACCACCCGCGTGCTGGTCGATACCGGCCCGGACATGCGCCAGCAGCTCTGGGATGCCGGGGTCGGCGCGCTCGACGGGGTGGTCTACACCCATTCCCATGCCGATCATGTCCACGGGCTGGACGACCTGCGCCAGATCGTCTTCAACACCCGCGCGCGGCTGAATGTCTGGGCGGATGCCGAGACGCAGAAGGACCTGCTGGTGCGCTTTGCCTACGCGTTCGAGGCGCCCGAGGGATCGCCCTATCCGCCGATCCTGAACATGCACCGGATCGAGGGGCCGATCTCGGTGGTCGGCCAGGGCGGCACGATCACGCTGATCCCCTTCGATGTCGAGCACGGCTCGATCCATGCCAAGGGCTTCCGCTTCGCCGATATCGCCTACCTGCCCGATGTCTCGGACATTCCCGAGGGCTCCTGGCCCGCGCTAGAGGGGCTGCGGCTGTGGATCGTCGACGCGCTGCGCCGCACCCCGCATCCCAGCCATTCGCATCTGGAGAAGACGCTCGGCTGGATCGAGCGCGTGGCCCCCGTACAGGCAGTGCTGACCAACATGCATCACGATCTGGACTATGACGACGTCGCCGCGGAGACGCCGGAGCATGTCATCCCCGCCCATGACGGGCTGCGGCTGAGCTTCGACCTCTGATGGGCGCGCTGATCGAGGTCGTCCTTCCCGTCTTCTTCGTCATCGGCTTCGGCTACCTGGCCGCCTACCGCAAGTGGATCAGCTCCTCTTCGGTCGACGGGCTGATGGTGTTCAGCCAGAAATTCGCGATCCCCTGCCTGCTGTTCCTGGCGATCTCGCAGCTCGACCTGACCCAGTCCTTCGATCCGCGGCTGCTCTTCAGCTTCTATGCCGGGGCGACGACGGGCTTCGCGGCCGGCATCTTCGGGGCGCGCGTGCTCTTCAAGCGCGACTGGGAGGACAGCATCGCCATCGGCTTCTGCTGCCTCTTCTCGAACTCGCTGCTTCTCGGCCTGCCGATCAGCGAGCGCGCCTATGGCGAGGCCTCGCTGGCGGCGAACTACTCGATCATCTCGATCCACTCGCCCTTCTGCTACCTGCTCGGCATCACCCTGATGGAGATGGTGCGCAACCGCGGCATGGGCCGGGCGCAGACCGCGCGGGCGGTGCTGAAGGCGATGTTCTCGAATTCGCTGATCATCGGCATCCTGCTGGGGCTGATCTTCAACCTCTCGGGCGCGGCCATGCCGGGCGTGCTTTCCGACGGGCTGGAGCTGATGCGCCGCGCCGCGCTGCCGACCGCGCTCTTCGGGCTCGGCGGGGTGCTGGTGCGCTACCGCCCCGAGGGCGATCTGGTGGCAGCGGGCTTTGTCGTGGCGGTCTCGCTGATCCTGCATCCGGCGATCACGCTGGGGCTCGGCACCGGGCTCGGCGTGCCGCATGACGTGCTGCGCAACGGCGTCATCACCGCGGCGATGGCGCCGGGGGTGAACAGCTTCCTCTTCGCCGACATGTACGGCAAGGCGCGGCGGGTGGCGGCGACCGGGGTCCTGCTGGGCACCGCGGGCTGCGTGCTCACCGCCTGGATCTGGCTGCAGCTCCTCGGCTGAGCCTCGCCGGTGCCAAGCGCCGGCGTCCCCGGATCTGCGGTCCCGACCGCGCGAGCGACGTCCGCTGTCCCAAAGTGCCGCCGCGGCGCCCCTGGTCATTGCCGCATGATGCAGGTTCCGCTTCCGCAGGACGGCATCTGCAAGGCTCCGCGGCAGGAGATACCCGACCTTCCCGGACCACGGCGGAACGCTCCGGCAGGCCTCCGCGAAGGTCCCGTGTCCCGCTCCCCAGGAGTTGGCGGGATCACCCGGATTTTCTGAAGCTCGCCGCGGAAAACTGGCGTCATGCAGCCCAAGCGCGTGACACTTCCCCGCGAGGGCTGGCGCGCTGCCATTGTCCAGCCGACGGCTAATGCGCCGAGGGGGCGAGCGGCGCGAGATGCTCGGGCGCCGGTCGGTCCGGCGCCGCCGCCGCGGCATCGCAGTCTTCCTCCTCGGCGCAGGCCTCGCCCTCCGCCTCCCGAGGCGCGGCCTCTGCCGAGCCGGCCTCCGGCGCGCCACCGTCCTCCGCAGGGGAAGTCTCCGCAGCGCGATCTGCGGGCTCTGCCCCCTCGGTCGCATCGCCCCCCTCCGCAGGAGCGGGTTCCGCGGTCCGGTCCGCGGGCCCGGCGGCCTCCGCCGCACTGCCGCCATCTGCCGGGATCTTCTCTGCCGCCCGATCCGCGGGCTCTGCCGGCTCTGCCGCATCGCCCCCTTCCGCGAGGGAGGGCTCCTCGGTCCGGTCCGCGGGTCCGGCGGCCTCCGCCGCACTGCCGCCATCTGCAGGGATCTGCTCTGCCGCCCGATCCGCGGGCTCTGCCGGCTCCGCCGCGTCGCCCCCTTCCGCAGCGGCGGGCTCCTCGGTCCCGTCCGCGGGCCCGGCGACCTCCGCCGCACTGCCGCCATCTGCAGGGATCTGCTCTGCCGCCCCATCCCCGGCCTCCGCCTCCCCGGGCTCGGGGTCCTGTGCCGCGGCGGCCGGCGGCAGCGCGAGCGGCGCGATGCCCTCGCGCCCGGTCGGCGGCATCATCTGCCCCAAGGGCGCCGAGCCGCCCTGCCCGCCCGAGAGCACCGGCGCAGCCGCGCCCGGCGTCGTCTCGGTGGCGCGCAGGCATTCCACCACGATCAGGCTGAAGCGGTCGGCCACATCCGTCGGGATCGCCGCCCAGTCATCCGCCAGCAGCCGGTCGAGCTGGTCGCCGTCGATCCCGGCCTCCTGCGCCGTCGCCACGGCACAGTCGCAATAGCCCGGCGTCGCCGGATCCGCGGCCGCGCAGATCTCGTAGGGATCCGCATGGCCGCCGCCGGCTGCCATTACCGCCGTTGCGATCGCGAGTGCCTGCCTCATTGCCCTGTCCGTTCCGGATGCTGGTTGCGGGCGCAAGATATCACGCCCCGCCGGCGGGAACCACATGACCAGGTGTCCCGGGGCCGGGCGTGGCCGGGACGTCACGCCGCCCCGGCCGGGCCGCGCAACCGGGACCTGCATCGCCCTGATGCGGTTCAGCGCAGGGTTCCGGCACCCCGCCGCCCTCTCGCCCCTGTGTCCCTGCCGCCCCTTGCGGCAGGCGCCTTTTTGCGGCAGGTCTCGTCCCGGGCGGCGCCTCCGGGCCCCAGTTGCCCGTGACAACGTTAAGAGGTGCCATGGGACTGCTCTCGCCGATCGCCGCACTGGGACGTGCGGTACTTTCCGCACTGGCCTGGGTCGGACGCCTGTCGATCTTCGCCGCCGACACGATCCGGCACATCTTCTCCCCGCCCTACTATCCGCGCGAGCTGGGCCATGCCCTGCTGACCATCGGCTGGCTGAGCCTGCCCGTCGTCGGCATGACCGCGATCTTCACCGGCGCGGCGCTGGCGCTGCAGATCTATGACGGCTCCGCGCGGTTCTCAGCCGAGGCGGTGGTGCCGCAGATCGTCGCGATCGGCATGGTGCGCGAGCTCGGCCCCGTGCTCGGCGGGCTGATGGTCGCGGCCCGCGTCGCCTCCTCGGTCGCCGCCGAGATCGGCACGATGAAGGTGACCGAGCAGATCGACGCGCTGGTGACGCTCTCCACCCATCCGATGAAGTACCTGACCGCGCCGCGGGTGCTGGCCGCGACGCTGTCGATGCCCGCGCTGGTCGCGGTCGGCGACGCGATCGGCATCATGGGCGGCTATCTGGTGGCGACCCAGCGGCTCGGCTTCAACGCCGCGACCTACCTGACCAACACCGTCAACATCCTGAGCTTCAACGACATCTCCTCGGGCCTGGCGAAGGGTGCCGTCTTCGGCTTCCTGATCGCGCTGATGGGCTGCTACCAGGGGATGCAGTCGGGCCGCGGCGCCCAGGGCGTGGGCAAAGCCACCAAGACCGCCGTGGTCGCCGCCTCGGTGCTGATCCTGGCTTCCAACTACCTGCTGACCGAGGTGTTCTTCTCCGCATGATCGAGCTCCAGGACATCCACAAGGCCTTCGGGCCGAAAGAGATCCTCCGCGGCGTCGACCTGACGATCCCGAAGGGCGAGAGCATGGTGATCATCGGCGGCTCGGGCACGGGCAAGTCGGTGACGCTGAAATGCATCCTCGGGCTGGTGCATCCCGACAAGGGCAAGATCCTGGTCGACGGCAAGGATGTCGAGAAGCAGGACCGCGAGGAGTTCCTGTCGCGCTTCGGCATGCTCTTCCAGGGCGGCGCGCTGTTCGACAGCCTGCATGTCTGGGAGAATGTCGCCTTCCGGCTGCTGCGCGGCAAGCTGAAGCGGCCGAAGGCCGAGGCGAAGGAGATCGCCATCGAGAAGCTGCGCCGCGTCGGCCTGACCCCGGATGTCGCCGACCAGTACCCGGCGGAGCTTTCGGGCGGCATGCAGAAGCGCGTGGGCCTCGCCCGCGCCATCGCCGCCGAGCCCGAGATCATCTTCTTCGACGAGCCCACGACCGGGCTCGACCCGATCATGTCGGGCGTGATCAACGACCTGATCCGCGAGATCGTGGTCGAGATGGGCGCGACCGCGATGACCATCACCCATGACATGACCTCCGTCCGCGCAATCGCCGACAAGGTGGCGATGCTCCATGGCGGCAAGATCCGCTGGACCGGGCCGGTCTCCGAGATGGACAGCTGCGGCGATCCCTATGTGACGCAATTCGTCTCGGGCTCGGCAGAGGGGCCGATCGAGGCGGTGCGCTGACGCCGGTGGCGAAGCTGGCGCGCTGGCTGAACCTGGCGCTGCTCGTCGCCTTCCCCGTCGCCTGGGCGGCGCCGCTCCTGCGGGCGGGGCTTCTGCCCTTCTTCGGGCTCGGCGAGATCAGCATCCTGTCGGGCATCGCCGGGCTCTGGGAGACCGACAAGGGGCTGGCCCTGCTCGTCGCGCTCTTCGCGCTGGTGGCGCCCTATGCCAAGATCCTCGGCACCGAGGCGGTGGCGCGCGGCTGGCTGAGCCGCCGCGCCAAGCCGGTGATCGCGCTGATGGCGCGGCTGGCCATGGCCGACATCTTCCTGATCGCTCTCTATGTCGTCATCGCCAAGGGCACTGGCATCGGCCATGTCGAAACCGCCTGGGGGCTCTGGCTCTTCACCGCCTGCGTGCTCTGCTCGCTCTTGCTGAGCTGGCGGAAGGGCTGAGCGCCGGGAGAGGGGGTATCGGGGGAGAGGGAGACCCTCTCCCCCGGCCCCTCGCCCCTTGCCCCCGGCCCCGGCTTCGGGCAACCAGTCGCAATGGCACCGAAACCCCGTCCCTTCATCTGTTCCTCCTGCGGCGCGGCCTTCGCGAAATGGCAGGGCCGCTGCGATGGCTGCGGCGCCTGGGACACGATCACCGAAGAGCGCCCGCTGGCCGCGGGTCCCGGCAAGTCGCTGGGCGCGCTGCGCGGCAAACCCGTCCCGCTGCTCGACCTGGCCACCGAGGAAGCCCCCCCGCCCCGGACCGAGACCCGCGTCGAGGAACTCGACCGCGTGCTCGGCGGCGGGCTGGTGCCGGCCTCGGCCATCCTCGTCGGCGGCGATCCGGGCATCGGCAAGTCCACCCTGCTGCTGCAGGCAGCCGCGGCCTTTGCCCGCGCCGGGCTGTCCGTCGTCTATGTCTCGGGCGAGGAGGCCTCGGCCCAGGTGCGGATGCGCGCCCAGAGACTCGGCCTCGGCAAGGCCGAGGTGCGGCTCGCCGCCGAGACCAACCTGCGCGACATCCTCACCACGCTGGAAGAGGCCAAGCCCGATCTCGCCATCATCGACTCGATCCAGACCATGTGGCTCGACACGGTCGACTCGGCGCCCGGCTCCGTCAGCCAGGTCCGCGCCGCCGCCCATGAGCTGACGACCTTCGCCAAGTCCCGCGGCACCTCGGTGATCCTCGTCGGTCATGTCACCAAGGAGGGCCAGATCGCCGGGCCCCGCGTGGTCGAGCACATGGTCGATACCGTGCTCTATTTCGAGGGCGAGCGCGGCCACCAGTTCCGCATCCTCAGAAGCGTCAAGAACCGCTTCGGCCCGGCCGACGAGATCGGCGTCTTCGAGATGACCGGCCGCGGCCTGGCCGAGGTCAGGAACCCCTCGGCGCTCTTTCTCGACGGGCGCGGCAAGCCCTCGCCCGGCTCTGTCGTCTTCGCCGGGATCGAGGGCACGCGCCCGGTGCTCTGCGAGCTGCAGGCGCTCGTCGCCCCCGCGCCTGCGGGCCAGGCGCGGCGGTCCACCGTCGGGCTCGATTCCGGGCGGCTGGCGATGATCCTCGCCGTGCTCGAGGCGCGCTGCGGCATGACCTTCACCGGGCTCGACGTCTATCTCAACGTCGCGGGCGGGCTGAAGATCAGCGAACCGGCCGCCGACCTGGCGGTGGCCGCGGCGCTTCTGTCGGCGCGCGAGGACCAGGCCCTGCCCGAAGGCACGGTCGTCTTCGGCGAGATCAGCCTCTCGGGGGCGCTGCGTCCTGTCACACAGATGGAAAACCGGTTGAAAGAGGCCGCGAAACTTGGTTTCAGAAACGCGCTGGCCCCCGCGGGCGGCCGGCTCAGCGAAACCTCGGGTCTGAGCGTCTCTCAGGTGTCGGACCTCCCCGCCTTCGTCGGCGAGCAATTCGGCGCGGGCTGACATCGAAGGAGTTGAGTGCATGGACGGGTTTACGCTCTTGGATGCGGGGGTGGCCATCGTCATCCTGCTCTCCGCGCTCCTCGCCTATTCGCGCGGCATCGTCCATGAATCCCTGGCGATCCTCGGCTGGGTCGCGGCCGCCGTGGTCGCCTATCTCTTCGCCCACCAGGTCGAACCGCTGGTGCGCGAGATCCCCTATGTCGGCCAGTTCCTGCAGGACAGCTGCGAATTGTCGATCATCGCCGCCTTCTGCGTGGTCTTCGGCCTCTGCCTGATCGTGGTGTCGATCTTCAGCCCGCTCTTCGCCTCGCTGGTGAAGAATTCGGCGCTCGGCGGCATCGACCAGGGGCTGGGCTTCCTCTTCGGCGCGCTGCGCGGCATCCTGCTCGTGGCGGTGGCGCTGCTGGTCTATGACCGCGTCGTCGTCTCCTCGACCTTCCCGATCATCGACGACAGCCGCACCGCGCGGGTCTTCGCCGGCGCCGAGAGCGGCCTGGAATCGACCATTCCGACCGATGTCCCGGGCTGGATCCTCGGCCGCTACGAAGCCCTGGTGGGCACCTGCGGGCTCTGAGCCCGCCCCCGGGTCTCACGCGGACGCGCGCGGCATCACGATTGTTAGCGCGCGACAACATGTATATGATCCTTTCGTGACACCCGGGAACTTTCGCGGTAAGGGAGGCCAACCTCCCAAAATCCGGATTCGGAGCCCATAGCCCATGCGCGATGCGACCGAGACCCAAGGCGCCGATAGCGACAGCGGTCTTCCCTCGGACCAGACCCTGTCCGAGCGTGCCTTCTTCAGCAACCCTTTCGACGATGACAAGCTGCGCGAGGAATGCGGCGTCTTCGGCGTGATCGGCACAGCCGACGCGGCGAGCTTCGTCGCCCTCGGCCTGCATGCGCTCCAGCATCGCGGCCAGGAAGCCGGCGGCATCGTCACCCACGCCCCCGGCGTCGGTTTCAATTCCGACCGCCGCTTCGGCTATATCCGCGACAACTTCACGTCGCAGGAAGTCATCAAGAACCTGCCCGGACCGCTGGCCATCGGCCATGTCCGCTATTCGACCGCAGGCTCCAAGGGCAACACGCAGATCCGCGACGTCCAGCCCTTCTTCGGCGAATTCTCCATGGGCGGTGCGGCGATCGCCCATAACGGCAACATCACCAATGCCGAGGAGCTGCGCCGGGAACTGATCGAGCGCGGCTCGATCTTCCAGTCCTCCTCGGACAGCGAATGCATCATCCACCTGATGGCGCGCTCGCTGCAGAAGGACATCCCCGAGCGGATGAAGGACGCGCTGCGCCGCGTCGAGGGCGCCTTCTCGGTCGTCGCGATGACCCGCACCAAGCTGATCGGCGTGCGCGACCCGCTGGGCGTGCGCCCGCTGGTCCTGGGCAAGCTCGGCGAAGGCTGGGTGCTGAGTTCCGAGACCTGCGCGCTCGACATCATCGGCGCCGAGTTCATCCGCGAGATCGAGCCCGGCGAGATGGTCGTCATCTCCGAAAGCCAGGGCGTGCAGAGCTACTTCCCGTTCAACCGCCTGCCCGGCCGGTTCTGCATCTTCGAGCATGTCTACTTCTCGCGCCCCGATTCGATCCTCGGCGGCCGCTCAGTCTACGAGACCCGGCGCCAGATCGGCGTCGAACTGGCGCGCGAGGCCCCGGTCGATGCCGACCTGGTCTGCCCCGTCCCCGATAGCGGCACCCCGGCCGCGGTGGGCTTTGCCGCGGAATCCGGCATCCCCTTCGCGCTCGGCATCACCCGCAACCAGTACATGGGCCGGACCTTCATCGAGCCGACCGAGCAGATCCGCAACATGGGCGTCCGGCTGAAGCTGAACGTCAACCGCGCGCTGGTGCGCGGCAAGCGGATCATCCTGGTCGACGACTCGGTCGTGCGCGGCACCACCTCGCGCAAGATCAAGGAGATGATCCTCGATGCCGGCGCGGCAGAGGTGCATTTCCGCATCGCCTCCCCGCCCACGGCCTGGCCCTGCTTCTACGGCGTCGACACGCCCGACCGCGGCAAGCTCCTGGCGGCGCGGATGTCCGAGGACGAGATGTGCGACTATCTCGGCGTCGATTCGCTGAAATTCATCTCGCTCGACGGGCTCTACCGCGCGGTCGGCGAGGCGGAGGGACGCGATCCCAAGGCGCCGCGCTACTGCGATGCCTGCTTCTCCGGCGAATACCCGGTGAAACCGGTCGACATGATCAACCGCGGCTTCGAGCTGAAGGCCGCCGAGTGATCCGGCGGGGGCCGGGACGCGGACGCGCCCGGCCTCCCCTCTTTCTTCCGCGGGCTCAGAGCCCGTCGGACAGCAGTTCGGGGTCCAGGATCTCGATCTTGCGGCGCGCCGAGCGGATCGCCCCGCGCTTGGCCAGGCGGCTCATCGAGCGCGAGACCATCTCCCGGTTGGCCCCGATCGAGCCCGCGATCTCCAGATGCGTCGGCGCATCGGCAATCACCCCGCCCCCCGCCAGGCAGTCCGCCTCAAGCGCCAGCCGGATCAGGTAGGAGCAGAGCCGCTGCTCGATCGAATAGGTCGACAGCTCGTGCGCCTTCAGCGTCAGGCTGCGGATCCGCGCCACCAGATCCCGCATCACCCGCGCGCGGATCTCCGGCACCTCGTCGAGCAGCGTCATGAAGGACGGCCCCGACAGCTGCAGCAGCCGCGACGGCGCCCGGGCGAAGATCGCCAGCGACCGCGCCCCGCCATCGATCGCCGACAATTCGCCGATCAGCGATCCGGTGCCGATCCGGGTATAGACGATCTCGCGCCCGTCCTCGGTCCAGTAGACCGCCAGCAGCGCGCCGCTGCACAGGAAATAGACGTCGCGGCTGTCATCCTCGCGGTCGAAGACCATCTGCCCGGGCTCGTAGCGCTTCTCGGACCAGCGCAGGTTCAGCGCCGCGAGGCGCTCCGGCGAGATGCCCTCGAAGAGCGGCAGCGCGGAGATGTCCGGCAGGGCGCAGTTCATGCGCGGCCCTGGCCGGGCCGGGCGGTGACAGGGCGCATGGCGTGATTCCCGAAAATGCTTTTCATCTTCGAGACCTACAGCGCAGTCTCCGCTACGGCAATTCCCTCTCCGGCAGATGCGGTCGCGTTATTGCACGCGCCGCAGGATGCGGCCGCTGCCGGTCGGATCGGCACGGCGCAGCTCGTGCAGCAGCGGGCAGCTCCAGGAGGTGATCCCGTCAGGCGACTTGTGCAGCGCCAGCGGCGTCTCGGAGTCCAGGTCGCGCCGCACCCAGTCGAGCTGGCGGAGCTGGCGGATCGCCCGCTCGAGGCCGCCGACGCCCAGCCGCTCGGCGCGTTCCAGCGCGCAGAGCAGCTCCACCGGTTCGGGATGCCAGGGCGACAGGCGCTGCATCCGCTCCTTGTCCTCTCCGGCCCAGTCGAGCGCGCGCCAGAGCATCAGCCGGATCGCCGGGATCTCGGGCATCGGCTGGCCCAGGAGCTCCAGCAGGACCAGCGCGTTGATATTGGCGATCAGGTCGACCGGGTTGTCGAGCAGGTCCGGCTCCAGCCAGGAGCCGAAGATGTCGTAGTCATGCCAGGGCTCGGCATCGGCCGGGATCTGGTCGAGCCGCACCGGCAGCATCGCCTTGCAGTAGACCGCCTGGAGGTCCTTCAGGCTGCGGCGGCCGTAGCGGTAGAGCGTCACCGCGATCAGCGCCGTGGCGTCCAGATCCGGCGACGGACGGTCGCGCATCCAGGCCGGGGCCGCGGTTTCGGGATGGCGGCCGAAATGCCCGGGCCGGTCGCTGCGCTCGCAGCGTTCGAGGAAATCCAGCGCCGCGCCCAGGCCGGGGGCCAGGCGCAGCTCCTCGCGGTGCGGCCAGAGCGCCTCGAGGCAGAGCGCCGTCGCGGCGCCGTTGCTATAGGGGATCAGGGCCGCGCCGCTGCGCGCCTCCGACAGGAAGCTTCCATCGGCATGCTGCTGGCCGAAAACAAGACCTTGGCTCATTACGGGGTCCTCCGGGACACGGGCATATCAACGGGCAGCGGCAGGCCGGGCCAGGCCGCTTCCCAGGTTTCCGGCGCCATCTGCGGCTGCGGGCCGCAAGGCGCCGCGGCCGGCCTTGGCGCCAGCGGAAAGGGAATGACGCCCGCCGCTGGGGCGGGATCGCTCCGCTCCGGGTCCCGCCGGCGCGGCCATGACGGCGGGGGAGACCGCCATGACCTTCCGCCAGCCGGAAACGGCGCGGATCCATCCTGTCCGGAGGCAGCCGGACAGTCGGGATTCTGGGGGTCGCAGAGCAGCCAGGTCATATCCACCGGATGTCCCTCCCTGCTCAGGCCGGCATCGCCGCGGCGACGCGCGGCGAGCGGAAACGGAGATGGCGCGGCACGGTCTGGCTGCTGCGCAGGCCGGGAAAGCGCTGGCAGCAGCGGGCGAGCGCGGCCAGGAGCCCCCATTCGGCGGCGTCCTGCCGCAGCGAGGCCAGGCCGGGCAGCTCCTCGACCGGAACGCCCGAGCGCAGCGTCTTCTCGGTGCCGCGGTGGCGCTCCGCCTCGCTGCGCCACATTTGGGCGAGATACGGAAAGCGGTCGCCCGGCCCCGAGACCTCGCGGTCGAACATATCCGTCAGCCGGACGACAGCCGTGCAGAGCGCCGCCGCCTGCGCCTCGGGGCTCATCCCCGCGCGCTGCGCCGCGATCTCCTGCAGCAGCCGCGCGGCGGCGGCGTCTTCCTGCGGCACCGGCGCGGGCTTCCCGCGGCCCGCGCCGAGATCGAGCACCATCGACAGGACCGGGACCTCCTTCCCGTCCGCATCGATGAGCCCGAAATCGAGGGAAACGGGCTCCAGCACATAGAGCTGGTCCGCGGCCAGAATGGCGTGGCGCGGCCGCTCATGCAGGGCCGCGAGCCGCTCGAGCAGCTGCGCCACCCGCGCGGCGAGCGCCGACATCGCCGCCTCCTCCGCCGCCAGCTCGCGCCAGGCCGCGCCGAGCGCCGCCTCGTATCCCTCCTGCGCCGCCCGCAGCCGCGCCAGATGCCCGGCAAGCCCCGCCGCGGCGCTGCCGAGTTCGGCCCCGCCCGCGCGCGCCCGCTCCCGCAGTTTCCGGATCGCAGCCGGATCGCAGGGCGCAGCGGCCGCGCGGTCCGCCGCCGCCGCCTGCTCCATCACCGGCCCGAGCAGCGCCGCCTGGATGGCGGGGCGCGCCTCCTCCCAGTGGCGCGCCTCCGCCGCCAGGGCCAGGAGCTGCGCCTGCAGGGGGGCCAGCCAGGCCGGTTCAGGCGCGAAGGAATGCAGCCGGAGCCGCGCCATCGCCGAGGCGAAGCTGCTCGCAGCCAGAAGCTGGGAATAGGCACCTGCCAGAGACAAGGCGGCCTGACGGGGGCCTGGACTGAACATGCGGCGGTTTCTCCCTCCAATCCTGCGGGGGGCAGGATGAGGAGACCCTAGCGGCGGCCGCCGGGGGGTTCTGTGCCATTTGACACAGTCCGCGGACCAGCCTGCGGCCGGTGCGGAAAAAGCCGGATCATGTGCGGGGGGACGCGCCGGGAAAGCCGCGGCGCAGAGCGGCACGCCCGGACGCTGGAGAGTCCGGGGCCGCGGAAAGGGCGGGCGCGGCTGCCTCCGCGCCCGCTATGCGATCTCAGATCGCGAAGTCTTCGAGCTCGGCACCGCCTTCAAGCGCCTCGATCAGCCATTTCGGCTTGCGGCCGCGGCCGGTCCAGGTGTGCTTGGGGTTTTCCGGGTGCTGGAATTTCGGCAGCTGGCCCGTCGGCGATGCCGTGGAGGAAGCCATCTTGACCATCTCCTCGAGCGAAACGCCGTGCCGCTTCGCGATCTCCTTCATTTCCGCAAGAGCCGCAACTTTCTGCTCTTTTTCCAATTCGACCATACGCTTGTCGATCTGGACTTTGAGCTCTTCGAGCTCGTCGCGGTTCAGCGTGGAGATATCAACCATTTCGCAGTCTGCCCTGTTCTTGGATAATTCAGAGAAATCTCCCGTGGATGGCCAGGAGGCCAGCCAGGAATATTGATGCAATTTCCGTGCTAGAAAGAAACACGAAGAAGCGCAAGGACATTTAAATCCACTCGGCGAAAAACGGCAACAGTTGTTTCAAAATACCTGGGTTTTTACGAATATCTCTGCAAAACGTGAGCAATGCTGCAACTGCAAAACAGCTTTGGGAAACACAACCGAAAGGGTGCAGCTCGCGCCAATCGCGCACGCTCCGGCCGAACCCCTAACCGGAGGTAAAATTCTCGCGGGAACGGGAGCTTGCCTGCCGCTGGGCAGTCCGGGGAACGGCCCCTGCAGCTTCCTGCAGAAGGCGGCATTTCCATACCTTGCGCTGCCCGGTGCACAGAAAGGCGAAACTGATCGCGGAACAATTCCGCCGCCGCCATGTTGACTGGCCGTGACGCGGTTGATGCCGCGAAAGCCGAGACCAGAATTGGAGACCAGAAATGAAAAAGCTGCTGCTTGCCACGACCGTCATCATGTCCATGTCCGGCGCTGCCTTCGCCCAAACGGCCTCGAGCATGGACCGGAGCCAGCTTGAAACCATCGCCGAAGATGCTTTCACCGAGAATCAGATTTCCTACGATGTCGACATGCTGTCGGAAGATCAGCTTGCCCAGATCCGCGATGCTGTCGAGGAAAAGGACGGCGGCGACCTGCGCAGCGAGCTCTATGTCATCATCGGTCCGGAATATGAACCGAATTACGATCCGGCCGTCGACAATGCTCTGGCGGGCACTGGCGAACCGTCCCAGCTGCAGGCCCTTGCCGAAGATACGCTGCGCCAGTCGGGAATTGCATATGACGTCACCAAGCTTGACGCCAGCCAGCTCGCGGCAATCAAGAATGTCGCCGAAGAAGGCGCCGCCGGGAACGCCGACAGCGAACTGTGGTCGATCATCGGCTTTGAAAACCGGCCCGACATTCCCGACCCGATCGGCGATTCCGTGACCCTGACCCAAGCGGAGCGCGGCCAGCTGGAAATCCTGGCCTATGACATGCTTTCCGCGAATGGCGTGCCCTATGACGTCGACAAGATCTCGAATTCGCAGCTCGTCGAGATCAAGACCCTGTCCGAGGAGGACAGCGCCTCGGCGGACGTCAAGCTGAAGTCGATCCTCGGCGTCGAAAGCTGATCCGACAGGGAGAAGCGCGGAGGGCCCCGCCTCCGCCGCAGAGGGCCGGACCTTGTTCCGGCCCTTTCGCATGGGCGCTGCCGCCTCAGGAGGCCATGTCGGTCGCGAGTTCCGCCAGCTCCTGCGCCCGGGCGGGCCAGATCCAGCGCCGGTCATAGGCGGCCAGCACCCGGCGGCGCGCCATCTCGCCCTTGCGCCGCGCCATGTCCGGATCGTCGAGCAGCCGCGCCACCGCCGCGGCCACGGCTGCGGCATCGCGCAGGGGCACGATCTCGGCCATGCTGCCATCGGTCACGACCTCGCGCACCGGCGCCGTGTCGGAGACCACCATCGGACAGCCCGCCGCCATCGATTCGATCATCGACCAGCTGAGCACGAAAGGCACAGTCAGGTAGACATGCGCCTGCGACGCCTGCAGCAGCTCGCGGTATCGGCTATAGGGCAGGAGCCCGACGAAATGCACGCGGTCCAGATCGAGATCGAGCTCCTCGAGCATCCGCGCCTTCCAGCTTTCGCCCTCGGGCAGCTTCTCGCCATAGGCGACGCGGTCCTGTCCGGCGATCACTGCATGCATCTTCGGCCGCGTCTTCTGCAGCGCCGCCACCGCGCGCATGAATTCCGGAAAGCCGCGATGCGGCTCCATCCCGCGGGTGGCATAGGTGACCAGCTCGGCATCCTCGGGCACGCCCTCGATCCAGGCCTTCGCCGGCGCGAAGATCTCGCAGTCGACGCCGTCATGGCGGACCGTCATCCGGTCGCGATAGGCCTGCGGGAACTGCCCCGCCTGGAACGCGGTCGGGCACCAGATCCGGTCGGCCTGGTCGAAATCGAGCAGCATCGGCAGATTGCGCGCGATGGTATAGGCGCGGCCGTCCTCGGCGCCCTGGGCGGGCGCCCCGCCCTCCAGATCCCGCGGCGGCCAGCGGTAGTACCATTCCGCATAGCTGACGAATTTCGCCTCCGGCCAGACCGCCTTGGCGAAGCTGCCCGAGCCCCAGCCGGAATGCGCCACCACCACGTCGGGCGCGGGGATTTTCGCCCGCGTCCGCATCGCCGAATTGGCAAAGCCCTGCGCGTTCAGCACCGCCGATTCCAGCCCGCGCAGATAGCGGTGGGTCTCGGCGCCCGGCTCGCGATGGGCCGCCATCTTCACCATGCGGCAGCCTTCCGGCGGCTTGGCGGCCTCGGCCGCCGTGAAAAAGGTCACGTCCCAGCCGCAGCGCGCCAGATAGGCGCCGAAATGGCCGAACTGGGCGGGGAAATTCTGATGCGAGAAAATGATCTTCATGAGAATGGTCCTGCCATGGCCGCGCCGCCGCCGCCCGCCCCGCTCCGCGGCGGGCGGCTCAAACGGCTGCCTTCTCCGAATCTAGCCGAAGCCGCGTCTCGAAGGCTTTCGAGATATGCTCCTTCAGCGCCTCGTAGGCGCCGTCCCCGTCCTGCGCCTCGAGGCAGGCGACGATGCGGTCATGCTCGGCCAGCGCCCGGTCGCCGCGCCCCTCGGCCGCCAGCGAGGTCGAGGCCAAGAGCGCCATCGAGCGGTGCACGAGGTCGAGCTGCTGCACCAGGTAGCGGTTGTGCGAGGCCAAGTGGATCTGCTTGTGGAACCGCCGGTTGGCACGGGCCAGCGCCTGCGGATCGTCCACCAGCGCGCGGTCCTCCTCCACCATCTCGCGCAGGACGCGGATCTCCTCGGGCGTCGCATGCTGCGCAGCGAGCCGCGCCGCCAGCCCTTCGAGCTCGGTGCGCACGACATAGAGCTCGGCCATCTGGTTGTGGTCGAGCGAGGCGACGATCAGGCTGCGCCCGTCGCGGCTGAGAAGCGACTGGGTCTCCAGCCGCTGGAGCGCCTCGCGGATCGGGGTCCGCGACACGCCGAAACGCTCCGCAAGCTCGCTTTCGACAAGCCGGTCCCCGGGGCTGTACACCCCGGCATCGATCGCCTCGAGGATGAGCGAATAAGCGTCCTTGTTCGTTTGCTGTGCACACATGCGACGGAGCCTGCCCCGGCATGCAGCGGGATGCAAGCTGCTAAAAAACCGGAAACCCTGACGCAAGTTTGTCAGCCACTGCGGCAAGAACGGGGCTGGGCTTGAAGCGCCGCATCTGAGATACATCCTTCCTGATATGAGACACGATCCCGAGGAAACGCGCATGTCCACCACCGAGGCCGGCCAGGCCGGGAAATCGACCTTCACCAAGATCCTCCACGCCATCCCCTGCATTGGCTGGATGGTCCGCGAGGACACCGAGGCAAACGCCACGAATGCCGCGTGGTTCATCGGCGCCTGGGTGGCCTTCTGGGGCTGCTGCATCCTGCTCTTCGGCCTGCCCGGGCTGATCCTGCCGGCGCTGTTCATGACCTTCGCGATGTTCGCGATCATGATCCTTATCTCGCGCGGGTGACGAAACGGCCTATGGCCCCTGCCCGCAAAGTCGCTAGATAGCCGGGCAACCGGAGGGCGCAGCATGGGCATGGCCAGACAGGATTTCGACATCGTCATCGCAGGCGGCGGGCTGGCGGGATTGTCCGCGGCGGCCGCCTTCGGCGCCCGCGGGCACCGCATTCTGTGCGTCGACCCCGCCCCGCCCGTGACCGAGGGCGCGGCCAAGGGGGCCGACTGGCGCACCACGGCGATCCTGCAGCCGGGTCAGGCGCTTCTGGAAGAGGCCGGGATCTGGGCACGGCTCGCCCCGCATGCCTCGGCGCTGAAGGTGATGCGGATCGTCGATGCCGGCGGGCGCGAGATCGCCCCTCGGCTGGCGCGCGATTTCGATTCGGCCGATCTGGGCGAGGCGCCCTTCGCCTGGAACCTGCCCAACTGGCTGATCCGCCGCGAACTGGCCGCCCGGCTGGGCGAGCTGGCGACGGTGGAATTCCGTCCCGGCACCGGCCTGGCCGATCTGGTCCCGCGCGAGGCCGAGGTGCTGGCGCGCCTCGACGACGGCACCGCGGTGCGGGCGCGCATGGCCATCGGCGCCGATGGCCGCAATAGCCGGGTGCGCGAGGCGCTGGGGCTCGGCGCGCGGCGCATCCGCTACGACCAGAAGGCGCTGGCCTTCGCCGTCCGCCACACCGTGCCGCATGACAACGTTTCGACCGAGATCCACCGCTCCGGCGGCCCCTTCACCCTGGTTCCGCTGCCCGACCGCGATGGCGCGCCCTGTTCGGCCGTCGTCTGGATGGAGCGCAATGCCGAGGCCGAGCCGCTGGCCGCGCTGGAGCCGGAGGCGTTCAATGCCGCCGCGACCGAGCGCAGCTGCGGGCTTTTCGGCCCGCTGGAGCTGACAACCGAGCGCAGCCTCTGGCCGATGCTGGCAATGGTCGCCGACCGGTTCTGCGGCCAGCGCACGGCGCTGATGGCGGAGGCCGCGCATGTCGTGCCGCCGATCGGCGCGCAGGGGCTGAACATGAGTCTCGCCGACCTGGGCCTGCTGCTGGAGCTCTTCGGCTCGGATGCCGAGACGCTGGGCGATCCTGCGCTCCTGGCGCGCTACGACCGCGCGCGGCGGCCGGAAGTGGCGGCACGGGTCTTCGGCGTCGACCTGCTGAACCGCATGTCGATGATGGAGCCGCAGCCGCTGCGCGACTTGCGCAAGACCGGGCTGGGGCTGATCTACGGCATCTCGCCAGTGCGTCGGATCATGATGAAGGCGGGTCTGGGCGCGCGCGGCCATTAGGCTGGGCGCGAGGGGAGAGGGCCGCGGGAGAGGGCCCTCCCTCTCCCGCACCCTCACCCGTCACAAGGGCCCCGGCCGCCGTTCCTGGCTGAGAAGGACATTTGCCTCCACCTCGCCCACCGAGGGCAGCGTCATGATCCGGCGCCGGAGCACCCGCTCGAAATCCGGCAGGTCGCGCGCGGTGACGATCAGCCGGTAGTCGAAGCGGCCCAGCACGTGATGGACCGCCTGCACCTCCGGGATGGCCGCAATCGCCCGCTCGAAATCCTCGAGCCCGTGCCGCCCCTTGGCCGCGAGCTTGATGCCGAGGAAGACAGTCACCCCGAAGCCCAGCTTCTCGCGGTCGAGATCGACCGCCCGGCCCGAGATCACCCCGGCCTCCTCAAGACGCCGGATCCGCCGCCAGGACGCGGGCTGGCTCAGCCCCAGCCGCCGCCCCAGCGCCCCGGCCCCTTCGGTGGCATCCTCTGCCAGCGCCCTAAGGAGTGCCCGGTCGGTCTCGTCGAGCTCGATCACAAGGGCAGGCTTTCGCGTTCGAAGATGGTGGCGACGCGGACCAGCGCCTCGATATCGGCCATGTGCGGCAGCGACAGGATGCGGTCGCGGTAGATCCGCTGGTAATCCGCCATGTCCCGCGCCCGCACCGAGAGCCGCAGGTCGACCCGGCCGAGAAAGGTCTGGATCTCCGTCACTTCGGGGATCTTGCGCGCCTCCTCGAGGAAGCGGTCGAAGGCGCCCGGGACCGTCTTGTCGATGGCGATCCGGAGCGACACCTCCACCCGGTAGCCGAGCGCGTCCCAGTCGATCACTGCCCGCGGACCGTTCAGCACGCCCGCCTCGCGCAGCCGCTCGAGCCGCCGCCGGGCAGTGGCGGCGGACACATTGGCCCGATCGGCCAGCTCGGCGAAGCCGAGCGCCGGATCGGCCTGGAGCTGGCGCAGGAGGCGCCGGTCGGTATCGTCGATATGCATGGATCTGTCATATCTCTCCAAAAGAACGAATGAAAGCGTCAAACGTGGCGGTCTATCTGCGAAGATTGCAGACCGCATGCCGCTGGAATGACTATTCTGCCCCGACACGTGACCAGCGACAAACCGGAGGAATACCGATGCGCGTCTACTATGATCGCGACTGCGATGTGAACCTGATCAAGGACCTGAAGGTCGCCATCCTCGGCTATGGCTCCCAGGGCCACGCCCACGCGCTGAACCTGCGCGACTCGGGCGCCAAGAATGTCGCCGTCGCGCTGCGCGAAGGCTCCCCCTCCGCCAAGAAAGCCGAAGCCGAAGGCCTGGCCGTGATGGGCATCGCCGAGGCCGCCGCCTGGTGCGACGTCATCATGTTCACCATGCCCGACGAGCTGCAGGCCGAGACCTACAAGAAATACGTGCATGACAACCTGAAGGAAGGTGCCGCCATCGCCTTCGCCCACGGCCTGAACGTGCATTTCGGCCTGATCGAGACGAAGCCGGGCGTGGATGTCATCATGATGGCGCCGAAGGGCCCGGGCCACACCGTGCGCGGCGAATACGTCAAGGGCGGCGGCGTGCCCTGCCTCGTGGCAGTGCACCAGAACGCCACCGGCCGCGCGCTGGAAATCGGCCTCTCCTACTGCTCCGCCATCGGCGGCGGCCGCTCGGGCATCATCGAGACCAACTTCCGCGAAGAGTGCGAAACCGACCTCTTCGGCGAGCAGGCCGTTCTCTGCGGCGGCCTTGTCGAGCTGATCCGCTGCGGCTTCGAGACCCTGGTCGAGGCGGGCTACGCCCCCGAGATGGCCTATTTCGAGTGCCTCCACGAGGTGAAGCTGATCGTCGACCTGATCTATGAAGGCGGCATCGCCAACATGGACTACTCGATCTCCAACACCGCCGAATACGGCCAGTACGTCACCGGCCCGCGGATCCTGCCCTACGAGCAGACCAAGAAGGCGATGAAGGAGGTCCTGACCGACATCCAGCAGGGCAAGTTCGTCCGCGACTTCATGCTGGAAAACCAGGTCGGCCAGCCCTTCCTGAAAGCCTCGCGCCGCGCCAATGACGAGCACCTGATCGAGGAAACCGGCACCAAGCTGCGCGGCATGATGCCGTGGATCTCGGCCGGCAAGATGGTCGACAAGACCAAGAACTGAGCCGCCCAGATCGGCCGTCCGGGCCCGCGCCCGGACATCGGGCCCCGCATCCGCTGCGGGGCCTTTTTCATGCCGAGGGTCCCGGGCAGGCCCTGCGCGCCGCGAGGCTACGCAACCTGCCACGCCATGGACCGAAGAGCCGCCGCAAATGCCGGCTCCGTCCGCTCAGGCGCCGCCGTCCCGGAGCGGGGGCCGCCACGCACGGCAGCTCGATCGGCCGCCATCCGTCGCCTCGCCGCAATGGGCGGCCTGTCCCCTGCCAGCGTCCGGATGCTGCCCTGCGCCGCGCGACAGGCGCCCGTGCTACTCCGCGACCAGCGCGAGCCCCATGATGGCCGTGCCGTCCCGTCCGGCTTCCGCCCCCGCCGCGTTGCGGAAGGAGATCGCGTAGGTCTCGCCCTTGGCCAAGACCACGTCGAAGAGCTCCAGATCCCCGTACTGCCCGGTCCCGTCATCGGGATAGGCCTGGGGCGCGCCGCCATTCACCGAATAGGACAGATGCGCCACGCTCGACACCGCATCGACGCTGAATACCAGATCGAGGACCATGTCCGCGGTCGCGCGGAAGACCAAGTCGGCCGAATCCTCGGCCTTCAGCACGACGCTGTCCGACAGGAACTCGCCCGAGCTGACATCATGCGTTTCGGCCAGGATCGGCGCCGGCCCGGGAAGCCCGGCTGCGAACGCCGCCGCAAGGAAGAATGCTTTCATCGCTGTTCCAAACATGACGGAGCGGATCAGGGGAGGCCAGCGGCGCGCGGCGCGCCGTCTGGTCAATCGTTAGCCCCTATCTAGAAACCTGTGAAGTAAAACCAAACAATAATTCAGCGAGTTAAATATCATAATTTCTTGTCCAGAGCAGCGCCCTCCACCGGGAGTCCGCCCCGTCGCCGGCCCCTGCCCCGCGACCACCAGTGAACCGGGCGGCGGCCCTCTCCGCAATGGCGGAAAACCTGCCGCCCTTGCGGCCCGGCATGGCTGTGCCGAATGGGCCGGAGACAACCTGCGATCGCCAGGGAACACCGCCGACAGGCGCGGCGACGATAGGCGCAGCGACGATATCGCCGGAAGGATTGCGGAAGGAAATCGCGTCTCTCCCCCATGGGGCGAAGAGGTCACGGCAATGGCGCGGGCCGCCGGCATGACCGCCACGGGAAGGGGGCAAAGCACGACCCCCCGCGAAGATGACCTGGCAGGGCGGCGCCTCGAGGCCGCCGGGACCGGCCGGCGAAGACCATTTCCACGGCCTCGTCGAAACGAGAGGCGCCGCCTCCCCAGAGGCCGGACGCTGCGATGCCTCCCGGTCGCCAGACGCCAGACGGCCGAGAGGACGTGTCGCGTCCGCCGCCATTGCAGAACCGCCAGGCGCAAGCGCTGCGGCCGGGAAACCGCCTTCAGCGCCGTTCCGAACATGACCCTTCCCGAGCCCGGGCACTGCCGGAACGGCCACGCCCCTCCGGGGCCTTGGGCCGCCTGACCAGATAAGCCGTTATTTTAAATATATAAATTACGAAGACACGACCTGTCTCACCCAGTGGATGCCGACACGGCCCAGGGATATGGACAGCCTCCCCGCACGGCCCGGACGCCGCAGCTGCAGCTGCAGCCCGGCCAGAGAGGGAATTCAGCCCCCGGCGCGGCGCGCCTGCGCCATCGCGCGGTCGAGCCCGGTGAGAAAGCGCGACCGCTCGGCCTTGCCAAAGGGCCTGCCGCCGCCCTGCCGGAACGGATCGGCGGCGCGCAGATCGGCCATCAGGTCGCGGGTCGCCAGCCGCCCGCCGATATTCGCCATGCTCAGGATTTCGCCGTCATGCTGGATCACCAGCGCCCCGGCCTTCAGGCAGCGGTCGGCAAGGACCAGATCCGAGGTCACCACGACATCGCCCGTCCCGCAGCGCGCCGCGATCCACTGGTCGGCGGCATCCGGCCCCTCGGGCACGATCACCAGCTCGACGAGCGGATGCGCCGGAGGCCGCAGCCCGCCATTGCAGACCAGCTTCATCGGCACGTTCAGCCGCACGGCCACGCGTTCGGCCTCGGCTTTCACCGGGCAGGCATCGGCATCGACATAGAGCGTGGTCATCTTCGGTCTCCCTCGGTCACGCGCCCTGCCCTATCCGATGAGGCGGCAGAGGTCGACCTCCCGCGTCGGAGGGGGTCAGGGGGAACCACCGGTTCCCCCTGCCTGGCCGCAGCGCCTCCCCGCGCCGCCGCCTGTGCCGTCAGGCCGCTGCGTGATCGCCCGGATGCTTGCCCAGGATGATCATCCCCAGGAGGTCGTCGTCGCTCACCTTCGCGACATCGACCGTCCCCACCAGCTGGCCGTTCTTCATCACGCTCGCCCGGTCGCAGAGCTGCATCACGTCATGGATGTCGTGGCTGATCAGGAAGATGCCGATCCCCTGGCGCTTCAGCTCCTGGATCAGCTCGGCGACCATCTGCGTCTCGTGCGGCCCGAGCGCCGCGGTCGGCTCGTCCATGATCAGGATGCGGGCGTTGAAATAGACCGCCCGCGCGATTGCCACCGACTGCCGCTGCCCGCCCGAAAGCGCCGAGACCGGCTCGGAGAACTTGCGGAAATTCGGGTTCAGCCGCGCCATGATCCTCGCGGTCTCCGCCTCCATCCGCGCATCGTCCACCAGTCCGGTCGCCGTCACCAGCTCGCGCCCGAGAAACAGGTTGGCCGAGGCGTTCAGATTGTCGGCCAGCGCCAGCGTCTGGTAGATCGTCTCGATATTGCAGGCGCGCGCGTCGCGGGGATTGTGGATATGCGCCACCGAACCGTTGATGCGGATCGTCCCGGAATCCGCGCGATACGCGCCCGAGAGGATCTTGATCAGCGTCGATTTCCCCGCGCCGTTATGGCCCAGAAGCCCGACCACCTCGCCGGGCCAGAGATTGACGCTGACATGGTCGACGGCGTGGACGCCGCCGAAGCTGATGCAGATATCCTCCATCTCCACCAGCGGAGTGCCTGTGCGGTCGATGCTCATCAGCGGGCTCCCATGCGCTTGCGGTAGAGGATGTCGATCAGCACGGCCAGAACCAGCACCGCGCCCACGACGATGTTCTGGAAGGGCGCGTCGACGCCGACCATCGCCATGCCCGATTGCAGCGACTGCATGATCAGCGCGCCGAGGATCGCGCCGTAGATCGTGCCGATCCCCCCCGAGAGCGCCGTGCCGCCGATCACCGCCGCCGCGATCACCCGCAGCTCGTCGAGCGTGCCGATATCGTTCGAATGGTTGGCCAGCCGCGCCGAGGCGACCATGCCCGCCAGCGCGCAGAGCACCCCCATGATGGCGAAGATCTTGACCGTCAGCAGGCGCGTGTTGATCCCCGAAAGCTCCGCCGCATCCGGATTGCCGCCGGTCGCGAAGATATAGCGCCCCAGCCGCGTGCGCTGCGCCACCACCGTCATGACCACCGCGATCGCCAGCAGCAGCAGCACCGAATAGGGAATGCCGTAGCCCTGGGTGTAGCCCTCGGGCATGACCTCGCCCCTGGCCTCGAAGATCCGCCGCAGCCGCGCCGCGGGGATGTCATAGGCGTTGAGGATGGCGACGAAGCCCAGGATCGCCGCCGCGATCAGCGCCGCCAGCACCGCCTCGGCCCAGACCGGCTTGACCGGCTGGCCATGTCCCGCCTTGGCTCGCCGCGCAGAGAGGAGCGCCCAGAGCGCCACCGCCACCGCCGCGAGCCCGACGATCCAGCTCGCCGTCGGTCCCAGCGTGCCGTTGATCCCGCCGAAGGCGACGAAGGTCGGGTCGAGCGGGCCGATCGTCTGCCCCGAGGTCATGTACCAGGCGACATTGCGCCAGACGAGCAGCCCGCCCAGCGTCACGATGAAGGCCGGGATCGTCAGGTAGCCGATCAGCCAGCCGTTGAAGGCGCCGATCGCGCCGCCGACCACCAGCCCCGCCAGGATCGACAGCCAGGGGATCAGCGGATGGCCGATCTCCAGCCCCGCGATCCCGGGCAGCCAGCGCGCCTGCATCATCGCCATCACCGCCGAGCAGGTCGCCAGCAGCGAGCCGACCGACAGGTCGATATGCCGGGTGACGATGACGAAGACCATGCCGGTCGCCATGATCGCCACCGACACGGTCTGGATCGTCAGGTTGAACACGTTGCGCGCGGTCAGAAAGCGGCCGTCGGTCATCAGGTTGAAGACCAGGCAGACGGCGATGAAGGCGCCGATCATGCCAAGGAGCCGCGTATCGACCTCCAGCGATTTCAGGAAGCCCTGTTTCGGCGCCGCCCCGGCGCCCGTGGTCTCGGCCATGGCCGTACCCCCCCTGTCGGTATTCAGGATGCCCTCGCCCGGCAGCGGGTCCGCCCGCCGCCGGGATCCGTCGCGGACGGGGCCGCCGGGCCCCGCCCCGCCCGGCTCAGTCGCAGGGCGCCGGACCGCTCGACACGCCCTGGCAGAGCGCGTCCTTGGTGATCCAGCCGGCATCGACCACGGCGGTCAGGTTGTCGGCCGTCACCGGCATCGGCTTGAGGAATTTCGCGGTCAGCTCGGTGCCCGAGGGCGAGGTCCACATGCCCGCGCCGTCGATATCGGCCATCGCGGTGCCCGAGGCCATCGCCACGGCGATCTCCGCCGCCTCGCGGCCGAGCTCGCGCGCGTCCTTCCAGACGCTGACCGTCTGCGTTCCCAGCGCGATGCGGTTCAGCGCGGCATGGTCGCCATCCTGGCCCGAGACCGGGATCCCGTCCATCCCCTGCGCCGTCAGCGCCGCCACCGCGCCGCCCGCCGTGCCGTCATTGGAGGCCACGACCGCGTCGACATTGTTGTCATTGGCGGTCAGGATCTGCTCCATGTTGCGCTGCGCATTGGCCGGCAGCCAGCCATCGGTATAGGCCTCGCCGACGATGTTGACCTTGCCCGCGTCGATCGCCTCCTGCAGCACCTCCTGCTGGCCGCCGCGCAGGAAATCCGCGTTCGGGTCGGTGGGCGAGCCCTTGATCATGACGTAGTTGCCCTCGGGCGCCTGCTCCAGCACCGCGCGGGCCTGCATCCGGCCGACCTCGACATTGTCGAAGGTCAGGTAGAAGGCGCGCGGATCGTCGATCAGCCGGTCATAGCCGACCACCGGAATGCCCTCGTCCGCAGCCGCCTGCACCGCCGGGCCGATCGCCTGGCTGTCCTGGGCGAGGATGATCAGCGCGCTGACACCCTGGGCGATCAGGCTCTCGATATCCGAAAGCTGCTTGGACGACGAAGATTGCGCATCCGCCGAGACATACTGCGCCCCGGCCGCGTCCAGCGCCGCCTTCATCGCGGCCTCGTCGGTCTTCCAGCGCTCCTCCTGGAAATTCGACCAGCTCACGCCGACGGTAATGTCCTGGGCCATCGCAAGATGCGACACGGATGCGGCAAGCACCGCCAGAGCGGTGATCCTGATGGTGTTCATGATGTCCTCCCGTTGCGGCGCGGCCCGGACTCCCCTCCGGAATGGCGCCTGCCGTTACCGGTAGCAGAGTTAAATTCGGCACGCAAAATAAATTCTGGCTCCCGTCGCGGAATCCGGCCATTCTGCCCGCGGGGGAGGACAGACCATGATCCGCGACCAGCGCAGCCAGGGCCGACACGCCATCCTGGCCGAAATCCGCAAGGCCGGCGCCATCGCCCGGGTCGACCTGGCGCAGCGCACCGGGCTGAGCCAGGCGACCGTGACCGCGATCACCGCCGAGCTGATGGCCGCCGGGCTGATCGAGGAGAGCCCCGCCCTGGTCGCCGCCGGCGACGGCCGCCGCGGCCGCCCGCGGGTCGGGCTGCAGCTGCGCGGCGCGGCGCATCTGGTGGCGGGCGCCAAGGTCGCGGACCGCACGATCTCGGCGGCGATCGTCGATTTCGCCGGCAAGCTCCTCGGCGAGGCGACGCGTCCCCTGCCCGGCAAGGGGCTCGAGGCCGAGGCGCTGGCCGCCGAGCTGACCGTCGCGACCGCGGCCGCGGCCAGCGCGGCGGGCTGCTCGATGGCGGATATCTCGGGGCTCGGCGTCGCGCTGGCGGGGATCGTCGATGCCGGGGCCGGGATCGCCCGCTGGTCGCCCGCGCTCGCCACCCGCGACACGCCCTTCCGCGCGGTGATGGAGGCCGCGGCCGGCCTGCCCTGCTTCATCGACAACGACGCCAACCTGGTCGCCATGGCCGAGCTCTATTTCGGCGAGGGCAAGGGGATCGAGGATTTCCTGGTGGTCACGGTCGAGAGCGGCGTCGGCCTCGGCATCGTGCTGGGCGGGCGCGTCTATCGCGGCACCCGCGGCTCGGGCGCGGAATTCGGCCATATGAAGGTGCAGATCGACGGCGCGCTCTGCCGCTGCGGCCAGCGCGGCTGCCTCGAGGCCTATATCGCCGATTACGCGCTCCTGCGCGAGGCGGCGCTGCGGCCGGGCTACCGCGCGGGCGATCCGCAGGAGGACATGGCCGCGCTTCTGGCCCAGGCGCGGGCGGGCGAGCCGATGGCCGCGAGCATCGTCGCCCGGGCGGAGCGCATCTTCGCCATGGGGCTGGCCAATCTGGTCAATATCTTCGACCCGCAGCTGATCATCCTCTCGGGCGAGCTGGCGCAGCACGACTATCTCTATGACGCGAAGGTCATCGCCATGGTGGCGGGCCAGACCGTGCAGGCCGGCACGCCGCCGCCCGAGATCGTGGTGCATCGCTGGGACGACCTGATGTGGGCCCGCGGCGCGGCGGCCTATGCGATCGAGGGGCTGGCGGCGCGCGCGCTCGACAGCCTGGGCGAAGATGCGGCCTGAGGCGCTGCTGGCGCTGCTGCCGCTCCTGGCCCTGCCCGCGGCGGCCGATCCGCGCTTTGCCCCCGTCGACATGCCCGCCCATGCCTATGAGGGCGGCTGGGAGCATTTCACCGGCGGCGGGCTCGCCGTGCTCGACTGCGACGGCGACCGCCTGCCCGATCTGGTCGCGGCCGGGGGCACGGCGCCGCTGCGGCTCTTCCGCAACCGCGGCGGGCTGGTCTTCGAGGCCGAGAGCCTCGGCATCGACGCCACGACCGGGGCCTATCCGCTCGATCTCGACAGCGACGGCCGTCCAGACCTGGCAGTGCTGCGCGCCGGGCCGGATCTCCTGCTGAAGGGCGGACCGGATTGCAGCTTCGTTCCTTTCGAGGGGCTGGGCTTCGAGAGCGGCGACCACTGGAGCACCGCCTTCTCCGCCACCTGGGAGCCCGGGCAGAGCCTGCCGACCCTGGCCTTCGGCGCCTATGTCGACCGCGCCGATCCCGAGGGCCCCTTCGGCGCCTGCGACGCCAACCGGCTCTACCGGCCCGAGGGCAGCCGCTACGGCGCGGCCCTGCCGCTGGAGCCGGGCTTCTGCGCGCTCTCGATGCTCTTCTCCGACTGGGGCGGCGGCCGCGCCGACCTGCGGATCTCGAACGACCGGCACTACTACGTGCGCGGCGGCGAGGAGCAGATGTGGGCGATGGAGGACCCGCCGCGGCTCTACGGGCCGGAAGACGGCTGGCAGAGCTTCCAGCTCTGGGGGATGGGCATCGCCTCGCGCGACCTTTCGGGCGACGGCCGGCCGGAGGTCTTCATGACCTCGATGGGCGACCAGCGCCTGCAGGAGCCGGTCCCGGGCGCGCCGGGTCCTGCCTATCGCGACGTGCCCTTCTCGCGCGGGACCACCGCCCACCGACCGCATGCCGGGGCGGACGGGCGGCCCTCGACCGGCTGGCACGTGGAATTCGGCGATCTCGACAATGACGGGCGGGACGACGTGTTCATCGCCAAGGGCAATGTCGACCAGATGCCCGAGATGGCGATGGAGGACCCCAATTCGATGCTGCTGCAGCAGCCCGATGGCAGCTTCCGCGAGGTTTCGGTCGCGGCGGGGGTGGCAAGCCCGGCGCGCAGCCGCGGCGCCGCGCTGGCGGATTTCGACCTCGACGGGCGGCTCGACCTTGCCGTCGTCAACCGCCGCGCGCCACTGGAGCTCTACCGCAATGTCACCGCGGATACCGGCCACTGGCTTGCCGTGACGCTGGAACAGCCGGGACCGAACCGCAATGCCATCGGCGCGAAGATCGAGCTGGACCTGCCGGAGCGGCGCGTCCTGCGCGAGGTCACGGTCGGCGGCGGCCATGCCGGCGGCCAGCTCGGCCCTCAGCATTTCGGGCTCGGCGCGGCGGAAACGGTGCGGCTGCGGGTGATCTGGCCCGGCGGCGAGCCCGGCCCCTGGCAGGAGCAGGCCGCCGACCGCGCCGTCACGCTCCGCCGCCCCTGAGCGCCCGGCATTTCCGGGGGTGACATTCCCCGGCCAAGCCCTTAATTTCGCCGGAACGACAGGGGCGTCCCGCATCGCTGGGCTGAGAAGAACCCTTTGAACCTGAACCGGATCATGCCGGCGGAGGGAGTCGCTTCGCCGGTCCGGGGCAGATGCCCGCGGACGGGAGCCTCCCGGAAACCGGAGGGAGGCAGTATGGCCATCGCCGAAGACACGCTCGCCACCAGCCCCGCAGAGGCGCTGTCGCGGATGCGCGCCGCCACGCCGCTGGTGCAATGCATCACCAATTACGTCGCCATGGGCTATGCCGCCAATGTGCTGCTGGCCGCGGGCGCCTCGCCCGCCATGGTCCATGCGGCCGAGGAATCCGGCGAATTCGCCGCGATCTCGGGGGCGCTGACGGTCAATATCGGCACGCTCAGCCCGGCTTGGGTCGAGGGCATGGCCGCCGCCATCCGCGGCGCCAATGCGGCCGGAACGCCCTGGGTGCTGGACCCGGTCGCCTGCTTCGCCACCGGCTACCGCAAATCGGTCACGCGCGATCTGGCGGCGCTGAAGCCCGCGGTGATCCGCGGCAATGCCTCGGAGATCCTGGCGATGGGCGGCGGCGCGGGCACCGGCAAGGGCGCGGATGCGGGCGATCCGGTCGAGGCCGCGGCAGAGGCCGCCCGCGCGCTGGCGCAGGAGCTCGGCTGCGTCGTCGCCGTCACCGGGCCCGAGGACTTCCTGACCGACGGCACGCGCGCGCTGCGGATCTCGGGCGGGGCGCCGGTGATGCCGCTCGTCACCGCGACGGGCTGCGCGCTGACGGCGCTGACCGGCGGCTATGCCGCGGTCGCCCAGCCCTTCGAGGCCGCGCTGGCCGCGCTGGTCCATTTCGCCGTCGCGGGCGAACGCGCCGCCTTGCGCGCGACCGGCCCGGGCAGCTTCGCCCCCGCCTTCCTCGACGCGCTGGCCGCGGTGCAGCCCGGGGACATGGGGCTCGGACGGGTGCGCGCGGCATGAGGCCGATCGACCTCTCCGTCTACCTGGTGCTCGATCCCGAGCTCTGCGCCGCGATCGGCATGGTCGAGACCGCGGTCCGCGCGGTCGAGGGCGGCGCCACTGCGGTGCAGCTCCGCGACAAGGCCGCGCCCCATGCCGAGCTGGTCGCCACCGGGCGGGCGCTGAAGGCGGCGCTGGCCGGGACCGGCGTGCCGCTGATCGTCAATGACGATGTCGCCGCCGCCATCGAGATCGGCGCCGACGGGCTGCATATCGGCCAGGGGGACATGCTGCCGCACGAGGCGCGGATGCGGATCGGGCCCGAGATGATCCTCGGCCTGTCGGTGGAAACGCCGGAACATGCCGCCGCGGCCGATCCCCGGCTCGTCGACTATGTCGGCGCGGGCCCGGTCTTTGCCACCGCGACGAAGCCCGGCCATGCCGCGCCCACGGGCTTCGGCGGGCTGGCGCGGATCATTGCCGCCACGCCCCTGCCCGCCGTGGCGATCGGCGGGGTGAAGCACGGCCATGCCGCCGAGGCCGTCGCCGCCGGGGCCCGCGGCCTTGCCGTGGTCTCGGCGATCTGCGGCCGCCCCGATCCGGCCCGCGCCGCCCGCGTGCTGGTCCATGCGATGAAGAAAGCGAGGGAAGCATGATCCCCAATGTCCTCTCCATCGCCGGTTCCGACCCTTCGGGCGGGGCAGGCATCCAGGCCGACCTGAAGGCCTTCTCGGCGCGGGGCTGCTACGGCATGGCGGCGCTGACCGCGCTGACCGCGCAGAACACCCAGGGGGTCACCGGCGTGCATCCGGTGCCGCCGGAATTCGTCGCCGCGCAGATCGCCGCGATCTTCGCCGATATCCGCGTCGATGCGGTCAAGATCGGCATGATTGCCAGCGCGGGGATCGCTCTGGCCGTGGCCGATGCGCTGCGCCCCCATGCCGGGATCCCGGTCGTGCTCGACCCGGTGATGGTCGCCAAGGGCGGCGCGTCGCTGCTGGCCGATGACGCGGTCGCGGCGCTGCGCGGCGCGCTCCTGCCGCTGGCCACGCATGTCACGCCGAACCTGCCCGAGGCGGCGGTGCTGCTCGATGCCGCCGAGGCCGCGACGCGCGAGGAGATGCTGGCGCAGGGCCGGCAGCTCGCCGCGCTCGGCCCGGCCTGCGCCATCGTCAAGGGTGGCCACCTGCCCGGCGGCGAGAGCCCCGACCTGATGGTCGCGCAGGACGCCCTGTGCTGGTTCGAGGCCCCCCGCCGCGACACGAAGAACACCCATGGCACCGGCTGCACGCTGTCCTCGGCCTTCGCCGCCGAGCTGGCCAAGGGGCAGCCCGATGCAGAGGCCTTCGCCGCCGCCAAATCCTATGTCGCCGCCGCCATCGCCGCCTCTGACGCGCTTGACGTCGGGCACGGCCATGGCCCGACCCACCATTTCCACGCGCTCTGGCGCCTCCCGGAGGAGACCGCATGAAACACCTGCTGATGACCGCCGCCCTGCTGGCGGCCCCGCCCGCCCTGGCGGCCGACAAGATGACCCTGCTGCTCGACTGGTTCGTCAATCCCGATCACGGCCCGATCATCGTCGCCAACGAGCTGGGCTATTTCGAGGAGGCCGGGCTCGATGTCGAGATCGTCGCCCCCGCCGATCCCTCCGACCCGCCGAAGATGGTCGCAGCCGGCAAGGCCGACCTGGCCGTCAGCTACCAGCCGCAGCTGCATCTGCAGGTCGCCGAGGGCATGCCGCTGAAGCGCGTCGGCACGCTGATCGCCACGCCGCTCAACTGCCTGCTGGTGCTCGAGGACAGCCCCTATGACACCGTCGCCGACCTCAAGGGCAAGAAGATCGGCTTCTCCGTCGCGGGGGTCGAAGAGGCCGTGCTGGGCCGGATCCTGAATGAGGCGGGGCTGAGCCTCGACGACGTCGAGCTGGTCAACGTGAACTGGTCGCTCTCGCCCGCGCTGATGGCGGGACAGGTCGATGCGGTGATCGGCGCCTACCGCAATTTCGAGCTGAACCAGATGGAGATCGAGGGCCGGCCGGGCCGCTGCTTCTATGTCGAGGAGGCCGGGCTGCCGACCTATGACGAGCTGATCTACGTGGCCAATCCCGAGACCATGGACCGCGACATGATCCAGCGCTTCCTCGGCGCCACGGAGAAGGCCGCGCAATTCATCGTCAACCATCCCGAAGAGGGCTGGGAGCTGTTCTCGGGCACGGCGAAGGAGCTGCAGGACGAGCTGAACGAGAAGGCCTGGGCGGATACCTGGCCGCGCTTCTCGGTGACGCCGGCCGGGCTCGATGCCGGGCGCTACAAGCGGTTCGAGGCCTTCCTGCACGAGGCCGGGCTGATCGACGAGATCCTGCCGGTGAGCGATCTGGCGATCGATCTGGGGGCGGAATGACGGCACCCGATTACGGCCGGGCCTTCGCGGCCTGGCGCGCCGCCTGCGGGCCGGACTGGGACGCCTATGCCCGCCATGCCTTCGTCGAGGGCATGCGCGACGGCAGCCTGCCCGGCGAGGCGTTCCACCACTACCTGGTGCAGGACTACGTCTTCCTCGTCCATTTCGCCCGCGCCTGGGCGCTGGCGGTGGTGAAATCCGAGACGCTGGAGGAGATGAAGACCGCCGCGGCCACGGTGAACGCGCTGGTGAACATGGAGATGAAGCTCCATGTCGAGACCTGCGCGGGGCTCGGGATCTCCGAGGCGGAGCTCTTCGCCGCGCCGGAGAGCCCGGCGAACCTGGCCTATACCCGCTACGTGATGGATGCCGGGCTTTCCGGCGATCTGTGCGATCTGCTGGCGGCGCTGGCGCCTTGCGTGCTGGGCTATGGCGAGATCGGCGCGCGGCTGGGCGCGGAGGCGGCGGCGGACACGCCCTATGCCGACTGGATCGCCGCCTATGCCGGGGAGGAGTACCAGCAGGTCTGCCGCGAGGCCGGGCGGGTGACCGATGCCGCGCTGGAACGGCGGCTGGGGCCGGACTTCACCGCCGCGCCGCGCTGGGAGCAGGTGACGCAGCGGTTCCGCATGGCGACGAGGCTCGAGGCCGGGTTCTGGCAGATGGGGCTCGAGCTGGCATGACCGCCCCGGGGCTGCGCGTCGCGGGCTCCGCCTGGCTGGGCGAGGTGCCGCTCTTCGAAGGGCTCGACTTCCGCGCGGAGGCGGCGGGCTGGACCTGCATCCTGGGCCCCTCGGGGGTGGGCAAGTCGACGCTGATCCGGCTGATCGCGGGGCTCGACACCGGGGCGCGCTTCGAGGGCGAGGTCGCCGCAACGGATGGCGCGCCGCTGGGCGGCCGGGTGGCCTGGATGGCGCAGCAGGACGAGCTGCTGCCCTGGCTGAGCGTGGCGCAGAATGCCGGGCTGGGCGCGAGGCTGCGCGGAGGAAGGGCGGACTCGGCCGCCGTTGCCGCCCTTCTGGCCCGCGCCGGGCTGTCCGCCCAGTCTGCAAGGCGGCCCGCGCAGCTCTCCGGGGGCCAGCGGCAGCGCGTGGCGCTGGCGCGCACGCTGATGGAGGACCGGCCCGTGGTGCTCCTGGACGAGCCCTTCTCGGCGCTCGACGCCAAGACCCGCGCCGAAATGCAGGATCTGGCCTTCGAGATGCTCGCCGGGCGCACCGTGGTGCTGGTGACCCATGATCCGGGCGAGGCCGCGCGGCTGGGCTCGCGGATCTGGCTGATGGGACCGGGCGGGCTCGGCGAGGTCGAGGTGCCCGCCGCCCCGGCGATCCGCTCGGTGGACGATCCCGGCTGCCTGAAGGTGCAGGGCGAGCTCCTGCGGCGGATGAGGGCGGCGGCATGAGATACGCCCTGCCCGCGCTCGCCCTCCTGGCGCTCTGGCAGGCGGTGGTCTGGATCGGCCAGATGCCCGCCTTCATCCTGCCCTCGCCCCTGCGGGTCGCCACGGCGCTCTGGTCGAATGCCGGGCTGATCCTGCACCATGCCGGGGTGACGCTGGCCGAGGTGCTGGCCGGGCTGGCGCTCGGCGCGGTGCTTGGCGCGGCCACGGCGCTGGCCATGGCGGTCTCGCCGCTGGCGCGCAGCCTGATCCGCCCGGCGCTGGTCCTGACCCAGGCGCTGCCGGTCTTCGCGCTGGCGCCGATCCTGACGCTGTGGCTGGGCTACGGGCTCTGGTCGAAGGTGCTGATGGCGGTGCTGATCATCTACTTCCCGGTGGCTTCGGCCTTCTTCGACGGGCTGATGCGCACGCCGCCGGGCTGGCTCGACCTGGCCCGGGTGATGGACGCGCCGAAGCGCCGGGTGCTGTGGCACATGCGGGTGCCCGCGGCGGTGCCCTCGCTGGCCTCGGGGCTGCGGCTGGCGGCAGTCTATGCGCCGATCGGGGCGATCATCGGCGAATGGGTGGGCGCCAGCCAGGGGCTGGGCTACCTGATGCTCCTGGCCAATGGCCGCGCCAAGATCGACCTGATGTTCGCCGCGCTGATCGTGCTGGCGGCGATGACGCTGCTGCTGCACCGCGCGGTGGGCTGGGCCTGCGACCGGACGGTGGCGCGGATGGGCTGAGCCCGCCCGCCGGGCGGATCAGGCCACCTGCCGCCCGCCCGACCAGACGCCGCGGATCACCGGGATGCCTGCATCGGTGACGCGGAAGCGCAGCAGATCGGCGCGCAGCCCCGGCGCCAGCCGCCCGCGATCGGCGAGGCCCAGCACCCGTGCGGGCGCGGCAGTGACCGTGTCGAGCCCGCGCGCCATGTCCTCCCAGTGCCGCCCCAGCATCACCGCGCCGAGAAGCAGCGCGGCGGGGACGTAGTCCGAGCTGAGGATGTCGAGCCGCCCGGCCCGCGCCAGCTCGAGCGCCGAGACATTGCCGGAATGCGAACCGCCGCGCACGAGATTGGGCGCGCCCATCATCACCGCAATGCCATGGGCGCGGCAGGCCTCCGCCGCCTCCGGCGTGGTCGGGAACTCGGCCAGCTGCACCCCGGCCGCCGCCGAGGCCGCCACATGCGCCGCCGTCGTGTCGTCATGGCTGGCCAGCACCGCGCCGAGGCGGCGCGCGCGGGCCACGGCGCCGGTCTGGTTCTCCGCCCCGATGCTGTCGCGCAGCTCTTCGAGGAAGCGGCAATAGGCGGCGAATTCGGTGGCATCGAGCCCCATCGCCTTCTTCGTCCAGACCTCGAATTTCGCCAGGTCGGTGAATTGCCGCTGGCCGGGCGTATGGTCCATCAGGCTGATCAGCCGCACACCGTCGGCCGGGCCGAAAGCGTCGAGCTCGGCCAGCAGGGTCTGGGTCGGGATCTCGGCGCGCAGATGCAGGAAATGCGAGATCTTCAGCGCCCCGGCATCGGCCATCGCCTGGATCTCGTCGCAGAGCCGCCGGGCGTATTCGCGGTAGCCGGTATCGCGGCCGGGATAGCTGAGCGTGCCGACCCGCACCGCGTCGAAGACGGTGGTGATCCCGCAGGAGGCCAGCTCCGCGTCATGCGCCATCACCGCGGCATGGTGCGGCCAGTCGACGCCCGGGCGCGGGGCGATATGGCGCTCGAGATTGTCGGTATGCAGCTCGATCAGCCCCGGCGCGACGATGTCGCCCTCGCAATCGACCGCCCCCGCCACGCCGGCCGGACCGGTCTCCACCGCATGCAGCAGGCCGTGGCGCAGCACCAGATGGCCCTCGGCCATCCTGCCGCCGAGCGGCAGCCGGGCATTGGACAGGATCAGGTCGGTCATGGAGCGGGTCCGCTGGCTGCGAGGGCGCGACATGCCCCCGCCCCTGACTGCCAAGCACCGGCAGGCTTGTCCAGTGGCGCGCCCCTCGCCCAAGGGTTGCACTCCGCGGCCGGAAACGTAATATGATACCTAATCTAACTTGGGGCGTCAGGCGGTCCGGACCTTCCGTTCCGGCAGCCGGGATGCCGCGCAGAACAGAGTGGGGCGTGGCGATGGGCAGGGCAAGCATCTGGAATTCGATTGCCGAGACGCTGCGCGCCGACATCCTCGACGGGTGCTACCGCCCGGGCGAGAAGCTGCCCACCGAGACCGAGCTGGCCCGCCGCTTCGGCGTGAACCGCCACACCCTGCGCCGCGCCGTTGCCGCGCTGGCCGCAGAGGGGCTCCTGCGCAGCCAGCGCGGGTCCGGGGTCTATGTGCGGCCGCGGCCGGTGACGCTGCCGATCTGCGGCGGTCTCGACCTGCCCGTGCAGCTTGCCGATAGCGCGCGGCTGCCGCTGCGCCGCAGCCTGCGGCTGCTGCGGCGCCCGGCCGCCGAGGCCGAGGCGGAGGCGTTCGACTGCCGGACGGGACTGGAGCTGCTGTTCTGGGAAACCCTGCTGGAGCTCGACGGCCATCCGGTCTGCCTCTGCCACGACCTCCTGCGCGAGGACCGCGTGCCGGGCATCGCCCAGCAGCTTGCCGCCACGGTCCCGTCGCCGCCGGTGCCGATGCGCGAGCTGCTGGGCGCCTGCGGCCTGTCGCATCCCGAGATGCGCAGCGTCCGGGTCTGCGTCGATCCCCCCGATGCGGCGATGGCAGAGCGGCTCGGCCAGGCGGAGCCCGGGCCGGTGCTGCATTCCGTCGCGCTGGTGGAGGACGGCGCGGGCATCGCGGTCAACCTGCGCGAATACTGGGTCGATGCCGAGCGCGCCTGCCTGAGCTTCAGCCCCGGCCGTCGCCGCGGCACGGGCCCCCGCCTTCCCGTCGGCTGCTGCAGCTAGCGGCAGGCCGCATCCCGCCGTCCCGCGCGGCAAATTTCGGCCCCGCCCCGTCTTTCGGCTTGGCCCCGTCGCACCGGCTGGTGTAACGAGGTGGCCAGCCGGCCCCTTAGCTCAACTGGATAGAGCACGGTCCTTCTAAGTCCGCGGTTTCAGGTTCGAGTCCTGAAGGGGTCGCCATCGCGTCCAGTCATGTGCCAATGCACCATAAGCTCGCACGTTCTGGCGGTTTTCATGCACATCCCCTGTCAAGAGACATAGCGCGACAGGTGAAGCTTAGCGCTTTTTCAGGTGGTTCGAGATCCCGCTCATCGCGACCTCCCGAAGATAGACAGGACCCGCCTCCAGCCCTTCGGGCCGGAACGGCTTGACGTCGGCCGCAGGGAACACCGCGAAAATCGTGTTGCGATATAGTCCGGTCTCCTCGGCGATCATCGTGGGCGTCACGACTCTCTGCCGAAAATCCTTGATCTCGGCATCGGACATCAGCCACTGCTAACGCGCAGTCTTCGGGCTTTTGACCAGGGTGCCTAGTCACCTGAATCTAAAGTCCCTGACATACGGTCTTTTGGCAGAAGCGCTTCACTGAGGCGAGAATTTCGTCTGCGGACTTGTGCCAGCG
>NZ_VATA01000130.1 GCF_005870025.1 Poseidonocella sp. HB161398
GTTGGACGGCAAGGCTACCCCGCCACACGATCGCCCAGCGGCGTCTACAGACCGGGATCCGGGGTGACCGGATGTCCCGGAATCCGTGACCGGGTCAAATCGGAGTCACTGACCGGATGTTATCGGAATGCCTGACCGGATGGCCCCGGAACGCGCAGTCTAAGGTCAGGACGCTTAAGTTTAGCGTCCAGATTCAACTCTAGAGCGTAACCTCGAACTCGAATCAATCAGTTGTCGATACTGCAACCAAGGGTCAGAGAACGTTTCTATAGATGGTTCTATATCGTCTTTCTGCTTTGATTCTGCACTCTCGCCATGCGCTTCCGACGCTTGATTGAGTTCCATTTCCGGAGCCAATAGATCAAAAGATTCAGAAATCGCCTCATCAATTTTATCCTTCATGTTATCGGACACGCAATTCTTCAGCTCCATGAATTCACTTCGTGTCGAGAGAGAAATTATGTCTCCATTTGTTGCAGTGAGAAGAAAATTCTTCAGGAAGCCTTCACACAAATCTCTCGCCTTTCCTCGATAGCGGGAGCGTCCATTTATGGTCTCAGAGATATACTTCAAGGCACCCAGCCAATTATTTTCTTGAGTGAATATTCCTATAATAGCTGAATGAATTCGGTCCTCTCCTGGAACGCCGCTCGCCATCCGGCCAACTCCTTCCATATCCGTACGCATTATTGCATCAAAGGAGGACTGACTTCCTTCTGGTGCTGGGGACTCAATAGAGATCTCACCCAAAGAATTCATGGCTACTTTACCCAACTTGCTACTAACAATTTCTGCACTCTCGTGCATTTCATTAGGCCAGATTTTGCCGGATGATATCGACAAAATTTCTTTAAGATTATGTAGATCCGTTTGCTTTGCTTCCTCGGCGAGCTCTCGAATTCTCCCAGCAATTGGATCAGGAAGGCTCCTAAAAAAAAAGAAAAGCTCCGCCATGTCTTCTTTCGACAGATCACCGTCCGAGGTGTCGAAAAGAGATGTCCAAAATTTCGCACCAATTGAGCAGTCAGACATGTCTAGAATAAGCCTATTATCCGACACTGGAGTGCCTTCGAGTGTAGCTACAATAGACTCGAGGATTTCGCTCAAGTCGTCGCTTAAAAAAGCATCAGAAAATGCCTTTGACTCCTCAAGTAGAAGGTTTCCCAGGAAAAAAATAGCTACGTCGATTGATTTCTTCTCATCAACACGAAATTTTTCGTCGAGTACGCTTGCGTACGGCGGCGATTTGATCGTCTTCCAATCTTCTAAATTCCAGCTTGGTTTGATCGCGACAAGCGAAGTCTCTAATTCGGATCTGCAGGAGAGGCCCTTATACTCAGGGCCGCGAACCAAATTCGCTTGTCCCGCGGACACATAACTCAAATCCAATAAATCTATGGACTGGCTTTGGAGGGGAGGGCGTTCCTTCTCCTCGGAGAGGTCCCTGGCGGAAAGATGTCCATCCAGAATTGATCTGGACACATCCAGAAACAGCATTGGGAGGCCTTCTTCAAATGATTTGTGGTTTTCATATAGCTGCCTTCTCGCGCTGGTCTGAGTGGGTGGGGCCAGCAGTGATTTTAACGGATCAAATTCGTTACCAGCCGCGCTATAATTGTCTGGCGAAGTCGCATATTCAGACGGATGCCAGTTGACTTGAAAAGGTTGAAACCCATTAAAATCAATATTTCCATCAAGGATCTTTAGAATATGAACTTTACTTGAAACTTTGAGAATTCTGAAATTGCAATCGCATGCCACTTTGAGAAGTTCGCCGCCATCCGGTACTATTTCCAGAGAAACTTTTCTTAAAGAGTCTGGTATAGAAACGGTCCCTGATTCACTTGCTCTATCAGGAATAAAGATAGAGATTTCGCTTTCAGAGGAATCTAGAACAGAAGAGTGATAAATTGCAACATTCACGCCTTCTTGGAATTCAAGGTATTCGCCAGCGACTACAGCTCGCCCTATACATAAGAAGATAAAAAAAAAATCATTCCGACGCCTGCTTGGCTAGTTTTAACGCATCTTCTAAGGATGAAAAGGACGGCCGAAGATTCTCCGGGATGTTCTGCCGTCCGACCTCAATACATATATTTGTCGAATGTTTGTACAAGTTGGCTACTAGAACTTCCCGAATTATTCTATAAAACATTGCCTCACCCTCTAAAACTATCTTAATGCGACTTGCGAACGGACCCACTAATCCATAAGCTAAGAAAACTCCAAGAAATGTTCCTACGAGCGCCCCGCCAATCATCTTTCCTAGAACCTCGGGGGGTTGGTCTATGGATCCCATCGTCTTAATAACTCCTAGAACCGCTGCGACAATTCCGAGTGCCGGAAGTCCATCGGCCATCATCTGCAGTGCGTGCGATGAGTGCAGTGCGTGTTCTTCTAGGGATGATATTCTCTTTTCTAGCACGTCTTCGACCTGATGAGGATCATCATAGTTCATAGAAACGGATCTCATTGTGTCGCATATTATTCCAACGGCTACTATGTCGTTTGCGATACTCGGATATCTTGAAAAAATACTAGATTCGATAGGGTTCTCTATGTGCTCTTCAAGGCCGACCGGATTCTGTCGCGCCATCCTAAGAATCTCGAACAAGAGGCATAAAAGACTCTCATAATGATCTGCTTTCCATTTGGGTCCCGAAAAAACCTTCTTTACATCAGAAATCGTATGTTTTGAACCTTTCCCGTCATTCGAAATTAGAAAAGCTCCCAGGGCAGCTCCACCAATCATCATAAGCTCAAATGGCAAAGATTTAATGATAATTGCCATCTTGCCACCCGCCAGTATATATCCTCCAAATACCATACAAAATATAACAATAATTCCAACCACAGCAATCATCTTGACGATCCAAATTTGTTACTGAGCATTGCGACCTGAGATAATTGCTATTATTGAATAAGACTTTTCAGATGTGAGTCCACCCAACACCTGAGCCGCCTTGGGCGGGGGCATTTTGGAAATAAATCCCGCCGCGAGATTTGGATCCATCATCTCAAAAATTGGGCTTAGATCTTCGGTCTTCATCTCTGAGTATACAGACAAAATTCGCTGTACGTCGGAGCTCGCAGCGTCCTTCGCGATGGATATAGACGCCAATAGAGTTTCCTCGGCATTTTTTAACTCAGTCAGTTTCGATTCAATTTCGCGCTCTCTTTCTAATAGAACTTTTTCCCTTTCGTCGAGGCGGTCTTGTCGATCTTGTAAAGATTTAAGTTGAAGTTTATTTTTCTCGATGAGCGCATCTATTTCACTTGCCTCCCTTCCTTGACCAACTTCCTCCAAAACCGCTATGTCACTATCAATCTGAGAGTCATTCTCTAGTGCTATTCCGTACTTTACAAGAATAGATAGAGCCAGAGCTCCGATTGAAAGGATGTACAAAGCTTCATTAGCCTTAGGCAACTTATTAAATGAAAATTTGTACATTATCTATTGCACGTTTCTAATGAACTTTGCATTCAAATGTTGATCTCGGTTCGGATATTGTTGGTCATGTTTGGACGTTTTAATTCTGCGCATCGTCTCTTCTAGACTTCGTTGAACTGAATCTGCTTCATCGACTTGAGTCCTTAGGCGGATTTTCCGGCTACGAATTTTTGCGTCCTCACGAAGTAGATCTCGAACTACTTCCTTCAGGTGGCAACTTGCGACTGAAATGCTTGCCCTGTGCCGCGCCTCAATTCGGCTCAACCTAGCTATTTGGACCAAAACTCTCCAACAAGAATAATTCGTAAGAATTATCCCCAGCACCACGAGAATGTCAAACAAGTCTTTCATGGTATAAATAGCAGCTTGGAGATCAAAAAGTCATTAATGGTGCCATCATCAAATAGCAACTGTATTCTTCGGAGAATTTGAATTTTCAAGACGTAAATGAATTCCGGGCGATCGAACTCCTCAGCTTCTATAGACCTGAGGTAAGTGTTAATTGAGTCAGATATTCGAGGCATCTCCGCTACGACCTTAGAAACCTTATCGTCGCGAACTTCAATATATGATTCCAGCCTAATATTTACGCTCATCTCTCCACGCGAACTTGTCAGCATTATTTCTGGAATATCTATGTATGTTCTTACCCCTTTGTCTTCTGTTCTGGAGTTATCAATTCGAGAAGGTTCTTCCTGAGGGAGGGAGCTCTTCGCTCTCTCCATAAAATAGAGGGTTGCGCCACCAAAAGAGCCACCTCCTAGGATTCCCGCCGTAGCGAGGCCAGCTAAAACAAATGGCCGGATTGATGTAGGTTCGATTTCTTCGTCCATGCTGACTTCCTGAGCCTCTTGCGTCCGTTTTGTTTTATGAAGTCATATTGGCTAATATGTTATTAACGGATTTCCGCTATGTTCCCGTTGATGCGATCTTTTGAGGGTAGAATGCCAGAACAAGGTAAAGTTTGGAATCTGCGCAATGCCATTGGTTCGAGCAGCGCTGTTGCTCTTGTTCTGTCCGCAGTGGCAATATTCGTTGTTTATTCTATGGTGCAGATCGTATTTTCAGACCGAATGACCCTTCTGTATGGAGGCTTAGATGAATCCGAGCTCAGTTCCATATTAGACCGGCTGGATGGGAAGGGCGTTGATTATCACGTAAGGGGAAATGCAGTTTTTGTGAAAGAGGACGAAAAGGATAAGTTGCGAATGGTTCTCGCAGGTGAAATGCTGCCTAGAAAATCGCAAAATGGGTATGAAATACTCGAGGATCTAAATGCTTTTAGCTCTACCTCGCAAATGTATGACGCTGCCTTGCATAGAGCCCTGGAAGGCGAGTTGTCTAGAACAATTTCTGCGAGCGACTTCGTCACGTGGGCGAGAGTTCATTTGTCTTTGTCGAAGAGATCCGGGCTTCAGGGTAATGTACACTCATCGGCGTCCGTTTTGGTTCGTCCAGTGGGAGACGCTCTTAGTTACAGTCAGGTAAAGGCAATTCGGCATTTGATTGCTTCTTCTGTGGCGGGATTGGGCACGGGGAATGTTTCCGTAGTGAACGCAGTAAGTGGAATTCTAGAGTCGGATCTTGATTTCGAAGTTGGCGATGCGCGCGAGTTGATTTCGGGAATGAGGTCCAGAGCAGAAAGCCTTTTGAGCGCATACGTTGGATATGGGAATAGTCGTGTCGAAATTTCTGTTGAAACCGACAATAGAACGGAACGTATAGTTGAAAAACTGGTAGACCCTGATCGACGCGTTGAGATTAGTTCTGAAACAAGAGATCTGTCAAATGTAGAAAATTCGTCTGACTCAGGAGCGGTGACCGTCGCGTCAAATGTGCCGAATTCGAACCAGGGAGGGAACGCTACACAGAAGGATTCGAGGCAAGGCTCGGAAAGGAACGAAAGAAAAAATTACGAGATATCAGAGACGAATCGGCAAACCGATGTTCCCCCTGGAAAGATTGAGAGAATTTCAGTTGCTATTCTCGTCAGTGATCTAAAAAATCAGGACGAGAATGGAGAAGTGGAGTGGGTGGCGCGTAGCGAGGCTGAACTTGCCGACCTGAAGGAGCTAGTCTCCTCAGCTATTGGCGTTGATGAGGAGCGAGGTGACGTAGTGACGATAAAATCAATGCGATTCCACGCTGGGCAATTCGGGGTTCCGGAATTACCGGATTTAAAACCCGAAGCTTTGGGCGGTGTCTTGGTTCCCGTTATCAAAACGGTGTTAATCTGCTGCGCGATACTCGGGGTGTCCATATTTGTTTTGAAGCCTTCTTTAATAGATAATCTAACGTATTCCATTGACGGCCAAATTGGCAATAATGCAGAGTTGGAGGAGTTATCTTCCGATGTAACGAATACAGCGCTTGAATTCAGCAATAGTGATATAGGTTCAGGCGAGCTAGATTTTCCTAGCTTCGAATCTATAGATGTCGGCGACTATGAGGAGATTGGATTGGGGAGCGGTGGAGGTCTTTTATCTTCTGTTGATTCAAGACGAAATGACGCTATTGAGATTCTTCGTGGCTGGCTAGAAATCGGATTTGAGAAAGGCTGAAAGGTATGAGTGAGCATAACAGGCCTTTTTCTTTCGAAAAGTTTTACTTACACACTAATGAACAAAATTGTTCGGAAGATGTGCATGCAAAACTTCTTCAAGTTGGATCTTTTGAGAAGGGATATAGGGCTGGATGGACTGATCTGGAAAGTAGCCGATTGGGAAAAGATATGAGGATTCATGAGGATGTTGGAAGGCTACTTGCGAGTATTCGGGAAGAGAGGGCGAGTTCTGAAATTTCATTGAGAAAGGATATGGTTTTAGCGTTTATGGATTCGATAAGGTGTCTTCTGGAGGGGCACGCTCTGTCGTTCCTCGTTCCGCTGGTGGATGGCGCCGTGAAAGCGCGTGCGTCTAGTGAAAACTCATGCGTTTCCTATATTAAGGTGTCACGTGAAACTTTTGAAAATTTTTTTTCATGCTCCAGCCGAATTGAGGGGCTTCAAGTTCAAGTTTGCGAAGCGGTTCCGGATTGTGTGGTGGAGATGGACACAACAGAGGGCATAGATTCTTACGAATACGATTTTAATCTACTAGTAAGTGAAATGAGTGAAGTCGCTTCGCAGATTGTTGATTCGTATTTTTCACATAATTACGGGACGGATAAAATTGAGTAGAGTTCAAGGTATTGTTCTTGAGATGAGAATTGTCATCGGTGCGAGGTCAATCTCTCTCAGTGAGATTTGTCGAATTCCAAAGGGGCAGGTGATCCCTCTGAAAAGGAGTGCGTCTGATCCTGTTGAGATTTATGTTGGGGATCGACTTATTGGATTGGGAGAGCTGGAGGAGGAAAGTAGTGAAGGAGAGACAATGCTCGGAGTTCGAATTATTGAAGTTTTTAAAGAGGACTCTTGAGGTTTCTTCCGCGGTTCTTTTTGTGTGGACATTGATTTATTCCGGGCCTGCCGTTTCTTTGGGGGCGGATTCTTCCTTTTCCGATTTGAATGGAAGGGTGTTGGGGGGCGTACTTCTTGTTTCCGGCATTTCAATTGTTCCGCTCTTTGTTGTTGTGTGTACTTGTTTCCCATTTTTGATTGTCGTTTTTTCAATTTGCAGGCAGGCGATAGGATTGCAACAGTCTCCGCCAAACCTTCTACTTGTTGCGCTTTCTTTGGCTCTTACTTTGTTCATAATGGGAACGGAAATTCAGGAATCTTGGGTTTTTGGCGTTATTCCATTTCTTAACGGGGAGGCCGACATTGGGGAGTTTATTCAAAATTTTTCTCGCCCATATGTCGACTTTATGCAGGGGAATTCACGGGGGGACGTTCTGCAGTATTTCGTTGATAGATCGGGACTGGAGGAAATTTCATCCTTGAATGCAGTCGAGAAAATGTCCTTTCTGGTGCCGTCTTTTGTGCTCAGTGAGTTGTCCCGTGCGTTTCTTGTTGGGTTTTATATCTCTCTGCCCTTTCTGATGATAGACCTTGTGACTGCGGCCATTCTTATGTCTATGGGGATGATGATGGTGCCTCCCGCAGTTGTTTCGATGCCTTTCAAGTTAGCGTTCTTTGTTGTTGCAAACGGTTGGCTATTTCTGTCGGCCTCGATGATCGAGTACTATCAATAGATGGTTCAGGTTGCGGGCGCTGTCTTCATCCTGAAGGCTGTTTTATCGATCCGCATGCGGTGCATCTCGACGGCGTTGATGATGGGTTGGGCAGCTTCTCCTGACGGCACTTGTGCCAGGGTGATCCGGAGAGTATCAGGAGTTTTGGATGAAGAAGGACGTATCCATTATCGGCGTGGATCTGGCCAAGTAGGTCTTCCTGAGCTTGCCCCCGGATCTCGGACCGTGGGTTGAAGTACTTCCAGAGAGAGGGAACCGAAATGAGCAGACAGCCCCGCCGCCACTTCACTACCGAGTTCAAGGTGCAGGCCGTCGCGCGGCTCTCGGAGCCCCCTAACTTCGAGAGCTGGGGGCGGGAAATCGATGGTCCCTGGAGGCCACGGGACGCATTTTCAATAAGTTACAGGGCTGAAATGGCCGAATTCGGCCCAAGCTCCGTAGTTACACGCCGTATTGCATAACCCACTTGGAAAGCGATGGA
>NZ_VATA01000131.1 GCF_005870025.1 Poseidonocella sp. HB161398
CAGCCAGAAATGGCTCATCGCGCGCTCGACCGAGGCGCCGCGCCAGCGGATCACGTCCGGAAGCCCGTCCCAGGAGCCGAAGAAGACATAGGCCAGAAAGACCGCCGCCACCGCCATCAGCGGCAGGCCGAGCGAGCGTCGCGCCGCTTCGAGAAGCAGCACCACGCCGAGGCAGGCAAAGCCGATATCAGCGCTGGTCGGCGCCCCGGACCGCGCGGCCAGCCCGTCCCAGAAGAGGAAGAGATAGCCCGCGCAGAAGGCGCCCAGAAGCGCCATCGCCCAGTCCCGGACCGGGATCGCATGGCGCGGGCCGCGCGCGGTGGTGGGGAAGGCGGTGAAGGCCAGGAAGACCGCGAAGGCCAGGTGGATCGAGCGCGCCTGCGCGTTGTTGACCACCAGCACGCCCAGCTCGTAGGGCAAGGGCGAGGCGATCCAGAGCTGGAACAGCGACCAGCAGAGCGGCACGAACCACAGGACGCGCCGGTCGAGGGCGCGGGTGGGGGCGCGGGCGCCGGTATCGGCTTCGGCCATCAGGTCTCCGGCCGCGGCGGCGGAGGTCTCGGTCTTCGGGGTCAAGGCAGGTCCTCGCGACAGGCAACGGGAAAGGCCCGTCCGGGGGACATCGGACGGGCCTTCGGGACGAGCGGCGGATTACTTCCAGCCGCGCTCCTGGTAGTAGCGCAGCGCGCCGGGGTGCAGCGGCGCGGTCAGACCGGAGGAGATCATCTCCGCCTCGTCGAGCCGTGCGAAGGCCGGGTGCAGGCGCTTGAAGTCGTCGAAATTGTCGAAGACCGCCTTCACCACGGCATAGACCACGTCATCGGGCGTGTCGGCCGAGGTCACGAAGGTCGCACGCGGGCCCCAGGAGGGGATGTCGTCGGGGTTGCCGGAATACATGCCGCCGGGGATCGTCGCGGCGGCATAGGCGGGGTTCTCGGCCAGCAGGCGGTCGATATTCTCGCCCTCGAGCGGCAGGATCGCCACGTCGCAGGTGGAGGTCGCCTCCTGGCTCGACCCGTTCGGCAGGCCCGCCGCCCAGATCGTCGCGTCGATATTGCCGTCGCAGAGCGCGGAGGCCTGCTCGGCCGAGCCGAGCTCTGCCGCCAGCGAGAAATCATCCGCGCTCAGGTCGGAATAGGCCATCAGCGTCTCGGCCAGCACGCGGGTGCCCGAGCCGGGATTGGCGATATTCACCTTGTGGCCCGCCAGATCGGCGACGGTCTCGATCCCGGCATCCTTGCGCGCCATGACGTGCAGCGGCTCGGGATGGATCGAGAACATCGCGCGCAGCCCTTCATAGGCGCCGTCGCCCTCGAAGGCGCCGGTGCCGGCAATCGCCGCGGCCTGGACGTCGGATTGCACGACGCCGAAATCGAGCTCGTGCTGGCGGATGGTGCGGACGTTGTAGACCGAGCCGCCCGTCGACTCGACGGTGCAGCGCAGGCCGTTCTCGGCGCGGGCGGCATTCACCAGCCGGCAGATGGCGCCGCCGGTCGGGTAGTAGACGCCGGTCACGCCGCCGGTGCCGATGGTGACGAAATGCTGGTCCTGCGCCATGGCGGCAGGGGCGGCGCCGAACAGCGCGGCAGCCAGGGTCAGCCCGGAAAGGGCCTTCGGAAAGATCATGGTGGTCTCCGTGTCGGGATCGCGTGTTCTGCTGCGGCAGGCGGCGCGATCCGCCGCGTCCTGCCGTCTGGTCCCGAGGATTTGCCGATCCGCGCAGCGATGTCACGACAAAACTGATGTTTTTTTTGGCACCTGCCTACAGGAGAGGCGACGGCCCGAGTCGCGCTTGCCCGGCCGGGCGGCAGCGGCGAGGAGGCCCCGGCTCTGGGCCGGGGCGGGCCTGTCCCCGCGGCCGGCCGGGAGACGGACCGCGCAGGGCGCTCAGCGGGGCTTGCCCGCGCTCCAATAGGCCTGGGTGTCGCGGCGCAGCTCCTCGTAGGAGCGGATGCGCGCGCGCGCCGCCTCGCCGCCGCGTTCGACCAGCAGCGCGAGCAGCATCTCGATCACCGCGACCAGCCCGGCATAGCAGCCGAAATGGTAGGTCGAGATCACCGCGGCGACGAGCGTCTCGTCGGCCTGCAGATCCGGCGAGACGATCTCGCTATCGGCAATCAGCACCAGCTTCATCCCCTTGCGGCGGGCGAAGCGGCAGGCCTCGATTGTCTCGCGGGAATAGGGCGTTACCATGATGGCGATCAGCACGTCGCCCTCGCCCGCCTGGTGCAGCTCGTCGATCGCGCTGTTCATGTGGCGCGGCACCAGCTGCAGCGAAGGCAGCGCCATCTGCCCGACATAGTGCAGGTAGTAGGCCATGCCGTAGCTTGCCCGGACAGCCGTCAGATAGACCGATCGCGCGCCGATCAGCAGGTCGGCCACGCGCTGCATCTGCGCCGCCCCCTGCCGTTCCAGCGAGCGCTGGACGATCGCCATGGCATTCACCGAGGCCTCCGCCTGGACCCGCCCGAGCGCGCCGGCCTCCTCCAGCCGCTCCACCCATTGCGGCTGTTCCAGCCCGGCGGCGGTCGAAACCAGGGCGTGGCGGAACGGGTCGCGCATCTCGTCATAGCCGGAGAATCCCATGCGCTCGGCGAGCCGCACGAGGGTGTAGGTGCTGACCCCGGCCTTGCGCGCCGTCTCGCGGATCGAGTCGAGCCCGAAATCCGACGGATGGTCCACGACATACTTCGCGACCGTCCTCAGCCCCCGCGGCAGCTCGGGGATCACCGCCTTGAGCTCTGATATCACGCGATTCTTCAGTGTCGGATCCATGGCGCCTCCGGTCTGCAGCCCGCTTCATTTCCAGTACAAACGTTATTTTCTGCCAACATTGACTGTTTTCGTTCCGGGCGCAAGATTTGCCCGCAGAACAGCCGGCCGCGGATCGACCGGTGCACCAGACCTCAGGGACCTCACATGGCCGACACCCTTCCCTCCCACGCCTCGGTCGTCGTCATCGGCGGCGGCATCATGGGCTGCTCCACGCTCTACCACCTCGCCAAGATGGGCGTGACCGACGCGATCCTGCTGGAGCGCAACGCGCTGACCTCGGGCACCACCTGGCACTCCGCGGCACAGGTCCGCGCGCTGCGCCATTCGCGCAACCTGACCCGGATGATCCAGTATTCGGTCGACCTCTATTCCCAGCTGGAGAAGGAGACCGGCCAGTCCGTCGGCTGGATCCAGAAGGGCTCGCTGTCGATCGCGACGACCCAGGACCGGCTGACCCATGTGAAGCGCCAGGAGGCGCTGGCGCATGCCTACGGGATCGACGCCTGGTCGGTCTCGGCCGGGGAGGCCAAGGAGCGCTGGCCGCTGATGAATGCCGAGGACGTGCTCGGCGCGGTCTGGTCGCCCGATGACGGCCGGGTCTCGCCCTCGGATGTCTGCGCGGCGCTGGTGAAGGGCGCGAAATCGCTCGGGGCGAAGATCTTCGAACGCACCGGCGTGACCGGCATCCTCACCGGGAACGGCCGCATCACCGGCGTCGAGACCGACAAGGGCACCGTGATGTGCGACGCGATCGCGCTCTGCACCGGGCTCTGGTCGCGCGAGGTCGGAGCGATGGCGGGGGCCGAGGTCCCGGCGCTGGCCTGCGAGCATTTCTACCTGCTCACCAAGCCGATCGACGGCATCGTCGGCAACACGCCGACCCTCTCGGACCACGACAACCACCTCTATATCCGCGACGACAGCGGCGGGCTGCTGGTCGGCTGCTTCGAGCCGATGGGCAAGCCGATCGCCCCGGACGTGCTGAACGAGACCTTCGAATTCGGCCTCCTGCCCGAGGACTGGGACCATTTCGAGCCGATGATGATGAACGCGCTGCACCGGCTGCCCGCGCTGGAAACGGCCGAGGTCAAGATGCTGCTGAACGGGCCCGAGAGCTTCACCCCCGACGGCACCTTCATGCTGGGCGAGACCGCCGAGACGCGCGGCCTCTTCCTGGGCTGTGGCCTGAACTCGGTCGGCATCGCCTCGGGCGGCGGCGCGGGGATGAACCTGGCCCATGCGATCGTCCATGGCCGCACCGCCTATGACCTCAGCGAGGCCGACGCCAAGCGCTTCGCCCCGGTCTTCAACTCGGTCGAGCACCTGATGGCCCGCGCGCCGGAGATCCTCGGCACGCATTACGACATCGCCTATCCGGGCAAGCAGCTGAAGACCGCGCGCGACCTGCGCCGCCTGCCGCTCGATGCCGAGTACCGCAAGGCGGGCGCGCATATGGGCCAGGTCTACGGCTGGGAGCGGCCGCTCTATTTCGGCAAGACCGAAGAGCCGCAGATGACCTTCGGCCGCCCCGACTGGTTCGGCAATGTCGAGGCCGAGGTGACGGCCGCGCATGAGAAGGCGGCGATCTTCGACGCCTCGCCCTTCGGCAAGATCGACGTGACCGGCCCAGAGGCCGAGGCCTTCCTGGCGCGGGTCTGCGCGGGCCATGTCGGCCGCAAGCCCGGCTCGGTCATCTACACGGCCGTGCTCAACGACCGCGGCACCTTCGAGTCGGACATCACCGTGCAGCGCCTCGGCGCCGAGCGCTACAGGCTCTTCGTCGGCACCAACGCGATCAAGCGCGACCTGGCCTGGTTCCGCCGCCATTCCGAGGGCTTCGACGTCGCCCTGGCCGATGTCACCGAGGACTACGCGACGCTCGGCCTGATGGGCCCCGACGCCGCCCGGATCGCCGCCGCCTGCGGGGCCGAAGGGCTGGACGGGATCGGCTATTTCAAGGTCGCCCCGGCCCGCATCGCCGGGATCGACGTTACCGCGGCGCGGCTCTCCTATGTCGGCGAGGCCGGCTGGGAGATCACCTGCGCCGCCGCCGAGGCCTCCCGGCTCTATGCCGCGCTGACCGCCGAGGGCGCGGTTCCCGCCGGCCTCTTCGCCCAGAGCTCGATGCGGATCGAGAAGGGCTTCTGCGCCATGGGCCACGAACTCGACAGCGACGTGACCCCGATCGCGGCCGGGCTCGGCTTCGCGCTGCGCAAGGCGGGCGGCTATATCGGCGCCGATGCGGTGGAGACCGCCCGCGCCTCGGGCGAGACCGCGCGCATCGTCTCGCTGACCCTCGATGACGGGACGGCAGTGCCGCTCGGCCACGAGCCGGTCTATCTCGACGGCAAGATCGTCGGCCAGACCTCCTCCTGCGCCTTCGGCTACCGCATCGGCAAGCCGGTCGCGCTGGCCCATCTGCATCACCCGCTGGCCGACGGCACCCGCGTGCAGGTCGACATCGCGCGGACGCTCTTCGAGGCGACCGTCACCTGCGGGCCGCTCTTCGATCCCGAAGGCGCGCGGATGAAGCCCGTGCCCGCGGAGGCCTGAGCCATGTGCCGGCCCCATGTCATGGTCGCGCCCAACGGGGCGCGCCGCGGCAAGGCGGATCATCCCGCCCTGCCCGTCACCCTGCCCGAGATCGTGGCGACGGCGCGGGCCTGCCATGCCGCCGGGGCCGATGCGCTCCATCTCCATGTCCGCGACAGCGCGGGCGGGCACTCGCTCGATGCCGGGCGCTACCGCGAGGCGCTGGCCGAGCTCGGGGCGCAGGTCCCGGCCCTGCCGGTGCAGATCACCACGGAAGCCGCGGGCGTCTTCGGCGTCCCGGCGCAGCTCGCCTGCCTGGAGGCGGTCCGCCCCGCCCGCGCCTCGGTCTCGGTGCGCGAGATCGCCCGCGATCCGGATCTGGCGCCGCGGGTCTATGCCGCCTGCGCCGAGGCCGGGACCGAGGTGCAGCACATCCTCTACGACACCGCCGACATCGCGCAGCTGCGCGACTGGCAGGCCCGCGGCATCGTCCGGCCGGCGCAGCAGGCGGTGATCTTCGTCCTCGGCCGCTACGCGCCGGGGCAGGTCTCCTCTCCGGCCGATCTCGATCCCTTCCTCGCCGCGATGCCCGACGCCGCCGACTGGACCGTCTGCGCCTTCGGCCCGGGCGAGCATGCCTGCCTGGCCGCCGCCGCCCGCCGGGGCGGCAAGCTGCGGGCCGGGTTCGAGAACAGCCTGGCCGCGCCCGACGGCACGGTCCATCCCGACAACGCGGCCTCGGTCGCAGCGCTCCGCACCCTCCTCGAAAGCCAGGACCCATGAGCAACGTCTTCCCCCGCCACTGCCACGCAGACCTGCCCACCGCCGTCGGCGGCGATGGCTGCTACCTGATCGACGCGGACGGCCGCCGCTATCTGGACGGTTCGGGCGGCGCGGCGGTCTCCTGCCTCGGCCATTCGAATGCCCGCATCCGCGAGGCGGTCAAGGCCCAGATCGACCAGCTCGCCTTCGCCCATACCGGCTTCTTCACCTCCGAGCCGGCGGAGAAGCTCGCCGAGCTGCTGATCGCCAACGCCCCGGGCGAACTGGACCGGGTCTATTTCGTCTCGGGCGGCTCCGAAGCCGTGGAGGCGGCGATCAAGCTCGCCCGCCAGTACCATGTCGAGCGCGGCGAACCGCAGCGCCGCCATCTAATCGCCCGGCGCCAGAGCTATCACGGCAACACGATCGGCGCGCTCTCGGCGGGCGGCAATGCCTGGCGGCGCGCGCAATTCGCGCCGCTCCTCGTCGAGATGAGCCATATCGCGCCCTGCTACGAGTATGCCGAACGCAGCCCGGACGAGACCCCGGAGGCCTATGGCCAGCGGGTCGCCGACGAGCTGGAAGCCGAGATCCTGCGGCTCGGCGCTGACAGCGTGATGGCCTTCATCGCCGAGCCGGTGGTCGGCGCGACGCTCGGCGCGGTCCCGGCCGTGCCCGGCTATTTCAGGCGCGTCCGCGAGATCTGCGACCGCTACGGCGTGCTGCTGATCCTCGACGAGGTCATGTGCGGCATGGGGCGGACCGGCCATCTCTTCGCCTGCGAGGCCGAGGGCGTCGCGCCCGACATCCTGACCATCGCCAAGGGGCTCGGCGCAGGCTACCAGCCGATCGGGGCGATGCTCTGCTCCAAGGCGGTCTACGGCACGATCGCCGCCGGCTCGGGCTTCTTCCAGCACGGCCATACCTATATGGGCCATCCGGTCGCGGCAGCGGCGGGCCTCGCGGTCGTGCAGGAGATGCTGGAGCGCGACCTGCCCGCCCGCGTCCGCGGCCTCGGCGCCAGCCTGGAAACGAAGCTCGCCGCCCGGTTCGGCCAGCATCCGCATATCGGCGATATCCGGGGACGCGGCCTGTTCCGCGGGCTGGAATTCGTCGCCGACTGCGAGACAAAGGCGCCCTTCGACCCCGCGCTCGGCATTGCCGGCAAGCTGAAGAAGGCCGCGCTTGCCGAAGGCCTGATCTGCTATCCGATGCCCGGCACCCGCGACGGCCGGAACGGCGATCACGTGTTGCTGGCGCCGCCTTTCATCGCAACCGGGGCAGAGCTCGACGAGCTGGTCGAGCGGCTCTCGCGGGCGGTCGATCACGTCATCGCCGCTGTCGCCGCCTGATCCTTGCCACCATCACGCAGGCCCATGCGCCGTCCGCCGCCTGCAGGCGGACGCTGGCCGCGGCCTGCCCTGTTAATCGCCGGTCGAGTGTCCGGCACCAGAGACAGAAGAGAGTTCCCATGAAGATCCTCGTGCCCGTTAAGCGGGTGATCGACTACAACGTGAAGGTCCGCGTGAAGGCGGATGGCAGCGGTGTCGACCTCGCCAGCGTCAAGATGTCGATGAACCCGTTCGACGAAATCGCCGTCGAGGAAGCCATCCGGCTCAAGGAGAAGGGCGTCGCCACCGAGATCGTCGCCGTCTCCGTCGGCGTGAAGCAGGCGCAGGAGACGCTGCGCACCGCGCTTGCCATGGGCGCCGACCGGGCGATCCTGGTCGAGGCGGCCGAGGACGTCCACCAGGACATCGAGCCGCTCGCCGTCGCCAAGATCCTCGCGAAGATCGTCGAAGAGGAGCAGCCGCAGCTGGT
>NZ_VATA01000132.1 GCF_005870025.1 Poseidonocella sp. HB161398
CACAGTGTCGAATAGCCGGGCACCGGCCAGTCGAGCCCCGCCATTTCGATCAGGCTGGCAACCAGACCGACGGTCTGGCGCAGCGGCAGGCCGGATCCGGGCGTGAACGGGCGGCCGTCGGTGGTGATCCAGGGCCATGGCCTGAGCGGCGGCTCCTCGGTCAACGCGATGGTCCATATCCGCGGCGATGCCAGCGGCTACGATGCCTGGGCGCAGCTCGGCAACCACGGCTGGGCCTATGACGATGTCCTGCCGGTCTTCCGCGACCTGGAGAACAATGCCGGGATCGCCGACGGCTATCACGGCCGGACCGGCGAGCTGCATGTCTCCGACCCGGAATACCGCCATCCGCTGTCGGAGGCCTTCCTCGCCGCCGCCCGGGCCAGCGGACTGCCCGGCAACCGCGATTTCAACGGCGCCCGGCTGGAAGGCGTGGGCTGCTACCAGACAATGACGCAACGCGGCCGGCGCGCCTCCGCGGCCCGGGCCTTCCCGCGCCCCGCCGAGCGGCGGCCGAATCTTGAGGTGCTGACTTCCGCCCGCGTGGCCGGCATCCGCTTCGAGGGCCGCCGCGCCACCGGCGTGACGCTGGAGGACGGGCGGCGGCGCGGGGCGAGGTGATCCTCTGCGCCGGGGCGATCGAGACGCCGCGGCTGCTGCAGCTTTCGGGCGTCGGGCCGGGCGCGCATCTGGCAGAGCACGGCATCGCGGCAGTCTCCGACCTGCCCGGCGTCGGCGAGAACTACCAGGACCACCTCGCCACTTCGGTCAATGGCGAGACCCGCGCGCCGGTCTCGCTCTATGGCGAGGACCGCGGCCCCAGGGCACTGCGCCACCTGCTGCGCTATCTCTGGGACCGCGGCGGCGTCATGAGCTCGAACGTTGTCTCCTGCGGCGGCTTCGCCGATGTCTCGGGCGCGGGGCTGCCGGACATCCAGTTCCACGTCCTGCCGGTGCTGACCGGCTGGGTCGACCGCCCGGCGCCGGACTGCCACGGCATCGCCATCGAGCCCAATTTCCTGCGCCCGAAATCCCGCGGCTCCGTGCATCTGCGCTCTGCCGATTTCCGCGACAAGGCGCTGTTCGATGTCGGAAGCTTCCGCGACAGCGACGATCTGGAGGTGCTGGTGCGCGGCCTCGAGACGGCGATCCAGATCCTCGGCACGCGCCCGCTGGCGGATCTCGTCGCGCGGCGCCACCTGCCCGAGCCCGGGCTGGAGCGCGAGCCCGACGCCCTGCGCGATTTCGTCCGCCAGACCGCGAAGACCGTCTACCATCCGGTCGCCACGGCGCGGATGGGACCGGATGGCGACGCGATGGCGGTGCTGACCGGCGATCTGAAGGTGCGCGGCACCGAGGGGCAGCGGGTGGCGGATGCCTCTGCCATGCCGCTTCTGGTCTCGGGCAACACCAATGCGCCGACGATGATGATCGCCGAGCGCGCCGCCCGGTTCATCCTCGGCCGCAAAGCGGCGGCCTGACCGCCCTCCGGACGACTGGCGGAGGCCGCGGAGGCGGCAGGGATCAGCCATGCGGCCCGGCGCCGGGCCGCCATCGACGCGCCGGAAGCAGTGCGAACTGCGCGCCCGACCGCTGCTCCTCCGCCGTACCGGCTGGCCTGCAGGGCGCCATCGGCACAGGGCAGGAATGGCCCGGCCAGGCTGGCCGGCGGGCAACGTGCAGCCGGGTCAGGAACGGGCCTTCGCCTGGCCCGTCCGGCCGTCTTTCGGCAGCCTGGGACCCGTCCCAGCCGGGTCCGGGACGGCACCGCTCTGCCGGGAGCCGCGCGCCGCCCGGATGAGGCCCCGCCGTCGGCTGCCGCAGGTCCCGGGAGTCCTCCTGCCCCGGAACGGTCACCGGCGGAGAGGGCCGGGACAAGCCAAGCGCTCCCCGGCCGGAAAGCTGGGCTTCCTCTGGCAGAGGGTCCCGCTGATCCGGTCTGCGGAGCTAGCGGCTCCGCCGCTGCAGCTGCGGGGTCCCATGCGTTCAGCCGGTCCAGTCCGCCGATTGCAGCAACCGCATGGGCAAAGGCGACACGCCGGAACCTCACCATCGCCGTGCCGCGCCCGTCGCGGGGATGGCCGAGCAAGACGCCGGCCGCCGGAGGGTCTGCCGCATGACCGGCGCCCGCCCCTGGCGGCCGGGGTGCATTTGCCGGCCGCCGGCGATGTCAGATCTCCTCTTCGGCAAGGCTGCGCCCGGCCAGCGCCAGATCGAAGCGGGACATCATCTCGACCAGCGCCTCGTGCCCGGAGGCAAGGTGGCCGCGCATCCCCGTCTCGTCGGTCTTCGCCGCCTTGCGCAGATAGGCCTCAGCCAGGAAGCGCATGTCGAGAACCGGCATGCCGCGGATCGCGGCCAGCACCGGCAGGCCCTGCGCCGGATCCTGGCGGGCCGCCCGGATCTTCAGCACCACCGGCCGGTAGGAGATGCCGTCGCCGAAGGCCACGGGATCGCGAGGACGGACCGCCAGGCTGCGGCCGCGCGGATCGGCCAGCTCATCAGGGGGCACGAGCTCCAGCCCGTCCCGCCCGGCCACCGCCGCGGCGACGGCGCCGGACAGCATCGCGATCACCGCATCGTCGCTCTGGCGGCCGTCATGCTGGACATGCAGCACGATCCGACGCAGCGGGTCGAGCCGGTCCGGATCAAGCCGCAGCTGGTCGGCATGCAGCCGCGCCGCATAGCTGCCCACCACCGCGATCTGCGCGCCGATCTCCCTCAGCCCCGGCGCCGCCCGCAGGGCGATGTCGCGGATCAGCTCGTCTGTCGCGTCGTGACCGGCCAGAAGGTGCGCGCTGCGCCGCGCCACATGGGACGTGACCTGCGCGGCGACCTCTTCGATCGCCCCGAGATCGGCCGCCAGCCGCAGCGTCCGGGCCACATCCGCCGCGCCGAGCTGCTTCTTCTCCAGCCCCTCGCGCACTGCCGCGGCGAGCTCCGGCGCCAGATCCGGCGGGGCGGCAATCGCCGCGCCGAGCCAGCCGTCGAAGAGCGCCGCCAGATCCGGGTCCCGCGACAGGCTGTAGGCCTGGGCGAACTGCCCCGCGGCCAGCTGGAACAGCTCCTGCTCGGCAGCGGGACGGGCGGCGATCTGCGCCATCGCCGCGGGCAGGAGCGCCGCGAGCTCCGGATCGGGCGGCGGCGCCCCGGCAGAATCAAGCAGCAGGCGGAAGCGCCAGAGCCGCTTCGGCGCCTTGTGGGCCGCCGCCTCAGGCGCGAAGAGATCGCGCGCCATCATCAGGTACTCGTTTGCGTAATAGCCGCGCCCGGGGAAGCGGACGCCGTTGCGCGACAGGATCGCGCCCTCGGGGGCGAGCCGGTGCCACTCCTCCAGCCCGGCGGCGCTGTCGCGGCGCGGAATGCCGATATCGATCAGCTCGGCCTTGCAGGTGGCATGCTCCGCCTGGCTCCAGATATCCATCGGGTCGAACGGATCGACCTCGTCATCCTCGGCCGAGGGTGCGCCGGAGCCGTCGAGATAGCCCGCGAAGTCGAGGCTATGGGCCTCGAGCAGCCGGGCGAACTCGTCGCGGAACTCCCCGAGCGCCAGCAGCACCGCGTCATGGACCCGGGAGAGCATGCCGTACCACTCCGCCGCCGGCAGGCCGGGATCGATCACGATCTGCGTGTCCCAGTCATTCTCGCCCTTCTCCGGGGTGCCGAGAAAGTAGTTCAGCGCCCGCCCGCCCTTGAGGAAGAAGATCACCTGCCGCGCGCCCGGCGGGTTCAGCGCCTCGATCCGGTCGCCCAGCACGGCGATCTTCGCCGCCAGCCAGTCCCGCAGCCAGCCCATCAGCGCCGGGTCGCCATTGTGCAGCAGCTTCGTCAGCTCGCCGCTCAGATCCACCCGCAGATCGTCGCCGATCGGCATCTCCGACACCGCCTCGTAGCGCACCAGCAGCCGGAACAGGTAGAAGCTGTCGATCAGGTGGTTCATGCGCACCGAGGCCAGGGCCGGCCCCTCCGGCAGGGCGTCGCCGCGCCAGCGCATCGGCTCGGGCCGCTCGTTGCCCTGCTGGAAGAACCGCGCCAGCGTCTCGGACTCGGCCGTGCGCGGATCGGCATTCCCGGGATGGCGGCCGGCGTCGCGCACGAGGCGGCGGAAATCGGTCTCGCGCGCCTGCATCGGATGCACCAGCGCCGCCTTCCAGACATGGGCACGGTCCTCCTGCGGCAGGAGCCGCAGCCCGCACTGCGTCCGCGTGCCGAGCGCGCGCCTTGCCAGCATCTGGAAACAGGCGACCGGATCGCGCAGCCCGGCCGGGAAGGACCAGAAATGGACATTCCCGCCCTGCGGATTGGCCAGCGACAGATGCCCCATGCCGAGGCTGCGGTCGAAGGCCACGAGCCCCGGGACGGGCAGCGCATTGGCCATGGCCCTGGCCTCGGCTAGCGCGCGACCGGCCGCGCCTGCCGTCGCCCCGCTGCCGAGCCAGGCGGCGCTGCGCGCATAGCGCTCCGCCCCCTCGACGGCGCCGAATTCCGCCATGCGGGTCCAGGCCACCTCGCGGCGGCGCTGCTCGAAATCCGGGATGGTCATGCTCTGCGGCGACATGGTCAGTCTCCTCCGTTCCAGGGGTGTCGGATGCCCGGCGGCGGCGCCGCCGCCGGAAAGAATGCAAAGGGGTCAGCCCGCGGCGGGCCGCGCCCCGGGCGAGAACGGGACCAGCGCGCTGATCCAGGCGACGACATGCAGCGTGCTCGGCGCTTCCGCGGCCCCGAGCGGAAACGGCCCCAGCGACAGCGGACCCTCGGGCTCCGCCGCCAGCATCGCGCGCGCCTCGTCCCGCCAGTCGGCCTCGAGCGCGATCTGGCGGCCGAGCAGGACCGCCATCGGCAGGAGCGGCATGACGCCGGGATTGCGCCGCAGCGAGCCGCTGGAGACGAAGCCCGCCGGCTGCTGCCCGAGCTGCCAGCCCGCGGTGCGGAAGAGCAGCTCGTTCAGCCAGGGCCGGACGAGATGCACCAGCAGGTACTTCATCCTCAGCCTGCCGCCCCGCGCCGCGGTGCCGAGCGGCATCGCGCGATGGCGCCCGCGCAGCATCAGGTCATCGTCGCCGCCGATCACCGCATAGGGGCCGTCCCCGCCCGGGCTGCCGAGATCGAGGTCGAGATCGCCGAACCGGGCGTCGTCGATGCCCTCGGCCCAGTCGGCCGGGCTGGCATAGACCGGAAGCCAGCTTCCCGGCGCGCCGTCGATATCCGGCCGGGCATGCGCCGACAGCGTCCTGCGGCTCTCGGCGATCACCTGCTGCGCGAAGACCGCCTCCGCCCCGGCCGTGGCGCCGTGGACCAGGTTGGCATAGGTCGCCTCGGTCGAGCCCTGGCCGAAATAGCCGGAGGCGAAGGCCGGCAGCGGATCGGCCAGGCTGCGGAACGCATAGAGCGCGCGCAGGTCGCCATTGGGCCGTTCATTGCCCTGCGCATTGGCGTAGCTGCGGGTGTCGATCGTCAGCGGCAGGGGCAGGAGCTGCAGGACCGGCTTCGGCGACGGCGGCCGGGCCTTTTCCGCCGCTCCGCGCGGGGCGGCAGGATCTGCGGGGGCCGGGGCAAGCGCCCTGCGGCGCAGGGCGGGCCGGGCCGCGGCCGGCTCTCCGGCAAGGGGCGGCAGCGCTTCGGCCAGGGCGGCGGTCAGGGACATCATCGGCCGGGGACCGCCGGGGCGGCCCCCTCCTCCCGCCATCAGGCCGTGACGAGTTCCGCGACGCCCTGCTTGCCGGTCTGCGGCGGACAGAGCGGCGGCACGGTGCTGATCCAGCCGATCACCTGCAGCCCCGGGAAGATCAGCTTGCCGCCATCGAACCGGGCCGCGAAGCTGGAGTCGGACGCGCTGTAGCCGTACTTGCCCTTCAGCGTGAAGGGCCCCCAGCCGCCGCCGAGCTCGCTGTTGATGACCTTGGAGATGGCCGTCTTGTCCTCTTCGGTGAAATCGGCCGTGATCGCGACATTGCGGGCGACGACGAAGGCCGTCGGGACCAGCGCCATCTGGCCCGCGGGACCGGCCGGGTCGCCATTCGACAGCCCGCCGCGCGCGATCCCGTCGACCCACCAGGAGGTCATCCCCAGAAGCAGCGGATTGTACCAGGGCCGCAGGATGCTGATCGTCAGCAGTTCGGCCTCGAGCTCGAAGCTCTCGGCGTCCAGATGCTGCGCCTCGCTCTCGATCTTCCCCTCGACCTTTGCGGCGGCATGGAACAGCCCGTAGCTGCCCGAAGCCTCGGAGCCGAAGCTGTGGCCACGGCTGGTCTCGGTCTTGTCGAGCGAGCTGCTCTTGAAGCTGATATGCACGCCCTGGGCCTCCGCCCAGTTCGACGGCGCGGCGTAGCTCGGCAGCCATCCGTCGCCAGCGGGCAGCGCGGAGGGCAGCTTGCGGCCGTCGCCGACCATCTTCTGCTGCTGCGCGATCGCCGCGCTGACGGCATTGTTGATGGTCGATGACAGCGCGTTCTGCGCCTTCTCCACCTGCGCCTTGCCGGCCCGCGTCCAGGCGTTCCACTTGGACTCGACCAGCGCCGACAGCATCGGCTCGGCCGCGCTCCAGGCGCGCTGGTCCTCGATCTTGTCGAGATCGTAGCCGTTATAGGCCGTGCGGTAGCCGCCGACCGCCACCGCATAGGCCGTCTTGGCCTCCTCATAGGCCAGCGCGATGGCGGTCGGCTCGACCGAGGTCGTCTTGCTGCCGTCGAACTCCTCGATCGACTTCTCGGTGTTGAGATAGTCGAAGGCCTGGTGGTAGATCTTCTCCTGCGCCGGATCGACCTCCTGCGTGGTATTGGCCTGGCCAAGCGCGCCCTCGACCATCAGCGACAGCCTGCGCGTGCTGTCGCTCCACAGCGGCGCGGGCGTTGGCAGGCGGTCGGTGAATTGCGAGAAGAACTCCGCCATCCGCCGGTCGCCATTGGGATTGGCCGGGCTCATCATGTTCCTGAAATCGTCCGGATTCAGGACCTCGTACTTGGTCATCTGGAAATAGATGTCGCCCGGATAGGCGCTCGACTTGCCGTCCGGCGCATAGGTCACCGCATCCGCGAGACGGTCGTAAAGGCTCGCCAGGATCTTGGCCTGCATCTCTTTCTTCATGGAATCCTCCTCTCCGCTGGGCAGTCGCGAGCTCTCTCCCCGCGTTCCCCGGAGGGCACGCGGCGACGGCGTCGCATGTGGTGGGCAGATGTCCGTCCCCGTCCTCCAGGGTCCTCTCCGGCATCTGTCCAGACGCTACCACGCCCGCACGGGCGGCTCTGTGCCCAGAGTCACAGAGCCGGAAATCCTCGCCCGGAGGCCCGGACCAGGCTGCCGCGCCCGGCAGGCGCCTGCCCGGACCGCGGCAGGTCAGGCGCTGCGGGAGGCCGTGGCGCAAGTCTGGCAGTGCCCGCGAAAGCTCGCCGCGCGGCGCATGCCCGCCATCGGTGATGCCGTCGCTTCCGCCCGCACGCGGGCGGCCGAATTGCGGCCGGGAACACCTCCCGCCTCCAGGGCCAGGAGCGGAACGCGCGCTCGGCCGGGGCCGGACCCGACGGCAGCGGATCAGCCGGATGACAGGGCCAGGGCGGAGCAGGGACGGTTCCCCGCGGCGTCAGACGTCCCTGCGCGAAGGTCCCGCAAATGGGCGGCGGAAGCGGCCCGGAGACCTGCGGGCAGCCGAAGCCGCCCGTCGGCGCTCACGCGCTTGCGTCTGCTGCGAGGCTGTGGGCCTCCCGGAGGAAGGCGGAGGCGCGCTCGCCGATCACCGCGCAGGGCGCCATCGTGTTGCCCGTCGTGATCTCCGGCATGATCGAGCCGTCGGCGATG
>NZ_VATA01000133.1 GCF_005870025.1 Poseidonocella sp. HB161398
GCCTCGGCGACCAGGCTCTTGCCCGCGCCGGAACTGCCCGCGATGCCCAGAAGTTCGCCGCGTTCAAGAGTGAAGGAGATGTCCTCCAGCACCTGCAGCGGAGGCAGGCCGTGGCGGCGGAAGGCGAGCGACAGGTGCGACACCTCCAGCATCAGGCCACCCCTTCCGACGGATCGGCCGCGCGGCGGAGGGCCTCGCCGAAGCATTCGACGGCGAGCGCGACCAGCATCAGGCCCAGGCCGGGCGCCGCCGCCAGCCACCAGTACCCGGCCATGATCCCGCGCAGCGACTCCGACAGCATCACGCCGGTGGAGGGCAGGTGCGGCTCGATCCCGAGGGCGCTAAATCAAGACGGCCTTCGGCGTAGCCTTACTGTAAAAACTGGATTCCGAGGCAATGTAGGTCCCCTCGTCGGCCAGAAGGGGCACGATCTGGCCCGGCGGCAGGCTGGCGAATTCGGGCTGGGCGCAGGTGGCGACGATGCGGGCGCGCTCTTCGTCGCTCGGCTTGTTCGCGGGTTCAGGGCGAGCGGCGAGCGGACGGCGGTCCTCGCGGATGCCGCCCTCCCGCTCGCGCCATCGGGCCAGCGTATGCGGATGCAGGCCGAGCTCCGCGCAAGCGGCCGCACGGCGCGCACCAGCGGCCATCGCCTCGCCGGCGAACTCCACGAGTTTCCGGCGATCGGGAGCAGAGGTCATTCGTCCTCTCCGTCCGCAGGGCCCCAGATCGCCGCCACCTTTTTTCTCAGAACCAGGAGCGCCGCGGCCTCCGCCAGAGCCTTCTCCTTGCACCTCAGCTCGCGCTCGAGCTGCTGGATCCGTTTCCTGTCATCCTTCGTTTCCTTGGCGATCCGCGCCGAAGCCGTCCGGTCCCAGGCGTTCGCCTGCTCGCAGGCTTCCCGCCAAAGCACGATCTGCTCGGGGAAAATCCCCCCGCGGCGGCAATAGTCGCCCAGCTCGGTCTCGTTCAGCGTCGCGGCCTCGATCACCACGGCAAGCTTGTCTCTGGACGTCCACCCTTCGACATTTGCGTCGGCTTCGGGCAGCAGCTTGCCCTTCGCCCGCGCTTCCGCGCGCCATTTCGCCAACGTGCCCCGCGAGCTCCCTTCCTCAACCGAAAGCCGGTTCGAAGGTATGCTGATCGGCGGCAGCATCTTCGCCAGAATCGCCGCCTTTCGTTCCGGTGAGTACGCCACTTGATGGCATGGACCACCTCGTCGACCTTGCCACGATGTAGGCTGATACGTGCAATCCAACAGGAACCTGCCATGTCCGTCACGACCATCGGCCTCGATCTTGCCAAGTCCGTTTTCCAGATCGACGGCGTTGATGCCCGTGGAAGTGCCGTTCTGAAGCGTCGTGTCCGACGCGGCGGACTCCTCGCCTTCCTTGGAACCTTGCCAGCCTGCCTCGTTGGCATGGAGGCCTGTCCAAGTGCCCGCCACCGGGCGCGGGAGCTGATGGCTCTCGGCCATGAGGTTCGCCTGATCCCGCCCCAGTACGCAAAGCCGTATGTGAAGCGAAACAAGACCGATGCCGCAGATGCGGAGGCAATCTGCGAGGCCGTCGGGCGGGTGAAGGCTTGGCCATGTCCAGTATGCAAGCCTTAGGATTCCATCTTGGAATCCGCATCACCGATAAGTGCAACGAGGCCACTCGATGCCCTCTGCGACGTCGGCCTGCCTTAGGGATGACCTGTCCGGAGCGGGCCGGCCGCGCCGGTGCCGTCCCGCTACCTGAACAGCGCGGCATAGCGGGGCGCGAAGAACTTGGCGAAGGCCCGGACCTCGGGGCGCCGGTAGGCCTCCGGCGAGACCAGCAACAGGTGTTCCGAGGTTAGGTCCTCCGGCGGCTCGAAGCAGCGGAGCAGCCGCCCTGCCGCCTCGTCTGCCTCTGCCATCCTCAGGTTCAGGATGCCAAGGCCCTGTCCCATCCGGACGGCAGCCTCCATCAGGCCGAATTCGCTGAACGACATGATGATCTGCTCCGGTGCCACATGCCGCAACAGCCAGTCTTGATAGAGAGAGGGCAGATCGCCGGACTGGAAACTCACGAAGACATGCCCGGCCAGGTCGGCGGCCGAGGCCGGCAGCCCCCTGCCGCGCGCGTAGGACGGCGCCCCGAACAGGGTGAACCTCGCTGAGCTGATCTTTCGGCAGATGAGCGACGGGTCGGGCGTTTCCCTGCTGATCCTGAGGGCGATGTCGGCCTCGCCGGCAAGCAGGTCGAGCGGCTTCACGCCCGGCAGGAACTCGACCTGCACGCCGGGATGCGACAGCGAGAACTCGCTGAGGATGTCGGTCACGCGCGGCGAGAAGTTCGAGACGAAGGCGGTGATCCGGATCGGCCGCGCCTGAGCGAGGTCCATGGTCCGGGCGGCAAAGGCCTCCGCCGCGGCCTCGATGGCCTCGGCCAGCGGCACCAGTGCCCGCGCGGCCGCGGTCGGCCGGAACCCGCGCGTGTCATGCTCGAACAGCGCAAGCCCGGTTTCATGTTCCAGCGCCCCGATCCGCCGCGCGACCGTCGGCTGCGCGATGCCAAGCTTGCGCGAGGCCGCAAGCGTGGACCCTTCCCGGACCACGGCTAGGAAGTTCCGAACATCCGACCAGTTGCGGAACCGGCTCTGCATTTCCGAAGAACAGCACAACGCCGGGAGGGATGCCAGTGATTGAGCGCGCGCCCTAGCATGTTCGGCAGGCACCGCAACCCGAAAGGACCCTGGCCATGACCCTGCCGTTCTTCTCGACACCCGAAATTGTCAGCAGCCTGCTGCCCTGGATGGTCCTGCAGGAAGCGGGGCAGACGCGTCGGCGCGCTGCGGCTTCACCGCAGGAGCAGATGCGGCGGCGCCGGGAGCATGTCCGGGTGATGCTCGACCGGCATCCGGAAAGCTTCGGCAGCGACCTCGACATCCAGGCCATGATGCTGCTGGTGCCGGACCGACAGTGACCGCCCCGGTCTTCCGAGCCGTATCGGCCGCCCGTGTCGGGGGAGGAATCGAGCTTCCGGCGGAGCCGGGACCAGGCCGACATTCGAGAGATGGCCATTGCCGCCGCCATGCAGAATGTTGCCTCTCCGGCGTACGCCGTCCGTGCCAGTGCCTCACCTCCCGCTGGAGTGTCGGCGCAGGTCTCCTACTCATCGTCCTTACCGGCCGCCTCTGCAGGTTCGCCGCTTGGGCTCCGCCGTGGCGCCGCCTGTCCGCTTCGCCTGGCCGGGCGCAGTGGGTCTCTCGAACCCGGCGCCTCCGTTGGCCGGAAAGGGCTGCCAAGGGGCGTACGGGGGGCTAGGGATGACCGGCAGGTTCCGCCTCTCAGCCGGGTATGGTGACATCCGATAAACCATCGGCGCCAGCGCCAGGCTTCCGCAAAGACACACGTCCCGTGAGAGCCCCTGAGCCGTCGATCGCTCAAGCCCGGATACTTCATGGTCCAGAGGCATGCCCGCTGTGGCGGTCCACCACGACGAAGCCCGGGGTCGCGTCTGGCGGTGCTCGAAGGCACTGCACGCCGGCGACAATCGTGATAGTATCGTCAGTAGGGAGAATTGGCTGAGGCAAGCATGTATAGCACGGTTCTGCTAGCATATGATGGATCTCGGGAGGGCCGTCTGGCGCTGCGGGAAGGGCGAAACTCGCCCAGGCGTGCGGAGCCCGGGTCGTGCTTCTTGCCGTCGTGCCCCCCCCCCGACGTCTTCGGGGGCGACGCGAGCGCTGTCTATGTCGCTCCGGACAGGACAGATGAAGTCCGGGACATCCTCGAAGTTGGTGACAGCAGAAGGAGCCGCTCGCCGCGATCTTCAGGCGAACGGCGCCGATCTGGCCGGGCCACCCAAGTCCGGCCACTCATGGTTGTCGACCCTACTAGCGGTGTGCGCAGATTCCGACCAACCAAGCTCATCCCCGCTCACAGTGACCGCTGTGGGCGGGGTTTTCTAGTCTGCGGCATTTCTGACGGTTTTCGAGGAAACGGCAGCTACGCTAGTTTCCGAACTGCCAACCACATTGTGGTTACGAGTTTCGACCCCGGCCTCCCCCTCGTGAGAGCCGGGGTTTTCCTTTCCACTCAGGTCCTGCGCAATGCCTGTGCTGGGGAAAGCGGCCGTCGCCACGGGCCAGCTCCAGCTCTGCCAAGAGGCGCGGCTGCCGGTGGAAGAGAACGCTCTTCCCGGCACAGGCAGGCCCCTTATGGCAAAGGCAAGGTCGAGCGCCACCGTCTGCGATCAGCGCGGGACCATCGACCGTCGCCGCAAAGAGTTCGGGAGCCTCGAGCAGTTGAGGGCGGCAACCGATGCCCGACCGGGAGGCCGTCGTTCATGGGATAGGCTATCCCGGGATCTACCTTCCGCGGCGATCGGATTGGCGTGAAGGGATCCTGCAAAGGCCCACCTTTATTCCCGGCGAAGCTATGTCAAGCTCGACCTTTTTTCCTCCGGGCAGGAGAATCACATTTGGCTCTGACGGCCTGAGCAGCGGTTCTTGCGGTGGACGGCGGAATGGATTCTTGATTGCGGACTCAATCCCCGGAGCCAAGCCGCCACCATGCAGATCTTTCGTTTCGCCTTCGATGACATCCCCGATCCGCAAGCGGACAACGCGCGCCATGACCTCGGCGAGCTTCTCGTCATCGCTTTCGTCGCGGTACTCTGCGGGGCGACAACCTGCGCCGGAATGGCCACGTTCGGCCGGGCAAAGAAATGCCTTTTCAGGGGCTTCCTGAACCTGAAAACAGGAAAGATACGCTACCCTCCTGATCGATGCGGCAGACCGGCAGGGCGCAGACCGGGATGCGGAGGGGAAATGGTCGGCCATCGTCGGCCCACTCCGCACGAAATATGGGAATCTTCCGTCAGGCGTCGAACACTAGCCGATCGTGCAGGCGCCACCATGAATAATGTCCACCCAAATGTCTATCTCGACGCCATTTCTTACGATAAGCATTGGTTTAAGTTCGCATTGATTTCGGTAAAATACAACTCTGACAGCATCAAAGGAAAGGAAAGCACCACCACTATCATAGTACCTCAAATCACTAAAGTTCTCTTGTAATTGGTTCACCTTCCATCGGTGAGGTTGACGCTCCGCATGTGAAAAAATCGACTCCATTTTTCCGTCGGGCCTTGAGCAGACGATTTCATCGAATGGTAAAAACCTCATTGGGACTTCTCCATGCGTTTACCTGGCATATAAAGCGTCTGTCTCGAATTAGTGGAGCGCCAAACCTTTATCTGCCAATTGAAATTTTAGGACAATCATATGATATTTCTATCCGCTTCATGCCATACTGCCTCTTCGAGTTTTTATAAAACCGCACTCTGATACCAAACAAAAACTCGTCGTTTCTTTAAACTGACGACAGTCTGGAGATCTGGAGAGCGGATGGCTCAACACTGTGGTGCCTTTTCTGGGAGAGTACCGCGAAGGACCTGAGACACTAGTTCGCTTTGCCTAGAAATTCCCAGCTTGGAGTAAATTCTCTTAGAGTAGGTCCGCGCAGTTTCGATACTCAGAGAAAGCTCCTCCGAAATCTCTTTCAGGCTCAATCCGCTGGAAATTCCAGCCGCAACGAGTGCCTCAGAGTGTGTGAGTCCGAATACTGATTTCAGAGTTTCAGCTGACGGAAAACCTTCGCATGTAGGCACAAGAATGGAAAGAATTCTACGTGAGCCTTCCAGGTTATAGTAGTCTGGTGCTACGATTTGAAAATACGTTGGTCGAACCTTTCCTGACGGCAGAGCCATTGCAATATTCTCGCATAGAGCGAGCCCGTCACCGTGGTTTAAAACTGCCATCGCTCGCCGAATTTCATTTCTAACCTGAGTGGAATTAAGATCTAAAATTTTGCCGCTTTTAGCATCAACTGGAGTGAGTGTTCGAGCAATGGAATTTTTTAGCAAGAGGTTTCCGGAAGAATCGAAAACTAGGCACCCTATATCAAGAGTGCGATAGGCCGCTAGTGCCGAATTCAGGACGTAGTATCGGGACTCCATGGCGATAGTATGTTCAAGGAGTTTTGCAGCAGGGCGAAAAATATCGATCAAGACACTTTCCTTCGGTGGTAAAGAATTATTTAGGTCCCATAGCAGCCTCAACTCTAGCCTTGAACATTCAAAATCCGATGTTTCCATAAACAAAGATTGCGGAATAGTTTTTACGAGTCGGGCGACGGAAAATTCACCGTCAATCCTCTTAATGGCCTTCCAAGAGATGCGTTCAGAAGTCAATTGAGGGTGCTCAATGTCGCAGGCATCCTTTTTCGCATCTTCAAAAACTCTATCTAATCCCCAAAAGCCCTCTGTAGATTTTGCGCCCCCGGAGCCGAAAGTAGCGTGTTGATTTTTGTCATAGTGAACCCGCAACGCCCAATCGCAGGAACCTACACTGGCTTGGACAAATTCTCCTAATTGCATCGCAAAAAAGCAGCATTGATCGCTCGCGAGCGAATAACATTTTTCCATCTTTCTCCCCCCAGGGAAAGCCAAGAAAATCGCACAGAATCAATGATTGGTATTTAAAATTATGATGATTTGACCGAACCCGTCAACAAATTTCAGCATAGAAGATGAGCAGACTACTGAAAAGGGATGTTAGCGCGTTGTCTTGCAGGAAATCGTTTCGGTTTAGGTCAGCACCGCTCCCAGAATTGAGCAAGTCCTGCCACCTTCCGGACTGTTCTACCAGATCTGCCCCCTGCCTCCGTGGCTGAACAGACTTTTCAGCACCCTGTTGGATGAACGGTTCTCCTAGTGAAGTGCGCTCTCTCCAGCGTTAATCACGTCAAAAAAATCGGGGCGAGATTCCAACCTCACTAGCATCGCCGGGCAGAATATTCACTTTTGGAAGATCGTTTCGAATCCGGAGTTCAAATAATAGACCAATCCCGGTCAAAGAACCGAAAAATTTGGAAAATCGTGCTGCAGAAAACCCCTTTTCTCACGCGCCAGAGTGTTTTCTTTCTTCATATGAAAAATAGTGTGTTAATCAATCGGTGACTCTATGGTATGTGCAACGTCCGTATTTTATCTTGAAAAATCCAAGTTCTTCTCCGCCAAATATTTTGCCAGGTTGCGCCGCAATATTATTTTGCACGACAACAGCTTTTCTCCAGAAGTCGGCTGCAGGGCACCTCGATTTTTCACTGAATTCGTCCGCTCGGACGAGATCAGCGGCTTGAAGCTGGCCCTGTGACTGCCGACGCCACCCTCTGTTCCGCTATTCCGAGAGGCTGGGTCGTTCCTCTGCGGCTTGCCGCGTTCCGGCGCGCACCGTTTTCGTCGCCCCGTATCAAGCCGGGTTCGGGTTCAGGCGGCGAAGCTTGCCGAGGCGACGCATTCGTCGGGGAATTAATTCCCCGGATCAATTCCTGATCCTCCTCATTATAGACAAGGCTCTTCATCCCGGTCTTTGCCCTGGCGCGCATCAGGCCGATCGTCCGTACCAGCGTGCCGCCCATGTCATTGGACTGCGCGCCGAAGACATGTTCGGCCCGGGACCGCACGGTGGACTTCGTCCGGTTGCTGCCCCTGGCCCGGACGCCAAGCGGCTTTCCGCGCCGTCCCTTGCGATGGATGTGGCTCATCAGGCCCCGGGCCAGCAGCTTCCCTTCCATCTCCTCGGAACGATAGGCAGCATCGGCCCAGACACCGGAGCCGGTATTGCCCCGCATCAGGAGATGATCCACCGCCTGGCTGTCGTGCAGGGCGGCATTGCTGACGTGATAGCGCCGGATCAGCTTG
>NZ_VATA01000134.1 GCF_005870025.1 Poseidonocella sp. HB161398
GTCGAGGCCGAGCTGCTGGTAGACATTCATGTAGACCTCCCGCGTCGCCTCCTCGCCAACGATCGCGCGGACAGGATCCACAGGCATGATCCGGCCGATCACGAAGGTCAGGATCAAGAGGCCTAGCAGGGTAACAAGGATCGTCAGCGCCTGGTTCAGCGCTGCCGATAGCCATCTGGGATTGCGCAAGACGCATCTCCTCCCTCGGTTTGCGCGGAACGGCCGCCCCCTCCGGCGAGTCCGTTCCAAGTTGTATGACAAGTACCATACAGAAAATGATAACCAGATCAAGACGGATTCCGCCGTTTGCGCGAGACGGAAGGAACGGGCGCATGAAAAAGGCCGCCACGCCCGGGAGCAGGGGCGTGGCGGCCGACCGCCGGAGGAAGTGGCGGAACCGGTGTCAGCTCAGGTGATGCGGGGCCTCCAGCCCCCAGACGGGCGTGCCGATCCCGGCATGGCGCGCCTTGAGCTGCAGCGAGAGATAGCGGGAATAGTGGCGCGACTGGTGCAGGTTGCCGCCATGGAACCACAGCCCTTCCTGCATGGTGGGCTTCCACATGTTGCGCTCTTCGCCCTCCCAGGGGCCCGGATCCTTGGCCGTGGCCGAGCCCAGCCCCCAGCACTTGCCGACCTTGTCCGCGACCTCCTGACTGATCAGGTCCGCCGCCCAGCCGTTCATCGAGCCGTAGCCGGTGGCATAGACGACCAGGTCGGCGGGCAGCTCGGTGCCGTCGGCGAAGCGCACGCCGGTCTCGGTCAGCCGGTCCACCGCCGCGCCCGGCCCGGATTTCAGCTTGATCGAGCCATCGATCACCAGGTCGCAGGCGCCCACGTCGATATAGTAGCCCGAGCCGCGGCGCAGGTACTTCATGAAGAGCCCCGACTCGTCATCGCCGAAATCCAGCAGGAAGCCGGCCTTTTCCAGCGCGGCGTAGAACGCGGCATCGCGCTGCTTGATCTCGTCGTATTGCGGCACGTGGAAGCTGTGCATGATCTTGTAGGGGATCGAGGCGAAGATCATGTCCGCCTTGTCATGGGTGATGCCGTTGGCCACCGCCTGCTCGGAATAGAGCCCGCCGAGGCAGACCTCCATCAGGCTGTCGGACTTGACGATATGGGTGGAGCTGCGCTGCACCATGGTCACGTCGGCGCCGTTCTCCCAGAGCGCGGCGCAGATGTCATGCGCCGAGTTGTTCGAGCCGATGACCACCACCTTCTTGCCGCGATAGGCGTCCGGGCCGGGATGCTGGCTGGAATGCTGCTGCTCGCCCTTGAAGATGTCCTGGCCCTCGAAGACCGGGATATTGGCCTTGCCGGACATGCCGGTCGCCATCACCAGCTGCTTCGGGCGCAGCACGACCTCCTGGCCGTCGCGCTCGACCACCACGGTCCATTCGCCCTTCGCCTCGTCGTAGCTGGCCGACTTGGCGAGGGTGGAGGACCAGTAGTTCAGCTCCATGACCTTGGTGTACATCTCCAGCCAGTCGCCGATCTTGTCCTTCGGCGCGAAGACCGGCCAGTTGTCGGGGAAGGGGATGTAGGGCAGGTGGTCGTACCAGACCGGGTCGTGCAGGCAGAGCGACTTGTAGCGGTTCCGCCACTGGTCGCCCGGGCGCGGGTGCTTGTCGATGACGATGGTCGGCACGTCGAGCTGGCGCAGCCGCGCGCCGAGCGCGATGCCGCCCTGGCCGCCGCCGATCACCAGCACATAGGGCTGGTCCTCGTAGCCCAGCCGCCGCGCCTCGTCCTCGCGCTTCTCCTTCCAGGTGCGGCGCTCGGGGTCATGGCCGTGCTCGGCGCCCATCGGACGGCGGATCCGGCGCGGCTCCTCATGGCCCTTCAGCTCGTGCAGCGTGGTCAGGAGCGTCCAGATCTTGCCCTCCTTCATCCGCACATAGCCGACGCCGCGGCCGGTGGCGGTTTCCAGGACCAGCCAGCCCTCGGTGACGCCGTCCGTCTCAGCGACCTCCTCGGACGGGTCGAGCGACAGCGACTCGGGCGCGACCTGCGGCAGCTGCGCAGCGGACATGGCCCGGATCTGGTCCTTGCCCTCGCAGGTCTTCAGGTTCCAGGTGAAGGCCGCCAGATCGCGCCAGAAGCCCGTTTCCAGGAAGCACTCCGCGACCGCGTCCGGGTCCTGCGCCACCAGGGCGCGTTCAAGATCCGCAACGAGCGCCTCGAGCGCGCCGCGGGGTGTCGTATCAAGCATGGTGTCTCCTCCCATTTGCCCGATGGATGTCAGGGGACTGCGCGCGGGCCCTCCCAAGCCCTGGCGCGCGCAGCCCGGATCGTTGGCTCAGCCGACCTCGATGAGGATCTTCAGCTGGCTGCCCGCGGGGTCGAGCAGGGCGTCGAAGCCCTCGGCGACCGCATCGTCGAGCTGGATCTTCTTGGTCACGACCTTCTGCGCCGGGATCGCCCCCGAGGAGATCAGGTCGATCACCCGCGGCCAGCTATGCGCCGGATAGCACCAGGAGCCCTTCACGGTGACGTCCTTGAAGGTGACGTCGAAGAAGTTCAGCTGGCCGACGCCCGGATGCACGCCGGTGGCGACGATCGTGCCCTGCTTGCGCACCGCGTCGAGGCAGCTCTGCAGCGCCCTGTCGTTGCCGACGCATTCGATGGCGATGTCGCAGCCCAGGTTGTCCGCGGTGCCGTCCTGGACGATCTTGACCAGGTCGTCCTTGGCCGGGTTGATCGTGACCAGCTCCGGCAGGATCTCCCTGGCGAGCTTCAGCCGGGTCTCGTTGAGATCCGACACGAAGAGCTTGGTCGCGCCGAAGGCCTTGGCGGTCAGCAGCGCCAGGATGCCGATCGGCCCCGCGCCGGTGACCAGCACCGAGCTGCCCGCGGTCACGCCCGCGCGGTCGCAGGCATAGACGGTCACCGCGGTCGGCTCGACCAGCGCGGCCTCCTCGTCGGACATCGTGTCGGGGATCGGATAGACGTTGTAGTCGTTCAGCACCGAGGCCTCGGCCATGCCGCCCCAGCCCCAGCTGAGGCCGACGAGCCCCAGCACCGGCGACAGGTTCAGCCAGCCGCGCTCGCCGAAATACTCGCCCGTGCGCGGACCGATCAGCGGCTGGATCGCGACGCGGTCGCCGACCTTCACGTTGGTCACGCCCTCGCCGATGGCGGTGACGGTGCCGCCGAATTCATGGCCGAGGATCTGCGGGCCATGCGCGCCGGTATAGGGGTGCGGCTCCTTCGGGATGAAAATCGGTCCGTAGCCGTATTCGTGCAGGTCGGTGCCGCAGATGCCGACGAAGCGGTTCTTCACCGCCACCTGGCCCGGGCCGGGGGCCGGAATGTCGTCGATCTGCTCGACCCGCAGGTCCTTGGCGGCATGGAAACGCAGAGCTTTCATGGGTCTTCTCTTTCTCGTCTTTGCGTCCCCAGCCTGTCGCGCCGGACGGACCGGTCAAATGCGCGTTTTCGCGCCTAATGAAATCAGCGGCTTGGCCTGGCGGGCTGTTGCATCCCCCGGCACAGTGTTGCACGCAGCTGCAACAGTCTCGCTGCGCTGCGGCGCCAGATGCTGCACCACGCAGACTGCCCGGTTCTGCCGCGCGCCCGGCTGCGCTAGTCTCGGGAGGGCGCGGAAGGAGACTGGCGATGCAGGGCGACATAGACCATATCCGGGAAATCGAGGCCGTCTCCCGCGGGCGCGGCGCCAGCCCGCGCGACCCCAGGGTGCTGGCCAGCTGGCTGCGCTGCCTGGAAAAGCACGGGCTCGACCCGACCGAGCGGCGCGAGGCCTATATCCTGCCCGAGACCCAGCTCCGGCTGCACCGCCAGCGCTCGGAAGAGCTGATCGGCATCGCCCGTTCGGGCATCGACAATCTCTACAAGCTGGTCGCCGGGCAGAGCTACGTGCTGCTGCTGTCGGACGGGCAGGGGGTGACGGTCGACTATCTCGGCCAGGACCGCCACAAGGAGGAGCTGCGCCGCACCGGGCTGTTCCTCGGCGCGGAATGGTCCGAGGGGCGCGCGGGCACCTGCGCGGTCGGCGCCTGCATCGAGGCGGGCGAGCCGCTGATCGTGCATCAGAGCGACCATTTCGACGTGACCCATGGCGCGCTCTCCTGCACCGCTGCGCCGATCTACGACACGGCCGGACAGCTTTCGGCGGTGCTCGACATCTCGCTCCTGTCGCCGCCGCGCCCGCGCGAGAGCCAGGTGATGGCGCTGAACCTCGTGCGCCAGGCGGCACGGCGGATCGAGATGGCCAATATCATGGCCGAGAGCCGCCGCGACTGGGTGCTGCGCCTGGCCGACAGCCCGGATTTCCTCGATGTCGATCCCGAGGCGGCGCTGTCGCTCGACGCGGCCGGGCGGGTGATCGGCATGACCAACGGCGCCGCGCGGCTGATGGCGCGGACGCTGGGCGTCGACTGGCGCGAGGCGGAGCTCTTGATCGGGCGGCATGTCGGCGACATCTTCGAGGTCGATCTCGACATGCTCGAGGGGCTGACGCGGCAGACCTCGGCGCGCGACCGCTTCCTGCAGACCCGCGACGGCTACCGGCTCTTCGCCCATGCGATCGAGCCGCGGCGCAGCCCGGCGCCGCGCCCGGCGCGGCCGCGCCACATGCCCGCCGAGCTGCGCGCGCTGGCGGGCGAGGATGCGGCGATGTCGGCGCTGCTCGGCCAGGCGGCGGTGCTGGCGCCGGGCGGGCTGCCGCTCCTGATCCTGGGCGAGACCGGCAGCGGCAAGACCGCGCTGGCCCGCGCCATCCACACGGTCGGCTCGCGCGGGCCCTGCATCACCGTCCCCTGCGAGACCTTCACCGAGGACGAGGCCGCCAGCCTCTTCGGCCGCGAGGAGAAGCGCAGCTTCGAGCCGGGGCTGGTCGCGGCGGCGGCGGGCGGGACGCTGGTGCTCGACAATCTCGACGAGCTGCCCGGGCGGCTGCAGGCGCGGCTGGTCCGGCTGGTGGCCGAGGGCAGCTACCGCCCGGTCGGCGCGATCCGCGAGCGCGCGGTGCAGGCGCGGATCGTGGTGACCCTGTCGCGCGATCCCGAGGAGGCGGTGGCCGACGGGCGGTTGCGCCGCGATCTCTACCTGCGGCTGGCCGGCGGGCGCCTGGCGCTGCCGCCGCTGCGCGCGCGGCGCGATCTCTTCGCGCTGGCCGACCGGGTCTTCGCCCGCGCCTTCGGGGCGCCGGTCGCCTTCGATGCCGATGCGCTGGCGCTGGTCGCGGGCCATGGCTGGGCGGGCAACCTGCACGAGCTCGACCAGATCGCGCGGATCATGGCGGCCGCGGCGTCGCAGCCCGGGCGCGACGGCCGGGTGCGGCTCGGCCGGGCGGATTTCCCGCCGCAGATGCAGGCGGTGCAGGCACTGGACAGGGGAGGGGAGGAGACGCTCCTGGCGCGGCATCTCGACGAGACCGGCTGGAACATCTCGCAGACTGCGCGGCGGATGGGGGTGAACCGCTCCACCATCCACCGGCAGATCCGGCGGCACGGGCTGCGGCGTCCGTGACGCCCGCCCGTGCCGGGGCTCAGAAGGTCAGGCCGAAGGCCAGCCCGCCGAGCGCGTAGACGAAGGCGGTGATCAGCGCGACGCCGACCAGGTTCAGCACGATGCCGCCCCTCGCCATCTGGCCGATCGTGACCGCGCCCGAGCCGAAGACGATGGCATTGGGCGGGGTGCCGACCGGCAGCATGAAGGCGCAGGTCGCCGCCAGCGCGGTCGGGATCAGCAGCGTCGTCGCTTCGACGCCGATGCCCTGCGCGACGCCGCCCAGCACCGGGATGAAGGTCGCGGCGGTGGCGGTGTTCGAGGTCACCTCGGTCAGGAAGATCACCAGCGTCACGACGCAGATCACGATGCCCAGAAGCGGCAGCGTGCCGAGCGCCTCGACCTGGGTGCCGAGCCAGCTGTCGAGCCCGGTCGCCTTGACCGAGGAGGCCAGGCTGAGACCGCCGCCGAAGAGCAGCAGCACGCCCCAGGGCAGCTCGTCCTGCGCCGTCGGCCAGTCGAGCACCATGTGCCCGCGGTCATCGGCGGGCAGCAGGAACAGCGCCAGCCCCGCCGCGATGGCGATGGCGGTGTCGTTCAGGCTGCCGAGCGCGGCGATCCCGGTGATGTCCGACAGCAGCCCCGGCACGATCCACAGGAAGGCGGCGCCGAGGAAGGTGAAAAGCACCATTCGCTCGCCCTGGCTCATGCTGCCGAGCTGGGCGAGCTGGTCGTCGATCATCGCCCGCCCGCCGGGCACTTCGCTCAGCTTGAAGCGGTAGAGCACGTTGGTCATCAGCACCCAGGCCACCAGGATGAAGACGAGGGCCAGCGGCGCGCCGAGGATCATCCAGTTGACGAAGCCGACCTCGGTGCCGAGCTCGTCGGAGAGGTAGGCCGCGACGATGGCGTTGGGCGGGCTCCCGAGCAGCGTGCCGAGCCCGCCGATCGAGGCCGACCAGGCGATGGCCAGCACCAGGCAGACGCCGAAGGCGCGGATGTCCGGATCGGCGATCGCGTCGGTGATCTTGCCGCCCTTGCGCAGCTCCGCGCCCTCGCCACCGCCCGGGCGGCTGCGTTCCACCACCAGGGTGAGGATCGACAGGCCGATCGGCAGCATCATCAGCGTGGTGGCGGTGTTCGACACCCACATCGACAGGAAGCCGGTGGCCAGCATCATGCCCAGCACGATCCGCTTGGGCTCGACCCCGACCTTCGACAGCGTCATCAGCGCGATCCGCCGGTGCAGGTTCCATTTCTGCATGGCGATGGCGATCAGGAAGCCGCCGAGGAAGAGATAGACGATCGGGCTGGCATAGGGCCCGGTGGCCTCGCTGACGCTGCGCCCGGCCAGAAGCGGCAGGAGCACGATCGGCAGGAGCGAGGTGGCGGCAAGCGGGATCGCCTCGGTCATCCACCAGATCGCCATCAGCGTGGCGATCGCGGCCACGGCGCGGCCCTCGGGCGACAGCGCCTCCTGCCCGCCGAGCAGCAGCCAGACGGCCAGCGCGCCCAGAAGGCCCGCGGCCCTGAGGCCCCAGGTCCAGCGCGGCGGGCGCACGGCCTCCACCATGGTTACCGGCTCGGTGCCGTCCTGATCCTTGTCGGTCACGGAAATCTCCTTGCAGGGAAGCGATCGGTTCGGTTCGAATTCGTCCAATTCCCGAAAAAAGGCAACCTGCGCGGGCCGCATCCCGGCCAGCGCCGCGCACAAGGCAGTGAGGCGCCGCCCGTCCGGGCCGGACGAGCTCGGCTCTGCCGCGGATTGGCCCGGCGCGGCAATCCCGGCGCGGGATGCCGTGCGGCTCCCGCAGGACAGCCGGGAGAGACGAGCACACGGGTCCCGCGGGTCTTCAACGGGCAGGAATTGGCGGCCGTGACGGCAACCGGAGCGCCCGGACGGAGCGGCGCCTCCCTGCGCGGCCGCCAGAGTGCCTCGCCCGGGGGCCTCGATCTCCGCGGGATCACATCCCGCGCCCCGGACCTCCGGCCGCGTCAGCGAATCCGGCGGCAGCCCGGTCGTCGCGGCCTCCGCTGTGCAGGACTGCCCGCTGCCGCTGCCGGCCTGCAGGGGCAGTGCGCCCTCGGGACCGCGTCAGCGGGGGGTGGCATCGGCGCTGTTGCGCAAATCAGCTAACGGCGAGCGTTCCCCTTTCCCCGGAGAGGCTTATCCTGCGGCCACAGTCATCGGGATACCGATTGCTGTAAAGCGGTTGAGGAATGAGCGGCAAGCGCCACTGGTCCGAGCGCAGCCGCGA
>NZ_VATA01000135.1 GCF_005870025.1 Poseidonocella sp. HB161398
CGCAAAGGGCGCCCGTGTCGCACGGACGCCACCGACCAGCTTCAAATGTTTCCAAGCACTTGCGAAAAGGGGGCAGAATGACCAACCGCTCGCCCTCAACCGCAAGAATGCCCTCTTCGCGGGCCATGACGAAGGCGGCCGTGCCTGGGGACGCATTGCCTCGCTGATCGAGACGGCAAAGATCAACGGCGTCGAGCCCTTCGCCTATCTCAAGGCCACGCTGGAGGCGATTGCAGCCGGGCATCCGCAGAAGCGGATCGACGAACTTCTGCCATGGAGTTTCAAGCCGTCAACCTGAGATCCCGTGAGCCGGGAACACCGCTTACTGATTTTCAAAGAATTCGAAACCCCCAGATAGTTCTGCACCGCTCCCAACCATGCATCCTTGCGTTCTCAACGGCTGCTCCCTGCCGTCAACTTAGCGCCATAGACGGCACACCCTCTGAGTTCCGGAGCCACATACTCCCAAGTTGGCACACGCCATGCTTGATCCTCCCGAGTCCAGAAATGTTGTGATTGGAGGAAGGCATGATCGGGGTAACTTGCGCCAGCGGGCAGCTCGGGCAGCTTGTCATCGGCCTCTTGAAGGAGACGCTGCCGGCCAGCGGGATCGTCGCGCTGATGCGCAGCCCGGAAAAGGCGGAGGAGCTCGACCTGGGCGTCGAGGTCCGGCCCTTCGACTACAATGAACCCGACCAGATCGAGGCCGGGCTGGAGGGGCTCGACGCGCTCCTGCTGATCTCCGGCAGCGAGGTCGGGCTGCGCGAGATCCAGCACCGCAATGTCATCCTCGCCGCGATGGGCCACAAGCTGGGCCGGATCGTCTATACCAGCCTGCTGCATGCCGATACCTCTCCCCTGAAGCTCGCGCAGGAGCATCTGGCAACCGAGCTGATGCTGGCCGAGAGCGGCATCCCCTGCACGATCCTGCGCAATGGCTGGTATGCCGAGAACTACATCGACACGGCGCGCTCGGCGCTGGAGGCGGGCGCGCTCTACGGCGCCGCGGGCGAGGGCCGGATCTCGGCCGCCAGCCGCCGCGACTATGCCGAGGCCGCCGCTGCGGTGCTGACCGGCACGGGGCACGAGGGGAAGACCTACGAGCTTTCGGGCGGTCCCGCCTTCTCGCTCGGCGATCTGGCGGGGGCGATCTCGGAGATCAGCGGCACCGCCATCCCCTATCGCGACATGGAGGAGGCCGCCTATGCCCAGGCGCTGGCCGAGGCCGGGCTGAAGGCGCCCTGGCCGGATTTCCTGGCGCGGATGGACCGGCAGATCTCGGAAGGCGCGCTCTATGACGAGGGGCAGGACCTGCCGCGGCTGATCGGCCGTGCGCCGGCGACGATCCGCGACGTGCTGGCGGCCTCGCTGCGGCCCGCGGCCTGAGCCGCCGCTCAGGAGCCGGCGAGCTCGCCGACCCGCATCCGCTCGCGGCCGCGTCCGCCCAGGGTGAAGACCTCGCGGCCCTCGATCAGCGCCGGGACCAGCGGGCGGCCGTAGCCCGCGCCGCCATCCATGTTCAGCCGGTTGGCATAGAGCTGCGGATGGTCGAGCGCGGTATGGCCGTGCACCACCAGCCGGCCCCAGTCCTGCGGGCTTTCCAGGAAGCCGCCGCGGATCCAGACGAGGTCGTCCTCGATCTGCTCCTCGAGCGCCACGCCCGGGCGCAGCCCGGCATGGACGAAGATCTGCCCCTCGGTCCCGTGCATCCGCGGCAGGGCGGCGATCCAGTCACGATGGGCCTGCGGCACCGCCTCGCGCGCGTCGGCATGGATGTCCTCGAGGCTGCGCCCCTCGGCGACATCGACCCCGTAGGAGGCCAGCGTCGCAGAGCCGCCCAGCGGCGGGTCGGTCCAAAGGAGCGGCCGCGAGACTGCCGGATCCTCGTAGCGGGGGTTTTCCAGATAGCGCAGCAGGAAGCGGTCGTGGTTGCCCATCAGGCAGGTCCAGGGCCGGCCCGCGGCCTGGCCCTCCATCAGCGTCTCGATCACCCGCCGCGAGTCCGGGCCGCGATCGACGAAATCGCCGCAGAACACCACCGGCGCACCGGGCTCGCCATGGCGCTCGATCAGCTCCAGCACCATCTCGAGCTGCCCAAGCTGGCCGTGGATATCGCCGATGGCATGAATGGGGGACATGGGGGACGCTCCAGGACTGTTACCGCTCACGAAAGGTAAGGTCTCACAGTCCGGGGGCAAGTCATAGCCGCCATGACGACGCGGCGCCCCGGCCCGGCGGAACCGGACCGGGGGAATGTCAGGTCAGGCGAATTTGCGGATCTCGCCGGATTTCAGCCGCGACAGGTAGCTGTCCATCTCGGCCTTCACGATCGGCATCAGCACGTAGAGCGCGCTGATGTTGCACACCGCCATGGCGAAGATCGCCGCGTCCGAGAAATCGATGACCGGCCCGAGGCTTGCCGCCGCGCCGACGATCACGAAGAAGCAGAAGATCAGCTTGAAGACCAACTCGGTCGTCTTGCCCTCGCCGAAGAGGAAGGTCCAGGCCTTCAGCCCGTAATAGGACCAGGAGATCATCGTCGAGAAGGCGAAGAGGATCACCGCGACCACCAGGATGTAGCGGAAGAACGGGATGCTCTGCGAGAAGGCCGCCGAGGTCAGCGCCACCCCGGAATTGCCGTCCACGGTCTGGATCGCGCCGCCTTCGCCGACGATGTAGAGCCCGGTTGCCGGATCCGCCACCAGCTGGCCGGTGATGATGATGACAAGCGCGGTCATGGTGCAGATCACCACGGTGTCGATGAAGGGTTCCAGGAGCGCGACGAAGCCTTCGGTGATCGGCTCCTTGGTGCGCACGGCCGAGTGGGCGATCGCCGCCGAGCCGACGCCGGCCTCGTTGGAGAAGGCCGCCCGCTTGAAGCCCTGGATCAGCGCGCCGGCCATGCCGCCCGCGACCCCGAGCCCGGTGAAGGCGCCCGCGAAGATCTGGCCGAAGGCCCAGCCGATCATGTCGAAATTCATCAGCAGGATGATCAGCGCCGTGCCGACATAGAGCACGCCCATGAAGGGCACGACCTTCTCGGTCACCTGGGCGATCGACTTGATGCCGCCGACGATCACGGCGAAGACGATGGCCGCGAAGACGATGCCGGTGATGAAGCCCGGGAAGTCGCCGAAGACATTGGTCAGCTGCGCATGCGCCTGGTTGGCCTGGAACATGTTGCCGCCGCCGAAGCTGCCGAGGATGGTGAAGACCGCGAAGACCACGGCCAGGATCTTGCCGCCGCCGACGCCGCGCGCGGCGAAGCCCTTGGTCATGTAGTACATCGGCCCGCCCGAGACGCGCCCGTCGGGATATTCGTTGCGGTACTTCACCGCCAGCGTGCATTCGGTGAATTTCGAGGCCATCCCCAGCAGGCCCGCCAGGATCATCCAGAAGGTCGCGCCGGGTCCGCCGATGCCCACGGCCACCGCGACGCCCGCGATGTTGCCGAGGCCCACCGTGCCCGAAAGCGCGGTCGCCAGCGCCTGGAAGTGGCTGACCTCGCCCGCGTCGTTCGGGTCGGAATAGTCGCCCTTCACCAGGCCGATCGAATGGCCGAGCACGCGGAACTGGACGAAGCCGAAATAGACCGAGAAGATCGTCGCGCCGATCACCAGCCAGGCGACGATCCAGGGAAAGGACGTGCCGGGAATGGGTGCGAAGATCAGGCTGACGAACCAGCCGGTGGAGGCGGCGAAGACGCCGTTGATCGTCTCGTCGAGGCTCTGCGACAGGGCCGGCGTGGCGCAGAGCGCCGCCAGGGCTGCCGGGAGCGGGAGCTTCCTGATTAAGTCTTTCATTGCAATCCCCTCATCTCTTCTGGTCACGGCACGATGGTCAGCGGCACCGGGCAGGTCTGCACGAGCGACCCCGCCACCGAGCCGAAGAAGCGGTCGGCGAAGCTGCCCGCGCCCTTGCGCCCGATCACGATCTGGATCGCGTCGGCGTCCTTCGCGATCTTCAGCAGCGTCTCGGTGACATGGCCGTAGCGGATCTCGCTGGAGACCGGCACGCCGCTCTGGGCATGCGCCTTGAGCACCGGCCCGAGCAGTGCGGTTTCCGCCCGTTCCAGTTCCTGCTTGCGCCGGACATGCCGCTCTTCGAGCTCGGCCGGCGTCAGGAAGGAATAGGGCGACCATTCCAGCACATGGGCGACAATAATACTGCCGCCGATGGCTTTCGCGCGATCCACGGCGAAGGCCATGGCCCGCTCCGCGCTGTCGCTGCCGTCATGGGCGACGACGATGGTTGATGACATCATGTGACCTCCGTTGCGGTCTGTCCCTGTTGTCCGGTCAGCGGACCCTGTCCCGGTCCTGTCTGGCCCCTCGGAAAGCCTGTCCCATGGGGGCGTGCTGTCGAGGGCGGAAGGGGCCGGGCGCAGCGGCTCCGATGCCGGTCCCGCAAATACATCAGAAATTGAGCCATAAGTATATGTTTTGGGCAGACTAAAAAATATTGATGCATCGCGAGGGGCGCGCGGCGGCAGCGCGTGCCGAAAACATGCCCCGGAGTGTCGCAATTCCGCGGGTCCCTCCGGTCCGGGGCAGGCAGGATCGAAGGGTAGACGATTTGTGCCAACCGCGTTCCAGCAGTGAGGGATCCGCCGATGCCCAGCCATGAAGACATCCGCCATCTTGTCCGAAACCGCGTGCCCGGCCTGACGCTGGAAGCCCCGTTCTACACCGCGCCCGAGATCCTCGAGATGGATATCGAGGCGATTTTCAACCGCCACTGGATCTTCGCCGCCGCCGGTCCCGAGCTGCCCGAGCCCGGCGACTGCGTCACGCTGGAGGTCGGCCCGGCCTCGATCCTGCTCCTGCGCGGCGAGGACATGCAGGTGCGCGGCTTCCGCAATGTCTGCCGCCACCGCGGCGCCCGGCTGATCGAGGCGCGCTCGACCACGATCGGCAACATCGTCTGCCGCTACCACGGCTGGAGCTACAGCGAGGACGGCGCGCTGATCCATGCCGAGCACATGGGCGAGGACTTCGACAGGTCCTGCCACGGGCTGATCCCGGTCCATGTCCGCGACATCGCCGGGCTGATCTTCATCTGCCTCGCCGAGGAGGCGCCGGAAGATATCGACGAGATGGCCGCGGCGATGGAGCCCTACCTGCTGCCGCATGACCTGGCCAACTGCAAGGTCGCCCTGCAGTCCGAGCTGGTCGAGGAGGGCAACTGGAAGCTGACGCTGGAGAACAACCGCGAATGCTACCATTGCGAGACCAACCACCCGCAGCTGACCGTGCCGCTGTCGGAATTCGGCTTCGGCTTCTCGCCCGACGAGCTGGACGAGCGCCGTTCGGAGGAGGCCTCGGCCTATCTCGCCGCGGTGGAGGAGCGCCACGCCTACTGGCAGTCCTGCGGCCTGCCCTCCTCCGAGGTGAACCGGCTGCGCGACGTGACCGGCTTCCGCGCGATGCGGCTGCCGCTGCTGGGCGCGGGCGAGTCCCACACGCTGGATACCCGCGTCGCCTCGAAGAAGTTGCTCGGCCGCTTCCGCGAGGCGGCGCTCGGCGGGCTCAGCTTCTGGACCCAGCCGAATTCCTGGCACCATTTCATGTCCGACCATGTCGTGACCTTCTCGGTGCTGCCGCTCGGGCCCGACCGGACGCTGGTGCGCACCACCTGGCTCGTCCACAAGGACGCGATCGAGGGGCAGGACTACAAGACCGAGCAGCTCGCCACGGTCTGGACCATGACCAACCAGGAGGATGCGGATCTGGTCCGCATCGGCCAGCTCGGCGTCTCGGACCCGGCCTACCGGCCCGGCCCCTACTCGCCCTATACCGAGTCGATGGTCGAGGCCTTCACCGGCTGGTACATCGACCGGATGGCCGAGCACCTGGAACCCGGCAGCAGCGCGATGGCGGCGGAATGAGCATGGACGGAAGTTTCACCGAAGCCACCCGCATTCCGCTCTGGGACCCCGAGCGCGACGATACGCTGGTCTGCCGCCAGGTCCGGCAGGAGACCCATGACGTCAAGACCTTCGTCTTCTCCGGGCGCGAGCCCCGCGCCTTCCGCTTCTATCCGGGCCAGTTCATGACCTTCGAGCTGCCGGTCGAGGGGATGATCCAGCGCTGCTACACGCTCTCGGGCTCGGCGGCGCGGCCCTACCGGGTGGAGATCACCGTCAAGCGGGTGCCGGGCGGGCCCGGCTCGAACTGGCTGCACGACCACATGGCGCCGGGGCGCGAGATCGCGGTCTCGGGGCCGATGGGCGAATTCACCACCGACGCCACGGCGGAGCAGAAGCTGCTGTTCCTCTCGGCGGGCAGCGGCATCACCCCGATGATGTCGATGGCGCGCACCGCCTGCGACCTGGGCGCGCCGGCCGACCTGGCCTTCGTCCATGCCGCGCGCAGTCCCTCGGACATGATCTACCGCCAGGAGCTGTCGCTGCTGGCGCAGCGCAATCACGGGCTGAAGCTGGCGCTGGTCTCGGGCACCGCCCCGGCCTCGGACGCCTGGGCGGGCTTCACCGGGCGGCTGAGCCTGCCGATGCTGCAGCTCATCGCGCCCGATTTCGCCGAGCGGAAGATCTTCTGCTGCGGCCCCGCCCCCTTCATGGAGGGGGTGCGCGCCATGCTGGCGGAGGCGCGCTACGACATGGAGACCTATTACGAGGAGAGCTTCGATTTCGGCGCCGAGACCGCGGGCAGCTTCGAGGGCGAGCCCGAGGCCGCCCCCGAGGTCAGCGGCCAGACCTTCCGCATCAGCTTCGTGAAATCCGGCAAGGTGGTGGAATGCGGCCCCGGCATGACCGTGCTCTCGGCTGCGCGCGAGGCGGGGCTGCGGCCGCTTTCCTCCTGCCAGCGGGGGATCTGCGGCACCTGCAAGACGCGGCTGGTCTCGGGCGATGTCGAGATGGCGCATGGCGGCGGCATCCGCCAGCGCGAGATCGACCAGGGCAAGATCCTGGCCTGCTGCAGCCACCCGCTGAACGATATCGAGATCGATCTCTGAGCGCTTGCAGACGGGGCACGGAAATGCCGGCCGGGACTATCGGCCGCCGATGGCCGGCCGGTCCGCTCTCCGGTGCATGGCGCCGGGCACGCGGCACGCATGAGCTGCCGGTCGGGTTGCTGCGCCATGAGCCTCCGCCGCCGATGCGATCAGGCGATGCCGTGCCATCACCCGCGGCTCCGGCCCCGGCCGGACTTCCCCGGTCCAGCACCCTGCCGAGGCGGGTCCATGACACCGGCATGACCATGAGAACTCGCGGAAGAGTGGATGCCACCGGCGTTGTTGCGCAAATCCGGGAGGATTCATCTCGTGTATCCAGCATGCTAGCTGGGCAGCATGAGCAGACCTCCGAAGACGACCTGCAAGACCACAAACTGGCATAGCTAGCGAGCCGTTGCGCGCCACCGGTCCGAGCGGCACCGCGAATGCGCCGTTTCGAGCCGCCATGCTTGCGCGTATGCCACTCGCCTTCGCCTTCCACCTTGATGCCGGTGCTGTCCGCTGCCCGGCAGGGTATTGCGCAGCAATGCCCGAGAGGGGACGAGCAGGTGCAGCTGCCCCTTCGAGCCGCGATACGGAATGATCACGTCTAAGGTTTTCTGGCGGCGTGACAGAGTGCTGAAGTTCGGCACGGACCAGTCGAGCCTAGGCTCAGGACTCGTTCCGACTCACAGCCAGAAGATGACGGTTGCGGCGAGTGCGATCGCCGAGAAGAAGGTCTTCGGGCATCGGTCGTAC
>NZ_VATA01000136.1 GCF_005870025.1 Poseidonocella sp. HB161398
CGCTGGCACAAGTCCGCAGACGAAATTCTCGCCTCAGTGAAGCGCTTCTGCCAAAAGACCGTATGTCAGGGACTTTAGATTCAGGTGACTAGGGATGATCTCCTTCGACGTGGACACGACGCTGGGCGGCTACCACATCTCCGGGAATCAGGACGTCGATCCCGCGACCTTCGCCGTGGATGGCAGCAGCTTCGATATCGCCGTGGTCGGGCTGCCGGAGTCGAACATCTGCATCGCGGGGCAGGGCTTCTGCCTGCTAGGCGGCTTCGCTTCTGTCACCCTGCCGGACGGCTCCAGCGATACCTACAATCTGCTGCCGTCGAACTTCTCCGAGACCTCCGCGGTGCCGCTTCCGGCCTCCCTGCCGATGTTCGGGGCCGGGCTTCTCGGGCTGCTGGTCGCGCGCCGCAAGCGCATGGCCGGGCTGGGCTGACCGTCTCCTCCGCCGCGCCTGCCAGAGATCCGGCGATGCCGGCGGCGGGGCATCTGGCGTGTCACGCACATGGCCGCCATGGTTCGGGCGCCTGGCCTTCGCCGGGCACCTATTCGATGACAACGTCCGGACATGCCGCCTTCCGGAAGGCGGCTGTGCGCCCGGCGCCGGCGCATCAGTGCCGCGGAGCCGGTTCCGGCCGGATCGCCGGCGGGCTGCGCGGCGGCCCGTGCGGCGGGCTCCGATGCAGCGAAAGCGCGGGCCGGGGCCGGCACCCGCGCGCGCCCGCTTGCATCGTGCGGGGCCATTCGCTAATCCACTGCCTGCAGCGGAGCGCGGCTCCCTCGATCTCGGCCGGAAGACCGGCCGGGCAGAGAAGACAGCAGCACTCCGCCCGGAAAGCCTGCATGGACCGGGGCGCGCGCGCCGCCTGTCCGCTGCGGCGCGGGACGATAGCTCAGTGGTAGAGCGGCACGCTTACACCGTGTTGGTCGGGGGTTCGAATCCCTCTCGTCCCACCATTCTCCTGCCTGCCGTCCAGGGAAATTCCGCCGCGCGCGCCAGGGCCGGGCGCCATTAACCACGCTTTAGGCCAAGCGCGCCCATCTTCCTGCTATTCCGCCCGCTTGGGCCACTGGAGATTTGGAATATGACGTTTGCAGGAAGACTCCTGTCGGCCCTGGCCGCTGCCCTGGTCCTTGCCGGTTCTGCCGGTGCCTCGACCATCACCTCCGTCGGCGCCGTCACCGCCCTGACCCATGGCAGCCAGATGGGCGCCGCGCTCGGCACGGCCAGTTTCGACACGCTGACAGCCAACACGGTGATCGCCGCGGATGCCTATGCCGCATCGGGCGCGACCTTCCATAGCGGTCCGCTCGGTTCCATCCTGGCCGGGGTCACGGCCCTGGGCACGGCGGTCCTGCCCAGCGTCGTCGCGTATCCCGGCTACTTCCCCGCGCCGATCGGCGGCGGCGGCACGGTGGGCGGCAACTACCTCTTCCATGGCGGCGTGCTCACCTTCTCGCAGACGGTGACGCAATTCGGCCTGGTGTTCAGCACGAACGGGACGCAGTACATCACGGCCTGGGACATGGCCGGGGGCCTGATCGGCCAGGTCCGCTGGGTGCCGGACGGCGCGGCATCCTTCGTCGGGATCGACACCGGCGGGGTCGCCATCGGCATGCTGTCGATCGGCAATGACGATGTCCATGGCGGCGTGGCCTACGGCATCGGCGGCTCCACCATCATTGCCGACAGCTATGCCTGGTCCGATGGCTCCGCGACCGTGCCGCTCCCGGCCGGGCTGCCGCTCCTTGGCGGGGCGCTGGCCGCCGCCGCGCTGCTGCGGCGCCGCGGCAGCACCCGGGGCTGAGGCTGCCGGAGCCCGGAGGGCTCCATGCCGGGGCAGGGCAGAAAAGTTGCGAAAACCTGCTTGACCTCTCCTGCAACGGGCACTAATCACCCGCCTCACGCGGTTGTAGCTCAGTTGGTTAGAGTACCGGCCTGTCACGCCGGGGGTCGCGGGTTCGAGCCCCGTCAACCGCGCCACTTCGGTGGCTTTCCCCCCTCGAAAATCCGAAATATCCGTTCCAGCCCGGCCTCTTGCAAGGTCCGGGCCGCTGGCGTTCTGCCGCGTGCTTTTCGCGCAGTTGCCGCCGCCCCCGTTATTAGTCTACAAAGTTGATTAATTCAGAGGGAGGGCCGCATGGCGTCGGATTCGGCAATCGTCACGGAAGGCAGGATAGAGCGCGCAGGCCGCCACGGGCTGCCCTTCCTCCTGGTCGTCACCTGCTTCGCCGCCTGGGGCGTGGCGGCGAACATGACCGACCCGCTGGTGCAGGTCTTCTCGCGCATCTTCTCGATGAGCACGCTGCAGGCTTCGCTGGTGCAATTCGCCTATTACGGCGCGTATTTCTGCCTGGCGCTGCCGGCGGCCTTCATCACCCGGCGCTTCTCCTACAAGACCGGGCTGCTGACCGGGCTCGGCTGCGCGATTCTCGGCGCGGTGATGTTCTACCCGGCGAGCCTGGCCATGACCTACGGCACCTTCCTGGCGGCGCTCTTCCTGCTGGCCGGAGGGCTGTCGATTCTCGAGACCTCCGCCAATCCCTTCGTCATCGCCCTCGGCCCCGAGGAGACCGCGACGCGGCGGCTGAACCTGGCGCAGGCCTTCAACCCGGTAGGCACCAATATCGGCGTCTTCCTCTCGGCGGCGCTGATCCTGCCGCATCTCGACCCGGCCACGGCCGAGGACCGCGCCCGGATGGGGCAGGAGGCGCTCATGGCGGTGCAGTCGGCCGAGCTGCAGGCGGTGATGCTGCCCTATGTCGGCTTCGCGGCGGTGCTGGCGCTGATCTGGATCGTCGTCGCGCTCTGCCCGATGCCCGCCGCCGGCGAAAGCCCGGCGGCGCGCGACCACGAGCTCCATGCCGGGCTGACCTTCCGGCGGCTGGCGGCGAACCGGCACTATGTCTTCGGCGTGGCGGCGCAGTTCTTCAATGTCGGCGCCCAGACCTGCGTCTGGACCTTCACCATCCCCTATGTGATCGCGGCGGTGGGCGGCACCGAGGCGGAGGCCGGCTGGGTCCTGCAGGCGAGCCTGGGCATCTTCCTCGTCTCGCGCTTCGCCATGACCTGGGCGATGGGCCGGGCGCGCCCGGCCAAGCTGCTGGCGGCGATGGCGCTCTGCGGGGCCGGGCTCTGCGTGGTGGCGGTGCTCCTGCCGGGCTGGACCGGGATCGCCGCGGTGGTGCTCTGCTCGGCGGCGCTCTCGCTGATGTTCCCGACAATCTACGGCATCGCGCTCGAGGGGCTGGGCGAGGACGCGAAATTCGGCTCCGCCGGGCTGGTGATGGCGATTCTCGGCGGCGCGCTGATGCCGATGGCCTTCGGCGCGGTCTCGGACGCGGCCGGCCCCGTGGCGGGCTTCGCCGTGCCGGGGATCTGCTTCGCGCTGGTGGCGGGCTACGGGCTCTTCGACCTGCGCGCGGCGCGGCACCGGGAAAATTCTTCGCGCTCCGGCACGGAAAGCTCTTGCCCCCCGCGGCGGCGATAGCTATACGCGCCGGACAACGCGGTTGTAGCTCAGTTGGTTAGAGTACCGGCCTGTCACGCCGGGGGTCGCGGGTTCGAGCCCCGTCAACCGCGCCACTTTTCAGTGGCTGTCCCGAAAGGGCCAGATTATGCAAAACCCGGCCCTCGCGGCCGGGTCTTTGCGTTTCCGGCGCCACCACAACTTCGTCTCCGAAAGCCGCACCCTCCCTTGCGGCAAGCCCTGCGGAAAGCGCTTGCCCCCGTCCGCGGCCATGGCTATACGCGCCGGACAACGCGGTTGTAGCTCAGTTGGTTAGAGTACCGGCCTGTCACGCCGGGGGTCGCGGGTTCGAGCCCCGTCAACCGCGCCACTTCCCTTCGGGGACATGAAAAACCCGGCCTCGCGGCCGGGTTTTCGCGTTTCTCCCTCTCCCCGCGGGGGAGAGGGCCGGGGTGAGGGGGCTCAGAGCCCGCCCAGATAGGCCGCGAGGATGTTCTCGGCCGCTTCCAGGTCGCTCTTGTGGATCATCTCGCAGACCGTGTGGATATAGCGCGTGCCGACCACGATCCCGACTGCGCGCGCGCCCGCCGCCGCCTGCTGGGCCGCCGCGCCGTCCTGGCCGCCCGCGCGCAGCATGGTGCGCTGGAAGGGGATGCCCTTCGAGTCGGCCAGCGCGGCGATCTCCGCGGCCAGCGCCTTGTCGGCGATGAAGGAGGAATCGCGCAGATGCAGCCCGAACCCGCCGCCCTGCGTGGTCACCCGGTCGGTCTCGCCCACGCCCGGCGTGTCGCAGGAAAGCGTCGTGTCCACGCCGATGCCGATATCCGGCCCGATCGCATGCGCGGCCGTGCGCGCGCCGCGCAGCCCGACCTCTTCCTGGCAGGTGAAGGCGACATGGATCTCCGCCCCCGGCGCCTTGCCGGCCAGGCTCTTCAGCGCCTGGATCCCGAGATAGCAGGCGATGCGGTTGTCGAGCGCCTTCGACACGACCTTCTCGCCCATCTCCAGGAAGGGCTCGTCCATCACCACCATGTCGCCGACCTTGACGATGTCCTTCGCCGCCTTGCCGAGGCCGAGATCGACATAGAACTCGTGCACCTCCGGCACTTTCTTGCGCTCTTCGGGCGAGGAGATGTGCAGCCCCTTGCCGGCCGGGTTCATCACCCCCTTGAAATCGCCCGCATCGGTGCAGACCATCACCCGCCGCGCAAAGAGCGTGCGGGGATCGAAGCCGCCGACCGGCAGGACATGGACCCAGCCCTCGTCGGTGACGTGGCTGACGAGAAAGCCGATCTCGTCCATGTGGCACAGCAGCATGACCTTCAGCGGCGCTTCGCCCTGGCCGGTCTTGCGGCACAGCAGCGAGCCCATCGCGTCCACCTTCACCTCGTCGCAGAGCGGCAGGATCTCGGCGCGGATCAGGTCGCGCACGCGCTCCTCGCTGCCCGGGACGCCGGGGGTTTCGCAAAGCCGTTTCAAGAGGTCGAGATCGAGGGGCATCGGGGACTCCGTTCTTCTGTCCTCCCCAATATCTAGGCGCGCCCGCGGGAAAGCCACAGCCTTCCCGCGCGGCAGATGGTCAGCCCAGATGCAGCCCCGGCGCGCCCTTGGTGACATGGCCGATGACATGCGCCGTGCCGCCCGCGGCGGCGATCTCGGCCACCGCCTCCATCGCCGCCATCGGCGGCAGCGCGGCCAGAAGCCCGCCGCAAGTCTGCGGATCGTGCAAGAGCTGCGCCCGCGCCTTGCCGGTCTTGCCGGTCATCTGCCAGTCCGCGGCGGCGCGGTTGTCCTCGAAGATGGTCGACCGGATCCCCGCCTTGCAGAGCGCGAGCGCGCCCTCGTAGAGCGGGATGTCCCTCAGCACCAGCTCGATCGCCACGCCCGAGGCCGTGGCCATCTCCAGCGCGTGCCCCGCCAGCCCGAAGCCCGTCACGTCGGTCATCGCATGCGCCCGCCCGGCCAGCGCGGCGGCGGCGGCCGTCTGCGGCTCGGCCATCTGGCGCAAGAGCGCGGCCACCCAGGCGCCCTTCGCCTGCATCTGCATCTCGGCGGCCAGGATCGTGCCGCTGCCCAGCGGCCGGGTCAGCACCAGCACGTCGCCCGGCCGCGCCCCGGCCTTCGAGACCGGCGGGCGCTGCGACAGCCCGGTGACGGTGAAGCCGATCGTCGTCTCGGCGCCCATCGTGGTATGGCCCCCGGCCAGCGCCGCGCCGATCCGGGCGCAGAGCGCGCCCGCCGCGGCGGTGATCTCGCCCAGCGTCCGCTCCTGCAGCTGGGCCGTCATCCGCGGGATCACCACCTGCGCCAGCGCCACCTGCGGTGCCGCGCCCATCGCCCAGACATCGCCCATCGCATGGTTCAGAGCGATCCGCGTCATCAGCTCCCAGTCCTCGGTCACGGCGCGCAGATGGTCGGTGCTGATCACCTGCCAGCGCGCGCCGCTTCTCAGGATCGCCGCGTCGTCGCCGGGACGGTTCTCCAGCTCGGCGGCCTCGGGCGGCGCCATCCCGGCCAGCGCGCGGCCGAGCGCGGCGGGGCCGACCTTGGCGCCGCAGCCGCCGCACATCGGCTTGTCCGAGGGCAGCGCGCGGCGCAGCGCCGGGATCGCGTCCCGGGGCAGGGCAGGCGGCGCCATTGCGGGCAGGTCGTGGAACTTCTCCATGAAGCGGCGGTCGATCCGGTCCTTCCAGCGCCACATCAGCGGCCCGGAGAAGACCAGCGGGCCCTTCTGCCCCAGCGCCGATTCGGGCCCGAGCGAGATCAGCTTCAGGTAGCTGCGCTGCGGGCGGAAGGGGCGCAGGGGCCGCTCGGCCAGCACCGCGCGCAGATTGCGGTCGAGGATCTTGGCGGCGCGCACGGCGAAGACCCCGGCCTTGGGCCGCGGCGAGGCGGTCAGATGCGCGCAGTCCCCCGAGGCGAAGACCTCCGGATGGCTGGTGCTGCGCAGATCCGCGCCGACGGCGATGAAGCCGTCCTGGAGCGCCAGCCCGCTTCCCGCCAGCCAGGGGGCGGGGGTCGCCCCGGCCGCGCCCACGGTCAGCCCGGCCCCAATCAGCCGGCCATCGGCCAGGCGCGGCCCTTCGGCGGTGACTTCGGCAATGGCGGCCGCTTCGTGGATCGCGATGCCGCGCGCCGCCAGTTCCGCCAGGAGCCGCGCGCGCGCCCGCGGCGTGACCCCCGAGAGCACCTCGCCGCGGTCGATCAGCGCCAGCCCGGGCGCCGCGCCGAGCCCGGCCAGCCGGTGATGCATGGTCAGCGCCAGCTCCGCCCCGGCCACGCCGCCGCCGATCACCGCGACGCTGGCCGGACGCTCTCCGGTCGCGGCGGCAGCGGCAAAGCCGCGCCAGCCTTCCGCGAAGCGCGCCAGGGGCTTGGCGGGCAGGGCGTGTTCGGCGAAGCCCGGCAGATCCGGCATGCGCGTGGTGATGCCGATATCGATCGAGGCCAGGTCATAGCCGATCGGCGCGCGCCCCGGCACGGTGACCAGCCGCGCCGCCGGGTCGATCGCCACGGCGGGCCCGTCGATCAGCCGCGCGCCGGCAAAGCGCGCCAGCCGCACGAGGTCGATCTCCAGCGCGTCCTGCGGGTAGTGCCCGGCGACATGGCCCGGCAGCATGCCCGAATAGGCCGCGACCGGCCCGGGATTGATCAGCGTCAGCCGGACGCCCGGCACCGGCATCATGCCCCAGCGGCGCAGCACCAGCGCATGGCTATGGCCGCCGCCGACCAGGACTAGGTCGCGCACCAGGGGTAGGGCGGGCTGCATCTGCGCCTCCGTCATTGCTCCGCCCCCGCTCTAGCGCGGGGGCGCCGCTGCCGGAAGCCGCGTAACGGGCCCGTGTGCCAGGTTGCCGGTGTTGTGTATTTTTGTCGCGGAACGGCTTTCGGGATGGCCGTTCAACGTAAAGGCAACTAGCCAATCCTGCGTGTTTGAACTGAGGGCAAGGCAGGCAGCGCGGCTGCAGGCCGCCTGCAGGAGATGCTCAGGCGCGGGCGCGCGACCGCCCGTGCCAGTGCCATCCGGCGCCAAGGCGCTGGACAGCCGCCCCCTCGGGCAGGAACAAGGAAACCCAGGCTCCGGCGGCGCCGCCGGGCAGGATGGAAATGCGGGGAGACGTGCATTGAGACTTGGATTTTTGGTTGAGGTATCGCCCGGGGAGCGGCGTGTTGCGCTTGTTCCCGCGACGGTGGCGCAGCATGTG
>NZ_VATA01000137.1 GCF_005870025.1 Poseidonocella sp. HB161398
TATGGGTAGATACCCTATGATTGACACAACCAAAGACCGAGTTCCGGCGCCGGCCGTAGCCGGGAGAACCTGGACCGGGTCCGCCAGCGCCGGTCCCCTTGCAGGAGTCCGCCCGGAGGGACGGCCGGCCGCTGCGGCGCTTTTCCATCCTTATTCGCTTCATACCGCCGCCCCCTGCGACCCAAAGAATGTCCGGTAATCCTGCCTTACTGGACAATTCTTCATCCCTAGCCCCCAGCCCCACCGAAAGGGCACGAAGACCGTCGAAACGCTTCGGTAACGCGAGCTGGAGTACTGGTACGAGATCAAAATGGAAGAACCCAAGCCTGCCACGGAGTTGCCTGAACCTTTCCCAGCCAGCCGCATACCGAAGACGGAACTTCCCGGTTTTCCGCAAGTTCTCCCTTCGGCGCAGCCTTAGCTCAGCCCGCCCCAGCCGACGGTCAGCGCAGCCTCATCCCGGGTCTGGCGGGGATAGAAGTCCCGCTGCGGCACATGGAGATCGAGGCCCGTGGCCCCCTCGATGACCCTCATCTGCGTCGCGACCGCATCGGCCAGCGACTTCCCGCTCTCCCTTTCAAGGATTGGCCCTGAGAGCTTGGCAATATCCCGCAGCAGCTTCAACCGCGAGCCACTCATCCTGGCTCGAAGAAATCCCAGATCCCGAAACGCCGCTTCCAACGCCGGAACCGTGAGGTCCTCGGCGTAGGATGCGCCGCCGATCAGGGCGGAGAATGCATGAGTGACGCGCCTGTCCATCATCACCGGCACAACATCGTAGAGCGGCGCCAAGCGGCCTGCCTGCCCGTCGTAGAGGATCGCCCCATTCTTTGCGTGATTGTCGGTGTTTCCGACGGCGAGGTTGAACAGCGTGTGCGCCAGGAACTCCAGTTGGAACTTCGCGGGTGCGACAGTTCCAAGTGCAAGCCGACCAACGGCTTCCAAGGAGAAACGGCGCTCCGGGATCACCGCGTCGCGCTCGTACTTCAAGCTGCGTGGCAGTCCAAGGGCCTGGGCGAAATCTTCGGAATGGATCCGCCGCACTGTCCGGCCGTCGAAGGCGCGGTCGAAGCGGCACGACAGCAAAGCGCCAATCGATGCGCAGGTTTCCTCGTCATCGATCTCGACATAGCTGCTCTCGATCACGTCGAGCTTGCAGTTCCGCGCCAGCGAGAGCAACGCGGCCTCATGGCGCGTCAGATCTGCGTCGTCCCGTGGTGAGACCTTCAAGACGTGAGTGGTCGGGGCCCGGCTGCCTTCCCGGGGCAGGAAGTAGCGGCCATCCCGCGCGACCAGGGCGAGCTTCGGCTGAACTCCGGCGAGCGGCGACGGATCCCCCGCCCCCTCCGGAAGCCTTCCTCTGAAATGCAGCGACACCATCAGGCGGCGGAGATCGTCCTGAGAAAGCTCCTCGTAGTCGTCCGGGAACCGGCCGGGGCGCTTGCCCGGACCAGTTCCCTCTGGCGTGACTGAAATGGCTCCTGGGCAGTCGGCGCCGAGGTGATGCAGCAGCGCCCCGATATCATCGCGGTCGATACCGAAGCCATCCATGATCCGGTCGAGTTCGCGTCCCTCGAAGAGCAAGTTGCCGAAGTAGGCGACGCAGGCCGCGTCGCCATAAGGCTCTTCACGGACCGGCATGGCCGCCGAGATCCGTGCTTCGGCAGGTGCGTCGACGGCATAGACAAAGGAAAGGCTCCGGTCCCGCGCGCGGACGAGGCTTCCGGCCGGACTGTCGAGGCCCTCCATCCAGACGTCGAGTCTCATGACCGCAACTCTGCATAGAGGTCGATACCCAGGGCAGACATCAGGCGGAAGTAGGTATCAAGGGTGGCCGGGAGCTGACCTCGCTCGATCTTGGACAGGTTGCCTTGATCGACCCCGGTGAGCGAGGCAAGGTCAGTCTGGCTCATCTTCAGCGCACGGCGTCGGCTGCGAAGCAGCTCTCCGAGTTCTTCATGAGTGCCTATTTTCCTGTGCATGAGCGCTCCATGGTTTTAGAGCCATATATCTCATGGTCCTCCATTCCACACAAGGAAATATGGTTCTTGAACCTTTTCCCGCGTTTCGGAATGCCGGTGTCGCATATATATGGCACTCCAGCCATATCTATCGCGACGATCCACGAGACGGAATAGCATGCCGCGTGGCTGCTATTCGGCAGGTGGACACAACATGGACATTGCGAAAACGACCAATTCTAGCTCCCAATAGTCGGTGCGGCGGCAGTGTCCGAGACAGGGGCCTTCCCCGAACAGGCCAACTTCGCGCCGCTTGGAGAGCTATCCTCCGCGCGCCAGAAAGCAGGACCCCTTCCATCTCTCCGGATCGGGCAGGGAAAGAACGGCGCGATGTCTCGAAACCGGAGAATTATCCGATGGACTGCCGCTCATTGAAACCGTCGCCTCCCATGGCCTACGCTCGGTTCGCAGTGGGCCCAGGCCCAAACACCACGTGGTTGCATGCCCAGCCTAGGAAGAAGTCGTTCAAGGAAGACACGCGCCAAGCCTGGCGGCTCCGGGTTGCCTCGTAGGACAAGACGGTTCGGAACCAATCCTATCAGGTCTGCAAGATCGAGGCGTTCATCTCCGGGGGCGCTTACACAACAGCAATCACTCTAGAGGCGTCTTGACCACGGAGCTGAGGACAAACGCAGGCGCGAATGGCCATATCGAGAGAGAGCCCCCCAGACAGGATGCGGGCAATGATCTCCTGCGGCGTCGCACTGCAAGTTTCGCCAGGACAAATCCAACCCGGCGAGAATATGTCCATCATTCGCGACCGCCCTGCCCTCTTGTCGCAGACACCTCCGCACCTGATCTTGCGGTGGCTTCCAGGCAGAACTCGTGCTTCCGCAGTCCATCAACTCGCGTCCCCAGGCAGCGTTAACGAGCACTCATTTACAGTGACCGAAATGAAAAGGACCGCCAGCTGTCGCGAGCGGTCCTTCCTGTCTTCTGTCGTTTAACGGCCGTTAAATGCGCACTGCAGATGCACCCGGTCCCTTTAACGGCCGTTAAAGTCAGTGGTCATCTTGGCGGCGAAGCACCTCCTCGAAGGCACGCCATGCATCCTCCAAGACCTCGCGCGGCACCTCGGAATAATCAACCGGTGCCTTGATCCGTACCTCGCCCTTGCGGGCGGTCAGCTTGGCCTGCCCGACACGGAACTCCGTTTTTGCTGCAGCTGCCCGCGCCGAACCGCGCGGGTCCGGCCTACGGTCGGACTGATCCACAAAATCGCGCAGGATCTTCTGCTGCGCCGCCATGTCAGCGGCTTCGTCCAGCGATTTGCGCAACCCAGCGGTATTCGACTCCGTCAGCGCGCGCGACACCTGCACGCCCAAATCGCGCGCCACTTCCCGAGCATCGATGAGGCTGCCGCCCAGCTCGCCCAGCAGCTTGACGAAAGCGTTCACATAGGACCTCTGGGCCGGGCTCTGTGCATGATAGAGCCGGTTTACCGCAGCCCGGGCATCGGCAATCTCAGCCTCAGGATCTCCCGCCACTGCAATGGCAAGCCCCGCCATCTCGGCCAGAGAGAGGTTCTTGCGGACGACATTCTCGGTAACCATGTCGACATAACGGTCCATGCGCCCGGCCCCGGACACCTCGACCTTGGCCGTCACAATGGCGAAGCGGTCCTCGCCAGTCTCTTCGTGCAACATCCGCAAAGCGTTCAGCCGCCGCCAACCAGAGGTCAGCGAGTAGCCCTCGCCAGTCTGCTGCACCGAAATCGGCTCCTTCTGGCCGAGCACCCGGATCGATTGCTTCAGCTCCTCCATCTCCGGACTCTTCAGTTCCTCGGCGAGATTGGACCGGTCTCGCGCCAGATCTTCGGACCGGATCACATCCAGTGGCAGCCGCAGCAGGACCAGCCCTTCCTCCAGCGCCGAGCGCCACTGCCGCGCTTCGTCGGCATTGCGCTTGCGCTGCTGGCGCAGATCTTCCTCGGCCTTGTCAAGCGTCTGCGCTGTTTCCCTGATCGCCGTGCTCATCGGTCCCGGTTTCGCCAGCGGATCCGCCATCGCCTTTTTGCGCGCCGCGACCCCAGGGACGATATCGAATTTGGACTTCGCCATCTCAGCCAGCCTTCCTCACCGGTTTCGCCTGTTCCGGCCAGACCGAGAGGATCGTCTCGCGGAACTCGGCATAGGCATCGTCAAAGCTCTTGCGCGCACGCTTCCATGTGTCCCGGGTCATCTCGCGGTAGTCCTGCTCGTAGATCGAGTTCTGGAACCGTCCGGACTGCTCGACCGCGCGCGTCATTTCAATCGAGTTCTCGCAGACCCGTCCGTCAAACACATTGTTGAAAGCTCGTCTCATCGCTTCATGCAGCTCGTTCGACGGCTCGAAGCGCGTCATCAGCACCCGTATGGCGAGGAACTGTTTCGGCAGCTTCAGCCGCGCACCACTGGCATGAGAGGCATAGCCGGCCGAAATATCCTCCATCGCCGTAGCCAGCTGGCCCAGGAAGGAGGTGGTGGAGTCGTACTCCCAATAGCCAGGACCGGAAGGGATGTAGAGCACGTCCGCCGCGAAGGTGGCGTTCAGCGACTGGTAGCCAATGGCGGGTGGGCAGTCGAAGATGATCAGATCGTATTCATCATCCGGCAATTCGTCGAGGTAGCGCGAGACACAGCCAAAGAAAGTCCAGCCTGGATGCAGGTTGCGGTACTGCGCCGAGGCGAATTCGACGAAGGCCGCATTGGCACAGGAAGGAATGATGTGGATCGATCGGCCCCAGCAAGTCGGCAGGATGAAATCGCCGAACTTCTGGCGGCCGATCGACTGCACGTCGTCCGGCAGTTCATAGGAAGCGGGGTAGGGGCAGTCCTCGGGGTCGTCATAAGTCTCTACGATCCGGTCGGCCTCCTTGCAGAGGTCGCGGCACATGATGCCCCAAACCGTCTGCTCCTCGCTGACGGCGGTCAGCCCCATGGAATGGGTCAGTGTCGCCTGCGGGTCGAAGTCGATGACCAGCACGCGGTACCCGTCCAGCGCAGCCGCATGAGCAAGGTGCTGTGCGACGACGGTCTTGCCGACGCCGCCCTTGAAGTTCGCCACTCCGACCCGGAGTGCACGACCCTTGGGACGCGGCGGCACAAGCGACTTGTTCTTGAATTTCAACCCGCGCCGCAGGCGCCCGATTTCGTCGATGGTGAACCAACGCTGGCCGTTCGACTTCTCGACAGTGCCCTGCGGCAGCTCGGGCTGGTCCATCAGCCTCTTGCGGAATGTGTCCTGGTTCACCCCGAAGATGAAGTTCGCCACCTCCCAAGTCGAGAAGCGCCGAAGCTGCTTGGTATCATCCGGAGAGAAAGTCTGCTCGCGCACCGCCTGCTGCTGCTGGAGGCTCGCCTCGTTCATCATCCTCAGTGTCGTGTGATCATCCATTGCCCTGATCCCGCCATTTCTTTGGTTGGGAGAATATCGGGATTTGCGGAAATCCAAACCCCGAAATTTCAGAAATCCGGGATTTGCTGTTCCAGGCGCCACACACCAACATCCTGTGGAACTACTGCCTCCTTCCCGCCATTCTTGGGGTCGTGACGACAGTGTCAGCATTCCTGATCCCGGTATTCTCCAAAGTTTGACAAAATCCGGGACCGATGGCTAAACTCTGCCTTGTGAACCAAGAATCGGCACAAGCCGAGTCGGTCATTGACGGCAGAGAGCAGCAAGGAGGCACAGAAGGCCGAAAAGAAAGAGGCGCCAGATTTCTCCGGACGCCCCATCTCGATTTAGCACCTTGAGAATGGCCCCCGGACCTCTGAAAGTCAACAACGCCTAGCGGGCGAATAGTTGGTTTTTGCCGATTTCCCGGGGCCCGTGACACCCATATGGCAGATTTTCCAGAACCCGCGCGGCAGCGGGGCGGTCCGGCTTTGCCTACGGCAACCGGCACCGGGGCAGGGTCCGTACCTGTCCTGAACAAGTGGCGTGACCTTCTCGACCCGATCAAGGCCTGCGCTGCGGAGCTGAAGCTCAATGGCACCGATATCCATTTTCTCGATGTCCTACTCAGCTTCGTGCCTGGCACGTCTCTGGCACTTGACCGGAACGGCCAGTGCATCGTCTTCGCCTCGAACTCGGCAATTGCCGAACGGATGGGCAGGTCCGGAGACAGCACCGTCAACCGTTGCATCCGCCGTACTGAAGAACGCGGCCTCGTTCAGCGCCGCATGGCACCAAACCGCAAGCGCTACCGCCGCTGTGGGGCAGGGGCGGAGACCCTCCGGGCCTATGGCATTGATCTGTCCCCCTTGATCGCGCTCCGCCCACGCATCCTGGAAATGCAAAACGAAGTGCAATGCCTAGCGCTGCAGATCCGCCTCAAGCGCGATGACTGCGCTTCAGTCCTGGCCGAACTCCGGCAACGGATCCGAGTTCAAGACGATCCGGCATCGCCGCAGCAAGACCAGCTCAAGCATTTTGAGAAGCGCATGCGTAGAAAACTCACCTGCTCGGATCTCGCGCAACTTGACCGGGAAATTCGTCAAACCATAGCTGAGATGGAAAGCAGAAGTACCTCATCGGAGCACGAGCTGAGCAACACAGACAACCAGTTTGAGCGACACAAAGAACACTCTATCAAAGAAATTCCTATTTCCTCGAACACGACTACCAAACCACAGGTTCCAGATTTCGAGACAGCTTTTCCAACCTTGACGAAGCTCCTCGAAGGAGCGCACACAGCTCAAGACTTGGACCAAGCTTTCGACGATGCCGCAGCAATGCTCACAGACAGCTCACGAGCCTGGGCCGACGCCCGCCAGAAAATGGGGACTCCAGCAGCCTCGGTGCTACTTGGAACAGTTTTTGAACGCCATCCCACCATCCGAAATCCCGGCGGCTATCTCAGGCATCTTGTAAAATGCTGGGACATGGAACGGCTAGACCTCGCAAACCTCATGCTTTCTAACATGAAGCCCCAACCGGATTGTCACGTTAACCAGCGCTGATTGTAGGACGCCCATGCGGACATACCCGCCTCTGGTACAGACATCTGTTGTAATGCGATGACTAAAAATCCGGTAATGGAACCCTACCGGACATCTCCGGGGCCGCAGGAGGCGGCGGTATAAGGCGGATGTGGATGCCAAAAGCGCCGTGAGAATGTTGGCTTTGGGCATGGCATTTGGCTATCCGAATTATACCAGAAACCTCGACACGCTACCCTGGATGTCCGCTTGGGTGACCTCTGACTGTATTAAATAATTGTATATGTAGGGATTTCTGGAGATCCGGAGCGGGTAGGGGAGCTGCGTGACACAGTGAATGTTCTGCGCCCCGGCGATTTGCGCCGACCGGCCGGTGAAACTTGCCTGGCTGGCGGTGCGCGGTCGAGCGCCCGGTGTCGGCCAAGGCACTGGGCCGGACCAGTTTGAGGCGTGGTTTGATGTGGGCAGGGGGCAGCGGTGACCCACGCGACAATGGTACTGGAAGCGGTGCTGGTGGACGCGCCCCGGGCCTGAAACGCGTCGACCTGCGCAAGCGTGCGCGTTCCGGGGCCATCCGGTCAGGCATTCCGATAACATCCGGTCAGTGACTCCGATTTGACCCGGTCACGGATTCCGGGACATCCGGTCACCCCGGATCCCGGTCTGGAGACGCCGCTGGGCGATCGTGTGGCGGGGTAGCCTTGCCGTCCAAC
>NZ_VATA01000138.1 GCF_005870025.1 Poseidonocella sp. HB161398
GCCGGGCTCGCCGCGGGCCTGTTCGAGGAAGGCGGCGATGAGCGGGGCGACATCCACCGCCTGCCCGCCGATCTCGGCGCGGAAGCCGAGCGAGAACCAGTCATTGCCCTGGAAGGCGGGGCCGGGCGCGGTCCCGGTCGCGACCGACAGCACCGGTTCGTCCGGGCTCAGCCGGAAGGGCCATTTGCGGGTCTCGACCACCTCCCAGCCGTCGCGGCGGAGCGCGGGGACCTCGCGGAAGGCGAAGTCCAGCGCGCCGTGGCGGCCGGCATCGTCCACATGCATGCTGATTTCTCCCTCGGCGAAGACGAAATCGCACTCGGCCATGCGGCCGCCGGGCCAGTGCAGCTCCATCTCCTCCACCGGCAGCGCGCCCGCCCGCATCAGCCGCATGGCGCAGGCGGCCTCCCAGCCATGGTCGCGGGCGAGGGTGACGATCGTGCCGTCCTCCACGAGGCGCGGATCGGCATCGCCGTCGCTGTCGCGGACCTCCTGCCCGTCATAGACGAAGCGGAGCGTCAGCACCGGCAGGGTGACCTGGGGATCGTAGCGGCGGCGGCCCTCGCGGGCGGTCTCGGCGCCGAGGGTGAGCCGGGCGAAGCGCCGCCGCGCCGCCCGCCGGGCCTGCCGCGCCGTGCGGGGCCGGGGCAGGGCGGTGCCGCCAAGGGTCTCGGGCAGCGCCGCGCCGAGCGCGGCGGCCTCCTCGGGGGCAATGCGGGGGCTCGATTGCACCAGCTGCAGCACCTCGTCCCGGATGGCCCGGTCCAGGCAGCCGATCCGTCCGGCGGCGGCATCGATCCAGAACGTCGTCCCGCCGGGGCTGCGCAGGTCGAGCGGCGCTCCGTCCTTCCCGGCGAAGACGAGCCGCTGGCTGCCGTCGGTCTCCATCCGCCAGTCCAGCCGCGGTTCCGGCCGGTCCTCCGACCAGGCAAGCTGCGCATCGGGAAGGGCGTCATGCAGGAAGCGCCCGGTGGCGCAGAGCCGCCCGACCAGCGCGGCAAGGCCGTCTCCGCGGGGGTGCGGCAGGTCGGGCAGGCCGTAGCCATGGCCATGGCCCGGGGAGCTCTCCCAGAGCCGCGCCCGGGCCAGCTCGGGCAGCAGCTCGAGATCGGCGGGGCGGACGAATTTGGCGGGAACGGGATTGCGCAGGATCTGCATCGCGTCATGGCGCCGGATGGACTTGTTGAGCGCGGTCCCGGCGGCGTTGATCCGCCCCTTGAAGGTGTCGATCCGGAAGGCGGCCTGCGGACCGGCCGGGGCGAGCACGTAGAGCAGGCGGTTCTTGACCGCGGGCGGGTAGTCCTCGCCCCGCGCCTCGGGCGGGGGCGGCGCCGGAGCGAGTTCCCGGATGCGTCCGAGCCAGCCCTGGACCGGCAGGGCGAGGGCCGGGCGGCCGCTCTTCTGCTCCGCCCAGACCGCGAGGGCGGCGGCGACATGCTTGCAGTTCCAGCCCACCGGGCAGGCGCAGCCGCCTTCGATCTGGCCGCGGTCCAGGCGGATCTGCTGGAGGTAGCTCCGGCCTCGGCCATTTGCGACCTCTGCCTCGAGCGTGCCGTCCGGCGCGGGTGCGACCGAGACGACATGTCCGCGCCGTGCATAGTCGAGGCCGCGCTGCAGCGTCGCCGCGTCGAAATGGTCCTGCAGCCTGATCGTCATGGGCACCTCCTGCAGGCGTCTTTTCCCCGCCGGGGCCGGACGGCGCAAGCGCGAGATCGGATCGGCGGACCGCCGGGACCCGGCCTTTGGGGATGGAGGCCGACGGGTCCTGGGGGTCTGCTTGCGCCCGGGGAGGAAAAGGAGGCGGCAGCCCGAGGGAGGAGGAGCGGGTGGCGGGCGGCAACCATCTTGTCCGGCACCGTCAAGCAAGTTGGCCGCCGCCGACAACCGCAGGGAGGGCGTAGCCCGGTCTCCCGGTCTCGAGGGTCAGGAGGAAGATCGGGGTTCCGCTCGCGGGCGGTGGCCGAGCGCCGCCTCGGCCAGTCGTCCGGCCTTGCCTCCGGCCAGGCAAGCTGCGGGTCAGGCGGAAAGCGTCCGGCAGCCCAGAGCCGCCGGAGCAGCACGGCAAGGTCGTCTCCGCGGCGGCGCAGCGGATCGGACAGGCGATGGGCGCAGCCCGGGGAAACCTTCCGGACCGGCTCGGGCAGCAGCTCGGGATCGACTGGACGGCCGGATTTCGCGGGGGCGCGATTGCACAGGATCTGCCTCGCGCGATGGCGCCGGGCGAACTCGTCCGCCAGCCGGATCGCCATGGGCACCCCCTGTCTGGTCCTTTCCATGGAGCTTTCCGCCGTGCAGGAGAGGGGTAGTGGCTGGCTCCTTCCCTGGCAGCGGGGGGCGGATTGTCCCGCGCCCCGGGTGCAGAAAAAAGCACCCCGGGAAACCTTTTTCTGTAGCGTTGACATGGAGTTGCGACTCTCTGGATACTGGCTTCGACTTGGCTTGATTCGTCCTGCAGCCCGCTGGCAACGCGAAGAACCCGTCCGCACGGGCTCTGTCGCCGTGTCAGCCGTACGGATGGATCGCCGACAGGGAGAGCCGCCATGAGCAAGAGCAAGGATGCCGCGTTCGGCGACCTCCTGTCCGGACTGGAGGGGCAGCCGGAGGTTGCAAAGGCCGCCGAGCCAGACAGGCGCAGGAAACGGAAGTCTCCGGCGGCCGGGGCAGGGTCCATCCTGCTGGTCGATCCGGCTGCGTGCCGGATCTGGGCGGGGCACAACCGCAGGCCCGATCTGCTCGACGAGGCGAGCTGCGCCGACCTCATCGCGGGAATCCGCGCGCAGGGCCGGCAGGAGTTTCCCGCGATCGTGCGGCAGGTGCGGGATGGCGGGGGCATTGCCTACGAGGTGATCTGCGGTGCGCGGCGGCATTTCGCGGTCGCGTGGCTGCGGGCAAATGGCCATCCGGAGATGCAGTTCCTGATCGAGCTCCGGGATCTCGGCGACGAGGAGGCGTTCCGGCTCGCGGACATCGAGAACCGCGACCGGCAGGACATCAGCGACTACGAGCGGTCGCAGAGCTATGCCGATGCGCTGGAGCGGTACTACGGCGGCAGGCAGTCCGTCATGGCGAGGCGGCTGGAAATCGGCGAGAGCTGGCTGTCGCGCCACCTGGCAATGGCACGTCTTCCGGAGGAAATCGTCGCGGCCTACGGCTCGATCCATGATCTCGCCGAAGGACATGCGCGGCAGCTGATGCCGCTCCTGTCGGACCCGGCCGGCAGAGAAAAGGTTCTGGCCGCGGCGCGGGACCTGGCGGCCGACAAGGCCGGCGGGATCGCGCGGACCGGATCTCAGGTCCGGGATGCGCTGAAGGCGGCGGCGCATCCGCCCAAGGCGGAGCCTCCCGCCCGGACGGTCTACGGAGCGGACGCGGCGACCGGCATCACCGCGTTCCCCAGGGGGCAGCGGCTGGTACTCGAGTTTCCGGCGGGGATTTCGCGCACGGACTTCGACGCGGCGATCGAGGCATTCGCCCGGGACCGCTTCGGCGGAAAGTGATCATCCCATGTCTTTGTTCGAATATCTTGCCACGTGGCAAGATATTCCAGAAATCTAATTCGATTATAGCTCAGGGATCAGCCGCCCGTGCCTCATGGTCGCATGATCAGGGGGCGATTGCGCGGATCCACGCCCCTCCACAACGGGGAAGGCGCGCGTGCGACGAACCTCGTCGCCTGCGCCTCGTCCAGATCTTTGAGCAAGTCCGAGACGCGCTTGGCTGCGTTTCCCAGGATGGACGTTGCGATGTCATCCAGCCCGGGCTGCTCGCGGTCCTGCTCCAGGAGCCACAGTCTCTTCCGCTGATCTGCCATGAATGCTTCTGCCCGATCGGCATCACTGCAGGACAAGATGGTGTCGATCTGTCCGCCGCGCTCGAGCAGGAAATGCCGGTATCGGTTGGCGATCATCAACTCCGCTCTTCCGCAGCAATCGGCGCAGGCATTGCCATGGTCTGCCATGCGGCCATCGGGTTGCAGGAAGCCGTCGAGCCGGGCGGATCCCGGATAGGCGTCGAGCCCAGCGGAATAGACCAATGGCGGCACGCCACCTCTGGTCTCGCCGTCAGCAGGAGGTTTCCTGACGGGAGGCGGCCGTCGCCAGGACGCATGATCCCTTGTCTCGGCGCGCCCGGTGCCGTGCGAGATTGCGCTCGGGCCGCCGCAGGCTGGCACGGACAAGCCCGCCAGACCTCCGGCCACGTCCAGCGCAATCGGTTTCTTCAGGACGTGGAAGTCTTGCAGCGCCGCAACCAGCCTCCCGGCATTGCGTGCGCCGTCGATCCCGAAATTGCCGATGCATAGCCAAAGCTGGCTGAACGGCAGGTCCGCAAGTGGCGTGATGGCCTGAGCGTGCCATGCCGGCTCGAGTATCCGCGCGATGGGGGCGAGCAGCGGGCAGTCGATGGCCACCTCCTGCTTGCCATTCCCGTCCAGGACTTCGCGCAACCGGAGGCAGGCATCGCCGTCGACTATCCTGGCCGTCTCCCGGTTGCCGGTATTCGATTGAAGTTGATTGCCATGGGCCCTGAGGACCTCGGGGCGGCCAAGCCAGGCGGAAATCCCGGGTTGGATATCTTGGGTCGCGTTCATGCAAGCGAGCTACGCTATCCTGAGCGGGGCTCTGATACTGGTATCCAGTTTCCGGGGATCGGGAGCGAGACTCGTACCCATTGGAAAACGGATGGTGTTTCCTGGAGGCACTGTCCGGATCTCGCGACAATTACCGGTATCGAGAAATATCCGGGCCCATGCTCCCCGTGCGCGGCACGTGACATCGTTGCCGGACTGGCATGGTGGCTGGAATGAGGATATCGGCGCGGGCCGCATGACGCAGGTTCTGCCGGACTGGACGCCGCCGCGATCCGGGTAGCTCCCTCTGCTACCTGAACCGGCGGAAGGGTGCCGCCGGTTGCCAACGGCGCGCGGGCGGGGACCGGGAAGGCGCAGGCACGGTCTTGGCCAGTCCCGCGGTGTGCCGCGCCGCTTATCGGCAGAACGCAGGACCGGAAGAATGCAGCCGGGTGGCCGCCTGCGGTCATTGGATGATCGCCTCCGCGCCCGCCGATAGCGACAGCAGGATCGCCGCGGTGAGGATCACCGAGGTGCCGCCTAGGCCCAGGCCGATGGCAGCCACCAGCCCGTCGCGTTCCACCAGCGCCACGCCGAGCACGAAGAGGGAGATCGCCGGGAACCAGCCGCTGAAAGGCACCGGCAGAAAGAGCGCGACGGAGATCGCGAAGGACAGCACGCCCAGCACCTGTTCGTTCCGGCGGGTGAACAGATGGCCATGGCGCGGCGTCAGTACCCGCTCGAGGCGCCGCGTCACCGGCCTCAGGCGCAGGATGGCGCGCCTGAGCTTGTCCGGGTCGAGCCGGATCCGCGCCAGCACGCCGGGCAGCCTTACAGAGGGAAAGCCGAGCGCCATCTGGGCCGTCGTCACCAGCACGGGCAGAGCGGTGATCAGCGACGATCCCGGCGGCAGCGGCAGGAAGGTGAGCAGCGAGAAGACGACGATCGCCCAGCCGAAGGAGGCCTCGCCCAGCGACGAGAGCAGGTTGCCGAGGGTCAGCGTGCCCTCGCCGTGCTGGCGTCGGGCATTGCGCAGGATCGGCATCGACAGCGAGGGTCGCCTGTGTGGTTCGTCGATGCGCTGCATAGGGGCCCTTTTGTCCGGTTGACCCGCATATCAGCTGTCGGGCCGCCATTTGCAACCACGCTGCGCCGCCTTCGGCATGTTGCGGCGAGAACGGCGGTTTTCCACCTTCCGGACGGAAGGGGTTCCTTTCCCGGGGCTGTCCGCACGCTGCCGGCTCCGGCCCGTGGCGGGACGGCTGCGAAAGAACCGCCACCGCCGGGACATCAGCGACTACGAGCGTGCGTGCAGCTATGCCGTTGCGCTGGGGCGCTACTACGGCGGCAGGCAGTCCGTCATGGCCAGGCGTCTGGAGATCAGCGAGAGCTGGCTGTCGCGCCGCCTGGCCCTGGCGCGTCTCCCGGAACATTGGTGGCATCAGATATGACTTGCAGTTGCGGACATCGGCGACTCCGCGTTGCACGCCCGCCTGGCATTGGCATCGAAGCTGTTGAAAAAGTCGGCGATCCCGTCGATGACCCCGCAGCCCTCCGGCCCGGGCTCATCAGCGCACCTCGAGGACTTCTCCGGTATCGTAGCGCTTCACGAAGTCCACGCGGTCTCCATTCCAGTGATAGCAGAAATGCGACCCCTGGACCGGGACCGTCACCACGTCCGGCCAGAACACCCCGATGCAGCTTCCGCCGGGCTGGCGCACGCTGTCCCAGGTGAGCCCGTCGCTTCCGGCGGCCCGGAGACCGGCGCCCTCGGCTTGCGAGGGGGCGTAGTCGGTGGGGTGCAGCGCATCGGGCACTGCCGTCACGTCGTGGAGCGCGCGATCGATCGATCCGGTCAGCACGCGGAAATCCGATGTCCAGCCGGGCGCCTCGCCGGTAGCCGCCATGAACCGGCCGTGGTGATGAATGGTCTCTGCGAGCGCAACGTCCTCGCGATCGCCTGCATAGTAGAGGCCGTAGCTGCCATCGGTGAAGCGCCCCGGTCGCGCGGTCGAGCAATGCACGAACGGCGCCATGACCAAGCTGGCCCCGGGGCCGCCGACCCGGCGCCCGGGGGGGACCTTGCCGAGGTCGCCGACCTCGCCGCGGATGCGCGGATTGGTCTTGGCTTCCACCGAGACCAGCGCCTCCCAGTCATGGGGGTCGGCGATGTCCTCGAACAGGTCGATCGGCGGGTAGATGGAGCGGATAATGCGCCAGGTCTGCGGCCAGCTGACCTGCACCAGGACGGCCTTTCCGCTCACCACGCGCCGCGTTCCGCGTTGAGCCAGTCGCGCATCGCGGCAAGATCGGAGAGTTCGCCGCGCAGCATGATGTCGAGGGCCGAGCGTCCCTCGAAGGCGGCATTGGGCTTGCGAATCCAGGCATAGCCGCGCGCCGCGTCCCGGAAGAGGTAGCGCAGGCCTTTGTGGACCCCGATCAGATGCGCCATGCGCATCCGCAGATCGCGGTCGATCCGGCCGATATCGCCGTCCTTCCAGCGCGCCCAGGTGCGCGGCGCCATGCCACCCAGCAGGGTGCGCGCTTCAGCATCGCTCAGCCCCCAGGCCCGGAACAGATTGATCGTGGTGCGGGCGAGCGCGCCGGCTTCGTCATCGGTGATCACCGCGCAGTCTGCCCGCGCCGGAGTCGCGGTGAGATGTTGGAGTTCCATGCTTGCCTCCGATATGTTGGCAAACATCTAGCACAAGTATGCCAAATGGCAAGGATGCTTGCCGGGCGCGCAACGCAGAGTCGCCATGGTCGGCACCGGCGAGTCATCTTCGTCGCCACCTCTGCCCGGAAGAAATCGTGGCTGCCTATGCTTCGATCCGCGACATCCTCGAAGTGCATGCGCGGCAGCTGGCGCCGCTCCTGTCTGATCCGGGCGC
>NZ_VATA01000139.1 GCF_005870025.1 Poseidonocella sp. HB161398
ACGGGCTGTCGCGGCGCCACTGGCGCCACGGTCCCGTCTCACTCTGGCGGCGTGACAGAGTGCTGAAGTTCGGCACGGACCAGTCGAGCCTAGACAGTTCGAGCAGGCTCGCCACGAAACCGTTCGCCAGTGGGCTCGAACCAATGGCGCCTCACTGGCTCACCCTGGCGGAGCGGCACCCCGAGGAGGATCTTGAGGGTAAGGCAGGCCTGGATCGCCGCGTCGCTGTAGGCCTGCTGACGGCCGCGACGCCCCGACGGAATGGCTTCCCACTGCATCGAGGGATCGAACCAAACGGTCAGTGATCCGCGCTGCCTGAGCGCCTCGCTCGCCGTTGCGCTCGGACCGGTGGCGCGCAACGGCTCGCTAGCTATGCCAGTTTGTGGTCTTGTAGGTCGTCTTCGGAGGTCTGCTCATGCTGCCCAGCTAGCATGCTGGATTCACGAGATGAATCCTCCCGGATTTGCGCAACAACGCCGCTGATAGGCATCATCGCCGCAATGGCACACTCACAAGCAGCAGCCACCCAGGAAGCCCAGCGGGCGGGGCTCGCCTCGGCGCAGGCTCGGGAAGGCAAGTACCTCGGGAAGAAGCCGAAGTAGGACCGGCAGGCACTGGAACTGGAACTGGAACTGGAACTGGTGACGGCAAGGCTCGCTACCGGTGCGGGCGTCTCCGCCATCGCGCGGGACACTGGCCTTGTACGTCAGACCGTGCACCGGATGAAGGCCGATCCGCAGGCTTATGCGGATGTGTTAGCGCGCTGGGGTATGTGACCGCCCGCCCCTCACGCCGGCGTTCCCTTCGTTCAGTACTTGTTTGCCCTGCCTCGTGCGGGCTTTCCAGCGTTTGGTAGCCAGCGATGTAGGCAAGAGGTCAGCGGCCACAGCCAACGCCCGAGGCGGGCGCGCCCGCCCCCTGCGCGAAAGTAGCACTTTCCGGCCTTGGCGTGGGGGAAGCCGCACCGGGCCTGTGCGCAAAGTGATGATCGCTCCTTCAGCTGCTGCCCGCCCCGCTCTGGCAGAGGCGAGACCGCGCCTCTCCCACCCCGCGCCCCGGAAGGGGCTAGGCACTGTCTCGCCTCCTGAGCTCCAAGCGCAACGCAGGTGAAGATCGTCGGCTGGCCGTGAAAGGATGAAGTCCCTGCACCGCTGCCGCTGCCCTTTGCCACGCTCGCGCGCCTCCGGCCGCGCATGGACAGCTGGGGAGGGATCGAAGGTACCTAGCCTGACCGGGCACCAGAAGAAGGGTGTTCAAGCGCAACGCGCGGGAATCGAATCCCGGAGTTCCACCAGGACAGCATATGCCGGGCTAGCTGTCCGATCACGGGGCCGCCTCCTGGCGGTTGCGCCACATCCCCGGGGGTGGGTCAGAAATCTGAGCTCTTGAGCGTTGACCGGCACTCTCCCAACGCACTTGCGCCGTTGAATTCTGGGAAAAGCCCATTTCTCATGTGCTTCACGAGCATTGTGCACACGGTCTAGCGCCACGGCAGCACGCCCTAGGCAAGGGGGGAGGTGAAAGTTCAGGGTCGACTGCCCGCTAGACCGGTGGTCTCCCTCATCCAGAGACTTTTTTTCTCAAGCTTGGAATTTTGGGCGGGTCTGGCAGGCACGGTGCTGGCAGTGCTCACCCTTGGTATTTCCTGAAACCCTTCGCTACCTCATGGGGTTGCGCCCTGCGCTTGAGGCCGCGCCGATGGCCTCGAAATGGCGAGTTAATGGGCCGAATTTTGAGCCATTTCCTCCCAATCTCGGCTGTCCGAAAGACGAATTACAATAAAAACAAATACTTACATGTAACGGAGTTACAAACCAGAAATCCATTCTTGTAACCTGGTGCGGCAGAAAAAGTCACATAAAAACAGATGGTTACAAGATAAGTGACGAAGTAACAGAAGTAACACGTATTTTGTGACCTCCGGCTTTCAGTTTCCCCGCCGGATCGGCCAGCCTGGGCCGCTTTCCTCTCCGCGCTTCGCCACGGGCTCCGCTGTCCTGATGGAGAGCGCCTCGGCCCGGTGCCCCGTCCTTTTCGAGGAATGGTGCAGAGGTGGAAATTTTACGCGACAAGGCTCCGCCCCGCGCCGCAGCGCGGCGTGATCACGCTGACGCTACTTCCGATTACCAAAATGGCGACACCGCTGGGCCTGTGAAGCTCTGCGCGGTGGTCTCCATGTGGTCGTCACGAAAATTTCAGAGGCCCGAAATCTTATCTAAGTGCTTGATTTTATGGTGCCCCCACACGGACTCGAACCGCGGACCCACTGATTACAAATCAGATCCCTTCCCACCTCTGGAACTTAGAGAGAGCTGCCAAACCCTAGCCGAACTTGCCTCAACATACTGCTATCATGAAATTATTTTTCAAAGCACCCCGCCGAACCTTGACCGAACCAGCCCAACGAGGCTACAAGTTTGTCCGGAAAATGTCCGGAAAAAATTATGGCCCAAAGAGTCAAAATCACCCAGTCCGTCGTGAACATAGCGCTCAAGTCCGGAGCCGAGACGGTACTGCGAGACAAAGAAGAACCTGGCCTGGCCTTGCGAATCGGGAAGCGCGCAAAGACTTGGTTCTTGGACTACAGGCCCAAGGGCGTCAGTGCAGACGGCAGGCGCCTGCCGAACAACACCATCAAGATCGGTTCGCTGACCTCCCATAGCATTGCCGACGCAAGAAGAGAGGCAGCCCGGCTGAAGTCTAACATTGCGAATGGGGCAGACCCGGCCAAAGACAAGCGCGCAGCGATCAGGGCACGGGATCTAGCAAGAGCGAAGGCGACAACTCTCCAGAGAGAGGCTGACAGCTACATCGCCACAAGCATCAAGGGTAAAGAGCAGCACGTGCGCACTGAGACCGGCGCCCTCACGCTTGGCTTAGCAGAAATGGGCGTCCAGCAGCTTGCCCCAGCTGATCTCACCGTGCAGCACGTGCAAGAGCTTCTATCGCGACACTACGGCAGGGCCTGTGCGGTCCACCGCTACGGCGCACTGAACCGTTTCTGTGAGCATCTGCTGAGCCGAGATGTCATAGAGGTCAACCCTTGCTCACGCGTACCGAAACGACAGCGGCCCGCTCGGGTCAAACCTCGCGAGAGAATTTACACTGCCGCGGAAGTTCAACTGATGCTCCAAGCAGCCGAGCTACTTGATGGACCATTCAGGCGATTTGTCCGCGCGGCAGTATTCTTGCCGCTGCGAATGAGCGAACTACGCGAAGTACGTGTGAAGCAAATTGATTTTGAAAGAGGGGTCATCCAATTTCCCGGGGTGACAATGAAGAACGGGGACGCCTTCACCATGCCAACCCCGGTGCTGGTGCGGGATGCACTTCACCCGGAGGTCATGTCAGATCCAGATCAGCGTGTGTTTCAGCTGGCGCGTGACGGCAAGAAATTCACCGCCCACAGCGCGCTGTCCGCCAAACTCAAAAAGTTTACGGGCATAAACGACTTCATGTTTCACAGCTTGCGCCACACCTTCTCGACCGTTCTCTCTGACGCTTATGTTGGGAACGAGAGCGTGGCAGATAGCCTGTTGAGCCATCGCCAGTCTGCGACGCGTGGAGGTATCCTCGGAGTGTACAACAAATCGAGGCTCTGGTTGCCACGCGTGCGAATGATGAACTCGTGGGCAGAGCAAGTCGACCATGCCGAGAAGTACGGAGTCTGGCTCCCGACAGAGGATACCGATGACTGGGGCACAGGCCAAGAACGGGAAATTACTATGCCTCACGATGGAATCACGAATTTGTGAAAAACATTTCAGTTAGGCTGTATCGCGACCCGAAGGCTCGAATATAGCCGCGGAAACAATATTATAGAACCACCAAGACGCAGACACGGTCAAACCTCCATGAGGACGACCGGGTCAGCGTCCATGGGGCACATTTGGCTCAATAGAAGCCAAAGGAGTCACCATATGGGTGAATTTGACCAACCCCGCCCCACCATTTTGTGGTCGCCCGGTGCGCCGCATCCGAAATATGCGGACCGCAAAACCTTGGCTATCATCATAAGCCACGAATGCTTCCCCGTCGCGCCCCGTACGCTTCGTGACTGGCCCCTCGTCGCCATACGGCCCGGCAAGCGGGTCATATACGACGTGCAGGCCGCGCTATCGTACGCGCGCGCGCTCATCAGCGCCGCCCCCACTTACAAGCAGGGGAAATAATCATGATGTCTGCTTTCGAGATGACCAGCCTGCTGAAGGGGAAGTGGTATGGCGGCTATGGCGTCGCAGCATGCCCCGTTTGCCAACCCGAAGCACGTCGCGATCAGAGTGCGCTGACTTTGTCCGATGGGCGCTCAGCCCTTGTCCTCAACTGCAAGAAGAGCGGCTGTCGCTTCAAGGACATTCTGGATGCGGTAGTTGTCGCACGGGATGGCGCGCACCACTGGGCGGAGCCAATCTCTGCCCAAAAACCGTCAAAGAATTGCAATGCTGAAATCGCGCAAAGAATCTGGAGGCAGGGCCTCCCCTTGGCCCTGAGCATAGCGGAAGACTACCTCCAAAGCAGAGGCGTCTGGCGATCGTTTTGCGATAGCGTACGTTATGCACCCGATTGCAGACACCCCTCGGGCCAGCGTCTCCCCGCCATGATAGCCAAGATCGAGGGAGGCACAGGTTTTGCTGTACACCGAACCTACCTCCGTGACGACGGGTCGGGAAAGGCGGACGTTGAACCATGCCGGGCCATGCTGGGCTCCGCCGCTGGTGGCGCCGTACGATTGACTGAAGGCAACGGTACGCTGGTTGTCGGAGAAGGTATCGAAACCGTTCTTGCCTACCTGCGCCTCCAAGAAAACCACTTCGGCACAAAGAACAACGGAACCCGACGCGCAGTTGGGGCACCCACGTCCGAAAATCGCACATGGGCGGCGCTTTCCACATCGGGACTTCGAGGTTTGATACTTCCCCAGTCCCCCGGTGAGCTTATTGTTGCAGCCGACCCTGATCGGCCGGGAATCGAAGCAGCGCACGACTTAGCAGCACGCGCGACAAAGCTTGGATGGAGGGCGCAAGTCCATGCTCCTCCGCCCGCCGCGGGAGATTGGAACGACTTCCTCGCAGGCCTCGCGCACAAGGGGCTTCGGTCATGACCGCCGGGCGCCTCGCAAGGGTCGAGCTGGGAGATCCGCTTTCCCTCATTCCTGAGGAACGGCCGGGGATGGCATACCCGATCGAGCATCTAGGCCCCATTGGCGAAGCCGCCAAGATAGTGCAAGCCATAACGCAAGCGCCGATCGCCATAGCTGCGCAATCCGCGCTCGCAGCCGCATCTCTGGTTGTACAGGGACATTTCGATGTCGAGACGCTTGGGGGTGTTCGGCCCACCTCGCTCTTCCTGTTGACCCAAGCGGTCTCTGGGGAGCGCAAGTCGTCGTGCGACGACCTGATCATGGAGCCGATTTACCAGTACGAGCGTGACCAATCAGCCTCGTGGAAATTGCGGCTTTCCGAGTATGAGGTGCTCAAGCGGGTACATGAAACGGGCATTTCCGATATCGTGAAGAAATTGGGGGACCGCGGCGCGAAGGGCGAGCGTGCCGCCCCCCTCTTGGAACTGGAGCCCGCTCCAGACCTGCCGCGCCGACCGGAACGCCTTGTAAGCGAACCGACTTTCGAAGGGCTGACGAAGCTTCTCGCCATTGGGCAACCTTCTCTTGGCGTGTTCAGCGACGAGGGCGGACAATTCCTCAACGGCTACGCAATGAGCCAAGACCAAAGGGGGAAGACGTTGGCCGCATTCAACTTCCTATGGCAAGGGAAGCCCATTAAGCGGACGAGAGCCGGGGACGGCCAAGAGACGCTGTACGGGAGACGTGTCGCCTTGCACCTGATGGTGCAGCCCGGCATCGCGGAGAGTTTCGTGCAGGATCGCGTCGTCAGAGATATCGGATTTCTGGCACGCGCACTTGTGTGCCGTCCGGCCAGTACGATCGGGACCCGTCTCCACTCGGACCTCGAAGTGGACCGGGCACCCCTCGAAAAATTCCACCGTCTGCTTACTGCCGCACTGGAACGGGCCCTGCCTATGGATTCCGGCTCGGGCGCACTTACACCAAAAGTTCTGACGCTTGCACCAGAAGCCAAGGCCGCCCTCGTGAAGTATTCAGATCGCGTGGAGCTCGCTCAGCGTGAAGGCGGTCCCTTGGAAAATGTAAGGCCGGATGCGTCGAAGTCTGCCGAGCAAGCCGTCCGCATCGCCGGTGTCCTGACGGCCATCGAAGACTTGGGCTCCGATCAGATTTCGGGCCCCAACATGACCCGCGGGATCGAGATCGCTCAGTTCTACCTAGTGGAAGCCCTGCGCCTCTATGAGGCACAAGGCCACTCGCAAGAAATCAAGGACGCCGAAACGCTTCGGCAATGGCTATTCGATGGCCAAGCTGACTCTGACGTGACCGTGCGCTACATTCAGCAGAAGGGGCCGCACAAGTTGCGGTCAGGACAGAAAATCCGACAGCTCCTTCGGATCCTCGAAACCAATGGCTGGATAGTTCGCCTGCGGCCAGGAGATGAAGGCGTAGCGACCACTACCGCCGAAACCTATCGCCTTGTTCGGCCGAGAGACGAAGAGTGAAGCGGTGCCCTCACCGGCTAGCTTTGCAACCGTGTAGCGGTGTAGCGGTGTAGCCAAGGGTGCTCTCTCGCCGGTTGCGGCGAGGTATAGCCCTTTGGCTACATGGCTACACCGCTACGCACCATAAACACCAGTGCGTGGCTACACGGCAACAAACCTGAGACTTCACACTGCAAGACGGCCACGCGCACAGAGATCTGCATTTGGATCAGGCCACCGATTGTCCCACGGCCAAGCTGTCCAAGGATACCACTTCACAGTTCGTCTGCGGCCAACGAGCGTAGAGATGAAAGGTCCAGCCGGACGCCTTTGCGCCCCGCAGCGGCCTCGTGGAGCTGCGCCAGCGTCATCTCCTCGATCGGCACGTCTTCCTCGTCCACCCGCTCAGCACGGCGCGGCGGGACCCAGCCGAGACGATCGAGGATGTCCTTCGCCGCGTTCAGCCTGGTCTGCGGCGTAAGCATCCGGCGTGGGCCGCGGTCATGCAGCCTTGCGTGACAAGGCGCTGTGTGGCGTCCAGTTCCAGGGCAGAAGCTCAGTGACCTTAGCCCCCGAACTTCGACAGTTGGAAGCTCAAAATTGGCCTGTTCGCACAGGCGGGTCTTGTAAAATCAAAGGGTTGATCGGTCGGAATGGTGCCATT
>NZ_VATA01000014.1 GCF_005870025.1 Poseidonocella sp. HB161398
TCGCTGGCACAAGTCCGCAGACGAAATTCTCGCCTCAGTGAAGCGCTTCTGCCAAAAGACCGTATGTCAGGGACTTTAGATTCAGGTGACTAGCGGCGCCGTCGGTGGCGATGCGTGCCGAGTGCTTCCTGGGCCGGCCACTCATTCATCAGGCGTTCGCGGTGCCACAGGCGCCACGGCCCCTCTTCATTCACCGGGGAACGTGCCGTTGGTACTGTCGACAAGGAGGTTGAGCGGGCCGGGAGCCCGGCGCGACGAAAGCCGGACCATGATTGTCCCGCGGACTCTCGCAGTCGCACCGGGGCCACGGTTCGCGCTGTCGACGGCAGAACGACGCGAAGTCCGGCACCGGTCCGTCCGGCCCTGCCATCTCGAGGATGCCGGAGACCATCCCGGTCGGGTCGCGGGGTGGCTGACAGAACAGGACCTTCACCATTGGGCAGAATTAGATCGCCGCGTCGGAAAATGCAGGCGGACCGCTCTGCTCCCCTGATTTCCAAAGAGAGTTGGGTCGGAGGTCAGCGCAAAATTGCGCACGTGGACGCTGTTGCGGCCTTGCCGACAAACCGCTGCGCGCCCGGATCAATCCGCTCCACCGCGCCCGGCAGGCTTCGCGGCCGGCCGCTTGGGGTTTGTCCAAGCTGGAGCAGGTCCGCCGCGTGGCCACTTACAGCCGGGCCGCAGCAGGACCTGCCTCGCGGACACATCGATCGCGGCAAACCTTCGGCGGAACCCGCAAGTGTCCCCAAAGCTGAGGGCCGGTCAGGCGCTTCGCCGCTGCGGGACCTCCTCCGGATCCTCCGTGCCCTCCGGAGGGATCTCGGTGCGGAATTGCGTCACGGTGTCGAATAGCAGCTGTGCCGCGGCGGAAAGGCTCTGGCTCAGCGCCGCAGTCTCCTCGAACATGGCGGCATTCTGCTGTGTCACCGAGTCCAGATCGTTGACGGCAGTATTGACCTCCGCCAGCCCGGCCGATTGCTCCTGCGACGACCGGGCAATCTGCGACACCAGCTCCGCCACCCCCTCGACCGAGGACAGGATCTTCTCCAGCGCCTGACCAGCCTGGCCAACCAGCGAGACACCGCGCTGCACCTGGTCCGAGCTGCGCTGGATCAGGCTGCCGATTTCCCGCGCGGAGTCCGAAGATCGCTGGGCAAGCGCGCGCACCTCGGAGGCCACCACTGCGAATCCGCGCCCGGCTTCGCCCGCCCGGGCCGCTTCCACCCCGGCATTGAGCGCCAAGAGGTTCGTCTGGAACGAGATGTCGTCGATCACGGTCACGATCTTCGCCACCGCAGCGGAAGAGCCGGCGATCTCCTCCATCGCACCCACTGCCTCGGTGACGATGCGCTCTCCCGATTGGGCATTGGCACGGCTCTCGGCCACCATCCCGTCGGCCTTGGCCGCACTGGACGCGGCCAGGCGGACCGAGGCCGTCAGCTGGTCGAGCGCTGCCGCCGTCTCCTCCAGCGTGGCCGCCTGCCGTTCGGTGCGCCGTGCCATCTGGTCCGAGGCGTCATTCATCGCCTTGGTTTCTCCGCGGATCGAGGCCGCACCGCCGAGAACCTCGGAAATGGCGGAGGAGAGCTGTTCCAGGGCGGCGTTGTAGTCGGCGCGCAGCTCCTCGAACCGGGGGGCGAGCCCGGAGCCGATCGGGCTCGCCAGGTCGCCGCCCGCAAGCGATTTCAACCCGCAGCGGATCGCTTCGATGGCCATGGCCTGTTCGGCGTCCGACCGGCTGCGCGCGGCTTCGGCGCTGCTGCGCTCCTCTTCCTGGCGGGTGATGTCGCGGCCGAGGAAGATCGCGCTGACCACCTGCCCGGCCTCGTCGCAGACCGCACTGAAACTGCCGTCGATGACACGGCCGAGGCAGGTCCGGACCTTGGCCGCGACCGGCGCGTCGGCGGCCAGCCCGGCCAGCAGCGGCGCCCCGCCAGCAGGTTCGAGAAAATCGGAAAGAGCGCGCCCGGCCAGCGTTCCGGGCGCCTCGCCGAGCGCCGCCGCGAGATTGCCGTTGGCGGCCGTGACGGTCCCGTCCGTGCCGAGACTGGCCATGCACTGGTTGCGGTCGATGGACCTCTTGAGCGCGTTGACCGCCTGCAGTTCCGTCACGTCCTGCCATTCCATCACATGGCCGATCGGCGCCCCCCCGGCGTCCCGCACCGCGCTCAGCAAAACGTGGAACCGGCGCGTGCCGAGCTCGGCATCCGCGCTGGCCGGACCGGCAGCCTGATCCTCCGCGGTCCGCCGCAGCGCCCCGAGGCCCGGCGCCAGCGAGACGGCGTCGCGTCCGGCCAGCGCCTCGCGTCCGCCATCTGTCCCCACGCAAAAAAGTGCCTCGGCCGCGGCGTTCAGATCGCGGATGGCGAAATCCCGTCCGAGGAGCAGCGCGGGCGTCGAACTGTTCTGGAATCCCGCCCCCTTGAAGGCCGTCTCCTCGCGGAGCGCCTCTGCCCGGGCCAGCGACCCCTGCAGATCTTCCAGCGAGCTCGCAATGCCTCCGATCTCGTCCTGGCGCGCGGTGCAGGGCACAGTCTGGCCGTAATCGCCTCCCGCCAGCCCGCGCACGGTGGTGCAGAGCTCGACCAGCTGGCGGATCAGCGTGCGATGGAGGAGAAGCACCGAGAGCCCTGCCGCCAGGACCAGGACCGAGGCCGCCCAGGCCAGCGCCCTGAGCTGGCTGGCCTGCACCTTCTGCCGCAGAGGATCGAGCGTCCAGGTCATCGCGACAGCCCCGGCCAGCGCGGCATCCTTGCCGAAGAAAACCGGGGCGGCATAGGCCAGCGTGCCGGGAACCACCGCGGGACTGCCGCTTTCCAGCGCCAGCTGCGCGGCTTCGGCCAGAGTGTCGGATTCGTCCTCTGCCGTCGCGTCGACAATTGCGCCGTCGCTGTCGAAGGCCGCCGCCGCGATGGCCGCGCCGCCGGAATTGCCGACCGCCTTGGCGAAGAGCTCCCCCAGGGCGTCGGCCTTGCCGAACTTCAGCGCCCCGCCCGACTGCTCGGCCACGAAGGCAGTCACCTGCTGGGCCTGGCTGCGGATGCTGGCCTCGGACAGCTCGAGCGCGGACCGGTAGGACACGAAGGCCAGCGTGCCCGCGACCAGCGTCGCGCAGCCGACGAGCAGCATCGCGCAGCGGGCAAAGACCGACCGTCCGATCAGAAGACTTCCGGCGCCCATTTCACTCCTCCGGGGATGTCAGGCCGCTGGCCGTTCAGAACAGAAGCTCGGCGTTCAGGCCGACCGTCATGGTGCCGATGACGGCGCCCGCCGCATCCACGACCGGCACCGAGACCTGGCCCTGATAGGTCTGGCTCGATTCGTCATGTTCGACATCGCCGACATGGACCGCATCCGCCCCCTTGCCGAAGACGTCGGTGAATTTCTCCTCGTCGCCCTGCCAGTAGTCCGAGGTCACGTCGCTGGCGGCGACATTCAGGCCCAGATTGTCGGTGACGAAGAGTTCGGAAATGACCCCGCCGGAAGCCTCGACCTTGGCCTTCAGGAACTCGGCAGCCGGTCCGGAGAGCACGGCATCGATCATCGGCGTGTCGCTGCCGCCGACCTCTGCCCGCCAGGTCGCGTCGAGCGCGTCGATCTGCGCCTGGTCGAGCCCGGCGTGGTCGGCATTCTGCGCGGCGACCGCGTCGGCCAGCACCGGATCGCTTGCCCAGGGCAGGACATTGTCCTGCAGATAGGCCAGCATGGCCGGTTCGAACTCGTTCGCGAAAAGCGGCGTCGCGAGCTGGGCCGCGATGATGCCGAGGGCTGCAGCAATGCGCATGGGCAATGGCCTGATCCTTGTACCTGCCTGCCCCGCCAGAGCGCGGGACGGGCCTGCATGGTTCCCCAGGCTGGCTAATGCCCGGTGAAGCCAACCGCTCTCGCCCAGGCTTTTTTCCATCGCATTTGCCTAAATCCGCCCGGAAAATCGGCCGCCGGAGCGGCAATCCGGGATGGAAGCGGGCTTTCGGACCGGATGCTGCGCGGTCCCGCCTCGCAAGGTCCGGCCCGAGATGGCATTGGGAAAACCTCGTTCGGCAACGTGCAGGGCGAAGGTGGCCCTCGGGGCCAGCCGCGAGGGCCTGGCGACGGCCGGGATGGGCGGGACATGCGGCAGCCCCGCCCCTTCGATCAGCGGCGTGAAGCACGCGGCGATCAAGACGGAGGCCGTCCGGAAACGATCCGGCGGCGAGTTTCCCGCGGAACGTGCGGGACTTCCGCGGCCAGAGGACGGCTGAACCTGTGAAGACCGGACACGGAGATCGGAATCGAGCCCGTCCGCGCCACCCGTTCGAGCGCGACCGGCGACCGTGCGGCAAGATCGGCCAGCTGGGGATTGCTCGGCTCTGGCGGTTTCTGACATGCGACTGCGCCCACCTGAACGCCGTCGTGACCGGCTCGGAGGCGCGGAAAGGGATCACCGTCTGGATCAGCTGTCGCAACCAAGGACGCCCGCACCCGTCGCACGGGCTGCCGGCGCCGGACGGGGTCCGTGACAGCCGGAGCTCATCCCGAAAGACCGCCACCTGAAATCAATCGAATGACACAGCCTGGCCGGGCGGAAGGCTGGCCGGAATTTCAGGACCAACGCTGCCCCGCCTCACCCGGGCCAATGGATAGCGAAAGAGGTGAGCGGCGCGGAGGATTCCGGGAAGACCCTAAATCTGCACGTATCGCCGGCTCAGGGCTTGCGCAGCCTGGGAGAAGCTCGGTGACTGGCCACGCCCGCTGCCAGGCATGGCACCCCGGTTCGACGCGGCGGGTCGGCAGGGCATGGCGCCCAGATCAGGACCATTGCCGAGACCGCCCGCGACGCGTTCGAGCCGCGCTGCCGCGATCAGGCGACCTTGTCGCGGAACATCCGCTCGAAACGCTCAACCTCGGTGAGCACCCGCCGGTCATCCGGTGCCTTGAGCTTGGCATGCTCCAGCTGCCGCTTCATCTGCTCCAGTTTGCCCATGCTCTCGAAATCGCGGGCCATCAGGCAGAATTTCAGCGCCTCGATCGTGTTGAGCAGGTCCGAAATCAGCAGAATCGTGGTGTCCGCCGCATCGCGCTGCTTGTCCTTGCTGAGCTCGCCGTCCTTCTCCGCGGGTTCCGGGGTCTGGAAGAGGTCGAGCCCGAAGGTGCGGTTGATCCAGTCGACGTCCTCGCGGGTGCCCGCATGGATCTCGCGGCGCACTTCCAGCGGCAGCAGGAACTTGTTGCCCCCGAGCTGCTCGAAGGCGAGCGTCTCCTTGCCGGTCCGGTTCGGCCTCCGGCCGGTCTCGTCGAAGAGCGGGCGGAGCGAATTGAGCGAGCTCAGCATCTCCGCGCCTTCCATCGAGAGCGCCTCGTTGTCGAAGCTGGACGCGGCCAGGATGGTGGCCGCCGCCTCTTCGCTCATGTCCATCTGAAGGCAGAAATCCGCGACCAGCCCGCCTTCGACCTTCACGGCCGCGCCGAAATCGCGGACCCGCACATTCGGAACGCCGAAGGTCGCGATGGCATTGCCGATCCGGCCGATGAAATTCGGCAGCTGGATCTTCTTGTAGAGCTGGGCAAGCGTGTCGCCGCCTTTCAGCAGCTGCTGGGCGACGCTGGTCGTGTAGGCGACGGGCTCGCGGATGTAGTAGAGGACGTCGATCTCGTCGACATAGTCCGAGAACCAGACGCGCAGCGACTCGAGCTCTTCGCGCGACAGGTTGGACAGCCCCTCGGCCGAGACCATCACCCGGTCCCAGTTGTCCTGCTCCAGCTCGCGCAGGATGTTGTCGCGGTACTTCTTCTGCAGCGCCTCGACATCCGCCTTCGAGCGGATGCCGGCCATGCGGTTGGCGATGTGCCGGGACGGGTCGTCCATGAAGAGCGTGCACATCGGGTTCGTGTGGTTGGCCGCGACGCCGAGATAGAGCAGGCGGTCCATGGCCAGCAATTCGCCGCGCACCGCGTGGCAGGCATTCTGGATCGACGTCGTGCCCGTCTTGGGCATGCCCGCATGGAGAAGGAGGGTTCTAGTCATTCCTGACCCTTTCCGAAAACTGCGCGGCCGCTTTTTCCCAGCAGGCCGTCATGGTGCTTCTCCGCGGCGCCATAGGCTTCGAGATACCGGTCGATCATCACGTCGGTGCTGTATTTCTCGCTGATTTTGGCAGAATCCGCGGCGAAGTCACGGCGCGTGCCCGCGTCGAGCATCCGCTCCATCGCCGCCGCGAATTTCTCGGTGAAGGCTTCCGTGCCGCGCTCGACCGGGACGATGATGCCGCCGATGCGGCTGTCGATGGTCAGCATGTTGGGGATCTCGCCCATGTCGGAGGAGATCATCGGCAGGCCCTCCTGCGCCGCCTGGATCAGGCAGAGCGGGTTGGACTCGCCCGGATAGCGCGTCGGCAGGATCGCGCAGTCGGATATCCGGTAGATGCCGTTCACCAGAGACTGGTATCCGAGGAAGGTGATATGCGGCGAGTCCTCCTCGTGCACGATCGTCGAGGCCTCGTCGGTCTTCGGGCCGTTGCCGACCAGCAGGAGATGCATCGGCGTCCCGGGATTGCGGCCCCGGATCTCGTGGAAGGCGTTGATCGCGACGCGCCAGCCCTTCCGTTCGACCCCGCGGGCCACGAAGGTGAAGACGATCGCGTCCTCCTCGATGCCCAGATCCGCGCTGCCTCAGCGCCTGGTTATACGCTTGCCAGTTGGTGGTCTTGCAGGTCGGCTTCGGAGGTCTGCTCATGCAGCCCGGCTAGCATGCTGGGTTCACAAGATGAATCCCACTAGTTTCGCGCAACAACGCCCGCTGCAGAGGTGGTTTCTGTCGACGCCTTTCCGCGGCGCCCTCCCGGGAAATGGCGACCTGAGGCGCGAAAACGGGGCCTGAGCGCGCGCTGCGGGCGGGTCCGGGCCATTCGCCTTCCAGCCCGCGCCGGGAGCCGCGGCGCGGTTGGCGCCCTGCACAGCCTGTGCGCCGGAGGCCGCATTTTGCAGCAGGGCGCAAAGCCGCGGCGCCGCCCCGCACAACCCTGGCGCGATCCGCGATTCGGCCCCGGCCTCACCGGACAGGGACCGGCCGCGGCAGCTCCGCGCCGTCTTGCGCCCGGAGCAGGGCCGCCAGCGCCGACAGGCCTCCGGGCAGGTTGCCCTGGTTCCAGTAGGCCCGCGTCCGCTTGTAGGGGAGCGGCGTGTGGATATGCACATGCCGCCCGATTTCCGCCTTGCTCAGCAGCCGGATATCGGGATCCGTGCCGCCCTTCTCCGCCTCCTCCAGCGCGCGGGCCACGGCGCGGGTCAGCAGGCCGGGGCCCGTCTTGGTCCAGGTATTGTCCCTGTGCCTCTGCAAGAGCGCGCATTTCGCCGCCGCCGCGGCCCAGGCCAGGACCGGATGGTGCGGCCGCGCCAGGATGATGTTGTTGCCGATCGCGCCGAGCGGCTCCAGATGCACGAGCAGTCCGGCCGAGCGCGCGCGCAGCAGATCCGGGTCCGCCGCCAGCCAGTCGTCGCAATCGGCATAGACCCCGCCCTCCGCGGCCAGGTAGCAGAGGCGGAAATAGTCGCTCTCCTCCGCGGGCGATCCGGCATGGAGGAAGGCGCGGTCCCAGTCCGCGCCCAGCCGCGCGCGCAGGTAGCGGCGGGCCGCACTGCGGTCGAAGCGGCGGTAGCCATAGCCCGGCTGCGCCTCCCAGCTCTGCATCAGCCGCGCCACCGCCTCTGGCGGGCGCGAGGCGTTCCAGTACTGCACGATCTGCCGGGGCACCCGCTCCGGTCCGCTGGCCGCGGCCCCGCCGCCCGACCCCACCCAGTCGCGGATCCGCTCCATGCTGGCCGAGCAGAGCGCGGAGGCCGTCCTGTCGCCGGGTGTCTCCCAGCCAAGCTGCGTCTCAAGATGCAGCACCCCGTGGAGCGAGGGGTTGAAATGCAGCACGTTGCGCTGCGTGCCGCCAGTGCGGAACTCCTCCATGGCCGTACTGGCGTCGTCGAAATTGCCGAGGCCCAGCATGATCTGCAGATGCTGCTCGATGCTGGGCCTCCGCCCGGTCACGCTGCGCAGGATCCGCTCCGAGATCTCCCTGGCCCGAGCGAGATCGCCGAGCTCGTAGAAGGCGTTGCAGAAGGCCGCCTGCCAACGCAGCGACCCGGCATTCGGCGCCTTGATCGCCGCCCCGATCTCGCGCCGCGCCCGGTCAATCTGTCCTGAGGCCGCCAGCGCCGTCATGTACTGGCGGAAGATCCCCGGATTGCCGGGACGGTGCCGCTGGACGAAACCGAGATAGCGCGCGGCCACCGGCAGCTTGCCCTGCTGCCATAGGAGCAGGGCGATCAGGACGGTCTCGGCTTCCGGCCGCGCCCGGCCCGGGCTGCGCGCGCGCCGCCGCAGCGCCTCGGCAGGTCCCAGGGCCAGCGCGCCGGATTGAAGCCGCAGGGCTTCCCGCTCCTGAGGCTGCACCTGCGCCAGCATCGCCTCCGCCGCAAGCTCCCAGCCCGGTACGCCGCCCTCGAACATCGTGACGACCGCCTGGCACGCGGTCCCCCGGTCGAGCACCGGCGCCCGGAACACTGCTTCGGCAAACCCCGCAAAGCTGTCGCCGAGCCCGAGCAGGTCGGAAAGCACATAGGTGCGCCAGAGCAGCCCCGGCGGCAGCCGCCCGGCCAGCGGCAGCAGCGCATCGCGGCACGTGGCAAGCAGCTCCGCCGCCGCCTCCGCGGGCAGCGCCTGCGCCCCGCGGCAGAGAATCCCAGCCGCAACGATCCGCTCCGCCTCCGGGCCCCCGCCGCAGAGCACGGGGCGTTCCTCTGCCAGAAGCCGCGAGAGCAGGTCCGTGTCCCCCGCCTCGGCCGCGATCTGCGCGCGTTCCTGCCGCGCCCCGGCATGGCCCGGCGACTGCGCCTGCATCGCGGCAACCAGCTCCTGGCACTTGGCGGTCTCTCCGGCGAGGCGCCAGGTCACGGCCAGCTGATGGCGCACGCGGTCATCCGGCGCCTCGGCCAGCATGGCTTCGAGCCACGCGGCGCTGTCCGCATGGCGATGCAGCTGCCGCAGCAGCACCCCCCGGCGCAGGCGCAGCGGGACATCGCCCGGGCAGGCCTCCAGCGCTTCGTCGACCGCCGCCAGCGCCGCCTCGTCGCCTTCGAGCACGGCAAGGGTCTCGGCCCGTTCCAGCCAGGCGGGACCGTGCATCTGTCTCCGGCCGCGGAGATCGTCGAGCAGTTCCAGACCCCGTCCGGGCGCCCCGGACTGCCGCAGCGAGACCGCCAACTGGTACTGCAGCCGGGCCTCCTGCGGCCATTCCGCCAGCAGCACCTGCAGAAGCTCGGCACTCTCGGCGAAGCGGCGCGCGCCGCGCAGCAGGAACCCGCAGCGGATCCGCAGCGCCTTGTCCGCCGCCCCCGCCGCCATCGCGTCCCGGCAGGCGCCGATGGCCGCGTCGCCGTCGCCCAGAGCGGCCAGCGCCTCGACCCGTTCCATCCAGGCGCCCGCATGGCCGGGCGACGCCGCCAGGATTTCCGAGGCCAGCGCAAGCGCCCGCTCCGGCCGGCCCGACTGGCGCAGCGACACGGCCAGCTGGTGCCCGACCACGGCCTCGTCCGGCCGCGCGGCATAGAGCGCCTGAAGGCAGGCAACGCTTTCGTCGTGCCGTCCGGACAGCCGAAGCAGCACGCCGCGGCGGAGATGAAGGGGATTGTGGCGCGGGAAAGCGGCAATCCCGGCTCCGATCACGTCGAGCGCCTCCTCGATGCGCCCGGCCCGGTGCAGGGCCGCGGCCTCTGCCAGATGGCCGCGGGGTGTCGTCGCCGGGCGGTGCCCGGTTGCCGCCGGTGTCTCCGGCCGGACTGCGTCTGCCTGGGTCAATGTCCGCTACTCGCTTTCTGCCTGGGATGGGGGCAGTGCCGGCGCGCGAAGAACCGCTCCGGCGGCCGCGTGGCGCCGGATGCGTGCCGCGGACACGGCACAGGGGGATGTCTTGGGGGGCAAACACGTGGCGGATCCGCGAGGGGCCCGCCTCCGCCACGTGTCCTGCTGCCGGGCCCGGGTCAGGCGGCGGACAGCGTCTCCATCAGGGTCCGGAATTCGTCCTCGACGGCTTCGGCAAAGGAACCGATGCCGAAACGGCTGGCGATGTGCTGCGGAAGCTGGCGCGAAGCCGAAATGCGCAGCCGCCTCATTTCCGGAACAATGCGCTCGCAGCCATAGAGCTCCATGTATTCCGAGAAATTGTCGAATGCCCTGCGGCCGACATAGTCGATCAGCGTTTCTGCCGCGGCGCCATTCGCCAGAATCTCGTCATGATCCTGCGTTTCGACATGGTAGTAGGTGAATTCCTCCGGCATTTCCGCCAACGGAACCTGGAGGATGGTCCGGCCATTCACCAGCGCACCGGCATTGACCAGCAAGTCGTCGACAACCACGCCATGATCGGCCGAAAGGTAGAGATCCGCCAGCGGAACCCCCTCCCCCAGAGCGCCTTCGCGGATACAGATCGGAGCAAGCCGGTCCGCCATATCGGATCTCGCAAGGGCATTGCGGATTTTCTGTCGGCCGATCCATTTCACCGGAACAGGTTTTCCGGCTGCGGTCAGAACCAGATCTCCGATGCCGAGAAACTCGACGGGGCGCTGGCCTTCAGGGGTCGAAATCAGGGTGCCGCCGACAAAGCAGTTTGCGGCCGCTTCCTCGACCTGCCAGCCGGAGGAGGTATCGACGGCCGTGAAGGTGACGCCGCTCAGATCGGTGCCCGCAGGCACGAAAATGGTGGTGTTTCCAAGCAGGAGGCCCGGCCCGCTCGCCACGAACCCGATCGTGTCGCCATTGCTGTCAACGAGGTTTCCGAGATACTCATATTGGTCATCCGCCAGGATTCCGCCGTCCGGACCGGTGAACTCCTCGTTCAAATCCAATATGTTAGTGTCGTCCCCTGCACCATCGGAATTGTCGGCAATGGTGACTGAAGTGTTTTCCGCAAATGTTAGAAGATCAAGATTCACATTGAGAAGGTCACCTACACCCAAGGATGTCGAGGTGTAGGTATCATATGAATTCGCCATGTGCGCTCTCCGCTGGACAGGGAAATACCGTTACGCTGAGGAAGCCATCCCTTGCATGCACTCTAAGCCCCCCTCGCCCGAATAAGTTAAGAAGGAAAGAATCTTTAAAACAAGGTCTTTTGTTTCATTGTTAATAATAGAATCGAAACGAAACCGGCTTTTTTCGACACATACTGACATCTGTCTAAGATAATTGCGGACATAAATCGCTTGCTGTCTATTTTTTTAATCGTTCGCCGATTCTTTTTTGATTCGGCTTCGAATCACTTTCCGAAGCCGTTTCTCTCGCTTCTCAAAACGCCACCACCTCCGGACAGAACAGCATCCCACGGGACGTATCAGAATGATATCTGTTCGTGTGCTAATGGAAATTCTGTCCAGAAATTAAACTGCATTCCAGAACAATATCCGCATGCTGATATTGACTTCCGAAAGCATTTCTTCCCTATTCTGCCCGCTTGGCGGGAAAATCAATTTCAGACTGATCCAGTGCCGGAAATTGAACTACAAATGATGCAGCCCTCCGGACGGAAAACCGGACGGCCGACGGGCCGAAAGGCGGCCGGGGCGCCGGACAATGCATGCCTCGGGCGGGCGCGGTGCCGGATGCGGTCCCCCGCGTGCACCTGTCCGGGCCGCACGGTCCCGGCGGATCCGGGCGCCGCCGCGGACCCTTGGCGGGCACTGTCCCGGCTCTGTCCCCGGCCCGCAGGTCGATGCCGGACGGGGCGCCCCCCCGGCGGGCTGGTCCTGCCGCAGCCCTGGCCGCACCCCTGCGAAGGGACATTGCGGCTGAGCCCGCCGGGCATCCGCATGCAGTCATGGCAGGAGGGTCATGGCCGAGCCGAGGTGGCGCGCGCGCGCCCTGCCCGGCAGGGCAGCCCGGCGCCCCTGTGGTCGCCAGCTGTGCCGCCTCGCGCGGTTCCCGGCGTGCCCGGGACCGGGGCCCGCCCGGCACGGAGGGCGCGAAGGCGGCTCCTGCCGCGACCCGAAGGCCTCAGCGGCAGGCCGCCGCATAGGCGCCGGGCGTCACGCCGAAATGGCGGCGGAACTGGCGGATCAGGTGGCTCTGGTCGAAGAAGCCGACGCTCGCGGCCACCTCCGCCGCGCCGGTGCCCGCCGCGAGCAGGGCCTTGGCATGGCGCAGCCGGATCTGGGTCAGGTAGCCATGAACCGAAAGCCCGGTCGCGGCGCGGAAGGCGCGCATGAAGTGGTATTCGCTCAGCCCCGCCGCCCCGGCCGCCTCGCGCACCGAGACCGGCCCGCCATACTGCGCCGCGAGATAGTCGAGCGAGCGGCGGATGCCCGCCCGCGCCGTCCCGGGGGCCGCATGGCGCCGCGCCCGCTGGCCATAGCGGGCGATCAGGGCGGCGAAGGCCTCGTAGGCGGCGCATTCGCGCTCCAGCACGTCGGGCGCCTCCGTCATGACCCGGTGCGCGCGGTTCAGCGCCCGCGTCGCCCCCGGGTCGTGGCGGATCACCTCGCTGCCGAAATCGAGCTCGCCCCGCCCGCCCAGCACGTCATCGGCGATGCCCTCGAGAAAGCGCGCGGAGGGGTAGAAGGCGCAGTAGTCCCATCCCGCGTCGCGCGCCGCCGCCTCTGCCGCATGGACCTCGCCGGGATGGATGATCATCACCGTCCCGGCCGCCGCCACCCCTTCGCGGCGCAGCACGCGATGGCGCTGCGCCCCCCGGCTGAAGGCCGCGATGACGAATTCATCATGGAAATGCGCCGGATAGCTGTGATCGAAGCAGGAGGCGCGCAGAAGCTCCAGCCCGTCGGGCAGGCTGCTGTCGCGCCAGAGGGTCATGCGGTCGCGCCGCCTCGTCGCCATGCCTCGCCCATCCCGGTTCCGTGCCGCAGCAGGATCGTCCAATCCCGCCCCGCTGGCGGCGTGGCAGACCCCGTGCATCCTGCAACGCAGCATACCGGGACAGCATGACCAGCAGCAACAAGGCGCGGCCCCTGCCGCAGAAAGTGATCGGCATCCTCGGCGGCATGAGCAGCCAGGCCACGGCGGAATACTACAGGATGCTCAACGCGCGGATGACCGCCCGGCTGGGCGGCTGGGACACGGCCGAGATCGTCACGGTCTCGGTCAATTTCGGCAATATCGAGCATTTCGTCCGGAACGCGCTCTGGGCGGAGGCAGAGGCCTATCTGGCCGGGAAGCTCGACCGGCTGGAGAGGGCGGGGGCGGATGTGATCCTCTGCGCCTCGAACACCATGCACCGCGTCGTTGCCCCGGCCATGGAGGGGCGCGCCACGCCCTTCCTCCATATCGCCGATCCCGCGGGCGACGCGCTCCGCCGGGCCGGACTGTCGCGGGCCGGGCTTCTCGGGACGCTGCCGGTGATGCAGTCCGGCGCGCTCCGCCGCCGCTACCGAGAGCGCTTCGGCATCGAGATCCTCGTGCCGCCCGGGGACGGCCAGCAGGAGGTCGACCGCATCATCTTCGACGAGCTCGTCCATGGCGCGCTGAACCCCGGCTCGAAGGCCGCCTATCTGCGGATCGCCGCTGCGCTGCAGGCGCGGGGCGCGCAGGCGCTGATCCTCGGCTGCACCGAGATCTGCCTGCTGATCGGCCAGGACGACCTGCCCGGCCTGCCGGTCTTCGACACGACCAGCCTGCATGTCGATGCCGCGCTGGCTTTCGCGCTCGGCTGAGGGTTCCGGCGCGTTTCCCGCCGTCATCGCGGCGGCAGGACGGCGGTTGGCGGGCCGCCGTCACACCGGCGCGCGTCCCCCGCGCCGGGCCGCGATCTCGGCCTCGAGCGCGGCGATGCGGGCGTCGCGGCGGCCGAGTTCGGCCTGCACCTCCGCCGCCTCGCAGCGCCGCGGGATGTGGCGCGGGCAATTGTCGTCCCAGGCCTCGACCTCGATCAGCAATGCCCGCTCCGCGCCCTCCGCCCGGGTCCGTCCATCCGGAACCGGACCGCACTCGGCCAGGCGCCCGCGCCCCCAGATCTTGACCCGCCGCCGCTGCGCATAGTCGATCAGCAGGAGCACCACCCGGTCATTCTCCGCCAGATGGGCGGCCGTCTCGTCCGGCCCGTCGCCGGGCGGCACCGCCATGGCGAGGCTCCGCGTGCCGAGAAGGCGCAGGAAGCCCGGCGGGCCGCCGAAATGCTCCAGGCCCGGCGCGCCGACGGCACTGGCCGTCGCCAGGAACACGCTGCGCTGCGCCGCCATGAAAGCCTCCAGATCGCGCGGGATGTCGATCGGCCATTCGACCGTCCCGTAAAACCGCCGCGAGCCGCGCTGCCGCTGGATCTCCTGCACCGCCGCCGAGAAGGCGAGCCCGTCTGGGGACCGGTCGAATTCGGACATGCCGCCTCCTTGCGCGGGACCATCCTGGCCGGAGCAGCGCCCCGGCATGCCGCGCCTCTATCGGCGCGGGCCGCCCGGCTGGCAAGGGCGCATCGCCCCGGATGCCTCAGCGCGCGCGGCTATAGCCCGGCGCCAGCCGCATCCAGCGGAAGACCATCATCAGCGCCAGCGTCGTGGCGACGAGCCCGAAGAGGTCGCCGGCCGCATAGACCGCCAGCACGCCGAGTGCCCGGTCCGGTGGCAGCATGCCCGAGAAGACCACCGCCTGGCCGCCGGAATTCAGCAGCGAGGCCATGATCCCCGCGACCAGCAGCCAGCGCCAGTGGACCCGCGCGTCCCGCCCGGCATAGAGGTTCAGCCCCAGAAGCCGCAGCAGCTCGAAGGACAGGATCGCCGCGGAGCCCCCGATGGCGATGGAGACCAGGATCACCGGATCGGTCACGCTGGAGAATTCCGCCGGCGTGAAAAGCACCTCCGACAGGAAGCCCCCGGCGCAGAGCGGCAGGAAGGCGCGCCAGCCCAGCAGCCAGGCCGACAGCACCCGCACCCCGTGGGGCAGGTAGAGCAGGCTGGCATAGCGCGTCAGGTCGGGGAAGACCTGCGACTGCAGCGGCGTCACCAGGAAGGCGGTCAGGCCATGGCAGAGCACATAGGCGAGCGCCACCACGGCGAAGGTCTGGAGGTATTTCAAATTCCGCTCGTTCAGGCTGGTTCATCCGGTTGCGGCAGGCAGCTGCCTGCCGATTGCGGGCGCGGGCCGCCCTAGCGCTTCAGCAGATCCCCGTCGAGAAGGTCGCTGCGGACCGAATAGCTCTTGGCCTTCGATCCCTCGGCGCGTTCGAGGATGCCGGCGCTGAGCAGGGTCCGCACCGCGCGGTAGAAGGTTGCCTGGGCCACGGTGGCGACCAGCGGATGCGCCCGCATCTCGTCGGAGCCGACCACGGCTCCGGGCCCCTTGCTCAGGCTATGGGCGGCAAGCAGCACGTCCCTCTCGATCCTGCTGAGACTGTCGAGCCCGACATCCCGCTCCAGCCGACGAAGCATCTCCCGCAGTTCGAAAATCGATGTGAGCCTATCCATGCAGCATAATCCTCCAGCGCCCCGGAGTCGTCAAGCGGGCACGGCGGGGCTGGAAAATTATCACTATGATAAACTATTGGCTTTGGTGAAGCATCATGCTAGCTTTCTCCCCGGCGGCGCTCTTCGCTGGAGAAGACACCGCTCCTTATTTCGATAATGCCCCGCCCCGGTAACGTCAGTTGCCGGGGTTTTTGCTTTCGGCAGGAACACGCCGACCGCAGCGGCGGCAGGCACAATGCGCCGCCACCCGTTCCCCCCTGCCCCGGACCAGGCCCCGCCCCGCGCATCGCATCCCGGCGGAGGGCACCGCCGCCACGCTCCGGCCGGAGCGCTCCTTCCTGCGCTGTCATCGCGCCACAGCGGAAACCGCAGGCGGCCCGTCTCCTTGGCCTCTTGCCGGCTCCACGCGCGCTCCCGAGGGACGGGCCCCGCAAGGAGACGACCCGGACGCCCCGAAGGACCCCGCTTGCTGCATCGGAGCGGGACGCCCTGCCGTCGCCCGCTCGCGCAGGCGCCGGAACAGCCCCGCACGAAGGCTCAGGCAGGAGGTTCTGACGCCGCGCCCGCCGGAGGCGTTGCCTGCCCGGAGCGGCCGGCCCTCCGGCGGCCTGGGCCAGGGCCCGTGCCGGGACGCTCCGGCGGTCTGGGCTCAGCCCCCCGCGCCGAGCGCCAGCCGGTAGAAGCGGGTATCGACCGCCATCCGCGGGAAGGCCGGGGGCAGCGCGCCGGGCGGCACCGCGGAAAAGCCGTGCTTCTCGTAGAAACGGTGCGCGGCGAGGAATTTCTCGGTCGTCCCCAGATAGATCTCCGCCAGCCCCGCCGTCCGCGCACGCTCGAGCAGCGCCCCGAGCAGGGCCGCCGCCACGCCCGGGCGCCCGCCGCGATGCGCCGCCGAGACGAACATCTTGCGCAGCGCCCCCTGGCGGTTGCCGATATCCTTCAGCCCGATCGTGCCGACCAGCGCGCCGCCCTGCTCCGCCACCAGGAAATCGCCCGCGCCGCTCTGGTAGAACGCCGGGATCGCTGCCAGATCCGGCTGATCGGCGGCGGTGATCGCGATGCCGAACTCCGCCTGCTGGATCGGCAGGATCAGCGCGATCACCGACGGCGCGTCGCCCTCGGCATAGGGGCGGATGACGAGATCGCTCATGGCTGGGCCTCCGGGAATTGCCGCCCCGTGCCTAGCCCGCCCGCCGGGCCGCGCCAAGTCCGCGGCGGCTCAGATCCGGCTGCGGCGCACCTCCTCGCCCAGCCACTGGCGGAAGGCCTGCGCCTGCGGGTCCTGCCATTTGCGCTCGGGGATGACCAGCCAGTAGCCCTCGCCCGACAGCACCGGCGGACCGAAGGGCGCGGCCAGCGCGCCGCATTCGAGCTCGGCCGAGATGTAATGCGCGGGCAGGACCGCGAAGCCCATCCCGCGCAGCGCGCCTTCGGCCAGCATGCAGCTATCGGCGAAGCGGTGGCCCTGGATCGTGCCGCTATGGCCGGTGCCCGAGAGCCGCAGCCAGGTCAGCCAGAGGCTCGGCCGCGAGGCGTTCTGCAGCGCGGGCAGCCGGTCGAAGGGGAATTGCCCGGGATCCTCCACCCGCGCCGCCAGAGCCGGGGCGCAGACCACCGCCAGCCTTTCGCGGAATAGCTCGGTCGCGCGCGCGTCCTTCCACTGCCCCGCCCCGCGCAAGAGCGCCGCGTCGAGCTCGCCCCCGGCGAAATCCGCGCCCTCGCCGATTGTGCGCAGCTCCACCGGGATGCCGGGATGCTGGGCGAAGAAGCCCTCGAGCCGCGGGATCAGCCAGCGCGTGGCCATGCCGGGCGTCGACCCGACCTGCAGCGCCGCCCGCGCGCGGCGGCCGCGCACGACGTCGATCGAGATTTCCTCGAGCCGCGCCAGCACCTGCGGCAGGTCGGCATGGTAGCGCGCGCCGAGCTCGGTCAGCACCAGCCGCGGCCCCGCCCGGTCGAAGAGCGGCGTCGCCAGGAAGCGCTCCAGATTGCCGATATTGCGGCTGACCGCGCTCTGGGTGACGCCCAGCTCGTCGGCGGCGCGGGTGAAGCTCAGATGGCGCGCGGCGGCCTCGAAGGCCTGCAGATCCGCGAGCGAGGGTATGTAGCGGCGCATCGGCCCCCTTCATGAGGTTCGCTCATGGAAGATACAGGTAAAGGCGTTTCCCCTCCCGCATCGTTCCGGTTAACCCGGAGCCATTGGCCGGCAGCCGCTGCGGGCGCCACCGGAAAGGCCGGTAGCCCGGGCGGCTATCGCAGTTCTGCACGGTTTTCAACCGGAGGCGGCCGGGCGGTGATGGAAAGACCGGCATGAGCAAAACGAATGGAATTCGCCCCTCCCGGCGGCCCGCGCCGGGCGCGGCATGACACCCGCATGCCAGACAGCCCCAGCGCTGCGGCGGCTTGCGCTGGCCGCAGAGCAGGCCGGACCCGCCGGAACAGCAGGCAGGCTGCGCCATACCTGTCCCGTGCCCGCCGCCGATGCAGCCTCCGCGACCGGGGGCAGCGAAGGTAATCCGGCGCCGGGGCGTTCCGCGCTCGGGTCCCTACACCGGGAACCGGCCGCCGGCCGGACGGGCGCTGATGTCCGCTCGGTCCGTCCGCACCGCAGCGCGACCGTCCCAGCCCGGTGCCCGACTGCGGCCGCATCCCCCTTCGCCACGGCTGCAGCGCTGTCCCGCCCGGCGCCCATCCGCAGCCACCGCCCTCACTGCATCGCCGCTGGGCCGCCCAGGGACAGTGAGCCCGGCCGCGCCTGCCCTCTGCGTCCCGATCATCCCCGCATTCCGCTCCGGCATCGGGATCTCGCAGCCATTCGACCCCTGCGCCGGCAGACCCGCCCACATGCGAGTGCGTGCCGGGGCAGCCCCCGCCAGCAGGAGACGGGATCGCCCCGGCACGGAGCAATGGAGAAGCACCGCCTGCCGCGCTGCTCCGGGATCCGCCTGCAGGCGCAGGGGACAGCGTGGCGGGACCGTGGCAGCGCGATGAGCGAGCCCGGAACACAGCGTCATCCTGGCCGCCGTCCCATGGGGGAAGATGTGCGCATGACCTGCCTTCCGGCCCGCGTGCCTTCCGCCCTGGCGCCGCGATCGAAACCGCCCGCTGGCCCGGCGCCCGGCGCAGCGTCCATTCGGGCGCCACGGCGCCTTCGGCCGCATGCAGGGGCGCCGTACCTGCCGCCCCCGTACGCGGAGCGGCCACGCCTGCCGGCCCTGCGTCGCGCCCCGGCCAGCCGCGCGCTGTCGCGGATCGCCTGCACAGTCCGGGTCGCCCTCCCGGAGACCTGCAGCGGCGCCGAACGACGTGGCTGGGCGATCAGGCGCAGGATCGGAACGCGTCGCCCCGCCGCCTCCGCCCGGCTGGACCGCTTTGCAGGACTGCGGCCCGTCATCGCCGTGGCGAGGGCCGGCGCAACCGCGCTCACGCCGGGACGCCAGAGCCAGAGCCAGAGCCAGAGCCAGAGCCAGAGCCAGAGCCAGAGCCAGAGCCAGAGCCAGAGCCAGAGCCAGAGCCAGAGCCAGAGCCAGAGAAACGGCAGCAGATCGCCGGCCAGAGCGCAAGACGCGCGAGACGCGATGGCCATCGTCCGCACGCGGGTAGGCGCGCGCCGTTTGGCGGAGGCCGAGAGACGCCGCGGCGCCACCCTGCCACCCGGCTGCGGGAACCGCCATCCGGCCCGCCAGACCGCGGTCGGGACGGCCATCTGCCAAGGCGGCCACCCGGCCGTGGCGCGGCTCCGGGGCTCCGGCTCCGCCGCGGCGCCGGCCGAGCGCGTCTCTGCGCCACATCCCGCCCGGGGCGCCGGGCGGGACAGGGTTTTCCTGCCCGGACAGGAACGGACTGCCGCCACGGAGGGATCGCGGACGCGATGGAAGAAATGAACGGGGACCGGCCCGCGCTGCATGTCGCGGTGATCGGCGGCGGCATCATCGGCGCCTGCACGGCGCTGGAGCTGGCCGGGCGCGGGCACCGCGTCACGCTGGTGGAGCCGGGCACGCCGGGCGGGCCGCAATCGGCCAGCTACGGCAATGGCGCCTTCCTCTCGCCCGCCTCGGTGATCCCGATGTCCTTCCCGGGGATCTGGCGCAAGGTGCCGGGCTTCCTCCTTGACCGCGACGGGCCGCTCTCGATCGCGCCGCGCGCGCTGCCGCGGCTCGCGCCCTGGCTGCTGCGCTTCCTGCTGGCCGGGGCGACGCAGGACCGGTTCCGCCGCACCGCAGGGGCGATCCATGCGCTGATCCATGACGCGCCCGCGCGGCACCTGGCGCTGGCCGCGCGGATCGGCCGGCCCGATCTGGTGTCGCAGGACGGGCTGCTCTACGCCTTCCCCGACCGCGCCGCCTTCGCCGCCGAGGCGATGTCCTGGGACCTCCGCCGGGAGCTCGGCCTGCACTGGGAAGAGGTCGAGGGCGAGGCGCTGCGGGCGCTGGAGCCGGGGCTCTCGCCGCGCTACCGCTTCGGGGTGCTGCTCGGCGCCGGGGCGCAATGCCATGATCCCGGCGCCTATGTCGCCGCCATCGTCGCGCAGGCCGGGACGCTCGGGGCGCGGCGGCTCGCGGCCGAGGCCACCGGCTTCGCGCTGTCAGGCGGCCGGCTCGCGGCGGTGGAGACGACCGCCGGGCCGCTCGCCTGCGACCGCGCGGTGATCGCCGCGGGCATCCGCTCTGCCGCGCTGGCACGGCGCCTGGGCGAGACGGTGCCGCTGGAATCCGAGCGCGGCTACCATGTCGAGATCGAGGCGCCGTCGCTCCGCCTCGCGCGGCCGGTGATGCCGAGCGACGGCAAGATGGCGAATACCATGGTCGCGGGCCGGTTCCGTGCCTCCGGGCAGGTGGAGCTCTCTTCCACCGCCGCGCCGCCGAACTGGCACCGCGCCGAGGTGCTGCTGCGGCATCTGGCGCGGACCTATCCAGGGCTCGAGATCCCGGCCGCGGGCATCCGCCGCTGGCAGGGGCACCGGCCCTCCACGCCCGACGGGCTGCCGGTGATCGCCGCCGCACGCCGGGTGGAGGGCGTCGTCCATGCCTTCGGCCACGGGCATATCGGGCTGAACGCGGCGCCCGCCACCGCCGAGATGGCCGCCGATCTGGCCGAGGGCCGCCCGCCGCGGATCGACCCGGCCCCCTACCGGGCGGCGCGCTTCCGCCCCTGGCGCCCGGTCTCCCTCGCCCCGCCGGAGGCCGCCGATGACCGGCGCTGATCCCCGCGCCACGCGGCCCGTTCAGCCGCCCGCAGCGCCCTCCGCCTCCCCCGGCGACCGCTCAGGGCGGGCCCGCAGCCTGGACAGTCCCGCGCCGGACAGGGCGCCTTTCTGCCGGGAGTTCCTTGAGGTTTCCGCAGCGGTGCCGGCGCCGCATCGCCCCTGCCATGACGGCGGACCGAGGAACCGTCACCGCGCCCGATCCGCCGCGCCGACTGCTCGCCGTGCCGCCTTGTCCGGGACAGGCGCCGGCCCCGTCCAGTCGCTCCGCCGGGCCGGACGCCCCGCCGCCAGCCCGCAACGCACCACGCTGCATCGCGCCCCGGGCGTGACAAGCCCCGAACCGGGGCGCAGTGCCGGGCACGGGTGGCACCCGGCCCGGTCAGCCCCGGTCCTCCGCCCTATCGCGAGCGGCCCCCGCGCCGCCTTTCCATCGGCAGGCTGCGCCGCCGTCCGTCCGGAGACCGCCAACGCCACGCGTCCCGCCGCCGGACCTGCACCGGGCTCGACCTGCCCGCGCAGCGCCACCGCGGCGCCGGCAGACGCCGCTGACCGGGCCGCCCCGTTCCGGATGGCCATCCGCCTTTGCCGCGCAGCAGCGCTCGGGGAGCGCGGACCCGTCCGGACAGGGCACTGCGGAACTCCGGGCACCGATGCGGCCGCGCCAGTCCTGTTGCAGGAGCGCGGGTCCGCTACACGGCAGCCATGCCCCGCACCGCGGGTCGCGCCCTGCCTGACCGCCGACCGCAGCACCGCCGGCGTGCCGGATGCACAACAGGACCGGGCCGTCATGAAGGGCCGCGAGGGGATGTTTCCGGGGCTCGCGCGGGAGCCCGCCACCAACGCCGCTCTGCCGGGCCCGGGCTTGCGCCCTGACACGTCCCGGCGTGCCAACCCGAAATTCGACGCCCTTTCTCCCCGGAAGCGCATGGACGCGCGAGCGCGGAACCTTGGCACACTGCGTCTCATCCCGGCCAGGGCGCCGCACCGCACCGCCAATGCGGATCAGCCCGGTACCGGCCCGCGCGGTGATCCGGCCCGGAGGACCGGCCCCGTCCTCAGCGCCCTTGCACCCCGTGGCCCGATGACCGCGCGCGCGGGAAACCGCGGCACTCGGGATCTCAGCCCCATCGCGACGCTGGAGCGCGGAACCTTTGCAGGTCAGCCGGGCAACGGCCCACGCTGTGACCCGGCCCGAAGAAGCGACCCCGTCTTCGACGTCCTTCCGCCCCGTGGGCGCCTGGCCGCGCGGGCAGGAAGCCGTGGCACTCCGGGTGCCATCGCGGCCGGGCCGCGATTTGCTCCATGCGTAACTGCCATCGGCCGCCTGCGCCCCTTGCCGGCAGGGCGGCGCTGCGCCACGCGCCGGCGGAACAAGGGGAGCGCGGGGGCCGACGGCCGGGCTGTGCCGGGCCGGAGGCGCGCCTGCATGCGCCAGGCCGGAGGGACCATCCCCGCCCGTCGCGAAGGCCGCGCCGGAATGGATCTGGGCCCCGGCCGGATGGCGACCGCGCGGCCCCGAAGCGAGCCGCCGGAGCGCTGCCCGTCGCATCAGCGGCACATGCGCCGCGGGACCCCGACCCGCCGGGGGGCGCGCGCTTTCCGGGCAACGTGCCCGGTCCGGCCGGGAGTTCCCGCAGCCAGCCGCGGCCGCCGGACCGCGGGGACGCCGGCATGAGTCCCCCGACTGCCTCCCGCGCCCGCGCCATGGCCGCCTTCGGCGTCGCGCTGCAGTGCCTGATGCTCGGCGCGCTGATCGCCGGGGCGCTGACCGGGCGAGCGGCGCTGTCGCAGGCCGCGGCGGTGCTGGCGCTCCTCTGGCTCGGCACGCAATGGACCCGGCTGATCCCGCTGGCCCGGCTCTTTGCCGCGCTCGCCGCGGCGGGTGCCCTGCTCCTCGTGCCGCTCCTGCCGGGGGCCGGGCCGAAGCTGGCGACCGCGCTGGTGCAGGGGACGGGCTTCGCCGCGCTGATGATGGTGCTCGGCCTCCTGCGCCAGCCAGTCAAGCGGGCGGAGGTGACGCGCCGCGCGGCGGCCTACCTGCTCTCGGAGCCGCCGCGGCGGCGCTACGGCGCGATGCTGGCCGGGGCGCAGTTCATGGCGCTGATGTTCAATGTCGGCATCATCGCAATGATCGGCGATCTGACCCGCACCGCCCACGGGCCCGATCCCGGCCGCGATCCGGCGCGGCGCGCCATGGTGATGGCGGCGATGCGCGGCGCCGCGCTGGTGACAATCTGGTCGCCGCTGTCGCTGGGCTTCGCCATCGTCACGACCGGCGTCCCGGCGATCGAGCCGCTCCAGCTCGTCGCGGTCGCGGCGGGGTTCACGCTGCTGCTGCTGGGACTCCTCGGGCTCTGGCCGATGCTGCCCGCCGAGGCGCGCATTCCCGCCGCCGCGGGCCCGGCCGCGACCGGCTCCGCCCGCGCGCTGGCAAGCATGCTCGGAGCCAGCGCGCTCCTGCTGGCGCTGACCCTCGGGCTGCATGCGCTCTCGGGGCTGAGCTTCACCCTCGCCGCGGTGATCGTGCTGCCGGCCTTCTCGCTCGGCTGGCTCCTCCTCGAGCCCGCCCGCGGCCAGAGCCTGGGGCAGCGGCTGGGCGGGGCGCTGCTGGCCACGGCGGATCTGCGCTCGGAAAGCGCGCTCTTCCTTTCGGCCAACGTGATCGGCGCCGCGCTGTCGCTGGCGATCCAGGCCAGCCCGCTCTGGCCCGTGATCTCGGGGGCGGGCTTCGCCAGCCTGCCCGCGCTGCTGGCCTGCCTCGCCGCGATCCCGCTGGCCGCGGCGCTCTACCTGCCGAACAGCGTCATGGTCGTGCTGGCCGCGCAGATCTTCGGCCCGACGCTGCTTGGCCAGGAGCATCCGCTGGCGCTCGGCCTGACGCTCTGCATCGGCTGGGCGGTGGCGATCTGCGTCAACCCGATCAGCGCGATGAGCCTGATCGCCGGGCGGCTCTGCGACGTGCCGCCCGCCCGCATCGCCCATGCCTGGAACCGGAAGCAGGCGCTTGCGATCCTGGCCCTTGCCGCGCTGCTTGTCAGCCTCGTCTATGCCTGCGGCGGCTGAGCCGAGCGAAAGAGGAAGCCCATGTCCGACCTGACCGCCTTCGGCCCCGATTTTCCCTTCGACTACGCAGCCTGGATCACCCATCCCGCCGGGCTGGGCCGGCTTCCCCGCGACGCGGCGGGCACAGAGGTCGCGGTGATCGGCGCGGGCGCGGCCGGGATCATCGCCGCCTACGAGCTGATGCGGCTGGGGCTGCGCCCGGTGGTCTACGAATCCGCGGAATTCGGCGGGCGGCTGCGCTCCCGCGTCTTCGAGGGCACCGACGGCATCGTCGCCGAGCTGGGCGGCATGCGCTTCCCCGTCTCCTCGCGCGGCTTCTACCACTATCTGGGACTGGCCGACTGCGAAACCCGGCCCTTCCCGAACCCGCTGACCGCCGCGGCCGGCTCGACCGTCATCGACCTCGAGGGCGAGACCCATTTCGCCCGCGCCCTCTCCGAGCTGCCGCCGCTCTATGGCGAGATCGCCCGCGCCTATGACGAGGCGCTGGCCAGCCAGGCAGCCTTCCCCGAGCTGCAGGCGGCGATCCGCGCCCGCGACACCAAGGCGATCAAGGCGCTCTGGGACCCGCTGGTGGCCGACTGGGACGAGCGCACCTTCTACGATTTCGTCGCGCATTCCGACGCGTTCCAGCGCCTGGGCTTCCGCCACCGCGAGGTCTTCGGCCAGGTCGGCTTCGGCACCGGCGGCTGGGACAGCGACTTCCCCAATTCGATGCTGGAGATCCTGCGGGTCAACCTGCTCGGGCTCGACGACAACCAGCGCTTCGTGGTCGGCGGGGTGGAGCAGATGCTGCACCGGCTCTGGACCCTGCCTGCCGATTGCGCGCACTGGCCGGAGGGCACGACGCTTGCCTCGCTCAATGGCGGGGCGACGCGCAGCCGGGTGACGCGGCTCGCCCGCGCCGGGGCGGGCATCCGCGTGACCGACCAATGGGGCAGCGAGACCGACTATCCGGCGGTGCTGGCCACCTGCCAGACCCATCTGCTGACCACCGCGATCGATGTCGAGGAAGAGCTCTTCGGCCAGAAGATGTGGATGGCGCTCGACCGGACCCGCTACATGCAGGCGGCCAAGACCTTCGTGATGGTCGACCGGCCCTTCTGGAACGACATCGACCCGGCGACCGGGCGGCCGGTGATGTCGATGACCCTGACCGACCGGCTGACCCGCGGCACGTATTTCTTCGACAACGGCCCCGACCGGCCGGGGGTGATCTGCCTGAGCTATTCCTGGATGACCGACGCGCTCAAGGTGCTGCCGCTGTCCGAGGAGCGGCGGGTCGAGCTGGCGCTGAAGGCGCTGGCCAAGATCTATCCCGGGGTCGACATCGCCAGCCATATCCGCGGCACGCCGGTCTGCGTCAGCTGGGAGGCGGACGAGAACTTCCTGGGCGCCTTCAAGGGCGCGCTGCCGGGGCACTACCGCTACAACCACCGCATCTACGGCCATTTCATGCAGGCGGGCCTGCCCGAGGCCGAGCGCGGGCTGTTCCTGGCCGGCGACGGGGTGAGCTGGACCCCGGCCTGGGTCGAGGGCGCGGTGCAGACGGCGCTGAACGCGGTCTGGGGGATCCTGGCGCAATTCGGCGGCAGCACGCCCGAGGGCAATCCCGGACCGGGCGATCTCTATCCCGATTGCGGCCCGGTGCGCCTGCCGGACTGACCGCCCGGAGCGCGATCGCCGCGACGCCGCCGTCCCTTGCAACGGCGCGGAGACTGGACACCGCACCACCTGCGCCGTTCCGGCATCCCGCGGGAAGAGCGCATTGCGAAGGCACGTCCCGGCAGGCGCCTTCCCTGGCTGCGCCGTCCCCCGCGCCCCGCCCGGCGCGACGGCGTCGGGCATTGCGGCGATCGCCGGATCGAGCGGCCGGTCTTCATCTGCGGGCAGCCCCGCAGCGGCGCGACCCTGCCCCGGCGGAGGCGGACGGTGCATTGCGCGCCCTCCTGCCTGCACGCCGGCGTCCCCGAATGCGAGGGCGGGCACATGCAGCCGGTCCATGCGCCGGCCAGCAGCTTCGGCGGGCCCGGGCGCTTCGCCGTCGGCCCCGCGCTGTCAGGCCATGCCGCCTGCCGCGACCGCCCGTAATCGCAGTGGCGGCCTTGCGCGAGCGGCAGCGCGCCCGTCCTCCTGAAGAAACTCCGCCCAATCTGACCAGGATCTGGTGGCTCCGGCAGATCTTTCCCCTCGCGCTTCGTCGCGATGATCCGCGCCGTCGCCGCGGCGGCGCGGAAACGGGCCGGGCTGCCCCTGCCCGAGCTGACGCGCCACCCGGACGCCGCCCATGCGCAGGCGACGGAGGCATTCTGCGGCGACGCCTGCGCTACGAGGATCTGGTGGCGCGGCCGCAGGAGGGGATCGCCCGGCTGACCGCCTTCTTCCGCGTGCTGAACCAGGGCAGCACCAGACGCGCCGCAACGGCAATCCGGAACACCTCGCGATGCATGGCGGCGCCCGCCACGGCGCCGGGATCCGGGACCGGTTCGGCGACGACGACTCACCCGCGTCGGCCGCTATATCTAATCCGCCGGGGCCGCCGCCCTCTGCCCGCCGCGGCGCCGTTTCAGAGAATGACCTGAAATCAGCGGTTTGACATGGGAGGCCCGCCATGAGCGCCGCTCTCTATTTCGTTATATCTATTTTTCCGATATATCTTGATTGTCGATATATCTATTTCTAGATTTCCCGACATGACACATGACCATGACATCGCGTCGGCCCCGCGGAAAAAGGGCCACCCCCGCATCGCCAAGGGCCACCGCCATCGGCGCGCGCTCGGCGGCGCCGCGCTGCGGCACCGGCTGCTGGAGATGATCGCCGAAGAGCCCCGCCAGGGCTACGAGATCGCCGCCGCGCTGGCAGAGCGCCGCGGCGGCCAGCCCGTGCCCGGCGCGCTCTATCCCGCGCTGGAGGCGCTGGAAGCCGAGGGGCTGATCTCCGCCCGGCCCGCCGCGGGACGGCGCAAGCGCTGCCGCATCACCCCGTCGGGGCGCGCCGCGCTCGGCAGGGGGCCGGGCAAGGGCCACGGGCTGCAGGGCGAGCTCTCCGAGGCGATGGCGCTCTTGAAAGCCGCTTTGCGCCGCACGGAACCGGGCAGCCCCGCCGCAGCGGACGCCGCCGCCGCCATCACCGCCGCGGCAGAGGCCATCGGCAGGCTCGCCCCCGGTGCCGCAGAGACAGGGCCGGCCGAAGACGGGGGCCGCGAGCGTTAACGCGGCCTTCAGCACAAGTTCAGGAAATATTTGCGGAAATATCCTCCCAAAGCCAAAATGCATTTGAGGAAAGGACCGCCGGAACCGGTCCCTGATGCCCCGAAGGAGGAGACATGACGCGCTTCACGACCCCTGCCCAGGCCGACCGCCGCAGCCGCCTGATCCTCCTGCCGCAGCTGGTGCTGGCCCTTGCCGCACTCGGCGTGCTGACGCTCTCGCCGGGTTTCTGGACACTGCTCGCCGTCTGCCTGCCCGCAGCCCTCTATCCGTTCGGCGTGCTGGCCTGGATCCATGCCGAGCTGGGACGGGACTTCGCCCGGCTCTACGCGGCGGGCTGACGCGCCCCCGCAGGACGGGCGTTGACATTTCCCGGCCCCGCGGCGACGGTCTCCCCACGTCAGGGGAGTCCCGCCTAGGGGACTGAGAGGCAGACAGGGGGCAACCCCGGTGACGCGACCCTTCGAACCTGACCCAGTTGATGCTGGCGTAGGAAGACCGGAGGGCCGTGTTCCGCGAGGAGGCGCCCTTTCGGGCCGATGCGGCCCTGCCTGGGGGCCGTCCGGCCCCGTTCTGCTACCCGTACCGGTTGGGTCTCATCGCAAGAGGAGACCGACATGAAGGACACCATCCCCGCCATCACCACCGGCCCGCTGCCGGGATCGCGCAAGATACACGTGGCCGGCGCGCTGCACGGGCTGCGCGTGCCGCTGCGCGAGATCGCCGTCACCGGCGAGGCGCCGCTCTGCGTCTATGACAGCTCGGGCCCCTATACCGACCCGGAGGCGGAGATCGACATCGCCCGCGGCCTGCCGGTGCAGCGCAGCTGGCTGGAGGGACGCGGCGACCTGGAGCGCTACGCCGGGCGCGCCGTCACCGCCGCCGATAACGGCTTTGCCGCCGGGGCGCGGCTGGTGCCGGAATTCCCCTGCCGCCGCGATCCGCTGCGCGGCACGGGCGGGGCGGCCGTCACCCAGCTTGCCGCCGCGCGGGCCGGGATCGTCACGCCCGAGATGGAATTCGCCGCGATCCGCGAGAACGAGGGCCGGCTGGCCGCGCATTCCCGCGACGGCGAGCCGATGGGCGCCTGCCTGCCCGATCTGGTGACGCCGGAATTCGTGCGCGGCGAGATCGCCGCCGGCCGCGCCATCCTGCCGGCCAATATCAACCATCCCGAGCTGGAGCCGATGGTGATCGGCCGCAACTTCAAGGTGAAGATCAACGCCAATATCGGCAACTCGGCGGTCACCTCCTCGATGGAGGAAGAGGTCGAGAAGATGGTCTGGGCGATCCGCTGGGGCGCCGACACGGTGATGGACCTCTCGACCGGGCGCAACATCCACAACATCCGCGACTGGATCCTCCGCAACGCGCCGGTGCCGATCGGCACGGTGCCGCTCTACCAGGCGCTGGAGAAGGTCGGCGGCGTGGCCGAGGATCTGACCTGGGAGGTCTTCCGCGACACGCTGGTCGAGCAGGCCGAGCAGGGGGTGGACTATTTCACCATCCATGCCGGGCTGCGCCTGCACATGATCCCGATGACGGCCAGGCGCGTCACCGGCATCGTCAGCCGCGGCGGCTCGATCATGGCGAAATGGTGCCTGCACCACCACCGCGAAAGCTTCCTCTACGAGCATTTCGACGAGATCTGCGACATCTGCCGCCGCTACGATGTCAGCTTCTCGCTGGGCGACGGGCTGCGCCCGGGCTCCATCGCAGACGCCAATGACGAGGCGCAATTCGCCGAGCTGCGCACCCTTGGCGAGCTGACGAAGATCGCCTGGGCGAAGGACTGCCAGGTGATGATCGAGGGGCCGGGCCATGTGCCGATGCACAAGATCCGCGAGAACATGGAGGAGCAGCTGAAGCACTGCCACGAGGCGCCCTTCTACACGCTCGGGCCGCTCGCCACGGATATCGCCCCGGGCTACGACCACATCACCTCGGCGATCGGCGCGGCGATGATCGGCTGGTTCGGCACGGCGATGCTCTGCTACGTCACCCCGAAGGAGCATCTCGGCCTGCCCGGGCGCGACGACGTCAAGACCGGGGTCATCACCTACAAGCTGGCCGCGCATTCGGCCGATCTGGCCAAGGGCCATCCCGGCGCCCAGGCCCGCGACGACGCGATCAGCCGCGCGCGGTTCGAGTTCCGCTGGCAGGACCAGTTCAATCTGGGCCTCGACCCGGACACCGCGCGCGAGATGCATGACGAGACCCTGCCCGCCGAGGCGCACAAGGTGGCGCATTTCTGCTCGATGTGCGGGCCGAAATTCTGCTCGATGCGGATCAGCCACGACATCCGCGCCGAAGCCGAGCGGCAGCAGGGCATGACCGACATGGCGGAGCGGTTCCGCGAGAAGGGCGATCTCTACCTGCCCGCGGAGGAGTAGCCGCGCCGGTCCGGGGGCCCGCAGGGGCGGGCCTCCGGCATGGGCCGGTCAGGCCGCGTGCTTTTCCACCCAGGCGGCGAAGGCGTCGGCAAAGCCTTTCAGGAAGGCCCTGGTGTCGTCGGACAGCTCGGCGCCCTCGCCGAAGAGCTTGGCGATGCCGCCCAGGTAGAGCTCGGGCTGCTGCATCGCCGGCATGTCGAGGAAGACCAGCGGCTGGCGCAGGTGGTGATTGGCGCCGAAACCGCCGATCGCGCCGGGCGAGCCGCTGGCGATGGCGGCCGGCTTGCCCTTCCAGACGCTGGCGCCCATCGGCCGCGAGCCGATATCCAGCGCGTTCTTGATCGCGGCAGGCACCGAGCGGTTGTATTCCGGGGTCACGAAGAGCACGCCCTCGGCCTTGCCGATCTCGGCGCGCAGCCGCGCCCAGGGGGCGGGCGGGGTGTCGCCGTCGAGGTCGGGATTGTAGAGCGGCATGTCGCCGATCTCGACGAAGCGGAAGGAGAGGCTGTCGGGCGCCAGCTCCGCCAGCGTCTCGGCCAGCTTGCGGTTGAACGAGCCCGCGCGCAGCGAGCCGACGAGAACGGCGATGTCGTAAGTCCTGGTCATCCGGTCATCCTTTCCTGGATCACAGGCGGGGCGCAGCCCCTGCCCGCTCCGGTATAGGCCCTGCGCCGGGGGGACGGCGAGGGTCCGGCCGCGCGCGCTATCGCCGCAACCGGCGCCGGCTCAGGCCGCCTCCGCGCGGAGGCAGCGCGCCAGATGCTCCGCCCCCTGCGCGGCCAGCGGCACCGGCGCGGCGCGGCAGGCCTCCGCAGCCAGCGGACAGCGCGGCGCGAAGGCGCAGCCCGGACCCGCCGCCAGCGGATCGGCCGCCGTCGCCCCGAGCCCCAGCGCCGGCAGGCCCGCCGCCGGATCGGGCGGCAGCGTCGCGCCCAGAAGCGCGCGGCTATAGGGATGCCGCGGCGCGCGGAAGAGCGCGTCGACCGGCGCCTCCTCGACCTTCTCGCCGAGATACATCACCGCCACGCGGTCGGCGAGATGCTCGACCACCGCCAGGTTGTGGCTGACGAAGACCATGCTCAGCCCCAGCTCGCGGCGCAGCTCCAGAAGCAGGTTGATGACCTGCGCCTGGACCGAGACATCGAGCGCCGAGGTCGGCTCGTCGCAGATCAGCACCTCGGGCCGCATCACCAGCGCGCGGGCGATGGCGACGCGCTGGCGCTGGCCGCCCGACAGCTCGGCCGGATAGGCCTCGGCCAGCCGCGCGGGGAAGCCCACCCGCTCCAGCATCTCGGCGACCTCCGGGCCGGGATCGGTGCCGCGCCGGTGCAGCCGCAGCGGCTGGGCGACGAGGTCGCGCACCCGCCGCGCCGGGTTGAGCGAGGAATAGGGGTCCTGGAACACGACCTGCACCCGGCGCACCCGCTCGGCCAGGCCCATCGCGGCGATGTCGCGCCCGCCGAGCCGCACGCTGCCGCCGTCGAGCGGCAGGAGGCCCAGCATCGCGTTGACCGCCGTGCTCTTGCCGCAGCCGGACTCGCCCACGAGCCCCAGCGTCTCGCCCTTGCGCAGCACGAGCGACAGCTCCTTCAGCGCGGTCAGCTCCGCCGCCGGGCGGAAGAGCCCCTGGGAAACGCGGTAGCGCTTGGTGGCGCGGACGAGCTCCAGCGCCGGGATGTCGTCGTCGCGGCCGGTCATGGCGCCGCCTCCGTGGCAAGATGGCATTCGGTGCGGTGGGCGCCCGCGGGCTGCGGCGCGCGCACCGCGCAGGCCGGAACGGCAACGGAGCAGCGCTCGCGGAAGGCGCAGCCCTCGAGGCGGCCGGTCAGCCCCGGCACCCGGCCCGGGATCGCGGGCAGGAGCGCGCCGCGCGGCGTGCGCCCCGGCACCGGGATCGCCGCCATCAGCCCGCGGGTATAGGGATGGGCCGGCGCGTTGAAGATATCCGCCGCCGGGCCGGTCTCGACGATCCGCCCGGCATACATCACCGCCACCCGGTCGGCGATCGCCGCCACCACGCCCAGATCGTGGGTGATCAGCAGCAGCCCCAGCCCCAGATCGCGCTGCAGCTCGGCCAGGAGCCGCAGGATCTGCGCCTGGATGGTGACGTCGAGCGCGGTGGTCGGCTCGTCGGCGATCAGCAGCCGCGGCCGGCTCATCAGCGCCATGGCGATCATCAGCCGCTGCCGCTGCCCGCCCGAGAACTGGTGCGGATACTGGCCCAGCCGGCTGGCGGCGCGGGCGATGCCGACGCGCTCCAGAAGCTCGACTGCCCGCGCCTCGGCCGCCGCGCGGGACAGCCCGCCGGTGGCGATCACCCCCTCGGTCAGCTGCCGCCCGACGCCGAGCACCGGATTGAGCGAGGTCATCGGGTCCTGGAAGATCATCGACAGGCCGCGGCCGCGCAGCCCCGCCCAGTCGCGCGGCCGCGCCCGGGCCATGTCCCGGCCGAGCAGGCGGAACCGTCCGGCCCCGACCTGCGCCTCGCGCGGCAGGAGCCCCATCAGGCTCATCGCGGTCAGCGACTTGCCGCAGCCGGATTCGCCGACCAGGCACAGCGTCTCGCCGGCGCCGATCCGCAGGTCGAGCCCGCGCACCGCGTTCAGCCGTTCGGGCCCGGCGGGAAAGGAGATCCGCAGATCCTCCAGATCGAGTAGCGGCTCGCTCATTTCGCCTTGCCTCCGGTCAGGTCGCGCAGCCCGTCGCCGAGCAGGTTCACCGCCAGCACGAGCGCGCAGAGCAGCCCGCCCGGCAGCGCGATCAGCCAGGGGTCGAAGAGGATGTTCTCCCGCCCCTCGGCGATCATCAGCCCCCAGCTGGCCATCGGCGCGCGCACGCCGAGCCCGAGGAAGGACAGCGCCGCCTCCAGCAGGATCGCGTTGGCGACCTCCAGCGTCATCACCACGATCAGCGCGCCGCGCATGTTGGGCAGCAGCTCGAGGAAGAGGATGCGCAGATGGCCCGCGCCGATCGCCCGCATCCCCTTGACGAAGTCGCGGCTGCGCAGCGACTGGGCGGCGGCGCGCGAGACCACGGCGAAGCGGTCCCAGAGCAGAAGGCCCAGCACCGCGATCAGCGTGGAGAGCGAGGCGCCCGCCAGGGCGACGGCGGCCAGCGCCACCAGCACGATCGGCAGGGACAGCCGCGTGGTGACGACGAAGCTGACGATCATGTCGACCGTGCCGCCGAAATACCCCGCCGCGAGCCCCAGCGTGATGCCGATCGTGCCCGAGACCAGGATCACCCCCAGCCCGACGGCCAGCGAGACCCGCGCGCCGTAGATCAGCCGCGAGAGGTAGTCGCGCCCCAGATGGTCGGTGCCCAGCAGATGCGCCGGATCGGCGCGGTCGTGCCAGAAGGGCGGCAGCACCCGCGCGGTCAGATCCTGCGCATAGGGATCCTGCGGCGCCAGCCAGGGGGCGAAAAGGGCCATCGCGACGGCGGCGAGCAGCACGAGCCCGCCCAGCGTGACGCCGGTATTGCCGAGCACCCGGTAGAGGAGCGGGCGGCGGTAGGCAGGGGCCGCCATCAGCCTGCCCCCCGGATGCGCGGGTCGAGCCAGGCATTCAGCAGGTCGCCCGCCGTGGTCAGCAGGACGTAGACCGCCGAGAGGATCAGGATGATCGCCTGCACCACCGGCAGGTCGGCGCGCAGGAGCGACTCCCAGGCGAGCCGGCCGAGCCCGTTGATGGCGAAGACGCTCTCGATCACGATCGAGCCCGAGAGCAGCACGCCGAGCTGCACCGCGGCCAGCGACACCAAGGGCAGCACGGCATTGCGCAGCGCATGCGACAGGATCACCTGCCCGGCCGGCAGGCCCTTGGCGCGGGCGGTGCGGACATAGTCCGAGCCCAGCACCTCGATCATGCCCGAGCGGGTGATCCGCATCATCGCGGGCATCGCCGAGAAGGCCAGCACCGCCACAGGCAGGATGTAGCCCTGCCAGCTTGCCAGCCCCGAGATCGGCACCCAGCCGGTCCAGACGCCGAAGACGACGATCGCCATCAGCCCCAGCCAGAAGCTCGGCACTGCCTGGCCGGTCACGGCGAGAAGGAGCGCGGCGCGGTCGAGCGCGCCCTCGGGCTTCAGCGCGGCGAGGATGCCCAGCGGCAGCGCCACGGCGAGCGCGGCGAGGAAGGCCAGCCCGCCCAGCACCAGCGTCACCGGCAGCCGCGAGCCGATGATCTCGGTCACCGGCATGTTGAAATAGATGCTGCGGCCCAGATCGCCGGTCAGGACATGCCCGATCCAGTCGAGATACTGCACCGCGAAGGGCCGGTCGAAACCGTAGGCGATCCGCACCGCCTCGGCATCGCGGGCGCTGCCGCCCGAACCGGCGATGGCGATGGCCGGGTCGCCCGCCAGGAAGATCAGCGCGAAGCTGAGCACGGAGACGGCCAGGCAGACGCAGAACGCCACCACCAGCCGCCTGAGCAGATAGACAAGCATCGCTGCCTCCGTCTTGCCGGATCGCGGGGGGCGCTGCCGCCCCCCGCCGCGGTCACTTCCAGGAGGATTCCCAGAAGCGGGCGAATTCGTCGGGATAGGGCTTGAAGGCCAGATCCGGCGAGAGGCCGTAATTGACGTTGAAGCTGTACATCGGCAGCACCAGCGCCTCGTCGGCGATCTTGGCCAGCGCCTGCTGGTAGACCGCGTCGCGCTCGGCCGGGTCGGCGGAGGTGTCGCCGGTGGTCAGCCAGTCGACCAGTTCGGGGTCCTTCACCAGATCGTCCGCGCCGCCGCCGAAGAAGTTCGACAACAGGAACGCGACATCGCCGACGCCGTAGCTGCCCCAGTTCGAGAAGAAGGCCGGGACCTGCTCCTCGCGCCATTTGCCGACGCCCGCCGCATATTGCAGCTCGTCGAGCTGCGCGGTGATGCCGACCTTGGCCAGATCCGCGGCCACTGCCTCGGCCACCGGACGGGGCATCGCGGCGAAGACCATGGGCAGCTCGAACCCGTCTGCATAGCCCGCCTCGGCCAGCAGCGCGCGCGCCGCCTCGGGGTCGTAGTCGTATTGCGCCACATCCTGGCTGCAGCCGACCTGGGCGGGGTTGCAGAAGCTCTTCAGCACTTCGGAGGCGCCGCCGGCGAAGGCGCGGGTGATCGCCTCGCGGTTGACGGCATGCTGGATCGCGCGGCGCACGCGGACATCCGCCAGCGGCGTCTCGCCCCCGGCCGAGACCGGCGCCAGGTTGATGAAGGCGATCCGCATGATCGGTCCCGAGACGATCTGCGCGCGGCTTTCCAGCTTCTCCGCCTGGTCCGGCGGGATCCGCCAGATCCAGTCGAGCCCGCCGGAGATCAGCTCGGCATACTGGGTGTTCATCTCGGGGATGGTGCGCACGACGATCCGGTCGATCGTCGCGCCCGCCTTGGGGCTGCCCTCGTAGACATCGTCGAAGCGCTCCAGCTCGTAGCGGATGCCCGGCTCCTGCGAGACCAGCTTGTAGGGGCCGGTGCCGACGGGATTGCGGGTCATGCCCTCGGAGCCGGCCTCGGCGAAGTATTCATGCGGATAGATCGGCAGCGCGTCGGCCAGCATCTCGAACGCGCCGGCAAAGGGCTTCGCCATGTGGATGCGCACGGTATAGTCGTCGACCTTCTCGGCATGGTCGATCCAGTCGACCGAGATCGCGTAGCGCGTGCCGTAATCCGGCTGGGTCACGGTGTTGAGCGTATAGACCACGTCATCGGCGGTGAAGGCCGCGCCGTTATGGAAGGTGACGCCCTGGCGCAGCTTGAATTCCAGCACCATCGGTTCGGGGCGCGACCAGCTTTCGGCCAGCGCCGGCAGGAAGGTGCCACTGTCGAGATCCTTGTAGACCAGCCCGTCGAAGACATGGCGGGCGAGGATCAGCCCCTGGCGTCCGGCGATCTTGTAGGGGTCGAGCGGCTCGGGCTCGGCGGCGAAGGCCACGTTGAGCGTGTTGCCGGCCTTGTCGGCCAGCGCCGGCAGCGCGAGCGCGGCCGCGCAGGCGCCGGCAAGCAGGATGCTGCGGAAGGCTCCGGTCATGATGTCGTACCTCTCTGCTGTCTGAAGGTGAGATTGATCATCCGCCGCCGCGCCCCTGAGGGGGACGTCTCGTCCGGCGCGATGATCTCCTTGAGGGTCTCCCCGGCGCGCAGCCGGCGGAGAATGTCGATTTCGCTTTCCTGCATCCTCAGCGCAGTGGCGGCATGGTCCGCCGCCTTGGCCGGGTCGAGCACCGCGACGCCGTTCTCGTCGGCCAGCACGATGTCCCCGCGCGACACCGCCGCGCCGCCGCAGGTGATGATGCCGCCGACCTCGCCCGCGAGATGCTGGTTGCGGGTCGTGATCGGCGAGCGGCCGCGGCACCAGACCGGCAGGCCCAGCTCTTCGAGCGCGCGGCGGTCGGTCACGAAGCCGTCGATCACCACGCCGGCCACGCCGCGGGCATGGGCGGCGGTGGCCGTCACCGCGCCGAAGCAGGCATGGCGCAGGTCGCCGCAGCGGTCGATCACGATCACCTCGCCGGGTTCGGCCACCGACAGCGCCTCGATCAGCGCCGCGCCGTCCGATCCGGGCAGCCGCACGGTCAGGGCCGGGCCCCAGATGCGCCGGTCCGGCAAGAGCCCCTGGATCGAGGGCGCCATGAAGCCTCCGCGGAGGAAATGGCCCAGCGTGGCGGTTTCGACCTGCGACAGATCAGGGATCATTCGGGGACCTTTCGGGCAGCAGCCGGGGGATCGCGCGGGGCGGTGCCCTGCGCGTCGGAAAGCGGCGCGGCCCGGGCGGGCGCGCCAGGGGGCCCGGGGTCAGCGGGCGGCGGTGGCGATGAACTCGACGCGGTAGCCCGGCGTCGCCAGCCGCGCCTCGCCGCAGGCGCGCACCGGCGGGTTCGCCGGGTCGATCCAGGCGTCGTAGACCGCGTTCATGGCGGCAAAGTCGTCCATGTCCGCCAGCCAGACGATCATCTGCAGGAGCTGCGACTTGCTGCTGCCGACACGCGCCAGCAGGGCATCGACCTCGGCCAGGGCGGTGCGGGTCTGGGTGGCGATATCCGCCCCCTCTTCGCCCACCTGCCCCGCGAGATAGACGGTATCGCCATGGATGACGGCCTCGCTCATGCGGCTGCCGGGGTCGAGACGGGTGATGGTCATGGGATGCTCCTGTGCGAACTGCCCCGAGCCTAGGCGTTCCGCCCCCCTCCGCCTAGCGCTGCGGCGCGGCACGTCTTGATCGCAGGGATAAGCCCCGGCTATGACTGCACGCCGCCCGCGCCGTGCTATTGCGGGCGGGTCCACGAGTCGAGACCCATGCCCGCCAACAAGACCATCGCCGACCTCAACTGGAACCTCCTGCGCAGCTTCTGCGTGATCGCCGAGGAAAAGGGCATCACCCGCGCGGCCAAGCGGCTGAACATGAGCCAGCCCTCGGTCAGCCTGGCGCTGCAGCGGCTGGAAGAGCAGCTCGGCTGCCAGCTGGTCTTCCGCGGCAGCCGCCATTTCGGCCTGACGCTGCGCGGCCAGAAGATCTACCAGGAATGCGCCGAGATCTTCCGCGGGGTGGAGCGGATCGGCGCGCTGACCGGCGACCGCAACGACGAGGAATTCGGCGAGCTGTCGCTGTCGATCATCTCGGCGCTGCATTCGCCGCTGCTCGACGAGGCGGTGCGGCTCTTCCACCAGCGCCACCCCTCGATCACCTGGCGCATCGAGGTGCAGAACTCGGCCGAGACGGTGCGCCGGATCACCCAGGACAAGGCCGGGATCGGCATCTGCCTGCTGACGAAGCCCATTCTCGGGCTGGAATGCCGCCATCTCTTCCGCGAGGAATTCAGCGTCTTCTGCGGCGCCGAGCATCCGCTCTACGGCAAGACCGAGATCGACATCCGCGACCTCCAGCAGGAGCCGCTCGTCGCCTTCACCTGCGCGACCGACGGGATGGGGCTGGAGCCGATGCTGATGCTGCGCGAGGGGTTCGGGCTGGGCCAGCGGATCAGCGGCTCGAGCCACGACCTGGGCGAGGTGCGCCGGATGATCGCCTGCGGGCTGGGGATCGGCATCCTGCCGGCCGTCGCGGTGGCCGAGGAGGTGGAGCAGGGCCAGCTCTGGCCGCTGCAGCTTGCCGACCAGCCGCTCGGCGCCGATGTCTTCCTGGTCCATAGCAGCCAGGGCGTGCTGCAGCCCCCCGAGCAGATGTTCGTCGACCTGCTCGAGGAATTGATGAACCTCTATCCTGACATGCTCTGACGGCCGGGGCCGCCGGAGCGGGGCCGGATCAGCGGTCGGCGCGCGCCGCCACGGCATGCAGCAGCATGTTGAGCCCGGCCTCGAAATCGCCCGGCTCGCAGCTTTCGTTGTTGTTGTGGGTGATCCCGCCCTTGCAGGGGGCGAAGATCATCGCAGTCGGGCAATGCGTCGCCATGTGATAGGCGTCATGCCCGGCCTGGGACTGGATGTCCCGCCAGTTCCATCCCTGGCGCACCGCCTCGGCGCGGATGCCCGCCACCAGCCCGGCGTCGAAGATGTCGCCGCCCCAGCTCCATTCGTCCTCGACCACCGCCACGCAGCCGGCCATCGCGGCGGCGGCATGGGCGGCGCGGCGCATCTTCTCGGCCATCACCCGCGCCGTGACCGGATCGGGATGGCGCACATCGGCGATGCATTGCGCCGTGTCCGACAGGATGCCCGGCTTGTTCGGCCAGGCCGCCAGCCGCGAGCCCGTCGCCTTGCCGTCGCCCACCGCGAAATCCCAGCCCAGATCGTCGACCGCGGTCAGGAAGCGCGCCCCGGCGATCAGCGCGTTGTGGCGCAGATCCATCGGCGTCGGGCCGGTATGGGCGGTCTCGCCCTCGAAGCGCACCCGCATCCCGTGGCTGGGATAGCCGCCGGTGACGACGCCCACCTGGCGCTTCTCGGCATCGAGGATCGGGCCCTGCTCGATATGCAGCTCGAAATAGGCGTCGATCTCGCCGGCCCTGCAGGGGACCGTGCCCTTGTAGCCGATCCGCTCCAGCTCGTCGCCGAAGCGCGGGCCGTCATCGGCGACGAGATCGTAGACCCAGTCGCGCTCGTAGCGGCCGACATAGCAGCCCGAGGCGACCATCGGCGGCGAGAAGCGCGCGCCTTCCTCGTTGGTCCAGTCGACCACCGCCAGCGGGCGGCGGGTGCGGTGGCCGAGCTCGTCGAGGCGGCGCAGCACCTCGAGCCCGCCCAGCACCCCGGCGATGCCGTCGAAGCGCCCGCCATTGATCTGGGTGTCGAGATGGCTGCCTATCAGCACCGGCGGCAGCGAAGGGTCGGTGCCCTCGCGGCGGGCGAAGATCGAGCCCAGCTCGTCGATCTCCACCGCCAGCCCGGCCTCGCGGCACCAGCGGCAGAAGAGGTCGCGCATCTCGCGGTCGGCATCGCTCAGGGTCAGCCGCGACAGACCGCCGGGGCGGCCCTGGCCGATCGCGGCCGAGGCCTCGATGGTGGACCAGAAGCGCTCGAGCGAGACGCGGGCGTCAGGGGAAAGGGTCATGTCGGTCTCTGTGTCAGGTTGGGGGAGCGGGGCGTCAGGACGCCCCGGCCAGGCCGGTGACGATCCCGGGGAACAGGACCAGCAGCAGCAGCACCGCGACCATCGCCCCGAGGAAGGGCAGCAGGTAGCGGAAGGATTGCGACATCGGGATGCCCCCGGTGCGGCAGGCCGCCATCAGGTCGATGCCCAGAGGCGGGGTATTGGCGCCGATGGCCAGGTTGATGGCCAGCAGGATGCCGAAATAGACCGGGTCGATCCCGTAGCTGCGCAGCATCGGCAGGAAGACCGGCGCCAGGATCAGGATGATCGCGATGCTCTCCATGAAGGTGCCGAGCACCAGCACCAGCGCCATCAGGAGCAGAAGCGCCACGGTCGCGTTGCCGGTCAGCCCCTGGATCGCCTGGAGCGCCAGCTGCGGCACCTGTTCGGCGGCGAGGATCCAGCCGAAGACCGAGGCCGCCGCGATCACGAAGAGGATCGAGCCGGTCATCTCGGCGGTGTCGCGCAGGATGGCCAGGGTCTTCCTCAGGTCGAGGCCGCGATAGACCAGCCCGCCGGTCAGCAGCGCATAGGCCACGCCCGCCCCCGCCGCCTCGGTCGGGGTGAAGACGCCGAAGCGGATGCCGCCGACGATGATCACCGGGGCGAAGAGCGCCGGCAGGGCCGCGACGAAGCGGCGGCCCAGCTCGCCCGGGGCCGCGGTCTCGCCGCCGCGCCAGCCATGCTTGCGCGAGATCGCCCAGGCCACCGCCATCAGCCCGCCGCCAAGCAGCAGCCCCGGAATGATGGCGCCGAGGAAGAGCTGGCCGATCGAGGTATTGGTCGCCGTGCCGTAGACGATCAGCACGATCGAGGGCGGCACCACCGTGCCCAGCGACCCCGCGCAGCCGAGCGCGGCGCAGGAGAAGCCGGGCGGATAGCCGCGCTCCTTCATCGCCGGCAGCAGCATCGTGCCGATGGCGATCACGTCCGCCACGCCCGAACCCGAGAGCGAGCCGAAGAGCAGGCAGGCGGCGATCATCACCATGGCCAGCCCGCCGGTGGCCTGGCCGACCAGCGCGGCGCAGAGCGCGACGATGCGCGGCGCCAGCCCGCCCTCGACCATCAGCATGCCGGCCATCAGGAAGAGCGGGATCGCCAGCAGGGTGAAGCTGTCAATCCCCGCCACCATGCGCTGCGCCACGACCATCATCGGCGCCAGGTCGGCCACCGCGACATAGAGCGCCGAGGACAGGCCGAGCGCCACGGCAATCGGCGCGTCGATCAGCACGAGGAAGGCGAAGCTGCCCAGGAGCAGCGCCAGTTCGAAGCTCATGGCCGCCCCCCGCGCAGGAAGATCGCCAGGATCGACAGCCCGGCGCCGAGCGGCAGGGCGAGGTAGAAGAGCCCGCCCGGCAGCGCCATGGCGGTGGTGCGGTGATGCCAGGTGAACATGGCGATCTTCCAGCCGCTGACCGCCAGGACGGCGAGGAAGGCGAGCGTGGCGAGCCCCGCCAGCGCCAGCACGGCGCGGCGCGCCCGGCCCTCGGGCAGGACGAGCTGCAGCAGCCCGGCGCGGAAATGCGAATTGCGCGCGAAGCCAGAGACGAGCCCGGTGAAGGCGACCCAGACGAGGATCAGCCGCGGCAGCTCCTCCGACCAGCGCGGCGTGCTGCCGAAGCCGTAGCGCGAGACCACGACCCACAGCACGATGGCGGCGAGCGCCGCGGTCCCGGCCGCGCCCGCGGCACGGGCGGCGGCATCGAGCGCGGCGAGCGCCCTGTCGCGGAGGCCGCTCATGCCGCGCCCCCCGCCGGGGAGTGGCGCCGCCTGCCGGAGGCGGCGCCCGTCGGGCCGGTGCCGGCCGGCAGGCAGCGGCTCATTTGCGGTACTCGCCGAGGATCGAGAGCAGCTCCTCGCCGTAGAGATCGGCATTGGCGTCCCAGATCGGCTGCACCGCCTCGATGAAGGGCGCCTTGTCGACCTCGTTGACCTCCATGCCCTGCGCCTCGAGCTTGGCGATCATGTCGGCATCGCTGTCGGCGACCATCTGGCGCTGCTTGGCGCCCCATTCGACCGCCGCCGCGCGGACGGTCTGCTGGTCCTCTTCCGAGAGCTTCTCCCAGACCGGCTTCGACAGCACCAGCGCCGCGGCGCCCCAGACATGGCCGGTCAGCGAGACGTATTTCTGCACCTCGTAGAAGGAGGCCGAGTAGATGATCGAGAGCGGGTTTTCCTGGGCGTCGAACACGCCCTGCTGCAGCGCCGAGTAGAGCTCGCCGAAGGACAGCGGCGCCGGTTCCGCGCCGAGCGCCTCGAAGGTGTCGAGCCGCACCTTGTCGGGGGTGACGCGGATCTTCAGCCCGGCCAGGTCGGCGGGCGTCTCGATCGGGCGCTGGGAGTTGGTGACATTGCGGAAGCCGTTCTCCCACCAGGCCAGCACGGTGACGTTCTGCGCGTCGAGCATCTCCGCGAGCGCGTCGCCGAGCTTGCCGTCGAGCGCGGCAAAGGCCTGCTCGCGGCTTTCCCAGGCATAGGGCATCTCGATGATGCCCATGCGCGGCTCGACCGTCTGGAACGAGCCCGCGCCGATCACGCCGCCCTGGACCGCGCCGAATTGCAGCCCCTCGATCATGTCCTTCTCGTTGCCGAGCTGGCCGCCCGGAAACACCTCGATCTTGACGCGGCCGCCGGTCTTCTCGGCGACCTCCTCGGCGAAGCCGGTGGCGGCGATGTTCCAGCTATGGCTCTCGGAGAGCACATGGCCGATGCGGATGGTGGTCTCGGCGGAGGCGGAGGCGGCCATCATGGCCAGCCCGGCGGCGAAGCCCGCGGCCAAAGTCCCGGTGATTTTCATGGGGAAGCTCCTGTTGGGTACTGGCGCGATTGAACCAAGTTCGGCGCCGCAACTCAAATAGCCCCCCGCTATCGATGGGATGCGCAGGTGCTATGGACGGCGAAAGGGCTTCCCATTGCCGCCCGGCCCGGGTTATCTGCGCGCCATGATCCGCCTCCGGACCCCTGCGCTTGCCGGCTTCCTCTTCGCCGCCCTCCTGGTGGCGCTGAGCGTGCTGTCGGCCGCGCAGATGGGACCCGACCGCGACCGGCTGGAGCGCCAGGCGCTGATGTCCGCGACCGGCGCGGCGATGGAGGAACTCTGCGGCACCGCGGAAGGGCACGGCCATGGCGGGCATGACAGCCACGATCACGGCCGGGGCTGCCCCTTCTGCCACAAGCTGCCCGGGGTCGACCGCCTGACCGCGCCCGACCGGGTCATCCTGCTGTCTCTGCCCTACCGGCCCTCGGGCCTGCCCGACCTGGTCTCGGGGCCGCAGCACCTTCTGCCCCATGTCTCCGTGCGCGCGCCGCCGCGCGCCGCCTGAACCTGCCCGAACCGGGCCGTCCGCCTGCCGGACGCGCCCTTCCCAGACCCGGCCCGCCCCTTGTGCGCCGGACGGACAGTCACGGAGACACCCATGTCCATCAAGACCGCATTCACCGCCCTGGCGGCCCTTCTCGCCATGCCTGCCGCCGCCGCGGCCCATGCCACGCTGGAGCAGGCGGAGGCCGTCATCGGCCAGACGACCAAGATCACCCTGCGCGTGCCGCATGGCTGCGACGGCGAGGCCACCGAAGCCGTGCGCATCGAGATCCCCGAGGGCTTCTACAATGTGAAGCCGATGCCGAAGCCCGGCTGGACGCTCTCGACCGAGACCGGCCCCTATGCCGCGCCCTACGACAATCATGGCACCAAGATGAGCGAAGGCGTGCGCGCGGTCATCTGGTCGGGCGGCGAGCTGCCCGATGCCTGGTACGACGAATTCACCCTGCGCGGCACGGTCGGGCCGCAGATGGCGCCGGGGCCGATGCGCTTTCCCGCGCTGCAGAGCTGCGCCCATGGCACCGCCGACTGGACCGACGCCAGCGGCAGGGCGGGCGTGGCGAACCCCGCGCCGTCGCTGCAGCTGGTCCGGGGACCGGATGGCAGCCACGCCGCGGCCGCGGTGCTCGGCGATCTGACGGTCACCGCGCCCTTCATCCGCGCGACGCTGCCGAACCAGCCGGTCGCGGGCGGCTTCCTGCAGATCGCCAATGCCGGGACAGGGGCCGACCGGCTGACCGGCGCCAGCTCGCCCGCCGCGGGCCATATGGAGATCCACGAGATGGCGATGCAGGGCGATGTCATGGTGATGCGCGAGCTGCCCCGCGGGCTGGAGATCCCCGCGGGCGGCTCCGTCGAGCTGAAGCCCGGCGGCTACCATGTGATGTTCATGGATCTGGCGCAGCCGATGGCCGAGGGCGCGACCGTGGCGGTGACGCTCGAATTCGAGAAGGCCGGCGCGGTGGTGCTGCAGATGCCGGTGGTGGCGCGCGACGGCGGCGCCGCCGGCCATGCCGGCCTCCATGCGGGGCATGGGCAATGAGCCCGGCCGCACGCTCCCGCCTGGCGGCGGCGCTGTTCGGGACGGCGGTCGCCGCGGTCCTGGCCGGCGGCGCGACGCTCTATGTCCGCTCGCTCCGGGGCCCCGAGGGCACGATCGCCGCGACCATCGGCCAGGGCGGCTACCGGCTGGAAACGACCGCAGGCGGCGCCTTCACCGAGGCGGTGCTCGAGGGCGCGCCCTCGGCGGTCTTCTTCGGCTTCACCCACTGCCCGGAGGTCTGCCCGACCACGCTGGGCGAGGTGGCGCAGTGGCAGGACGAGCTGGCGGAGGACGGGCACGCGCTGCGCGTCTTCTTCGTCACCGTCGACCCCGAGCGCGACACGGTCGCCCAGCTCAGGGACTACGTCTCCTGGGTGCCGGGCGTGACCGGCGTCTCGGGCAGCCCGGAGGAGATCGCCGAGGCGGTCCGGGCCTTCCGCATCTTCGCCCGCAAGGTGCCGCTGGAGCAGGGCGGCTACACGATGGACCACACCGCCTCGGTGCTGCTCTTCGGCCGCAACGGCAAGCTGGCCGGGGTGCTGCCCTACCAGCCCGACCCGGACGCCGCGATGGAGGCGATCCGCGCGCTCTACCAGGGCTGAAACCGCCCGCCCCCGGTTCCGTCCCGCCGCCCCGCCAGGGGGCGGCGGCCCCGTTCCCGCATCCCGGAAAGAACACGATGACCCGATCCCCCCAGAGCGCCGCGAGCGCCGCCCTCTACCGCGCCGTCTGGCGCTGGCACTTCATCGCCGGACTCCTCGTCCTGCCCTTCATGGTCCTGCTTGCCGCGACCGGCGCGATCTACCTCTTCAAGGACGAGATCAACGACGCCGCCTACCGGCAGCTGCGCTTCGTCGCGCCGCAGGCCGCCGCAATGCTGCCGCCCTCGGAGATCGCCGATGCCGCGCTCGCGGCCAGCGGCGGCACGCTCCGGGGCTACCTGCCGCCCGCCGCCCCCGACCGCGCCGCGCAGGTCCGCATCACCGGCCCCGACGGGCTGAAGGACACGGTCTTCGTCGACCCCTATGACGGCAGCATCCTCGGCCGCCAATGGGATGCCGGCGCCGCCGGATCGCCCGCCATGCATGTCGTGCGCAAGCTCCACAGCCTGGAATATACCGGCTGGCTCGGCAACCGGCTGGTGGAGCTGGCGGCGGGCTGGATGATCCTGCTGACCGGCACCGGCCTCTACCTGTGGCTGCCGCGGGGCCGCAGCCTCGGCGCCTTCGCCATCCGCCAGCGCAGGGGCCGCGGGCTCTGGCGCGACCTGCATGCGGTCACCGGGCTATATGCCGGGGCGGCCATCGTCTTCCTGGCGCTGACCGGCCTGCCCTGGTCGGGCTACTGGGGCAAGAATTTCTACGACCTGGCCTACCGCGCCGGGCTGGGGATGCCCGACGGCTACTGGTCCTCCTATCCGGTCTCCTCCGTGCCGGTGGGCGCGGCCGCCGACAAGGCGCCCTGGATCATGGAGAACCAGCCCCTGCCGCTGTCGCAGGGCACCGGCGGCGCGCCCGCGGGGCTCGACCGCATCGTCGCCGCCGTCGAGGCGGCGGGGATCCATCCGGGCTATGCCATCGCCATGCCCGCGGGGCCCGAGGGCGTCTTCACGGCCTCGGTCTATCCCGACGACATCACGGCCGAGCGGGTGATCCATCTCGACCAGTACACGGGCGAGATCCTGTTCGACATGGGGCTGGCCGAGCTCGGCACGCTGGGGCGGCTCGCCGAATGGGGCGTCAGCATCCACATGGGCCAGCAATGGGGCCGGGCGAACCAGATCGTGCTGCTCGCCGTCTGCCTGGCCATGGGGCTGATGGCGGTCGCCGCGGCGGCGATGTGGTGGAAGCGGCGCCCGGCGGGCGGGCTCGGCACGCCGCCGCTCCCGGCCGACTGGCGGATCCCGCGCGGGCTCCTGCTGATCGCGCTGGCCGCGGGCGCGCTCTTCCCGCTGGTCGGGCTCTCGATGCTGGTGCTCGCCGCGGTCGAGACCGCCGTCGCGCTGGCCGCCCGGCGACGGCGGCGCGCCTGACTGCGGGCGGGACAGGCGGCTGCGACGGCGGGTCGCCTGTCCCCTTCCCCGGGGCCTGCGGATAGTCGCGGCCCCGGGCCCGGCCGAGACCGCCCGCCTGCCCGGAGCCCGAGAGACCTGCCGATGATCCTTCCCGTCCCGTGCCCGCCTTTCCGCGCATCCGCCCTGCCCCCGCGGCAGCCGGCCGGTCCGGTCCGGGAAAGGACGCGCGGGGCGCGGCCATGAAGCTCTGCCATGACGATCCCTGGCTGATCGCCGATCTCGGCGCGCCGCTGCGGGTGCTGAGCTGGAGCCTGACCCATCCGGGCTTCGCCACCGCCCGCCGCGTCGCCTTCCGCCAGGTGCGCGACGCCGATCTGCCTGAAGGCCGCGATGTCGGCGGCTGGCTGGCCGCCGAGACCCGGGCCGCGGGGCTCGGGGATGCGCCGGTGCTGCTGACCTCGCGGCGGCTCGGCGCCTATCGGCTCTGCCATGCCCGGGCCGAGGAGACGGAGGCCGCCTGCCTTGCCACGGTGGGCCTGTCGAATGCCGAGCGCGCGGGCCATCGCCGCGCCCTCCCCGCACCCGCGCCGGGGCGCGGCACGATCAACCTCCTGGTCCGGGTCTCGGACGGGCTGTCGGAGGCCGCGCAGATCGAGGCGCTGAGCATCGCAGCCGAGGCCCGCACTGCGGCGGTGATGGAGACCGGCCCGCTCCTGCCCGCGGGGCGCGCCACCGGGACCGGCACGGATTGCATCGCCCTGGCCGCACCGGCCGGCGGGGCGGCCTATGCGGGGCTCCATACCGCGATCGGCGAGGCGGTCGGCCGCGCGGTCTACGACGCCGTGCTGGCAGGCGCGCGGGAGTGGATGGCGGCGCGGCCCGATCTGGCGCCGGGCGCGCGGTCCTGAGCCGGGCGCTCAGGCGGCGCGGTTCAGCTCTTCGGGCGGCGGCGCCAGGCTGTCGACCCGGCGCAGCGCCGGGAAGAGCCGCATCCAGAGCGCGCAGACCCCGAGCGAGACCAGCGCGCCGCCCGCAACTGCCGGGACCGGGCCGAAGAGCGCCGCCATGCTGCCCGAGCGGAAGCCGCCGAGCTCGTTCGAGGCGCCGATGAAGACCGCATTGACCGCGCCCACCCGGCCGCGCAGCTCGTCGGGGGTGTGGAGCTGCACCAGCGTCTGGCGGATGATGACGCTGACCACGTCGGTCGCGCCGATCGCCACCAGCGCCAGCACCGACAGCCAGACCGTCTCGGAGAGCGCGAAGACCAGCGTCGCCAGCGAGAACCCCGCCACGCAGAGGAACATCGTCCGCCCGGCATTGCCGCGGATCGGGCAGGCCATCAGCACGAAGGCCACGCCGATCGCGCCGATCGCGGGCGCGCCGCGCAGCAGCCCCAGCCCGACCGCGCCGACATCGAGGATGTCGCGGGCATAGACCGGCAGCATCGCGAAGGCGCCGCCGAGGAGCACGACGAAGAGATCGAGCGAGATCGCCCCCAGCACGATCGGCCGCGCCAGCACATGGCGGAAGCCCGCGGTCAGATCCTGCCAGCTCTGCTTCTTCGAGGCGGCGCGCGCCTGGGCGGGCTTCGGGATCATCAGCGCCAGCAGCGCCGCCGCCGCCATCAGCCCGGCGCTGAGCCCGTAGGCCGCCTGCGGCGAGAGCGCGTAGAGCAGCCCGCCCGCGACCGGCCCGCAGACCGTGGCGATCTCGGAGGCGCTGGCATTCAGCGCCAGCGCCTGCGGCAGCTGCGCGGCGGGCACCAGATTGGTCACCAGCGCCTGGCGCGCCGGATTGAGGAAGGCCCGCGCCGTGCCGTAGAGGCAGATCAGCGCGAAGATCGGCCAGGCGAGATTGTTGCCCGCCGCCGAGAGCGCCCAGAGTCCGGCCGAGACCAGCCCCATCACCGCCATGCAGCCCGACAGCAGCCGCCGCCGCGAGACCCGGTCGACCACCGCGCCGGTCACCAGCACCAGCGCCAGCGCCGGGGCGAATTGCGACAGGCCGACCAGGCCCAGGTCGAACGGGTCGCGGGTCAGGTCGTAGACCTGCCAGCCGACCGCGACGGTCTGGATCTGCATTGTCAGCCCGGTGAGGAACATCGCCGCGATGTAGAGCGCGTAGCCGCGGTTGCGCAGCAGCTCGCGGCGCGGCACCGGCCGCGCTTGGCTGTCGGCTGTCATGAAGGATCCTCCTGGCCGGGCGGGGCCCGTCCCCGGACCGCGGCGGACCCTGCGCGAATCTGGCGCCGAAGGCAAGCGGGCCCCGGGTGGACTGTCCGCCCGGCGGACGGCGCCGCCCGCCCCCTGGCAGCCGTCCTTCCGCCCAAGATCTGTGCAGATTAACCCATCCGCCCGGATTTTTCAGCTTAATCGTTTAATCCACGTTTGACCTCGCTCCAAGCAGAAGATTAATCGTTTCACCAAAGGAGACCCCATGGCCAGCCTGAAGCAGATTGCCCAAGAGATCGGCGTATCCACCGCCACCGTATCGAATGCGCTCTCGGGCAAGGGCCGCGTCTCGGCCGGGCTGGCGGCGCGGATCCGGGACCATGCGGCCGCGCTCGGCTACAGCCCCAGCACGGCGGCGCGGGCGCTGAAGACCGGGCAGAGCGGCATCCTCGGGCTGGTGATGCCGGATCTGACCAACCCGCTCTTCCCGCGCATCGCCCAGAGCCTGTCGACCGCCGCCGAGGCGCGCGGGCTGGGCATCCTGATCGGCGATTCCCGCGGCAATGCCGGGCGCCAGGCCGAGATCCTCGCCCGGCTGGCCGGGCGCGGCGTCGACGGCATCCTCGTGGTGCCGCAGCGGGGCAGCGCCCCGGCCGAGCCCGGCGTGCCGATGGTGGTCATCAACACCGCCTCCGACCCGCGCAGCACCGTCTCGGCCGACCATGCCGGTGGCGGGCGGATGCTCGGCGCGCATGTCGCGGCGCTCGGCCACCGCCGGGTGGCGCTGCTGGGCGGCGATGCCGTCTCGGACGTGCAGCAGGACCGCATCCGCGGCATGAAGCGCGGACTGGGCCCGGCCTCGGAGGCACGCGCGGTCTGGGGCGAGGCCGGGCTCGACGCGCTGCCCGGGCTGGTCGCGGGCGGGGTGACGGCGGTGATGGCCTGCTCCGACCTGCTGGCGCTCGGCGCGCATTCGCGGCTGACCCGCGCGGGGCTGTCAGTGCCCGGCGATGTCAGCCTGACCGGCTTCGACGACCTGCCGCTGGCCACCGCCATGCATCCCGCGCTGACCACGGTGGCGCAGGATGTGCAGGCCATTGCCGACTACGCGCTCGGCATCCTCTGCCGCCGCATCGCCGGCGAGACCGATCTGCCGCCGCCGGGCCATGCCGTGCCGATGCGGCTGGTGCTGCGCGACTCCGCCGCCGTCCCCTTCCGCGGCGCCGCCGCATGACCCCCGCCCGACCGAAACGAACTGTCCAACCAGGAGCCCCGACAAGATGAAACTCTCCCTCTCCCTGCTCGCGCTGAGCTGCGCCATGGGCGGCACCGCGATGGCGGCCGACCGGACCCTGACCATCTCGGTCTATTCCTTCGCCCAGGACGAGTACAAGAAAGCGCTCTACGACCCGTTCGAGGAGATCTGCGGCTGCGACATCGTCGTGGAGACCGGCAACTCGGTCGAGCGCATGGCCAAGATCGAGGCCAATGCCGCCAATCCGGTGATCGACATGGCCGTGATCTCCACCCAGGACGCGCTGAGCCTGGCGCGCAAGGGGCTGATCGCGCCGCTCGACGCCGCCAGCCTGCCGAACATGGCCAAGCTCTATGACAGCGCCAAGGATCCCAATGGCGACGGCATGTCGGTGGGCTACACCTATTACGCCTCCTCGATCGTCTACCGCTCGGATCTGGTGCAGGTCGACAGCTGGGGCGACCTGCTGGGCCCGGATCTGGCCGGCCAGGTGGCACTGCCCAACATCACCGGCACGCAGGGGCCGCTGACGCTGATGATGCTCGGCAAGGCGATGGGCGAGACCGGCGGCCTGGCCCCGGTGATCAGCGCTGTCGGCGAGAAGGCCGACGACATCGTCACCTTCTACTCGCGCTCCTCCGAGCTGGTGCAGCTGATGAACCAGCAGGAAGTCATCGCCGCCCCGGTCGGCCGCTTCGCCTGGAGCAGCTTCGCCGACGCGCCGCTGCCCTTCGCCTGGGCGGAACCTGCCGAGGGCCAGGCCGGCGGCATGAATGTCATGGTGATGACCAAGGGCAACGGCAACGAGGAGCTGGCCTACCAGTTCATGGACTACTGGCTCTCGACCGAGGTGCAGACCAGGATCGCCGAGATGCTGGTCGACAGCCCCGCCAACAAGGAGGTCGTGGTCAGCGACGAGATCGCCGCCAACCTGACCTACGGCGCCGATGTCATCAACGCGCTGAACATCCTGCCCGCCGCCGACGTGGTCGACAACCGCGAGGCCTGGGTCGAGCAGTGGAACACCGAGGTGATCCGCTAATCCCGCAACAGGGACTGGGCCCGCAAGGGCCCGCCCCGCCCGCCGCCGCCGCCCCGCCGGGGCCCGCGCCGGCCCAGAACAGATGGACCCCGGACCATGTTCCGCAACACGCGCGAAGGGCTGGCGCTGGTGCTGCCCGCCGCGATCTTCTCGACGCTGCTCTTCCTCGTCCCGGTCGGCATCCTGCTGTCCGAGGCCTTCCGCCCCTCGGGCAGCTGGTCGCTCGCGGGCTATGCCGAGTTCTTCTCGGAGCCGCTGAACCGCACCGTCTTCCTGCGCACGCTGAAGCTCGGCCTGCTGGTCGCGGGCACGGCCGCCGTGATCGGCTATGCCGCCGCCTTCTGCATCGTCAATCTCGGGCCGAAATCGCGCGGCCGGGTCTTCGGCATGGTGGTGCTGCCGCTGATGATCTCGCCGGTGGCGCGGACCTATGCCTGGATCGTCATCCTGGGACGCACCGGCATCGTCAACGGCGCGATCACCGGGCTCGGCCTGTCGGACACGCCGGTGCGGCTGCTCTTCACCGAGACGGCGGTCTTCCTCGGCCTGCTGCAGCTCTTCCTGCCGCTGATGATCATCAGCCTGGTCTCGGCGATGGAGAACATCCCGCGCGACGTCATCCCCGCGGCCCGCGTTCTGGGGGCGAGCTGGCTCGCGGTCTTCTTCAAGGTGATCCTGCCGCTGACGCGCGAGGGGCTGGTGATCGGCGGCACGCTGGTCTTCACCGGCGCGCTGACCGCCTATATCACGCCGGCGATCCTCGGCGGGTCCAAGGTCCTGATGCTGGAGACGCTCCTCTACCAGAAGGTCAATGTCTCCAACGACTTCGTCTCGGCCAGCGTCATCGCGATGATCCTGATCGTCATGTCCTTCTCGGCGAACCTGCTCCTGAAGCGCATCGCCACCGCCCGGAGCTGAGCCATGAGACATCTCGCGACCTGGACCATCCTGGGGCTGACCCTGACCTTCCTGATCGGCCCCTTCATCATCATCATCCTGGCCGGCGCCTCGGCCGGGAACAGCCTGGCCTTCCCGCCCGAGGGGCTGTCGCTGAAATGGTACCTGAAGGTCTTCACCATCGAGAGCTTCCGCGCCAGCTTCGCGCTGTCGATGGCGCTGGCGGTGTTCGGCACTTTGTCGGCGCTGATCCTCGGCGTGCCCGCGGCCTATGCGCTGAACCGCTACAAGCTGCCCGGGGCCGAGACCGTGCGCACCATCGTCGCCGCGCCGATCATCGTGCCGGGGATCATCGTCGGCCTGGCGCTCCTGCGCTATGTCGTGGTGCCGACCGGGGTGACCGTGACGCTGGCGCTGTTCCTGGCGCATACCGCGCTGGTGCTGCCCTATGCGGTGCGCGTCGTCTCCTCCTCGATGCAGAACCTGCGCGCCGACATGGAAGAAGCGGCCGTGCTCCTCGGCGCGACCCGGCTCCAGGCCTTCTCCAAGGTGGTGCTGCCCAATATCCGCGGCGGCGTGCTGGCGGCCTTCATCCTGGGCTTCGTGACCTCCTTCAACCAGGTGCCGGTCTCGCTCTTCCTCTCGGGGCCGGGGGTGCGCACGCTGCCGATCGACATGCTCGCCTACATGGAGATCACCTTCGACCCTTCCGTCGCCGCGCTCTCGGCGCTGCTCGCCTTCCTGTCGCTGGGCATCGTCTTCGCGGCCGAACGCCTCCTGGGATTCTCTCGCTATGTCTGATGCCTTCGTCGAACTCTCCAACCTGACCCTCGCCTATGGCCGCAGCATCGCGGTCCCCGCGCTGGACCTGTCGATCCGCGAGGGCGAGCTGATCGCCCTGCTCGGCCCCTCGGGCTGCGGCAAGACCACCACCATGCGCGCCATCGCCGGGCTGATGCGCCCCACCGCGGGCCGCATCTCGATCGACGGGCGCGACGTGACCCGGGTGGCGGCGAACAAGCGCGGCATCGGGCTGGTCTTCCAGTCCTACGCGCTCTTCCCGCATCTGAGCGCCTTCGAGAATGTCGCCTTCGGCCTGCGCCTGCAGAAGCTGCCCGAGGCCGAGATCCGCGCCCGCACCGAAGAGGGCATGGCCACGGTCGGGCTCTCGGGCTTCGAGGCCAGGAAGCCCGCCGAGATGTCGGGCGGCCAGCAGCAGCGCCTGGCGCTCGCGCGCAGCCTGGTGATGCGGCCCAAGGTGCTGCTTCTCGACGAGCCGCTGTCCAACCTCGACGCGCGGCTGCGGCTGGAGATGCGCACCGAGCTGCAGCGGGTGCAGAAGGAAACCGGCGTCACCATGGTCTTCGTCACCCATGACCAGGCCGAGGCGCTGGCCCTCGCGGACCGGATCGTGCTGATGAACCAGGGCCGGATCGAGCAGCTCGGCACCGCCGCCGATCTCTATGCCCGCCCCGAAACCGCCTTTGCCGCCGAGTTCATGGGCTTCGAGAACATCTTCCGCACCGAGCCCGGCGCGCTCGTCTCGGACCATGGCCGTCTGCCGCTGGCCTATGACGCCGCCGGTCCGATCCTGGCCTGGCGGCCGGATGCGGTGACGGTGGGCGAGGGCCCCTATCGCGGCCGGGTCGCCGCCGCCTCCTTCGCCGGGTCGCACCGCGAATACGTGATCGACAGCCCGATCGGCCCGGTCAAGGCCGATGCCGATATCGCCCTGCCCGAAGTGCCGCTGGGCGAGACCCTGGCCTTCGACCTGCCCGCCGCCACCGCGCGGCCGCTGGCCTCATGAGCCTCTGGGTCGACACCGATTTCGGCTTCGACGATCTCTGGGCGCTGCTCCTGCTGACGCGCGCCGGGATCGCCCCCGCGGGGATCTCGCTGGTCGCGGGCAATGCGCCGCTCGGCCGGGTGATCGCCAATGCGCAGGGCGCGGCGGCCGCCTACGGGATCGCCGCGCCGCTCCATGCCGGGGCCGACCGGCCGCTCCTGCGCGCGCCGGAAACGGCCGGGCGCATCCTCGGCCCGCGGGGCATGCCGTCCCGCGGCCGCCACCTGCCGGATGTCGGCCTGCCGCCGCCCCCTGCCGACGCGGTCGCGGCGATGGCCGCCTGGCTCGCAGAAGGCGACGGCCCGCGCACGGTGCTGGCGCTCGGCCCGCTGACCAATATCGCCCTGCTGCTGCAGCGCCATCCCGCCGCCGCAGCCCGCATCACCCGGCTGGTCTGGATGGGCGGCAGCGACGGGCCGGGCAACCATTCGCCCCGTGCCGAGTTCAACGCGCTGGCCGATCCCGAGGCCGCCGCCCTCACCGCAGCCTCCGGCCTGCCGCTCGACGTGGTGGACCTGATGTTCTGCCGCCGCGCCACCTTCGGCCCTGCCGACCTGCCAGGCACCGATCCGCTGACCGCCGACCTGCTCGGCGGCTATCTCGATATCGGCCTCTCCCGCGGGCGGCCGGGCATGGCGATCTACGACCCCGTCGCCGCCCTCGCCGTGGCCCGCCCCGCGGCGATCGGCTTCGCGCCGGTGCGCATGGCGGTCTCGACCGAACCCGGCGAGAGCTATGGCGAGACCCGCTTCGCCGGCGACCCCGCAGGGCCGGTCCGGCTGGCCCGCATTGCCCATGACGACATCGCGGCGGCCTGCCTTGCCGCGCTAGAAACGGATCCCGCCGATGGCCTTTCCCGCTGACCTGAACGACCCGGCGCTGCGCGCCCGCGCAGTGAAGGCCGCCCGCGGCCTGGCGCCCTTCGACCTGCTGATCACCGGGGCCGAGATCCTCGACATGGTCACCGGCCGCACCCGCCGCGCCGATATCGGCCTGACCGGCCCGCTGATCGCCAGCGTGCACGCGCCCGACCCGGCGCGCGAAAGCCGCGCGCGGCTCGATGCGGCCGGGCTGACGGCGGTGCCGGGCTTCATCGACACGCATATGCATGTCGAGAGCTCGATGGTGACCCCGGCCGAATACGCCGCCGCGGTGGTGCCGCGCGGAGTGACGACGGCGCTCTGGGATCCGCACGAGCTGGCCAATGTCGCAGGCGAGGACGGGCTTTCCGCCGCGCTCGATGCCGCGCGGGACCTGCCGCTCCGGCTCCTGCCGCTGATGCCGACCTGCGTGCCCTCCGCCCCCGGCTACGAGGCCAGCGGCGGCGATTTCGGCCCCGGGACCGTGACCCGCTGGCTGGCGCGCGGCGACATCCATGGCGCGGCCGAGCTGATGACGATGCAGCCGCTTCTCGAGGGCGATCCGCGCGTCGCGGGCATCGTCGGCGCCGGGCTGGCGGCGGGCAAGCGGGTCTGCGGCCATGCCCGCGGCCTGTCCGGCGGCGATCTGGCCGCCTTCGCCGCCGCGGGCGTGGAGACCGATCACGAGCTGACCGGCGCGGAGGACCTGCTGGCCAAGCTCGAGGCCGGCTTCACCATCGAGCTGCGCGGCTCGCATGCGCATCTGCTGCCGGACTTCGCCGAGGCGCTGCTCGGGCTCGGCGCGCTGCCGCAGACGGTGACGCTCTGCACCGACGATGTCTTCCCCGACGACTTGGCGGAGAAGGGCGGGCTCGACGCGGTGATCCGGATGCTGATCGGCTGCGGGCTGCCGCCGCTCTGGGCCTATCGCGCGGCGACGCTGAACGCCGCCAGCCGCATCGGCCGCCCCGATCTGGGGCTGGTCGCGCCGGGGCGCCGCGCCGATCTGGTGCTGCTTTCCGATGTCGCGGAGGTGCGCGCGGCCCATGTCATCGCCGACGGGGCGCTGGCAGCCTCCGATGGCGCGCTCCTCGGCCGGCCCGCCCGGCCCGCGACCCCGGCCGCGCTGCGGAACACGATGCGGCTCGCCCCCCTTTCGCCTGCCGATTTCGAGGTGCCCGCCCGCGGCCCGCGCGCCCTTGTTGCCACGCTGTCGAAGCCGCGCTTCCCGGTCTGGGGCCGCCGCGAGATTGCCGTGCGCGACGGCCGGCTGGAGCTGCCCGCCGACATGATCCGCATGGCCGTCGCCAACCGCCACGGCGCGGGAACCCCGGTGCGCGTCGCCCTCCTCGAGAACTGGAGCAGCTGGCGCGGCGCCTTCGCCACCAGCGTCTCGCATGACAGCCACAACCTGACGGTCTTCGGCCGCGATCCCGCCGACATGGCCGCGGCCGCCAATGCGGTGATCGCCGCCGGCGGCGGCGTCGCGGTCGCGGCAGAGGGGCGCGCCACCGCCTGCCTGCCGCTGCCGGTGGCCGGGCTGATGAGCGAGGCGCCGCTGGCCGAGGTCTCCGCGGGCTTCGCCGCCCTGCGCGCCGAGCTCGGCCGCCTGGTCGACTGGGAGCCGCCCTACCTGGTCTTCAAGGCGCTCTTCGGCGCCTCGCTGGTCTGCAATCCGGGCCCGCGCCTGAGCGATGCCGGGCTCGTCGAGGTCTTCGAGGGCAAGGTGCTGGAGAGCTGCATCCTCGCCGACGGCCCCGATTTCGTACCCGCCTAGGCGGGCAGACCGGGCCCGCGGCACCGCCGCCCGGGCCCGTCCTTCTCCCCGGTCCGCCTGTGCCGGCCAGGCCATCCGCCCCGTCCGAAATGCGTTCCCGCTGCGGAAGCCCGCCGCCGACCGGACGCAACCACAGGGCCGGACCGGACGCCGGGGCAGCTCCGGCGGCCATGGTCCCGGCGCCCGTCCCTTCCACGGAGCGCAGACCGGAGACCGCCTCCTCGGCCGCAGGTCCGGTCCGCCGATCCCGGTGGCACGCATCTCCCCTTCGCAGAAGGAGCGGGCCGACGCGCCTGCCCGTCCTCTCGGCCCCTGTCAGGCTGACGAGAAAAATGTCCGCGGCCCGTGACGGAGGAGACCGGCCCGGCGCCTGCCGGGGCCGCATTCCGAAGCGGAGGATGAGAAGCCGGGACAGGACGGTTTCCCGGTCGCTGCTGCTGCCTGTCCCGCTGAACGCGCATGTCCGGCAGCTTTCCGGGCCGCGGGGCCGCATTCCAGTCCCCATCCCCGTCCCCGTTCCCGTCCCCGTCCCCGTTCCCGTCCCCGTCCCCGTCCCCGTCCCCGTCCGGGGCAGTGTCCGCGGCATCGGCATGCCGTCAACGCTTGCGTTCCCCCGTTTCCATTTGGCCGGCCGACGCCCCCCTCGGTAGCGATTGCTCCGGAACGTCTGCAGCCTGGCGCGAAGGCAGTGCCGCCACCGTTCCGGAGCGGCTCGCGGACGCCCTCGCTCGCCGTCGTGCCTGGCTGGGCCGGCGACGCGACCGCCACGCCCGGCCGCTGCAGGCCCGTCACCGCCGCGGCGCGGCCAAGGCTGCCTGCGAGGCTCGGGCGAATGACGGCGAGGTGCTCTGGACGACCTCCGGGAAGTCACACGCACGGGCGTCTCTGCCGCGCCAGCCAACCACCTCGATCGCCGAAGCGGCCGACTGGCCCGCGGGATGTGCACCGTCCCTGCCGGGTCGACCTCCCATGGCCCTCCGGACGCCGGTCCCGCGATCGCCGGGGCCAGTCCGGCAGAAACCTCCGCCGACCCGCGGCAGGCCCGCGCGACGGCCCGACCCGGCCGAGAGGGCAGAGAGCCCCGAGCGCAGGTTCCGGCGGGGTGCGCCGAGGCATTGAGGACAGGCCGGGCACGCCCAGCGGACGGCACGCGGGCCACGGGATCGGGAGGTTCGCATGACGCAAGACGCAGCGATCAGCGCCGTCGACCTCGCCAAGCAGGCCGTCCCAATGCGCAAGGCGGCAGCAGGCGACGTCGCCCTCCGCGGGAGCGCGCCGGGGCGAGGGCTCTGGCGCCTGCCTTCGCGGTCCGCTGGCGACGGCCATTCGCGCCTCGAAACGGGACGGCCCGTGGCGGCGGGAATGCGCCATCCTCTGCCGCCGGAGGCTCTGCGGAACGCCGTCGCATGCGCTCCTGTGCAGAGGCGCTCTGCCGCAGCGGAGCCCTCGACGCCGGGCGGCGGATGCGGACAGGACCCTCCGGCCGCGACGCGATCGATCTCCGGGCGGGCGCGCCGCGCACGGCTCTGCCTCTCTTGCCCGGCCTCCGCAGCAACCGGGCCAGGCGGCGGGATCAGGACGGCGGGCCGGGCTCCGGCTCCGGCGGCAGCGCGCGGGGGGAGCGCAGGCGGGCCCGCTGGGCGTTGCGGATATGGCGCTGCATCGCCGCCTCCGCCGCGCTGCCGTCGCGGGCGCGGAGCGCCGCCAGGATCGCGCGGTGCTCCTCCGCCGCTCCGGCACGGCGCTCGGGATCGGCCAGCGTCGTGGGGCCGAGGATCAGCATCGTCTTCTCCATCCCGCGGATCGCGCCGATCAGGAAGCGGTTGCGCGCCGCGTCATGCAGCGCCGCGTGGAACTGCCGGTTCGCCTCCGAGGAGCCGCGCTCGTCGGCACGGGCAAGCGCCGCCTCCACCGCGAGCTGCAGCACCTCGAGCTCCTCCAGCTCGACATCCGAGGCGATCCGCGCCGCCAGCCGCGCCGCCGTGCCCTCGAGCACCGAGCGCATCTCGTAGAGCTCTGCCACCTCGGCATAGTCGAGCTGGCGCACCACCGCCCCCTGGCGCGGCAGATGCGCGACCAGCCCCTCGGCCTCGAGCAGCCGCAGCGCCTCGCGCACCGGCGTGCGCGACAGGCCCAGCCGCGAGGCCAGCTCCACCTCGCGCAGCCGCGTCCCCGGCGCCAGCGCGCCCGAGCGGATATCCTCCAGCAGCCGCTGGTAGGCCGCCTGGCCCTGCGGCAGGCCCGGCGCCTCGCTTCCCTGTTCCGCCAACTCCGCGCCCTCCGTCATGCTGCCGCTTCCCATTCTGCATCCTTTTGGATACTTCTGGATACATGGAATCGTAGCAGCAGGAGCCGCGCATGGAAAGCCAGCTTGTCCTCCGCCTGAAAACCGTGCTCCTGGCCGCCGCCGGGGCGCTGGCCTTCCGATGGGCCGGGCTGCCGCTGCCCTTCCTCTTCGGGCCGCTGGCGGTCTGCCTCGGTGCGGCGCTGTGGGGGATGCAGCTGCGCGGGCCGGGGCAGCTTTCCTCCGCGGCGCGGACCATCCTGGGCGTGGCGGCGGGCTCGGCGATCACGCCGGACGTGGTGCACATGATCCCCTCGATGGCGGTCACCGTGGCGATGGTGCCGGTCTTCGTCCTCGTGATCGGGCTTGTCGGCGTGCCGTTCTTCCGCCGCCTCGGCTACGACCCGGCGACAGCCTGGTACGCGGCCATGCCGGGCGGCTTCCAGGACATGGTGCTTTTCGGGCAGGAGGCCGGGGGCGATGTCCGCGCGCTCTCTCTGATCCAGGCGACGCGGGTGCTCTTCATCGTCGCGCTGGCGCCGGTGCTGATCGTGCATCTCTATGGCCGCGGCCTCGACATGCCGGTGGGCGAGCCGCTCCTGGCGATGCCGCCCGGGGAGCTCGCGCTGATGGTCCTGGCCGCGCTCGGCGGCTGGAAGCTGGCGGCACGCGCCGGGCTCTTCGGCGCGCCGATCCTCGGGCCGCTGATTGCCACCGTGATCCTGACCCAGGCCGGGCTCCTGCATCACCGCCCCCCGCGCGAGGCGATCCTGGCCGCGCAGTTCTTCGTCGGCATCGGCATCGGGGTCCACTATGTCGGCACGACCCTGGGCGAGATCCGCCGCTACGTCGTTTCGGGCGCGCTCTACGTGGCGATCCTGGCAGTGCTCTCGGCGGCCTTCACCGAGGCGATCAGCCTCGCCGGGCTGGCCCCGCCGCTCGACGCCTTCCTCGCCTTCGCGCCTGGCGGGCAGTCCGAGATGACGGTGCTGGCAATCGTCAGCGGCGCCGATCTGGGCTTCGTCATCGTCCATCACATGATGCGGATGGTGATCGTGATCCTCGGGGCGCCCGTGGCCGCGCGCTACCTGATGCGGCCGCGCAGCGACCCCTGAGCGGCCCTGCGGCCACGCATCCGCCCAATTCTCGGGCGGATGCCCGGCGGGCAGCGGGCAGATCGGCCCGACGGGCGGGGAAAATGTCGCCGTAACGGCAAGAGCCGGCTTATGCTTAAGCAAAAGCGGCCGGCGGCAGCCGGTACGGGGGACATGACAGAGCACGCACCAGCCCTGGCGGAGGACGCCGGACAGCTTTTCAGCGCGGCGGCGCTGATGCTCGGCACGGGTAAGCCACCCGCGCTGCCCGGCGCGCTGCGCTCTGCGGCCGCCCGCATGCTCGACGCGCTCGGCTATGGCCCGGCGGAGGCCGGAACGACCGCCAACCGGATCGCGCTCCTGCGGCTCGCCGCTAGGCTGGGCGGCGTCTTCCCGGTGCCCGCGCCCTTCGCCCCCGGCCTGCGCCTCGTCGGCGCCCGCGCACCCGAGCCGGGGCAGAGCGGCTTTTCGGGCCGCGGCCTCGACCCCGCCCGCGCCTTCGAGACCTGCCTCGGCGAGGCGGCGGAATACCTCTCCTTCCTGCGCCAGCCGGAGGATCCGCTGGTGCGCGACGGCCATGTGGCGGGGCGGCGCCTGGCCGATGGCAGCGCCTGCAGCCTGCCCGCAGACGAGGTGCTGCGCGATCCCGGCGCCGGGGCGGGAGCCGCCTCCAGCACCGGAACCGGCGCCGGGCCCGATCCCGAGACCGCCACCTGCGCCGCGCTTCTCGAGGCGGTGGAGCGCGATGCCGTCGCCCGCTGGTGGCACCGGGGCGAGAGCGCCCGTGCCGTTCCCGCCGCCGGGGAGGCATCTGCGCTGGAAGCCCGGCTCCGCGCCGGACGGGCGCGGCAGACCTGGTTTCTCGACCTGACCCCGGCCCATGGCCTGCCGGTCGCAGCGGCGCTGTCCTGTGATCCGGGCGGCGCGGCCGTGGTCGCGGGCTTCTGCGCCGCTCCGGAGCATGCCACCGCCCAGCGGGGCGCGCTCCTGGAGCTCTGCCAGATGGAGGCCGCTTCCGAGCTCGCCCGCTACCGCGCCCGCACCGTCGGCGAGGCGGCAATGGGCCCGGCCGAGCGGATCTGGCTGGAACGGCAGCGCCATCTGCATCTCGACGCCTGCCCCTGCCTTGCGGGCTCGCCCGCCCCGCCCCGCGACGCCGCCGCGCTCGGCCCGGGCCGTCTCTCCGCCGCCATTGCCCTACGGCTCGAGGAGGCCGGGCACCGCGCCGCCGCCTGCGACATCACCCGTCCCGGCATTGGCATCCCGGTGATGCGCGTCCGGGTGAGCGGGTTTCTCGATACCTCGCAAAATGATACCATTCATTCCGCAAACCGAATTCGACCCGCCCCGATTTGACCCCAGCCAGACGGCCCGAAAGTTTTGACCCGCCAGTTCCAGGACCCCAGTTTCGCCCAGCCCGTCTCCGGCCGCAGCCGCGGCCCGGCGCCGCCCGGCCTGTCGATCGGGCTCTTCGGCGGCTTCCGCCTGGCGGGCGCCGATGGCAGGCCGCTGTCGCTGGCCAGCCGCAAGGGCCGGGCGCTGCTGGCCTATCTGGCGCTCAGCCCCTCGGGCAGTGCCAGCCGCGAGAGCCTGGCCACGCTTTTGTGGAGCGGCAGCAGCGACGCCCAGGCGCGGACCTCGCTGCGCCAGTGCCTGCGCCAGATCCGCAAGCCCCTGGAGGATGCGGGCTTCGACGGCCTGGCGGGCTCGCGCGAGGAGGTGGTTCTCGATCTCGCGCGGATCTCGGTCGACCTGCTCGACTGCGACGCCGCGCTCTCGGGCGAGGGCCCGCTCGAGGCGCTGCCCGAGACCTTCCTCGATCCCGAGGGCATCCTCGCGGGGTTCGACGATATCGACCCGGGCTTCAGCGCCTGGATCCGGGTCCGGCGGCGGCAATGGGAGGACCGCTACGAGCGCCATCTGCGGCAGGCCATGGCCGCCGCCCCGCCCGAGCAGGCGCTGGCCGCCGCGGGCCATCTGGTGGCGATCGACCCGACCCATGAAGAGGCGCATCGCTGCCTGATCCGCTACCATGCCGAGACCGGCAATGTCCCCGCCGCGCTGCGCCAGTACGAAGGGCTCTGGACGCTGCTGGCCGAGGATTACGACATGGAGCCGGACGAGCAGACCCAGGCGCTGATCGTCGACATCAAGTCGGGCTGCCTGGTGCCGGCGCCGCGGCCGCCCGCCGGGGCCGCCCCGGCCCCGCCCCCCGCCGAGGAGGCCGGTCCCGCGCTGCCGGTGCCGCGCGCGGGCACGGTGCTGCCGCGGCTGCCGGTGATCGGCCTGCGCGCCTTCGTGCAGGGCGGCGCCTGGCAGCGCGAGGACAGCCTGGTCGAGGGCTTCCGCCGCGACCTGATCGCCGCGCTGGTGCGGTTCCGCGAATGGGTCGTGACCGAGGAGCGCGCGGCCTTCCCCGCCGAGCCCTCCGGCCAGCGGGTCGACTACACGATCGAGGGCTCCTACTACGAGGAGGCCGGGCGGATGCAGCTGGTGCTGACGCTGAAGAACAGCCGCCTCAACCGCTATATCTGGAGCGAGCGGGCCGAGCTGTCGCTGGACGGCTGGCGCGAGGTGCGCGAGACGGTGGTGCGCAAACTGGCGCTGTCGCTGAACATCTACCTCTCGGTCGACCGGATGCGCAGCGGCGCGCCGGGCGAGGACCGCGCCGACCGGATCTTCTCGCGCTGGCTGGCGGCGCAGGATCTCAGCTACCGCTGGCGCCCCGCCGACGAGGCCGAGGCCGAGCGCGAGTTCCGCAGCATCATCGAGGAGGCGCCCGGCTTTGCCCCGGCCTATTCCAGCCTGGTGCAGGTGATGAATTCGCGCCACCATGTCTTCCCCGGCCGCCGCCGCTCGCGCGAGCAGCACCGCGAGGCGCTGGATTTCGCCCGCAAGGCGGTGGAGCACGACCCGCTCGACTGCCGCACCCAGCTGTGCCTCGCCTGGTCCTACGCGATGAATGCCCGCTACGCCCAGGCGGCGATGAACTACCGCCTGGCCTACAGCCTGAACGAGAACGACCCCTGGACGCTGGTTTCCTGCGCGCTGGGGCTGGCCTATTGCGGCGAGCTGCAGGAGGCCGCCGCGCTCGAGGCGCGGGCGCGCGAGACCGGGCTCGACCTCTCGCCGCTGCACTGGGCCTATCGCGCGGGGGTGCGCTTCATCTGCGGCGACTACCTGGGCTGCGTCGAGGCGGCGGAGGCGGCGGAGGACGCCACGCTCTATATCCGCGGCTGGCAGGCGGCGGCGCTGGCCAATCTGGGCCGGGTGGCGGAGGCGCGCGAGGAGGCGGCGCATTTCGCCGAGCTGGTGCGCGACCACTGGGCCGCCGAGACGGCGCCGAGCACGGGCAACATCGCCGCCTGGTTCCTCGACGCCTTCCCGATCCGCAACCGCGACGTGGTCTCGGCGCTGCGCGACGGGCTCGCCCGGGCGGGACTGGCCGCGCCCGGCTGAACCCCGCCCCTCACTTGCAATGCGCGAACGTGTAGTCGGCAATGCGGCGGTAGAGCATGTCGAGATATTTCGGCACGTCCGGATCCCCGGTCAGGAAGGGCAGGTAGAAGGCCGGGATGTCATAGGGGCTGCCCGCGCTGACGGCGCCCTCCTCGGCGATGCTCTGATCGAGCGCGCCCAGCTCCGCCTCGGACTGCTCCACCAGCTCCTTCAGCGGCAGGCGGACGATATAGGTGAAGGTCTCGGCCGCCGGGTCCTCGATCTTCGGGATCACGAAGCGCACGCTGGTCACCGTGTCGGGCAGGTGCACGATGTCCTTCATCTCCTCGCGGAAGGCGGCCAGATCGGTCACGGTGCCGTCGGGGTCGAGCCCGGGCAGCGTGCTGTTGTCCTTCGTCCATTCGACGATTTTCTGGCCGAGTTCCTTGTACTTTCCGGGCTTCGGCTTGACGCGTTCGGGCATGGGGTCACTCCTGTGTGGGATGCTGCGTGAAGGGCACGACCGGGAGGCCGTAGGTCTTTGCCAGGGCCGGGTCCTGCGCGACCAGCGCCTGGACGAAGCGCAGGAAGCCGGGCATGTCCGAGACCCCGTCGAGGCCGAGCGCCTTTTCCAGCGCCTGGCAGGCCCTGTCCGGGCGGACATGGACGCGGCTCTCTTCCAGCGCCCCGGCCATGGTCTCGGCGACGATCATCGAGCCCACCGGACCGAGCCGCAGCCCGTCCGCGGCCTGCATCGCCTCGAAGAGCACGAAGAAGGGCAGCGGCGGATCCTCGGCCAGCGCCTGCACCTCGTCATCGCCGAATTTCGTCTTGCCGGCCCGGAGCCAGTCCGCGATCGCCGTCTCGTGGCCATGCGCGCCCGGGCCGGCCCCCTCGGGCAGCGCGGGCGCGAGCCCCGGGAATTCCGCCTGGAACTGGCGGGACAGCGACCGGGCCGAGCGGGTGCCGACCGCCATGGCGGCCTCCAGGTCGCGATAGGGCAGCGTCTCGTCGATGACGGCTTCCGAGAGCACGCGCGCCATGTGCGGCACCAGCTTGCGGCTGCTCTGCGGCGGCGTCTGCGCCCCGCCGAAGAAGCGCGACCACTCGACCAGCCAGCTCGCATCGGTCGGGAACGCCCCGGGATTGCGCGTCGAGCTCCGCGCGACGACCCGCTCCATGTCGAAGCTGCCGCCCTCGAGCCCGTTCAGCTCGTAGCGCGGACGCACCATCGCATGGCCCATGCGGAAGGCGCCGTGGCTGAACTCGAAGGGCATGCGCCGGTCGCCGGGCGGGCTGAAGGCGCAGCGCCAGCCGGCATGCCGGTAGAGGGCGTAGACCCCCGGATCGAGCAGCCGCGCCAGATAGTCCTCGATCAGGATCCGCCGCCAGGTGCGCGCGAGCATCTTGCGCACCATCCAGAAGACGCCGTGGCGGTCGCGCCGGGCCGCCCCCCCGCGCTGGCCGCGCCAGAGCGCCGGGCGGCGCGCGATCAGCTCCTCGCAGAGCTCGTTATGGGCGATGCTGAAAAGGACGAGGAGCTGCGAGATGATGAAGTTGTCGTCATTGCGCGGATCGGCCACCAACGGCGTGCGCCGGTGCGTTGCCTGGTTGGGGAAGCCGACCGCGTCATTGGTATCGACCGGACAGCAGCGCGCAATGTCGCGCATCACCCAGTCCGAGCGGTCCCTGGCGTCGCCCGCCCCGCGGAACTTGCCGTGCCGCACCAGCCCCAGCCGCAGCCGGTACTGCGGCCGGTCGAAATAGGCCTCTTCGGCATAGGCCTCGGGCGAGACATTCGGGCCGCCGCCATAGACCGTTTCCAGCAGGAGCCGCTCGTTGCGGAAATCCTTCAGCACGCCCGGACGCCCGTCCTCGGAGACCGAGACATCCGACAGGACCATGTCATGGGCGGCGAACTGGCCCAGATAGGTATAGCCGGCCGGCAGGTTGGGGTTGAACGGATCGAGCCCGGGCGCCGCCTCCAGCATCCGGCTGGCCAGCTTGCCGAGCACTTCCGCGGTCTCCTTCGCCCCCCGCCCGGCGAAACCGCTGATCTCGTCCCATTGCCCGGTCCCGCCGGGAAGGTTGCGGAAATGCGCCGAGCTCTTGCGGGCGGCCGTGCCGGAGCCGCTCGCAAGAGCGGCATAGGGGCAGGCCCGCGTGGTTCTTCCGTGAATGCTCATGGCTGAAATGCTCCTGGAACTCTGCTTTGCCGACCTAGGCAGAGCCGCCGTGAGCATAGCGTGATTCCGGACTTCCCCAACGGCATCCGCCGATTCGCGGCCCGGAATCACGCCCGCGTAACGGGCAATGCGCTTGGCTTCACGCGAATACCCGAGAACGCGGCAAGCAGATTCGCACATGATCGAGCAGATGATCCAGGACAGCCTGGCGCCCGGAGCGCCCTACGACCCCGGGCTTAAGCCCGCAGATGCGGTGTCCCGCCAGGACTGGCAGGAAATCGCGGAGGACATCGTCGCGCGCGCGCGGCGCCTGGCCGGGCAACCCGCCTTCGGGCTGGGCGAGGCCGAGGTCTCGGTCCATTACCACCGCCCGCTCGGCACCTTCGCGGCGCTGATCCGCACCCGGCTGGGCCTGCCCCCCGACCCGGCGCTCGAGGCGCTCTAGCCGCGCTCACCGGGCAATCACGGCGCGGTCACGGAGGATGCGCAGTCTTCCCTAAAGTCAATTTCAGGACGGGACCGCCAGACCAGGCCCGCACCGACAGGAGGATCAGGACATGATATTCATCGGGAAGCACGGCCGCATGGCAGTTCCCCGCGACGGCGTCCGCCGCTACGAAGGCGCGACCATCCCCATCGCGCAGGCCTGCGGGTACTGCAATGGCGAGGACGAGAGCAAGATGGCCTTCGGCCCGTTCGGCTATCTCTTCCCGGATGCCCCGATCGCGGCACACGGCCCCGGCACCACGGCGCGGCTCGACGCGCTGGCCGAGGCGATGGTCGCCCAGCCGGCCCTGGACGAGGGACATTCGCAGATCCCTTCGGTTTTCACCTTCCTCGGCCAGTTCATCGACCATGATGTCACCGCCAATACCGACCGCGAGGCGGGCATGTCGGTGATCGATGCCGACGAGGTCGAACCGCTGCCGCGCCGGACCGTGGCGGCGCATCTGGGCAACTTGCGCGCCGGGGCGCTCAATCTCGACAGCGTCTATGGCGGCGGGCCCAATATGGGACCGTTCGCGCAGAAGATGCAGAAGGCGCTGCGCTTCCCGGCGGATTGCGCCAAGCTCTGGATCGGGACGACTGCGATCTCGCCGGTCGGCCGCGTGCCGATTCCCGCGGATCCCGCCGCCGACCTGCTGCGGCTGGCGCGGGCGATCTCCGATCCCGATCCCGCCTTCACCGAAGAGGAGCTGCGCTGCCTGCCGCCCGAGCTGCGCGACATGTTCGTCGACCGCGAGGATGGCAGCCTGCGCCTGCACACCGCGATTATCGGCGACCCGCGCAATGACGAGAACCTCGTCGTGGCACAGCTGCATCTCGGCTTCCTGCGTTTCCACAACAAGGTGGTGGACGAGGCGCCGCGGCATCTCGCCGATGTCTCGGACCGCAGCAAGGTCTTCACCTGGGCGCGGAAGATGGTCCGGCTCCACTACCAGTGGATCGTGCTGCATGACTACCTGCCGGCGATCTGCGATCCCGGCGTCCTGGCCGGGGTCGTGCAGTCGCGCGCAGCGCTCTACCGTGCCTTCTGCGAGCGTGTCGGCACCCCCGGCCCGGGGCTCCTGCCGGTGCCGCTGGAATTCTCTGTCGCCGCCTTCCGCTTCGGCCATTCCATGGTGCGCGCCAGCTATGACTGGAACCGCTACTACGGCCGCCCGGTGCCGGGGGTGGTGCCGCTGGCGAAACGCGCCGGGCTGCCGCTGCTCTTCGCCAATACCGGCAATGCCGCCGAGCCGATGCCGCTGCCCGGCGGCGGCTCCGCGCCGCGGCTGCCGAGCCACATGGCGGTGGAATGGGAACGCCTGGTCGGTCCGGTGACCGCCGACGCTCCGGACCGCTCGGCGCGCCGCATCGACACCATGATCGAGCCGCCCCTGGCAGATCTGGCCAACGAGGAGACGGACACGCATGTGCCCGGGGTGATGCGCCATCTCGCCCGGCGCAACCTGCGGCGCGGGCTGCGGCTGAACCTGCCCTCGGGCCAGGCCTGCCTGGCCGCGGTCAACGCCACCGGGGGGCCGCAGCTGCCGGCGCTGGACCGCGCGGCGCTGGTCTCCGGCCCGGCCGGGGCCGCGCTCGAGGCGGGCGGCTTCGCCGGGGACACGCCGCTCTGGGTCTACATTCTCAAGGAGGCCGAATGCCTCGGCAGCGGCGGGCGGCTCGGTCCGCTCGGCAGCCGCCTCGTCGCCGAGACGCTGGTCGGCCTGCTCGCCGCCGATCCCGGAAGCGTCCTCAACCAGCCGGGCACCGGACCGGGCGGCCGCTGGCGGCCCGCCGATGGCGTCGCCCCGGGCGGCATTCCCGTCGACAGCATTGCCGGGCTCCTGCGCGCCGCGGCGCTGCTCTAGCCCCCGGAAACCAGCAAGCAAGAAGGAGAGACACATATGGCAAGGATGCAGACCTGCCTGCCCGGAAGGAAGGTGATGGCCGGAGGCGCCGCCGGCGCGCTGACGACGATCGCGGTATACCTTCTGGATTCCCTGGTGCTCGCCGCGCCGATGACAGCCGAGCTGGCCAGCGCGCTGACCGTGCTCGCGAGCTTCGCCGCCGCCTACCGGGTGCCGCCCTCGGAGCTCGACCAGGTGGTCCCCGGCCGCCCGCCCGCACCGCTCGGCGGCTGAGCGGAACGGCAGGGCCCGGGATCCGCCCCCGGGCCCTGCCGGGCTAGTTGTAGAGGCCGAAGAATTCCGGCAGCGCCAGGCTCAGCTGCGGCAGCACCGTCACCAGCACCAGCGCCAGCAGCATCGCCCCGAAGAAGGGCAGGAGCGGCCGGACGACATGCTGCACCCGCACATCCGCCACCGAGCAGCCGACGAAGAGCGCGATGCCCACCGGCGGCGTGCAGAGCCCGATGCAGAGGTTGAAGATCATCATGATCCCGAAATGCAGCGGGTCCATGCCGATGCTGGTCGCCACCGGCAGGAAGATCGGCGTGAAGATCAGGATGGCCGGGGTCATGTCCATGAAGATGCCCACGACGATCAGCACCAGGTTGATGATCAGGAGCAGCACCAGCGGGTTCTCCGAGATCGACAGCAGCGCCGCGGTGATCGTCTGCGGGATGTCCGCCCGCGTCATCACCCAGGACATGGCGATCGACATCGACACCAGCAGCAGCACGATGCCGGTCGTCACCGAGGCCTCGACCAGCACGGCCGGCAGCTGCTTCAGCGGGATGGTGCGGTAGATCCCGACCGACAGGACGAGCGCGTAGAGCACCGCGACCGCCGAGGCTTCGGTGGCAGTGAAGATGCCGCCGAGGATGCCGCCGATGATGACCACGATCAGCAGCAGGCTGGGGATCGCCTCGACCAGCGCCCGCAGGATGTCGCCAAGCCCCGCGCGCTCGCCCGAGCCGTAGCCGCGGGCCCGCGAGATGGCGAAGCCGGTGGCGATCAGCGACAGACCCAGCAGGAAGCCCGGCAGGTAGCCCGCCGCGAAGAGCGCCGCGATCGACAGGTTCCCGGCGGTGACGGCGTAGATGATCATCACGTTCGAGGGCGGGATCAGCAGCCCGCTGACGCAGGAGGAGATGTTGATCGCCGCCGAGTAGGTCGGCGGGAAGCCCGCGCGCGCCTGCATCGGCGACATCACCCCGCCGACCGCCGCCGCGGCCGCGGTGGCCGAGCCCGAGATCGACCCGAAGAGCATGTTGGCGACGACATTCACATGGCCGAGCGAGCCGGGCGTGCGCCCGACCAGCACCATGGCCAGCCGGATCAGCTTGGCCGCGATGCCGCCATGGTTCATCAGCACCCCCGCCAGCACGAAGAACGGGATCGCCAGCAGCGCGAAATTGTCGAGCCCCGAGACCATGCGCTGGCTGATGATGGTCAGGATGATCTCGGGCGGCAGGATCATGCTGCCCGCGGCGATGGCGGCGATGCCCAGCGAGAAGGCGATCGGCACGCCGGTGAAGACCAGGAAGAAGAACGAGAAGAGAAGGACGAGGGCCGGATAGTTCTCCATGGCGTCACTCCCCCTGCCCGGCCGCGGCAGCGGAGCCCGGGGTCGCCCCGGCCAGCGTCTCGGCGATCGAGAGCAGGCAGTAGGCCAGGATCGCCGCGCCGCTGACCGGCAGGATGGCGTAGACATAGCTCATCTGCAGCTGCATCGCCGGCGACAGCTCGCCCACGCCGGCCGCGGTCGACATCATCCGCAGCCCGCCGATCAGCATCACCCAGAAGGCGAAGCCGGTCATGGCGACATCGATATAGAGCTCCAGCCAGCGGCGGCCGCGGGCGCCGAGCACGCCGACGATCAGGTCGATGGCCAGATGGCGCTTGGCCCCGGTGCAGAGCGCCGCGGCGGCGAGCACCAGCCAGATCAGCAGGAAGCGCGAGGCCTCGTCGGTCAGGGTGCTCGGGCGGGCCAGCACGTAGCGGCTGAGCACCTGCCAGGTCACGCAGGCCACGAGCGCGGCCATCATCAGGGCACAGGCGGTGGAGAGGACGAGATCGAGCCCGCGCCTCGTCCTGCGAGCGAAGTTCAGCATTGGTTTGACTGCCTCTTGGGAACCGCATCCCCGGCAGGCCGCGCGGGCCCGCCGGGACTGGCTGTCATTCCGCGGCTTCGGCGCGGACGGCCTCGATCAGCTCGGCCTTGGCCGGATCGGCCATCAGCTCGTCGATCAGCGGCTGCACGGCCGCCTGGAAGGGCGCCGGGTCGACCTCGACGATCTCGTTGCCGGCGTCGAGCACCGCCTGGCGCGCGGCGACCACGTCCTCCTGGTAGATCTCGCGGGCGGACTCCTCGGAATGGCGCGCGGCGGTCAGCAGGATGTCCTTCTGCGCGTCGGTCAGCCGGTCCCAGCTCTTGGTGGAGATGGTCAGGAAGTCGACCACGACCGTGTGCTTGTCCTCGGAGAAGACCTTGGCGACCTCGAACTGGCGGGTGGAGACATAGGTGGTGATGTTGTTCTCGCCGCCGTCGATCACGCCCTGCTGGATCGCGGTATAGGTCTCGCCGAAGGGGATCGGCACCGGCGAGGCGCCCAAGAGCTCCATCGTGCGGTTGGTCGTCGGCGTCGGCAGCACGCGGATCTTGACGCCCTGCAGGTCCTCGGGCGTGTTGATCGGCTTGTTGGCATAGAAGCTGCGCGTGCCGGTGGCATAGCCCGCCAGGTTGAAGAAGCCCTTCTTGCTGGAAGCCTCGTTGAGCTTCTCCATCAGCGCGCCGTGCAGGACGCGCTCCAGATGGGCGTCATCCTGGAACAGGTAGGGGACGGTGAAGACGAAATAGGACGGCTCGTAGGCCTGCAGCTCGCCGTAGAAGCCCTTGGTCATGTCCATGGCGCCCTGCTGCATCATCGCCATGACGTCCTTGGTCTCGCCCATCTGGCCGTTGGGGTAGATCTTGATGTGCATCTCCCCGTCCGAAAGCTCCTCGACCTCGGCGGCCATGGCCTCGAAGGTCTTGGCCAGCACATGGTCCTGGCTGAGATTATGCGCCAGCCGCAGGGTCACGTCGGCGGCGGCAGGCAGGGCGGACAGCAGGAGAGCGCCCGAGAACAGGACGGGCGACGCAATACGTTGGAACAGCAATTCTTCCTCCTCGTGGATATCGTTGTCCCGGGACCGGGGGCCGCATCCCCGACGGGATCCGGCGCCTCCGCCAGGAGCGCTTCCGCCATAGAACATTCATTTCAAAATCAGTCAAACTAAAACTTTTTTTCCAAAAAGTGCGTTTTCACGGAATGATTAGCCGCATCGCGGCCATTCCTCCGGGTCGCGGCGGCACGTCCGGTCGGCGAAGGCCCGCCGGCGGCGATGAGGGCGATTGCACCTTGGCCCGATCCGTTGCACGCCTTGCGCACGCGATTGACGGAAACGGAGCCCTTCCGGTGCCAGACAGGACATTCCATGGCTGAACCGGCGCCGGACCAGCTGGCGGCACAGGCGCTTGTCCGGGCCTGGCGCAAGGGCCGGACCGGGCAGTTCGCCGCGGCCGAGATCCTCGGCGCGCCCGGCGGCATCGACACGGCGCTGTGCTTCGCGACGGTGCGCGGCCGCGCCGTGCCGCTCGGCACCCCCTTCGCCTGCCGGATCGAGAAGGGCCCCAAAGGCTGGAAGGTGGTCGAGCTGCTTTCCGGCGAGGGGCTCGAAGATCTGGGCGCGCTGCCGCTCGCCATCCGCCATGCCGGACGCTACCTGCGCGCGGAGGCCGAGCATGACGGCACGGTCCATGACGCGCTGCTGCCGCGCCCGGTGCTCTGGGCGGCCGGGCTGGCCGAGATCTGCGACGGCGCCGGGATCGAGGGCCGCCTGGGCACCGACCGGTCCGGTCGGCTGGTCGTCGAGGCCGTCACCGCGCCCTGCCAGGCGGACATCCTGCCTCCCGGCCCGGCGGCGCCCGGCGAGGCGCAGCGCTGCGCGCTCTACATGCCGGTGCTCGCTTTCGACGCCGCCAAGGGCGCCGGCCGGCTGGCGGGCTGGTCGGAAGAGCTCGGCGTCGCCTTCTCCGTCCCGGTACAGAAATTCCATCTCGAACGCATCGGCCAGCGCCGCCTCGCGAAATGGCAGGGCGGCGGGATCGGCCAGGAGAGCCTCGGCGAGAGCTACGCCGCGCTGTCCGGCGACGGCCCGGCGGAGGCGCCCGATCTCGTCTGGGCCGATCTGGTCTGGAGCGCCGAGGATGCCCGCTGGTCGCTCTCGGGGCTGCGCGGACCCGAAGGGGCGCACGGGCTGCCGGGCCGGCCGGGGGACCGGCATGACTGGATCGGCGCCGAGGTGACCGCCGCCGCGCTGCGGCTCGCCCCGCCGGAGGAGGCCGCGGAGGACAGCGGCGCCGTCCGCGCGCCGCGCCTGGCCCGCCAGTCGCATGTCACCCTCGGCCTGCAGATCGGCGGGCGCGAGGTCGAGGCGCGGCTCTATCCCAAGGCGCATATGGTCTGGCTCTGCGAGGCGCTGACCGTCGGGCGGCAGGTGATCGTCGCGCTGGAGCGGCGCGAGGCGTTCTGGGCCGCGGTGCATCTTCACCGGGTGCTGCCGCGATGAGCTGGTTCCGCCGCAAGTCCCCGCCGCGCAGGCCCGCACCGCCGCCGGCCACGCCCCGGACCCCGGCAGTCGATCCGGCCGACCTGGCCCGCTATTTCCGCGCCGCGCTCGATTTCGTCGATTTCCGCGAACTCGCCAAGGCCGGCGGGGCGGAAACCGTGGAGCTCGCCGATCTGGCGCTGATGGGCGCCGCCCTGCCCGGCCCCGCGCCCCCCCCGCCGGAGCGCGCGCCCGAGGAGGTGGTCGTCGCGCTCTGCCTGCGTCCCGCCGGGACGCCGGGCCGCGCGGCGGCAGGCGCCGGAGCGATCCTCGCGGCGATCCCGGCGCTGCGCCAGGACGGGGCGGGGCTGCTGGCCAAGCCCGGCGAAGTGCCGGTCTTCAACCCCCGGCATCTCGGCCCGGCCGAGCAGGATTTCTGCCTCGCCGACGGCGCGCGGCTGCAGGACTGCCTTTCTGCCCGGCTGGGCCTGGCGGCGACATCCGGCGATCCGGCCGCGGCGACCCCCTGGCCCGACTGGCTCGAGGGCACGCTGCGCGCCGCCGCGGAGGCCGCGACGGGATCCGCCGGGGAACCGCTGCCCGAGCTGATCGAGACGCTGTCCGGAACGCTCGACCGCCGTCGCCGCGAGACCGCCCGGCTGGGGCGGCGCCAGGGCGCCGGCCAGTCCGAGCGGCGCGATCCGGCGCCCTGGCGGCTGGTCGCCGCGATCCACCGCGCGGCGATCGGCAGCGCCTCCACCGCGCCAGTCGCGGCGGTCTATGACGTCATTTCCCGCCACCGTGACGCCGTGAAGGACGATCTGGCGCTCTTCGACCGGCTCGCCCGGCCAAAGTCCGCGCGCCTCTATGCCCGCAGCACCGCGCTCGACCGGCTGGTGACCGGCAATATCGACGAGCACGCCCCCAACGAGAAGGAGCGCCCGCTCTATCCGCTCGACGCAACCCAGGGCGCGGCGGTGCGCGCGGTGCTCGACCTTGCCCCGGGCGAGACGGTCAGCATCAACGGCCCGCCCGGTTCGGGCAAGACCTCGATGCTGCGCGCGGTGATCGCCAGCAGCTGGGTCTCCGCCGCGCTCGAGCGCGCGCCCTGCCCGATCGTCGTCGCCACCGGCTTCACCCAGCAATCGGTGACCAATGTCATCGGCGCCTTCGGCGACGCGCCGCATCGCGACGGCAGCTTCCCCCTGGCGCAGCGCTGGCTGCCCGAACTCTCCTCCTACGGCGCCTTCTTCCCGGCGCTCTCTTCCCAGAACGACGAGGGCATCAGGGAATTCCGGAACGTCACCTGCCTCGGCCGCGCCGGGCATGGGCGGTCGCTGCTGCGCTATCTCAGGGGCACGGACCTGCTCGATCCGGAGACGCTGGAAGAGGCCGAGGCGCATTGGCTCGCCCAGGCAGAGACCGTGGCCGCGGAGGGCATGGACCCCGCGCCCGCCAGCATCGAGGAGGGGCGCGAGGCCGCCTGGGAGCAGCTCCGCGAAGTCGCCGAAACCCGCACCGCCGCCACCCGGAAGGCCTTCGCGGCCCGCGGCGATCCCGCGCTGGCCCGGCTCCTCGAGACCCGCCGCGCGCTCTGGAGCGCCGAGCGCATCGCCCGCGTCGAGGCCTTCCTGGCCCTGGTCGCGGAGGGCGGCGCCGGGCTGACGCGCGACGAGCAGCGCGCCGAGATCGAGGCAGTGCTCGACATCACCTGGCGGGCGGAGGCCTTCTACTGGGCGGCGCATTACTGGGAGGCGGAATTCCTGCTCAGCGCCCGCACCCGGCTGGTCTCGCGCCATCCGCTGAATGCCGAGGAGGCGCTGCGCCGCGCCGCGATGCTGACCCCCTGCATCGTCTCGACGCTCCACACCCTGCCGCGGCTGGGCGAGATCGACCCGCGCACCCTGCCCCCAGACGACCCGCGGCGCACGCTGCTGGGGCTCTTCGACCTCGTGATCATCGACGAGGCCGGACAGGCCCCGCCGGAGCTGGCCGGGGCCGCCTTCGCCCTGGCCAAGCGCGCCGCGGTGGTGGGCGACCTGCGCCAGCTCGCGCCCATCGCCTCGATCGACTCGCTGGGCGAGCTGGCGCTCCTGCGCCGCGAGGGGCTGGCGGGGATGCTCGACGCGCTGGCGCTGACCGGCAAATCCGCCGCCTCGGGCAGCGCGCTGGCGATGGCGCGCCATGCCTCCAGCGTCACCGACGGCGCCGAGCCCGGGATCACGCTGCTCTACCACTACCGCTGCGCGCCCGCGATCATCGGCTACTGCAACGCACTGTGCTATGACGGGCGGCTGCGGCCGGTCACGAAGGACCGACCCGGCGCGGCGCTGCCGCACATGTCCTGGGTCGAGGTCGCGGCCGAACCCGACAGCGCGGGCGGCTCGAAGCGCAGCACGGCCGAGGCCGAGGAGATCGCCAGCTGGCTGGCCGCCTCCTGGCCCGGCTGGCAGGCCGGTCCCTACAAGGGAAAGAAGATCGCCGAGATCGTTGCCGTGCTCAGCGCCTACCGCGCCCAGGCCGAAACCGTCCGCAGCGCCATCCTGCGGGCCTTCGAGGCCGCGCGCGACGGCGAGGGCTGGCCGGAGGAGGCAGATCTGAACGCGATCACCATCGGCACGGTCCACCGCCTGCAGGGCGCCGAGCGGCCGGTGGTCTGCTTCTCGGTGACCGAGGGCGCGGGCCAGGCCGGCAGCAGCTTCGTCGACCGCGAGCCCGCTCTGATGAATGTCGCCGTCAGCCGTGCCAAGGCCGCCTTCGTCACCTTCGCCAATCCCGCAAGGCTCTTTCCGCCCGCCGGGGCCGACGGACCGCTGGCGCCGATCCACCTGCTCGGCCGCTACCTGAAGGCCCATGGCGAACGGCTCTATCCCAAGCGGCTGGTGATCATCGAGGCCGGCGCCAAGCGCGCGACGCTGGAGGCGATCCTCGGCAAGGCCGCGCGGGTCGAGGCGACGCTCGGCGCGGTCTCCGGCCCGGCGATCGGCGGGGTCGATATCGAGGCGGGCTTCCGCGCCCGCCGCCTGCTGCGCGACGGCGCCGAGCCGCGGCTGGCGGCGATCCGCGCGGCCGCGGCCGACATGGAGGAGGTGGTGCTGGCCACCGATGACGACCGGATGGGCGAGCTGATCGCCTGGGATGTCGCCCGGCTGGCCGGGCTCGAGGGCGCGCGGCGGGTTCGGCTCGGCGCGCTGACCCGCCGCCCGGTCGAGGCGGCCATGGCCGCGCCGGGCGAGACCGACAGCGACGCGGTCGCCGCCGAGCTGGTGCGCGAGATCGCCGATGCGCTGATCTCCGCCCGGCTCTCGGCGGCGATGGAGTCCCCGCCCGGCGCGGAGCTCGCGGAGAAGATCGCGGCGGCGCAGCGCGATCTCCTGCAGGTCCGCGCCGCCCTGCCCGGCGCGCCCGGGGCGCTGCCCCGCGGCATGGGCCGGGTGCAGGCGGCGGTGCTGCGGCTCCTGCTCGATGCCGGGCGCGACACCGCCTCGGCGGCCGGGCAGAGCCGCATCCGCATTGCCCTGCCGCAGGGGGATGGCGCCTACCTGATGGGCAATGCGGTCTTCGCCGACGGCCGCACCACCTGCCCGCCCGCCGAGGCCGACGCGATCGCCCGCGCGCTCGAGGAGACCGGCCTCCTGCCCGAGGGGCTGCCCGAAACCGCGGAGCTGGAGGCGGCGCGGCCGCAGGCCTCGACCTTTGCGATCCTGGCTGCGGCGGCGCGGCTCGGCAATCTCCTGCCCTGGCAGGCAATGGCAGCGCTGCAGGGCTTCTATGACGGCAGCTGGGGCAGCGGCGAGGCATCCCGCGAGGACCCGCTGGACCCGATCGAGCCGCCGGAAAGCATTTCGGGCCATCCGCCGGTGACGCCGCTCGACGCCGCCGCCACGCCAGAGCAGCTCGCCCCGGTGATGTCGGAGGCGGAGGCGCTGGTCTACCGCATCGTCTGGGCCTTCCATGCGCTCCGGGGCGCCGGAAGCTGGCGGCAGGTCCATGCCGCCCAGCGGGCGCGCCCGGCCGCCGCGCATCCGGCCCTGCCTCCGGGGCTGCAGGTGGTCTTCGAAGCGACCGCCACCGAGGGCGCCGAGGACGAGGTCGCCGATCCGGAGCTGCGCCAGGTGCTTTCGGGCCAGGCGCCGGGCGAGCATGCCGACCTGCCCGTCTGGGTGCGGGATGCCTGGACCGGGCTGCCCGGCGCGGCGATCCGCGCCGCCACCCGCCCCGCCCGCGACTGGGAGATGGACCTCGCCCGGCTGCTGGAGCTCTGCGAGGCGCGGGGCATCGGCCGGCCCTCGACCATCGGCCGCGCGCTGGAGGCGCTGATCGAAACCAAGGCGCTGGTCGCCGTCGAAGAGACCGGCCGGACCCACCGGCTGCGGCTTTCCCCAACCGGGCTGGCGGCGGCACTGGCGCTCGAGGCACGGGAACCGGCGCTGTCCGATCCGGCCTTTTCGGCGCGGCTGCAGGCGCTCTGCGCGCAGGTGGAAGCCGGCGGCGCGCCCGCGGAGGCCTTCGCCGGGATGATCGGCGATCTCGCCCCCGGGCTCGGCCCCGAGGCCCGCGCCGCCGCCCTCGCCCGCTGCTGGCGCCATCCCGGCGAGTCGGTCGCCGCCCCCGGCCGGGACCGCCGCGCTGCCGGGCCGCTGACCAGCCGCGTGGATGGCGGCGGCGGCGCGGCATGACCGGCGGGCTGACCAGCTATCCGCGCAGCGACGGCGACCCGCCTTCCGGTCCCGACCTGCAGCGGCTCGACGCGGCGATCCACCGGATCGAGACCGCCCCGCCCTTTTCGCCGGCGCTCGAAGGCGACATCTCGGCCGCGCTCTCGCTGCTGGCCCGGCTCGCGGCATCCGCGACCACCCCGGCCGGGCATGCACTGGTCGCGGCGCGGGCGCGCAGGCTCTTCGCGCTGCTCTTCCGCCGCCGCCGCGAGCTTGCCGACGCGCTGGCCTACCAGGAGGCGATGCGGCTCGGCGCGGCCTCCTGGAAAGCGCTCCACCCGATTGCGGCCTCGCCCCTCGCGGACGGTCTTGCCAATGCCCGCCGGGACCATGCCGGTGCCACGGCCGCGCGCGACCTTCCGGCGCGGCGCGCCGCCGCCGAGCGGATCGGCGTGCTCCATGCCGTCCACGAGATGTCCGCCCTCTTCGGCGCCGACCTGCTGGAAAGCGGCGACGTGCTGCCCCCCGCCACCGATCCGGGCGGCGGCTACGCTGCCATGCCCGGCACCCTGATCTGCGGCACCTCCTACAACGCCAACCTGGTCTTCCTGCGCGAGATCGGCGGCGAGCGCATCGTGCTGGTCGGCGAGGCCAAGGGCGGCAGCGCGGCGGTCGGCTCGGTCCGCGTCACCCGCGCGCTGCGCGCCGCGCTCGGCGGCGGCGCCCTGCCCGCGCGGATCCGCCAGGACGAGTACCTCTATGCCCGGCGCTGCGGCGTCTACATGGCCCGCGCAGTCCGGCCCGGCCATGCCATGGCCGAGCGCCGCGCCATCGGCCGGGCGATCCTCGCCGCGCATCGCGACCGGGCGCTTGCCTTCGTCTTCGCCACTGCGCGACTATCCGGCGAGGGCGGGGATCCCGCCATCGACAGCAACGGCAGGCTGGTGCACCCATGACGATTTTCGACGCGGCTCCGAATGACGGGCGGCTGGCAGCCTACGGGCTCGACCGGGCCGACGACCGGCAGGCGGCGCTCGACGCCATCGAGACCGACAGCCCGGCCTGGGCGGCCGAGCCCGCTTCCGCGGTGCTCCAGGCCCGGCGCGGCAGCGGGCTGGAGGAGGACCTCGCCTGGATCTCCGCCGGGCTCGATGCCGCCTACCTGGCCGGGCGAGCCGATGTGCTGGCCCGGCTCTGGGGGCTCCTGCGGGCGCAGCCCGTCTCGCAGAGCCCGCTTCTTGCCACGCTCGGGCCGGATGCGGCGGCAGGCTATCTGGCAATGGCGGTGATCGCCGGCGACTGGACCGAGGCGCGCGCCGTGGCCCGCGCGCTGCGCCCGGGACTCGAAGCGGCCGAGGACGAGGTCGCCCCCGAGGCGCCACATCTGGCCCGGGCGATGGCCGCGCTGGTGCTGGGCGATCCGCAGGGCATCGCGGCGGCCCGCACGGCGATCCGCGCCCTGCCCCGGCCGCGCGGCCAGGACGGCCTGATCCTCGATTGCGCGCGGGCGACGGCCGATCTTCTGGAGGCCACGGCGCGCCCGGACGGACCGGGCCTGGCCCGCAGCCTCGCCGCGCTCAACCTGGCCCGTGCGGCCCTCGTGGGCCAGAGCCTCGACGCGATCCGCAAGGGGCGTCCCTGGCTGCTGCTGCCCGGGATGTTCTGGGACCGCAGCGCCACTGCGGCGCTGGCCGCGGCCGGGATGCTCGGCCTGCCCGCGCCGCCGCCCAGCCCCTTCGCCGATCTGGACTTCTGCCGCGCCGCGCTTGCCGGGACGGAGCACAGCTGATGGGCCGGGTGCTGGAGCTCTATGCGGTGCCGCCCGGTCTTATCGCCGCCGACGGCCCCGTGCCGGCGCATGACGCCGCCTGCGACCGGATCCGCGCAGCGGGCACGTTCCTCGCCGGGGTGCCGGTCAATTCGCTCGGCCTGCGCGTCTTCGAGGCGCGCCTCGCCGCGGCCGCGCCCGGTCTTGCCGCCTCCGCCCGCTTCCCCGGCGCCGCGACGGCCGAGCTGCTGGCCGGGCACCTGCCCCTCGCCGCGCTGGCAGAGGCCGGGCCGGCGCTGGAAGCCGCCGACACGTCCGATTTCCCGCTCGGCGAGATCCTCGAGGCACTGGAAGCGGCGGCCGAGAGCGGCGCGGATCTGGCCACGATCCTCGCCTGACGCAACGGCACACTGCCCGGCCTGTCACAAACCGGCCCCCCGTTTCGTCCTGATCTCTGCTAGACCATGGAACCGGAGACAGGATCATGACCGAACGGCTGAACTACTACCAGGCCTCGCCCGCCGCCTTCCGCGCGATGCGGGACCTCGAGGAGGCGACCCACGCGCTGTCGATCCCGCTTGCGCTGCGCGAGCTGGTGAAGATGCGGGTGTCGCAGATCAACGGCTGCGCCTTCTGCCTCGACATGCACGCCCCCGATGCCCGCGCCGCCGGGGTCTCCCTGCAGAAGCTCGACGTGCTGGCCGCCTGGCGCGAAAGCCCCGCCTTCGACGCGCGCGAGCGCGCCGCGCTCGGCTGGGCCGAGGCGCTGACCCGGCTCGAGGCCACCGCCGCCCCCGATGCCGACTATGCCGCGCTCGCCGCCGCCTTCACCCCCGCCGAGCAGGTCGACCTGACGCTGGCGATCAACGCGATCAACAGCTGGAACCGCTTCGCCGTCGGCTTCCGCTCGGTCCATCCCGCCCGGGCCGATGCCGCCTGATCCGCGCCTCGCCCTGCTGGAAAGCGAGCGCCGCCGCCTGGCGGGGCTCGCCTACCGCATGACCGGCTCGGTCGCCGAGACCGAGGACATCCTGCAGCAGGCCTGGCTGCGCCTCGCCGCGCAGGACCTGGCGCGCCTCGAGCATCCGCGGCGCTGGCTGGCCGCGGTCGTCACCCGGCTCTGCCTCGACCAGCTGAAATCCGCCCGCGCCCGGCGCGAGCGCTATGTCGGCGCCTGGCTGCCCGACCCGCTGGTCGAGGACCGCGCCCCCGATGCCGAGGAAAGCTGGATGGCGGCCGAGGAAGTCGGCATCGCCCTAGTGCTGACGCTCGACCGGCTCGGCCCAGAGATGCGCGCGGCCTTCCTGCTGCGCGACGCCTTCGACTACGGCTTCGACGAGATCGCCGCGGTTGTCGGGCGCAGCCCCGCCGCCTGCCGCCAGCTGGTGTCGCGCGCCCGCCGCCGCCTGGCCGGGGCCGAGCCCGTGCCCCGCCGCCCGCTGGCCGAGGACGCGCCCATCGTCGAGGCCTTCTGGCAGGCCAGCCGCAGCGGCGACATGCAAGCGCTGCTGGAGCTCTTTACCGCGGAAATCGAGGTCCATGCCGATGGCGGCGGCCGCGTGCCCGCGTCGCTCAACGTGCTGCATGGCCGCCGCCGCGCCGCCGGGCTATTCGCCGGGCTGGCGAAGAAGCGGCCCCGGCCGCTGCCGCCCTTCCCGGGCCTCAGCCGGATCAGCGGCGCGCCGGGCTTCGTCACGCTGGAGCCGGGCAATGTGCTGCAGACCACCGCGCTCGGCATCCGGGGCGGGCGGATCGCCGCCGTCTGGATCACCCGCAATCCCGAGAAACTCGGCCATCTTGCCATGCCTGTCCCGCCCGGACGCGGCTGATCGGGGCGGCCGTTTCATCGCGTCTCCGGCATCTCGTCCGCCCCGGCCTGCCGCCGGGCGCCGTGTCCGGCAGGGCCTAGCCCTGCGCCCGGTGCTCGCGCCAGATGGTGAAGCCGCCGCTGGCGATGATGACGGCGGCGCCGAGGAAGACCGCCGGGTCGGGGATCTCGCGCCAGATCGCCCAGCCGAGCAGCGTCGCCCAGACCAGCGCAGTATAGTCGAGCGGCGCCACCACCACCGCAGGCGCCAGCCGGAACGCCTGGGTGATCATCGTCATCCCCGCCGTGCCGAAGACCGAGATCGCGGCGCAGAGCCAGAGGTCCCGGGCGGCGAGCGGCACCCAGAAGAACGGCACGACCAGCGCGCTCAGGAGCGCCCCCGCCCCGGTCAGGTAAAGGAGCAGCGTCCAGACGCTCTCGCGCGGATCGACCCAGCGGGCGCTGACCATCAGCAGCGCATAGACCAGCGCCGTCGCCACCGGCAGGAGCGAGACCGCGCGGAAGGCCTCGGCGCCCGGGCGCACGGCGATCAGCACCCCGGCAAAGCCCGCCAGCACGGCAAGCCAGCGCCGCCAGCCGACCTGCTCTCGCAGGAAGAGCGCCGAGATCGCGGTGATGAAGAGCGGCGCGACGAAGACCAGCGCCGTCGCCTCGGCCAGGGCGAGATAGCGCAGCCCGGTGAAGAACAGGAAGGCGGCGCCGATCCAGAGCACCCCGCGCAAGAGATGCGCCAGCGGCCGGTGCGAGCGCAGCGCCCCTGCCCCGCCCATCCGCCAGGCGATGGCGATCGCCACCGGCAGCGCCAGCAGGTTGCGCAGGAAGAGGATCTGCATCGGGTGGTAGCTGGCGGCCAGGGTCTTGGCGATGGCGTCATTGACGCAGAGGCAGGCGACGCCCGCGCACATCAGCAGGATCCCGGCCATGCCGTCCCTGGGTCTCGCGTCGGTTGCTGCCTGCATGCCTGTCTCCGTGATCCCGCCGCGGCGAAGTCCGCCGGGCGCCTGCCGGTCTCATGGCAGATCGGCGGGCCCTTCGGCAATGTTGCGCATCTGCCGCAGCCGGGCACCGGACCGGCCAGCGCGAGGGGCACAGCCTCGGGCACCCGTGCAACGCGGGCATGCCAAAGGCCGGTATGCGGCCCCTTGCTCCGGACAGGGACGTGCCGCCGCATCGTGAGTCCCGGCGGCATGCCCTGGAATTGACACGACAGGCCTGCCACCGCTTCTGTCTGCGTCAACGCTTCGCCTCATTGCCCCCGAAGATCGCCTGCCACAGTGCGGCGCAGCGAGAGTGCCCAGGCTGGTGCACCGGCCTCGCGGAGGCGGCCGGTCGCTCGCCCTCGGCACACCTCACGCCATCTGGCAGAGCGCGCGTTTGCCCGGCCTCGGGTTGGCGGCAGCGGTCTTCACCAGATCGGAGAGACAGGCCGGAGAGTGGCATATCGCATGCGGTGCATCGCCCTTGCGGTTGCTCATGGATGGTGTGGTGAATTGAGTCACCGGCCAAGCTTGCCCTTGGCGAGGAGCCCGAAAGCACATCGGAAAGCTTGTCCCTGCGCGCCATCGGCCATCTCCAGCGCCTCGCGCTCCCATATCCGGCGCATTGCGTTCTCGACGCAGCGCAAGACCTGCGCGACCGAGCCGAAGGCGCGCCCGAAGGCCTGGCGGTTGACCCTGCCGCACGCGACTTCGCAGATCGTCTGCCTGGTCATGCTGGCGTCGCAGAGTGCGGTCGGCTCGACGAAGCGATGCAGCCGCATGCCGTCGCCGAGATTGGAGCGCCGGAAAGCGGCCAGCAGCTGTCTCGGCCCGTCTTTCCGCTCGACCCGGGCCGGAAGGAACGTCTCGGAATCCCATTCCGGCGGCTCGCCGCGGACCGCGACGCTTTCCGGCAGCTCCGCCGGCATGGTCGGGAACTGGTCAATCGAGGCGATGTCGCGCCTGGCAGGGATCACCGTGATGACGATGCAAGCCGCCGCGCAGAGCGGGGGGAGCATGATGAAGCCGAGCGGCGGCGGGCAGCCGGTCAGAACCGCGTCATCACGGTCCGCGACCCCGGCAAGCGACTACCGCAGCCGCCGGTCGAAATTGATGCCGGCGCCGTCGGGAGTGCCGTTGAACAGCGCTATCGGCGTTTCGTGCTTGCATTCGGCGAGCTGCGGCGAGGCCAGGATCAGGTCGATCGTCTCGATATGCCTGCGATAGGCACGGCGCCGTCATGGCAAACCTTGCCGTAGAGAATGGCCATGTCCTCTTCGAGGATCTATGGGGCGACACCGAAGAGCGAAGTCGGCGACCCCTTCGGCTCGGCGTCGATGCGCACAAACCGGCAGCCCTGCAGGCCCGGGCCGTAGGCCAGACGCGCCATAGTCGAGGTCGCGGCCGAGCGGCCCTTGAACCTCGACACCGCGATGATCTGCATCTTGCCTCCGGGCCAACGCCCCTTGAGGCAGGTGCCCGGCACCTTGGCATTGGCCCCGACATCGCCGCGGATGCCCTGGCTCCCCGCCGCGGCGCAGATGCGGCGGTTGGCAGTGCGGGATCCGGTATGAGCGATGCTGCTTTCCGCGTGCAGACGGCGAAGGTTGCCCTGGCTGATGCCGAGAAGCCAGGCGGCCTCGGCGGAGGTGGATGACTGCAGGCTCTTGCCTCTTTCCCGGGCCCAGGGCGCCATCTCTCTACGCAGAAGCGCCGATCATATCACTGCCGCGCAGTCCGGGGCTGACCGAGTCCTTGATGCCAGTCCTGCCTTTGGGTTGGAGCGCTTCCTCGTGGATTTCGCTCTCCGTATGCTGCCTTCGCCCGCACCGCGTGTCCGAAGGCGCCGACTGTGAAAGAGGCCCTCCCCCACTGGACGCAGCGCCACGCGGCAACCAGGGCCCGACTCGGCCGCCCGCGGGACAGAGTCCCGGCCGCAGCCGGATCGGGCCAGCCTGCAGGTCCGGGCCTCGGCCTGCGAGGACCCGGCCGGGTCACATGCGCAGCCGCATCAGAAAAGAGGACTGGCCCGATCCGGCCGGCCTCGGGACAGGGGCGCAGCGGCAGCCGGGTCGGGCCTTCGGTGGCGGGCGAGAATGTGGCTGGACATCGCGCGGGCGATCTATACTATATATCGTGCTTCAGGTGGCGGGCGCCGCAAGGTGTTCGCCTAAGAGGGAAGCCGGTGCAAATCCGGCGCTGCCCCCGCAACTGTAAGCGGCGAGCCTGGTTCCATCCGGCCACTGGTCCCTCCGGGGTCCGGGAAGGCGGGGCCGAGGCGCTGACCCGCGAGCCAGGAGACCTGCCTGAGAGCACATGATGTCCACGGGCGGCGGGCCCGGGCGGCAGAGACGGTCCTGTCCTTGCGGACGGGCGCCGTGGCTGGCTCCCTGTTCCGTTCCGCCAAGAAGCTTCGGGGTCCGAGAGCCAATGACCGTCACTGTCTATTCCAAGCCTGCCTGCGTGCAGTGCACCGCCACCCTCCGCGCGCTGGCCGCCAGCGGCATCGCCTACGAGGTGGTCGACCTCACCGAGGATGCCGCCGCCATGGCGCGCGTCACCGCGCTCGGCTACCGCCAGGCGCCGGTGGTGATGGCCGAGGGCCAGCACTGGGCGGGCTTCCGCCCCGACCGGATCGCCACGCTCGCCGCCTGACGGCGATGCAAGGCCTCGCCTATTTCACCTCGGCGAGCGGCAATACCGGACGGTTCATCGACAGGCTCGGCCTGCCCGCCTTCCGCCTCGGCGCGGGGGCGGATCCGTCGGTGCTGCGCGCGCGCCCCTTCGTGCTGGTCTGCCCGAGCTATTCGGACGGAGAGGGCCGCGGCGCCGTGCCGAAACCGGTGATCCGCGCGCTGAACGATCCCGCCATCCGCGCGCAGCTGCTGGGCGTGATCGGTGCCGGCAACCGCAATTTCGGTCCCCTCTTCGGCCATGCCGGACGGGTGATCGCCGAGAAATGCAACGTCCCGCTGCTCTACCGCTTCGAGCTGGCGGGGACCGAGACCGACCTCGCGCGGGTGCGCGGGGGGCTCGCCCAATTCCGGAGGGCATGATGCTCGACCAATCCGCCGGTCCCGCTGCACGGGATCTGGACTACCACGCGCTCAACGCGATGCTGAACCTCTACGATGCCGGGGGGCAGATCCGCTTCGAGGCGGACCGCCAGGCCGCCCGCGCCTATTTCCTGAACCACGTCAACCAGAACACCGTCTTCTTCCACTCGCTCGACGAGAAGCTGGGCTACCTGGTCGACGAAGGATACTACGAGGAAGAGGTGCTGGCGCTCTATCCGCGGGAGGTTCTGCACCGGATCTGGGAGGCCGCCTTCGCGCGCAAATTCCGCTTCCCGACCTTCCTCGGCGCCTTCAAGTACTACACCAGCTACACGCTGAAGACCCGCGACGGGCAGCGCTATCTGGAACGCTACGAGGACCGCGTCGTCATGGTCGCGCTGGCGCTGGCGCGGGGCGATGCCGGGCTGGCGATGCGGATCATGGAGGAGATCCTCTCGGGCCGCTTCCAGCCCGCGACGCCGACCTTCCTCAATGCCGGCAAGAAGAGCCGGGGGGAGCTGGTGTCCTGCTTCCTGCTGCGGATCGAGGACAACATGGAGTCGATCGGCCGGGCGATCAACTCGGCGCTGCAGCTCTCCAAGCGCGGCGGCGGCGTCGCGCTGATGCTGACCAACATCCGCGAGGCCGGGGCGCCGATCAAGGGGATCGAGAACCAGTCCTCCGGCGTGATCCCGGTGATGAAGCTGCTCGAGGACAGCTTCTCCTATGCCAACCAGCTGGGCGCGCGCCAGGGCGCGGGGGCGGTCTACCTGAATGCCCACCACCCCGACATCCTGCGCTTCCTCGACACCAAGCGCGAGAATGCCGACGAGAAGATCCGCATCAAGACACTCAGCCTCGGCGTGGTCATCCCCGACATCACCTTCGAGCTGGCGCGGCGCAACGAGGAGATGTACCTGTTCTCGCCGCATGACGTCGAGCGCGCCTATGGCTGCGCCTTCTCCGAGATCTCCGTCACCGAGAAATACGACGAGATGGTCGCCGACCCGGCGATCCGGAAATCGAAGATCCGCGCCCGCCGCTTCTTCGAGATCCTCGCCGAGATCCAGTTCGAGAGCGGCTATCCCTACCTGATGTTCGAGGACACGGTGAACCGCGCCAATCCGGTGGCGGGGCGGATCACCATGTCCAATCTCTGCTCGGAGATCCTGCAGGTGGCGGAGCCCTCGGAGTTCAGCGACGACCTCTCCTATGCAAGGCTCGGCACCGACATCTCCTGCAATCTCGGCAGCCTCAACATCGCCCGCGCGATGGATGGCGGCGATCTGGGCGCCACGGTGGAGACGGCGATCCGCGCGCTGACGGCGGTGTCGGAAATGTCGTCGATCGACAGCGTGCCCTCGATCCGCCGCGGCAACGAGGAGAGCCATGCGATCGGGCTGGGGCAGATGAACCTGCACGGCTTCCTCGCCCGCGAGCGCATCCATTACGACAGCCCCGAGGCGGTGGAGTTCACCCGCTGCTACTTCGCCGCCGTCGCCTATCACGCGCTGCGCGCCTCGAACGCGCTGGCGCGCGAGCGCGGGCGGAGCTTCCGCGGCTTCGGGGACTCCGCCTATGCCGATGGCAGCTTCTTCGCGAAATACACCGAGCGCGACTGGCTGCCGGAAAGCGGCACCGTCACCGCGCTCTTCGAGCGGATGGGGGCGGAGCTGCCGACCCGCGGCCACTGGGCGGCCCTGCGCGACGCGGTGATCGAGGACGGGCTCTTCAACCGCAACCTGCAGGCGGTGCCGCCGACCGGCTCGATCAGCTACATCAACAACGCCACCTCCTCGATCCATCCGATCGTCTCGAAGATCGAGATCCGCAAGGAGGGCAAGATCGGCCGCGTCTACTATCCCGCGCCCTACATGACGAACGACAATCTCGGCTACTACCGCGACGCCTACGAGATCGGCCCCGAGGCGATCATCGACATCTACGCGGCGGCGACCGAGCATGTCGACCAGGGGCTCAGCCTGACGCTGTTCTTCCCCGACAGCGCCACCACGCGGGATATCAACCGCGCCCAGATCCGCGCCTGGCGGGCGGGGATCAAGACCATCTACTACGTGCGGCTCAGGCAGGCGGTGCTGGAAGGCACCGAGGTCGAGGGCTGCGTCTCGTGCAGCCTGTGAGGACGCCCGCAATGAAGGACATGGCCCCCGCAACCGCGCTCAGGGCGGTGAACTGGAACCGGCTGGAGGACGAGAAGGACCTCGAGGTCTGGAACCGGCTGACCTCGAATTTCTGGCTGCCCGAGAAGGTGCCGCTGTCGAATGACGTGCCCTCCTGGGCGACGCTGCGCGCGGAAGAGCGCGAATTGACGATCCGGGTCTTCACCGGGCTGACGCTGCTCGACACGGTGCAGAACACGGTCGGCGCGCCCGCGCTGATGGCCGATGCCGTGACGCCCCACGAAGAGGCGGTGCTGTCGAATATCGCCTTCATGGAGGCGGTGCATGCGCGCTCCTATTCCTCGATCTTCTCGACGCTCTGCTCTACCGAGGAGGTCGATGCCGCCTTCCGCTGGTCGGAGGAGAACCCGCATCTGCAGAAGAAGGCCGCGCTGGTGCTCGACGCGTACCGCGCCGGGGATCCGCTGCAGAAGAAGGCGGCCTCGGTCTTCCTGGAAAGCTTCCTCTTCTATTCGGGCTTCTACCTGCCGATGTGGTGGTCGAGCCGCGCCAAGCTGACCAACACCGCCGACCTGATCCGGCTGATCATCCGCGACGAGGCAGTGCATGGCTACTATATCGGCTACAAGTTCCAGCAGGGGCTGGCGCAGGTCTCCGCGGCCGAGCGCGCGCGGATCAAGGACTTCGCCTTCTCGCTGATCTTCGATCTCTACGAGGTCGAGACCCGCTACACGGCCGAGCTCTACGACGGCCCCGGGCTGACCGGAGACGTGCGCCATTTCCTGCACTACAACGCCAACAAGGCGCTGATGAATCTCGGATACGAGCCGCTCTTCCCGGCGGAGGCGGCCGAGGTCAATCCGGCGATCCTCTCGGCGCTCAGCCCCGGCAGCGAGAACCACGACTTCTTCTCGGGCTCGGGATCGAGCTACGTGATCGGCCGCGCGGTCGCCACCGAGGACGAGGACTGGGACTTCTGAGCGCGCGCCCCGCCTTTTCGTTTGCCTCCGCCCCCCGCGGCTCCTAGCACGGGGGGAACAGGCCCGCTGGGAGGCGGGCCCCGGAGAGGCAGAGGGAGGAGCCGCGGATGCAGGCGCTGGTGCTGGAGGAAAAGGGCAGGCTGTCGCTGAGGGAGGTGCCCGCGCCGGGACGTCCTGGCCCGCGCGAGGTGCGCATCGCCGTCCATACGGTCGGGATCTGCGGCTCGGACGTGCATTACTACACCCATGGCCGGATCGGCCATTTCGTCGTCGAGGCGCCGATGATCCTCGGCCACGAGGCCGCGGGCACGGTGGTCGAATGCGGCGCCGGGGTCGAGACGCTGAAGGTCGGGGACCGCGTCTGCATGGAGCCGGGCATTCCCGATCCGGATTCGCGCGCCTCGAAGCTCGGGCTCTACAATGTCGACCCGGCGGTCCGCTTCTGGGCGACGCCGCCGGTCGATGGCTGCCTGATGCCCGAGGTCGTCCATCCGGCGGCCTTCACCTACAAGCTGCCCGACAGCGTCTCCTTCGGCGAGGGCGCGATGGTCGAGCCTTTCGCCATCGGCCTTCAGGCGGCGCTGCGCGCGCGGATCCAGCCGGGCGACATCGCGGTCGTCACCGGCGCCGGGCCGATCGGCATGATGGTCGCGCTGGCCGCGCTGGCCGGGGGCTGCGCCAAGGTCATCGTCGCCGATCTGGCGCAGCCGAAGCTCGACATCATCGGCGGCTATGCCGGGATCGAGACGGTGAATATCCGCGAGAGGAGCGCCGCGGCGGCAGTGGCGGCAGCGACCGGCGGCTGGGGCGCGGATGTGGTCTTCGAATGCTCGGGCGCCGCGCCCGCGGTGCTGGGCCTGCCGGCGCTGGCCCGGCCCGGCGGCGCGGTGGTGCTGGTCGGCATGCCGGTGGAGCCGGTGCCGATGGACATCGTCGGGCTGCAGGCGAAGGAGCTGCGCGTCGAGACGGTCTTCCGCTATGCCAATGTCTATGACCGCGCCGTCGCGCTGATCGCCTCGGGCAAGGTCGACCTGACCCCGCTGATCTCCGCCACGCTGCCCTTCGCCGAGAGCATCGCCGCCTTCGAGCGCGCGGCCGAGGCACGCGAAACGGATGTGAAGCTGCAGATCGCCCTGCCCGGCTGAGCCGCCGCCGCGTCCTGCGATCCGCCCCCCTGCCCTGGCGCAGGAAACGTCCCGCATCCCCCGGATCCGGCGAGTCCGGCGGTTTAGGCTATCAGATGCCGTAACGGGCCGGACGCTGCACCGCCGTTACCTCTTGCCGGAGACCGCGCCTGCTGCTGCCATTCCCGTTTCCAATTCTTGCGGAGGATGATGGGATGAAGCTCTTTGTCGGACTGGATGTATCGCTTTCGAAGACGGCGGTTTGCGTGCTCACCGAGCATGGCAAGATCGTCAGGGAGGTGGAAGTGGCCAGCGAACCGGAACCGCTGATCACATTGCTCACGGACCTGGATGGAACGACCGAGGCGATCGGGCTTGAAGCGGGACCGTTGTCGCGACGGCTGCACCGAGCGATGACCGATGCCGGCTTGTTCCCCGTCCTGATGGAAACCCGGCAGGTGAAGGGCGCCTTGAAGGCGATGCCGATCAAGACGGATCGCCGCGATGCCGAAGGGATCGCGGCGATCCGTCTTGATCGGCTGGTTTCGCCCGGTCCACTGCAAGTCCATTTCCGCACAAGAGGTCCGCGCTTTACTTGCAGCCCGAAAGTCCATTCAGAACGGCATTATCGCAATCGAAATGTCTCTGCGCGGTCTCCTGCGGAACTTTGGTCTCAAGGTGGGCGCCATCTCGCGCGGCAGGTTCGAGGCGCGGATCCGGGAGCTGGTGGCAGGCAACATGATGCTCGACGCCGCAGCAGAACCCATGCTGCGCGTTCGAGCGGCCCTTCGCCTGGAGTTGGCCGGACTGGAGAAGAGGGTCAGGCAGATGGCCTCCGAAGACCCTGTCTGCCGGCGTCTGATGACCATGCCCCCTCGCGGGACATTGCTGCGCAATGCCCTGCCGGGCAGCGGGTGTGGGTGCGGTCGTGGCACTCACTTATCGCTCCGCCGTCGACGACCCGACGCGCTTCCATTCGTCGAAGAATGTCGGCCCTTGGGTCGGCCTGACACCCTCGCGCAGCCAGTCCGGCGAGCGTGATGTCTCTGGCGGCATAACGAAGGCTGGAGACGTGAATCTCCGACGTGCCCTCTGCCAGGCCGCAACGGTCATGCTGAATAGAGCACGAGGCAACCCGCTTCGGACTTGGGCCACCCATGTTGCCAAACGTCGCGGGCGGAAGCGCGCGATGGTGGCTCTGGCCCGACGCATGGCTGTCGTGCTGCACCGCATGTGGGTCGATGGCTCGAGCTTCAGGATGGAAGCCATCATCTGACACGACCTGTACCGCCTGCCTCGCTGCAGGCTCGCGAGGTCCCGAAGGGACGCGGTTCCCGTGATGTCGTGGTCTGGACCGTCGTCAGCCTGGCTGAGCACGCCTATGAGATGGACACACCGGAACTGCATCGTACCAGCATCTTGTCGGCAGCCCGCAGGCTGACCACGGACCGAAGCATGTTCCCGAAGGACCTTGAACACGAGCCGCGACGAGGCAATCGAAGTGACAGCACCAAAGGAACCCGCAAGCGGGATTGGATCTCTTGACCGAAATCGCTTGATCGACGGGGACCCGTTACCGAAGGATGGTTAACAATTTTGCACGCTCCGCATGTCCGGCACAGGCGCTCCGGGTCTGCCCGCCATGATCGCGGGCATCCGGCCGGCGGCGGCTGTCCCTGGCCGGCCCGCATCGCGCGGCCCTCACGCCAGGGGCCGCGCCTTTTTCCGCCGCCCCTGACCGCTCACTCCGACACGGCGGCCAGCCCGGCCATGGCAAAGCGGTGGAAATGCTCGGCCAGCGCGCCGCGCGGCATCTCCGACAGCATCGCGGCGAAAGGGAAGAGCTGGCTGCGCCCCGCCACCACGAGCATCGCGCAGGGGCCGAGCACGCTCAGGAGGCAGCGCAGCAGCCGCGGATCCTCGCGCGGCAGCGCGGTGATCTCCGACAGGATCCCCAGCACGATCTCCAGCTTGGCGGCGATCTCGGCGCGCGGCAGCGCCGCCAGATGCGCGCTCGGCGCCAGCAGCTCGCGCCCCAGCACCCGCGCGGGCCAGCCGCCGGCATCCGCCGTGGTCTCGGCCAGCCCCTCGATCAGCCGCCGCAGCTTCTCCGGGGCCGGCAGCGGCGCGCGCGCCAGCGCCTGCAGCCGGTCGGTGCTGACCAGCCGGTCATGCGCCTCGAGCAGCACCGCACGGTAGAGCCCGGCGCGGTTGCCGAAATGGTAGTTGATCGAGGCCAGATCCGCCCCCGCCGCGGCGGCGACCACCTTGCTCGGCGTCTCGGCGAACCCGTGCTCGGCGATCAGCGCCCCGGCCGCCTCCAGGATGCGCCCACGCGTCGCCTCGCCATCGGTGCGCAGCACCCGCCCCGGCTTCGCCCCCTCGCCCTCTGCCTCTTCCGCCATCCTGCGCCCTCCCCTTTTTGTCGCGGCACATTCGGCATCCGGCATATTGATGCGGTCGCCGAGGTAGTTTAAATCTGGTTTAATCTATCTCGGCAACCGGCAGGCCGCAACCTCGGCAACAGGAGCCCCCGATGAAGAAACTCCTCGCGTTCGTTCTCGCAGCGGCCCTTCTGGGGGGCGGCGGCTGGTGGTGGTTCTCCCGCGGCAATGGCGAGGAGGGCGTCGTGGTGCTGCATGGCAATGTCGATATCCGCCAGGTCTCGCTGGCCTTCGACGGGTCCGGGCGGATCACCGAGCTGGGCGCCGAGGAGGGCGACGCGGTCTCCCGGGGCCAGGTGATCGGCAAGCTCGACACCACCACGCTGGAGCTGCAGGCGCGCCAGGCCGAGGCCCAGGTCGAGGCCGCGCGCCAGACGCTGAACCAGCTCAGGAACGGCACGCGCCCCGAGGAAATCGCCCAGGCCCGCGCCCAGCTTGCCTCGGCCGAGGCGACGGCCGAACGCGCCAAGCAGGATCTGGCCCGCGCCCGCAGCCTCCTGACCTCGGCCAGCGCGGCGGTCAGCGGCCAGGCGGTGGACCACGCCCAGGCCGAATTCGACGTCGCCAATGCCTCGGTCGACGAGGCCCGCGCCGCGCTGGAACTGGCCGAGGCCGGGCCGCGCGAGGAGGAGATCGCCTCGGCCGAGGCCGATCTGGCCGCCGCGGAGGCGGCGCTGGCGCTGCTGCGCCACCAGATCGACCAGGGCACGCTGCGCGCCCCGATCGACGCCGTGGTCCGCTCGCGGCTGCTGGAGCCCGGCGACCAGGCCAGCGCCTCGATCCCGGTCTTCGCGCTGGCCGTGACCGATCCGAAATGGATCCGCCTCTATGCCAGCGAGACCGATCTGGGCCGCATCCGCCCGGGCCAGGCGGCCGAGGTCAGCACCGACAGCCATCCCGGCGAGGTCGTCGAGGGCAAGGTCGGCTACATCTCCTCGGTGGCCGAATTCACCCCCAAATCCGTCCAGACCGAGGAGCTGCGCACCAGCCTGGTCTACGAGGTCCGCGTCACCGTCGACGACACCGAGAACCGCCTGCGCCTGGGCCAGCCGGTCACGGTGCGGCTGGTCGCCAATGACGCCGCCGCCCCCGCAGCCAGCGGCGCGGATGGCAGCGGATCGTGAGCGCCCGGCCCCCCATCGTTGCCGCCGAGGGGCTGAGAAAGACCTTCGAGGGCCCGGATGGCGGCGAGGTCGCGGCCCTGGACGGGCTGACCCTGCAGATGCGCCCGGGCGAGCTGACCGCGCTGGTCGGGCCCGACGGGGCGGGCAAGACGACGCTGATCCGGATGGTGGCGGGGCTCCTGAGGCCCGAGGCCGGGACGCTGCAGGTGCTGGGGCGCGACGTGACCGCCGACCCGCAGGGGGTGCAGGACCGCATCAGCTACATGCCGCAGCGCTTCGGGCTCTATGACGATCTCAGCGTGCAGGAGAACCTGGATCTCTATGCCGATCTGCATGGCGTGCCCGGCGAAGAGCGGCGCGAGCGCTTCGCCCGGATGCTGGAGATGACCGATCTGGCGCGCTTCACCGCGCGGCCCGCGGGCAAGCTCTCGGGCGGGATGAAGCAGAAGCTGGGGCTCGCCTGCACGCTGGTGCGCTCGCCCGAGCTCCTGCTGCTCGACGAGCCCAGCGTCGGCGTCGACCCGCTGTCGCGGCGCGACCTTTGGAAGATCGTCCAGCAGCTCGTCGACGAGGAACAGCTGAGCGTGCTGGTCAGCACCGCCTACATGGACGAGGCCGAGCGCTGCGCCCAGGTCTGGGTGCTCAACCGCGGCAAGGTGCTCGACCGCGGCACGCCGGAGGAGCTGCGCGCCCGCGCCCGCGGCCTGACCTTCCTGGCGGTGCCGCCCGCGGGGATGCGCGCGCGCGAGCTGCAGGCGCGGATGGTCGACGCCCCGCGCGAGGTGGTCGATGCGGTCCCGGCCGGCGGCCGGGTGCGCTTCATCCGCCAGCCCGGGGCCGACGAGGCGGCGCTCGGCACGCTCCTTGCCGGGGCCGAGCTCCTGCCGCGCGAGGAGGAGCTCGAGGACACGTTCATGATGCTGCTGCGCCAGCATGCGGCCGAGACCGCCGGCGACCCCGCCGCGGCCCCGGCGCCCGCGCCCGCGCTCGATCCCGCCCGCGGGGCGGCGCCCGCCGCCGCGGCCGGGCCGGTGATCGAGGTGCGCGACCTGGTGCGCAAGTTCGGCGATTTCACCGCCGTCGCCAGCACCTCCTTCGACGTGATGCCGGGCGAGATCTTCGGCCTTCTGGGCCCGAACGGCGCGGGCAAGACGACGACCTTCCGCATGCTCTGCGGCCTCCTTCCCGCGACCAGCGGCAAGCTCGACGTGGGCGGGCGCGACCTGCGCAGCGCCCGTGCAAGGGCCCGCGCCGGGATCGGCTATGTCTCGCAGAAATTCGCGCTCTACGGCAATCTTTCGGTGCGCGAGAACCTGGAATTCTTCGGCGGCGCCTACGGGCTGCGCGGGCGGGCGCTGAAGGCCCGCGTCGCCGCCGCGCTGGAGGAGTTCGAGCTTGATCCCGGGGCGCGCAGCGGCGACCTGCCCGCGGGCTACAAGCAGCGGCTGGCGATGGCGGCGGGGCTGCTGCACCAGCCGGGGATCCTCTTTCTCGACGAGCCGACGAGCGGCATCGACCCGCTGGCGCGGCGCGCCTTCTGGCGGACGATCACCGCGCTCTCGGCGCAGGGCGTGACGGTGATCGTCACCACCCATTTCATGGAAGAGGCCGAGTACTGCGACCGGATCGCCATCCAGGACGCGGGCGAGATGCTGATCATCGGCACCCCGCGCGAGGTGCGCGCCGAGGCCGGGACGGCCGGCACCGACATGAACGCCGCCTTCATCGGCATCGTCGAGCAGGCGCGGGCCCGGCGGCGGGACGCGGAGGCGGCGGCATGAGGCTGTCCGGCACGCTCTCGCGCCTTGCCGCGCTGACCCGCAAGGAGACCCGGCAGATGCTGCGCGACCGCAGCAACCTGATGGTCGGCTTCCTGCTTCCCTTGGTGCTGATCCTGCTCTTCGGCTACGGGCTGTCCTTCGACGTCAAGGATGCCCGCATCGCGGTGGTGATGCAGAACGACTCGCTGCCCGCGCGCGAGGCGGCGATGGGGCTGACCGGCTCGGACTACCTCTCGCCGGTCTGGATCCACTCGATGCAGCAGGCCGAGGAGATGATGATGGCCGGCGAGGTCGACGCGATCCTGCGGGTGCCGCACGACTTCCTGCGCCAGCTCGCGCTCGGCGACGCGCGGGTGCAGCTGATCCTCAACGGCGTCGACTCGAACACCGCCAGCTCGGTGGAAAGCTATGTCAGCGGCGCGCTCGCCGTGCCCTTCGCCCAGCTCGCCGACCGCCGGGGCGGCAAGGCGGCGTCTTCGGGCCAGGCGGTGATCGTGCAGCGCACCTGGTTCAACGAGCCGGGCGAGAGCACCTGGTTTCTGGTGCCCGGGCTGATCGTGCTGATCCTGACGCTGGTCGGCGCGCTCCTGACCTCGCTTCTGGTCGCGCGGGAATGGGAGCGGGGCACGATGGAGTCGCTCTTCGTCACCCCGGTCCGGCCGCTGGAGCTGGTGCTGTCGAAGCTCGCCCCCTACATGGTGATCGGCGCGATCGACCTGGCCATGTGCCTGGCGACGGCGCGCTGGCTCTTCGAGGTGCCGATGCGCGGGTCGCTCGCCGCCATTGTCGGGGTCTCGATGCTCTACCTGCTGGTCTCGCTGTCGCTGGGGCTCCTGATCTCGGCGGCGATGCGCAACCAGTTCGCCGCCAGCCAGCTGGCGCTGCTGACCAGCTTCATGCCGGCGATCATGCTCTCGGGCTTCGTCTTCGACCTGCGCAACGTGCCGGTGGTGATCCAGGTCGTGTCGCAGTTCCTGCCCGCCACCCATTTCATGGGGCTGATCAAGACGCTTTTCATGGCCGGCGACAACTGGCCCGAGATCTGGCGCACCAGCGCGATCCTCGCGCTCTATGCCGTCATCCTGATCGCGCTGACCCGCCGCGCGCTGAAGAAGAAGCTGGACTGAGCCCATGGCCGGAGCCCTCGCCTATCTCGCCCAGATCCTGTTCCTGATCCGCAAGGAGCTGCGCGACCTCTTCAAGGACCGCTCCAGCCGGGCGCTGCTGATCGCCCCGGCGATCATCCAGTCGCTGCTCTTCGGCTATGGCGGCACCTTCGACCTGACCCATGTGCCCTATGCGCTGCTCGACCAGAGCCGCGGCAGCGCCTCGCGCGAGCTGGTCGCGCGGCTCGACGGCACCGGCGTCTTCGAGCGCGAGGCGACGCTGTCGAGCGCCAGCCAGATCGCCGGGCAGATCGATGCCGGGCGGGTGCTGCTGGCGGTGTCGATCCCGCCGGATTTCGAGACGCTGCTGGCGGCGGGCAGCGAGGCGCCGGTGCAGGTGATCCTCGACGGGCGGAACTCGGCCACGGCCAGCGCCGCGGCGGGCTATGTCGCCTCGGTCGTGGCCGCCTTCAATGCCGAGCGCGGCAATGCCCCGGCGGTGACCATCGACCGGCGCGCCTGGTTCAACCCCAACCTGCAGTCGCGCTGGAACCTGATGCCCGCGCTGATCGCGGCGCTGAGCATGCTGCAGACGCTGATGCTCTCGGCCATGTCGGTGGCGCGCGAGCGCGAGCAGGGCACCTTCGACCAGCTCCTCGTCACGCCGCTGACGCCCACGCAGATCCTGATCGGCAAGGCGCTGCCCACGATGGCGGTGGGCATCCTGCAATCGACGCTGATCTTCCTGGTGATCCTGTTCTGGTTCCGCATCCCGATCAGCGGCTCGGTGCCGCTGCTCTACCTGGGCCTGGCCAGCTTCACCCTGGCCTCGGTCGGCATCGGCCTGTCGATCTCGGCGGTGTCGCTGAACATGCAGCAGGCGATGCTCTACACCTTCCTGCTGGTGATGCCGCTGATGCTGCTGTCGGGGATGATCACGCCGGTCGCCAACATGCCCGAGATCCTGCAGATCGCCACCTATGCCAATCCGCTGCGCTTCGGCATCGACCTGGTGCGGCGGGTCTACCTTGAGGGCGCGGGCCTGTCGGACATCGCCTTCGACTTCGTGCCGCTGCTGTGCATCGCGGCGGTGACGCTGCCGCTGGCGGCCTGGCTCTTCCGCAACCGCCTGTCATGAGGGGCGCGGCCCGGGACGGGGCCGCGCCGGGGGCTCAGTTGCTCAGCTCGGCATCGATCGAGGCGATGTCGGATTCGAGCCGCGCATAGGTGTCCTCCAGCGACATCTCGCCGACGATCAGCTGGGTCATGCGCTGGACGATGGAGGACTGCACCGCCTGGATGCCGGGGAAGGCCGACCATTCGCGGATCTCGTCGGTGACATTCGGCGCGTTGCGGGCGAAGACCTTCATCGCCTCGGCCGCGCTGGGATCGTCGAGCTGGTATTCCAGGTCCTGGATATTGGCGCCGGGGATGATGATGAAGCGCTCGGCCAGCTCGCGCACGACCTTCTCGGAGCCGAGGAACTCCACCAGCTTGGCGACCGCCTCGGGGTGGTCGGTGGTGTTGAAGGCCGCCAGGAAGGTGCCGCCGGGCATCGGCACGCAGCCGCCCGGCCCGCAGGGCGCGTCCAGCACCGTCCATTCGAAATCCTGGCCGATCTTGGCCCGGAACGGGTTCACCATCCAGTTTCCCGCGAAATAGGTGGCGACATTGGCATCGACGAACTCGTCGCCCATGTTCTTGTAGCGCGACCCACCCGCGGCGCCCCACATCTCCTTCGGGAAGGCGCCCTCCTGGGTCCAGCGGTACATGTCGGCGATATAGGCCTTGGCCGCGTCGTCGGGGAAGGCCAGGTGCCCGTCCACCTCGTAATGCGCGCCATAGGAGAAGGCCGGGCCGGTGAAGCGGTGGCCCGAGCGGTCCATGGTGAAGGGGATGTCGATCCCGGTCGCGTCCGCCACGCGCTGCGAGGCCTCGACGATCTCGTCCAGCGTCGCGCCGGGCTCGGGCAGCGGCTCGCCCGCCTGCTCCCACAGCGTCTTGTTGACGAAAGGCAGGTTCAGCGTCTGCGACAGCATGAAGCCGCCGATCTTGTCCGCGGGCGCATCCGCGGTCTTCAGCAGGTTCAGCGTGCTGCCATGGAGCGCGGCGAAGCCGTCGGGATCGGCCATGTAGGGCCGCAGGTCCAGCGTGTAGCGCATCAGCCCGTGATCGGCGATCTTCGCCAGATCCGGCCCCTCGCCCACGGCGAGCTGCAAGGGCAGCTGCTCGACCAGCTGGGAATAGCCGGCGGTGATGAACTCCACCTCGATATCGGGATTGGCGGCTTCGAACTCGTCCACCAGCTCTCCCATCCGCTCGATATAGGCGGGGTCGTCATCGGTGAAGGCGAAGCTGATCGTGTCCTTGGCGGCGGCAGCCCCGGCCAGAAGGGCCAGGGTGCTCGCGGCGGTCGCAAGCTTGAGCATGTATTCCTCCCTAGTGCGCAAAAAGTTTCGCAACACATCTGGACAATTGTGCAAAGCTGTGGCTGTGTCAACGCCATTGTGGCGCTTAACTGCTGTTTCATTGCGGCAGTGCAGCGTAGGGAGGAGACCATCTGTGCAACGTGTAGAGCAAAAAGTTGCGCAATTGCAGCCAGATCCCGTCTGGTGGCCTTTGCGTGCGGGCGAGTCGCTGAACCGCTGGCTGGTGACGGCGCCCGAGTCCGAGATATATCCCGGGGTGGCGCGGCCGCATCCGGACCAGGTGGACTACCGCTTCGTCAATGGCTGGGTGGCGACCGGCGACCTGCCCTGCCGCGAGGCCTTCCGCAAGCTGCTGCCGCGGCTCGACCCGGTTCCGCCCGCGGCCGCGGCCTTCTCCGAGGTCTATCTGGGCGGCGAGAACCCGCGGGTCGACTTCACCACCTTCTGCTTCCGCCCGACCCGCATCGCCCGCTTCGCCCGCGCGCTGGTCCGCGCCGACGAGGCGCAGAGCGCGGGATTCGAGATCGAGACCTGCGGCGCCGTCCATGTCTGGCTCGACGGCCGCAAGGTGGCGGTGCACCAGCCGCTCGACCGCAACATCCCGCACACCGCGCGGATCGACCTGGCCCTGCCCGCGGGCGTCAGCGAGATCACCGTGCGGCTCGAGGATCTGCACGAGCGCGACACCAGCTGCTTCTTCCGGCTGGGCCTGGTCTCGGGCCAGGGGCTCTCGGCGGGGATCCGCGCCGATGTCGATCCCGCGCGGCTGAAGGATGTCGAGAAGACGCTGGCGGCCCTGCGCACCACGCGGCTCTTCCACCAGGAGGGCAAACTGGCTGTGGTCTGCGACCACGGCCCCGCCGAGCCGGTCGAGGTGGTGCTGCATGACGGCCAGTCCGCCGATGGCAGCGCGACGATGAACGTGCTGGCCGACCGGCTGCCGCTGCCGGGCCCGGTGCGCTTCACCGTCACCCGGGCGGGCGAGGTGCACGAGCTGTTCGATGTCGCCGGGATCCCGCCGGGCTGCTACGCGCTGTCCTTCTCGGTCGAGGCCGGGGCGGTGCGGCTGCAATCCGGGCTCGGCACCACGATCATGGGCGATGTCGCGCGGCTCGGCGGCGCGGATCTGGCGGCCCGCAAGGCCGAGGCCCGCACCCGCATCGCCGCGGAACCCGGCACCAGCATCTCCCGCGCGCTGCTCCTTTTGCAGGAAGGCGGCGCCGAGGAGGAGGTCGCGCGCATCTTCCGCCACACCCTGACCGGCATCGACGAGCGGCATGACTGCGCCGATTTCTGGATCCTGCCGCTGATCTGGGCCTGGCGCGACCATGCGGGCAGCGGCCTGCCGCAGCCGCTCTGGGACGAGGTCCGCCGCGCGATCCTGAATTTCCGCTACTGGCTCGACGAGCCGGGCAATGACGTGATGTGGTTCTGGAGCGAGAACCACGCCTTCTGCTTCCATGTCGCGCAGTTCCTGGCGGGCGACACCTTCCCCGGCGAGGTCTTCCCAAATAGCGGCCGCACCGGCGCCGGGCACCGCGAGGCCGCCCGCGCGCGGCTGCACCGCTGGTTCGACTCGGTCGAGGATCACGGCCTCGCCGAGTGGAATTCCTCCTGCTACTACCCGATCGACCTGCTCGGCCTCTTCACGCTGGAGGCCTGCAGCCCCGATGCCGGCCTGAAGGCGCGGGCGAAGGCGCTGATCGACTCGATCTTCGTGATGACCGCGCTGCATTCGCTCGACGGCATGCCCGTCGGCAGCCAGGGCCGGGTCTACGAGAAGGAGCTGTTTGCCGGGCCCGCCACGGAACTTGGCGCCGTCGCCGCCATCGCCTTCGGCGGCATCTGGTGCCCGGGCCATGAGCGCGCCGCCGCGCTCTTCGCGGTCTCGGACTACGCGCCGCCAGCCGCCTGTAGCGCGCTGCACCGGCTCGAGGGCCATGACCGGCTGGAGGCGCGCTATGTGCAGGGGCTGAACCAGAACGCCAAGCTGGCGCTGTGGAAGACCGCCGCCGTGCAGCTATCCGCAGTGACCGGCCACCGCACCGGCGATCCCGGCCACCAGCAGCATGTCGCGGAGATCCAGTTCGCCGCCCATCCGCTGGCGCGCAGCTGGATCAGCCATCCCGGCGAGCTGAAGGTCTGGGGCGGCGGGCGGCCCTCCTACTGGATGGCCAACGGCACCGTGCCGCGGGTCTGCATGGCGGGCAATGCCGCCGCGCTGGTCTACGATCTCGACCGCCACGCCCATCCGGTGCGCTTCACCCATCTCTTCGCCCCGGCCGAGCTGCTGGACGACTGCACCGGCGAGGGCCAGTGGCTCTTCCAGCGCATCGGCGAGGGCTATGCCGCGATCTGGGCCTCCGCGCCGATGGAGCGGCTGGAGACCGGGCTCTACAAGGGCCAGGAATGGCGCTGCCACGGCGCGCAGGCGGGCTGGCTGATGGTCGCGGGATCCGCCGCAACCCATGGCAGCTTCGCCGGTTTCCGCGACGCCGCCCTGGCGCTTGCCCCGGCCTTCGACGCCGCGGCGCTGCGGCTCGACTGGCAGGCGGACGGCGCGCGCCTTTCGGCCAGCTTCTCCGGGGGGCTCCTGCGCGACGGCGCGGCAGAGCCCTTCGCCCCCCTTTCCGTCACCCCGCATGCCGGCTTCGACGGCGCCCCCCTCAAAGCTGTGGAGTTCTGAATGACCTATCACGCCAATCTGGATACCGCCTCTGCCATCGCCGCGCTGTCGCGCGGGTTCCGGCGGCTCAAGGGCATCGGCGACGAGGGCGCCGCCCCCGGTGACGAGATTGATTTCGACGAATGGGACTGGGAGGTCGGCGTCGGGCTCTATGGCGAGTTCCGCCGCGCCGAGGCCGAGGGCGACGAGGCGGCGATGGACCGGCTGGGGCGCTGGTACGACCGCCAGATCGCCCGCGGCCTGCCGCGCCGCCAGGTGAATTCCACCGCGCCGATGCTGGCGCTGTCGCTGCTGGCAGAGCGCCGCCCCAGCCGCGCGGACTGGCGGGAGATCATCCGCGACTGGGCGGACTGGCTGCATACGCAGATGCCGAAGACCGAGGAGGGCGGCTACCAGCACACCGTGAAAGAGCGCGACAATGACGGCCAGCTCTGGGACGACACGCTGGTCATGGCGGTGCTCTTCGTCGCCCAGGCCGGGAAGCTCCTGGAACGCGCCGACTGGATCGAGGACGCGCATTACCAGTATCTCGCGCATATCCGCTTTCTCGGCGACCGCGAAAGCGGGCTCTTCTACCATGGCTGGACCTTCATCGGGCGGCACAGCTATGCCCGCGCGCTCTGGGCCCGCGGCAATGCCTGGGTGACGATCGCCATCCCCGAGCTCTTCCGCATCTGCCCGCCCACGGGCGCGGTCGCGCGCTACCTGCGCGAGGTCTACCTGACCCAGGTCCGCGCGCTGGCGGCGCTGCAGAATGGCGAGGGGCTGTTCCACACGCTGCTCGACGATCCGGCAAGCCCGGTCGAGGCCTCGGGCACGGCGGGGATCGCCTATGGCGTTCTGGCGGGTCGGCGCGAGGGGCTGATCGGGGCCGAGGAGGCCCGCATCGTCGAGCGCGCCCTGCCCGCGATCCTGGCGCGGATCGACGGCGACGGCTTCCTCGGCGATGTCTCGGACGGCACGCCGATGGGCGACACGCTGGAGTTCTACCGGCGGATCCCGAACCTGCCGACACCCTACGGCCAGGCATTGGGGAGCCTGTTTCTCATGGAATGCGAGCGCGCCGCGCAGTCGGCGCGCTGACCGGAACGAGGGAGGAGAGGACAATGGCATCCATCCGGATGGAGGGCCTGACCAAGGCCTATGGCAATCTCGAGGTGATCCACGGCATCGACCTCGATATCGAGGAGGGCGAGTTCGTCGCCCTGGTCGGCCCCTCGGGCTGCGGGAAATCGACCATGCTGCGCATGATCGCCGGGCTCGAAACCATCAGCCGCGGCGAGATCGCCTTCGACGGCGAGGTGGTCAACGCGATGAGCCCTTCGGAGCGGGGCATCTCGATGGTGTTCCAGAGCTACGCGCTCTACCCGCATCTGAGCGTCCGCAAGAACCTGTCCTTCGGGCTGGAGAACCTGCGGATGAAGCGCGCCGAGATCGACGCGCGGGTGGCCGAGGCCGCGCGCATGCTGGAGCTCGACGCCTATCTCGACCGCAAGCCCAAGGCATTGTCCGGCGGCCAGCGCCAGCGCGTCGCCATCGGCCGCGCCATCGTCCGCCATCCCAAGGTGTTCCTCTTCGACGAGCCGCTGTCGAACCTCGACGCCAAGCTGCGCGTCCAGACCCGCGGCGAGATCACCCGGCTGCACCGCCAGCTCGGCACCACGATGATCTACGTCACCCATGACCAGGTCGAAGCGATGACCATGGCCGCCAAGATCGTCGTGCTGAACGGCGGCAAGGTGGAGCAGGTCGGCCGTCCGCTCGACCTTTTCGAGCGGCCCGCGAACCTCTTCGTGGCGGGCTTCATCGGCAGCCCGCGGATGAACCTCTATGACGGCCGCATCACCGGCACCGAGGGCGGCGCGGCCCGCGTCGCCTCGCCCGAGACCGGCGAGCTTCTGGTGCCGCTCGGCGGGGTCGCGGCCGGGCGCGACGTCAAGATCGGCCTGCGCCCCTCGCATTTCGCCGTCGGCGCCGAGGCCGCGGGCTCGCCGCTCCTGCTCGAGGTCGACCAAGTGGAGAGCCTCGGCCACGAGACCTACCTGCACGGCCGGCTGAACGGCGCGGAGACGACCACCATCGTCCATGTCCAGAACCACCTGGATGCCGCGCCCGGCGACCGCGTCCCGGTGCGCCCGCGCGACGGGCATATCCACCTCTTCGACGCCCAGAGCGGGCTGAGCCTGGGGAGGGTGTGAGATGACCGCCTTCGATGACGGCTATCCGCCCCCCGGACGGGCACGGCCGATGAGCGCCGCCGACCGCCGCGACCGCGTGCTGGAGGCCGGGATGCGCCTTCTGGAATGGCCCTTCGCGCAGCTGCAGCGGCTGATCGGGCTGCGCCGCATGCCCTGGGTCTTCGTGCTGCCGAACATGGCGCTCTTCACCATCTTCGTCTTCGTCCCGGTGCTGCTGGCGATCGGCTATGCCTTCACCGGCGGGACCGAGCTCCTGCTGTGGAACCGGCCCTTCGTCGGGCTGGAGAACTTCTCGCGGCTGCTGAGCTGCGGCAGCTATCTCGACCCGGCAAGCTGCGAGCTCGACCTGTTCTGGACCGCTGTGTTCAACACCGCCTGGTACACCGCCTTCAACGCGACCGGCACGCTGGTCGTGGCGCTCGTGACCGCGCTGGTGCTGAACCGGCTGACCCGCGGCAAGGCCTTCTTCCGCGCGATCTTCTTCTACCCGGTGCTGCTGTCGCCGGTCGTGGTCGCGCTGGTCTGGAAATGGTTCCTGGCGCGCAACGGGCTCCTGAACGCGGTCTTCGCCGACCTGATGGGCCAGCGGACGATCTTCCTGCTCGAAGTGCTCTGGTCGCGCTTCTGGGTGGTCTATGTCTCGATCTGGTTCCACATGGGCTTCTACACGCTCATCATCCTGGCCGGGCTGCAGGCGATCCCGCGCGACATCTACGAGGCCGCGCTGATCGACGGCACCTCGCGGTGGCGGCAGTTCTGGCGGCTGACCCTGCCCCTCCTGATGCCGAACCTGCTGGTGGTGCTGGTGCTCCTGCTGATCCGCTCGGTGCAGGTCTTCGACGAGGCCTGGGTGCTGACCGACGGCGGCGGGCCGGGCACCTCGAACACGTTCCTCGTGCAGTTCATCTACGAGACCGCCTTCGCCACCGATGTCCGGCTCTACGGGCTGGCCTCCGCCGCCTCGGTGCTGATGGGGCTGGCGCTTCTCGTCCTCACGCTGGTCCAGCTCTGGCTCGGCAAGAAAGCGGAGAATTGACATGCTCGGTTTCCTGACCCGCACCCGCGGCAAGAGCCGCATGGACGTCACCGACATCCTCGCCTGGGCCTGGCTGATCCTCGGCACGCTGGTGATCGCCATCCCGATCGGCTGGGCCTTCCTGTCCTCCTTCAAGCCCGAGGCGGAGATCAACTCCTTCCCGCCGACGCTGCTGCCGCGCGCGGCCCAGGAGCTGGTGATCGAGGGCTATGACGACCCGCTGCCCGCCTATGCCTGGACCGACGAGCAGGGGCAGACCCGCACCGTCGGGCTGGTGCGCCGGATCGGGCTGAAGGCGACCGTGGTCGACCCCGAAAGCCCCGGCGAACGGCTCAGCGTCGATGCCGGCTCGATCGTCAAGCAGACCGCGATCCGCCCGGCCTGGTCGAACTACACCGAGCCGCTGGAGCGCTTCGCCTTCCTCACCTACCTGAAGAACTCGGTCTTCGTGACCACGGTGGCGACGATCCTGACACTGGTCCTGAACTCGATGGCGGCCTTCGCCCTGTCGAAATACCGCTTCCGCGGCTCGACCACGATCTTCGTGCTGATGCTCTCGACGCTGATGCTGCCCCTGTCGGTCATCATGGTCCCGGCCTTCATGGTCGTGGTGGGGCTGAACCTCGCGGACAATCTCTGGGGGGTGATCTTCTCCACGGTGGCGACGCCGACCGGGGTGTTCCTTCTGCGCCAGTACATGCTGACCATCCCCGACGACCTGATCGAGGCGGCGCGGGTGGATGCGGCGTCGGAGTTCCGCATCTACTGGCGGATCATCCTGCCGCTTTCGGCCCCGGCGCTCGCCGTGCTGGCGATCTTCTCGGTGATCTGGCGCTGGAACGACTTCCTCTGGCCGCTGATCGTGCTCTCGAGCCCCGAGAACTACACGCTGCAGCTCGGCCTCAACGCCTTCCAGGGGCAGTTCACGGTGCAATGGCACTACATCCTGTCGATGACCGTGGTGGCGCTCTTGCCGGTGACCCTTATCTTCCTCTTCCTGCAGAGGTACATCACCGAAGGGGTGGCCAGTTCCGGAGTGAAATGACGTGAGCCTGAAGAACATCGCCCAGGCGGCCGGGGTCTCGGTCAGCACGGTCAGCCGGGCGCTGCAGGGCAGCTCCCGGATCTCGGAGGAGAAGCGCCGCGAGATCCTCGAGATCGCCCGCGCCCAGGGCTATATCGACACCCGCGTGCGCAAGGCGACCCAGGCGGGGCTGCATTCCATCGTCCTGGCCATGCCCGAGGCGATGCTGCAGGCCTCCGAGACCAACTTCACCTCCTGGCGTATCCTGGAAAAGCTGCGCTCGGAATGCGCGCGGCGGGGGATCCGGGTCGACCCGGTGATCTCGCCGGGCGACCGGCTCGACCCCGAGCGGGTGATGCAGGGGATCGCGGCCTCCGATGCCGAGGCGATCGTCGTGCATTTCGACGAGAACCCGGCGCTGATCGCCCGGCTCGCCGCCGAGCCGCGCCCGGCGGTGCTGCTCTTCGGGCTCGATCCCAGCTCGCGGATCAGCTCGGTCGGCATCGGCAACACCTATTCGACGGTGCTCGGGACCCAGCATCTGCTGGATCTCGGCCATCGCGACATCCTGCTCCTGTCCTGGCCCGGGCGCTTCACCATCCGCCGCCGCGAGGCGGGCTTCCGCGAGGCGCTGCGCGAGCAGGGGCTGGACCTGGACGAAACGCGGATCCTGCGGCTCTCGGGCTTCGCGCCGGATATCGTCGACCGCGAATTCGGCGCCTGGATCGCCGCGCAGGGGCCGCGCCTGCCGGTGACGGCAGTGCTGTGCCTGTCCGACAACATCGCCATCCGCGCGATGCACTGCCTGCAGGCGGCGGGGCATTCGGTGCCCGGCGACGTCTCGGTCATGGGCTTCGACGACAGCTTCGCCGGGCAGATGTCGAGCCCGCCGCTGACCTCGATCCGCCCGCCGCTCGACGACATCGCGGTGACCGCGCTCGAAGAGCTGGAACTGGCGCTGCGCCGCCCCGGCAGCCATCTGGCGCGGCGGATCGAGCTCGGCTGCCAGATCAGCCTGCGCGAGAGCTGCGCGCCGCCGCGCTAGGGGCTCAGGCCGGGACCTGCGTCCGCTGGCCGCCGCCCGCGCGCAGCTCCTGCCAGAGCCGGGCGATCCCCGGCAGCGCGATTTCCAGCTCGGCGCGGCTGCTGGCGCCGAGGCAGATCCGCAGCCCGCCCTGGCCCGCGCCGGGATCGGCATCGGTCGCCTCGGGCTGCGTCAGCTCCAGCCCCAGGCTGCGCGCCGCCAGCGCGATCTGCCGCGCCTCGGCCTTCGGCATCGGCAGCCAGACATGGTAGCCCAGCCGCCCGCGCGGCTGCATCGCCGCCGCCAGATGCGCCCGCGCCATCTCCGTGCGCGCCGCCGCCTCCGCCTGCACCGCGCCGCTGACCGCCTCGGCCGTGCCGTCCATCATCCACTGTTCCAGCACCGCGCAGGAGAGCGGCGAGACCATCGCCCCGCTGGCCGCCAGCGCCGACTGCACCGCCGCCATCCGCCCCTCGGGCGCCACCAGCGCGCCGAGCCGCAGCGTCGGGGTCAGGGTCTTCGACATCGAATTGGCGTAGTAGCTGCAATCGGGCGCCAGCATCGACAGCGGCGGCAGCGCCGGGTCGGCCTCCAGCGTATAGACATCATCCTCGATCAGCCAGGCCCCGGCGGCGCGGATCACGGCGACGATCTCCTCGCGCCGCTGCCGCCCCATGGTCGCGGTGGTCGGGTTCTGCATCGTCGGCGTGACATAGACCGCCACCGGCGGCACCGCCCCGGCCAGCGCGCGGGCCAGCGCCCCGGGCAGCATCCCCTCGGCATCCGTGGCCACGCCGGCCAGGGCCAGGCCGCGATGGCGCGCCAGCTCGATCACCCCGGGATAGCTCTGCGCCTCGGTCAGGAGCGTCCCCCGCCCCCCGGTCGCCGCCGTCACCGCGACCGAGATCGCATGCAGCGCGCCGCTGGTCAGCACCAGCCCGTCCGGATCGGCCGCCATCCCCAGCCGGCCCAGCCAGGCCGCCATCAGCCGCCGGTGCTCGTCATGGCCGCCGGGCGGCGGATAGCCGGAGAAGAGCCCGGCATCGATCCGCTTCGACAGGCTGCCCAGCGTGCGCGCCAGCGACCGCTCGCTCAGCACCGCGGGCGGCACGTTATGCGACAGGTCGATCAGCGGGCCGCGCCGGGTCTGGACCAGCGACACGAAGGTCCCCCGCCCCTTCACCGTGCGGATCAGCCCGCGCCGCTCGAGGATGCCATAGGCCTTGGTCACGGTGCCCAGCCCGATCTCCAGCCGCCAGGCCAGGTCGCGCTGCGCCGGCAGCCGGTCCCCGGCCTCGAGCCGCCCGTCGAGGATTTCCCCGGCCAGCGCCGCGACCAGCTGCTCGGAGGCGGGGCCGCTGCCCGACAGCCGCGGTTCCCAGGGAGAGTTCAGACGCATGGGGCCATCCTGAAATAGTGTACCGTGACACTATAGTGATTTACGGAAAATGTCACAAGTCCTAAGGTGGAGCCCGAAAGGACCCCCCCGCCTCAGAGGAATTTTCCCATGGATCTCGATTTCATCCAGGTCGATGCCTTCGCCCGCCAGCCGCTTTTCGGCAATCCCGCCGCCGTCGTCTTCGACGCCGACGACCTGCCGGTCGCCACCATGCAGAGGATCGCGCGCGAGATGAACCTGTCGGAGACCGTCTTCGTGCAGGCGCCGACCCTGCCGGGCGCGGATTACCGGGTGCGGATCTTCACCCCCGCCTGCGAGCTGCGCTTTGCCGGGCACCCGACGCTGGCCACGGCCCATGCGATGCGCGCCCGCCATCCCGAGCTTGCGGCGAAGCCGGTGCTGCGCCAGGAATGCGGCATCGGGCTGGTGCCGGTCGAGGCCGAGGCGCGGCCCGAGGGGCTGCGGCTGACCATGACCCAGGCGCGGCCAGTCCATGCCTCCGCGGGGCTGCGCCGCGACGACCTGGCGGCGATGCTGGGCTGCGCGCCCGGCGATATCGGCCAGACCCCCGCCGAGGTGGTCTCCACCGGATCGCCCTGGCTGATCGTGCCGCTGGCGCGCCTTGCCGCGATTTCCGCACTCGCCCCGGACCTGGACCGGATCGCCCGGATCAGCCGCGAGCTGGCCGTCTCGGGGATCACCGTCTTCGCCGAGCGCGGCGCCGAGGGGCCGGTGCGCTTCCGCCTGCGCAGCTTCGCGCCGCATCACGGCGTGGCCGAGGATCCGGTCTGCGGCTCGGGCAATGGCGCGGTGGCGGCCTATGTGGCGCGACACCTGGAGCCGGGCAGCCCCTCGGGCGGCTACATCGCCGAACAGGGGATCGAGCTCGGCCGCGACGGCGAGATCCACGCCTCCTGGCAGCGCGTCGCCGGGCAGCTGCAGATCCGCATCGGCGGCGCGGCGGCGACCGCAGCCAGCGGCCAGCTGCATATCGCCACCGACCTGGCCGCCTGAGCGCGGCCGGGCCGCCTGAGCGCGGCCGGCCGGGCGCACCCCGGAGGGCCTCCCGCGTCAGCGGCCTCCTAGACCTCCCAGCAAGTGCCGCGCTCGGCCAGCGCCTGCGCCTCGAGCGCCAGCTCGGTCGCGGTGAAGGCATGCGCCTGCGTCATCGCCGTCTCGGTCCGGTCGCGGATATCGGCGGCCAGACGAGCGAAATAGGGCGTGCCCGCGCCGCTGCAGTCGATCCGCTCGCAGCGGTCCCGCGTCACGAGGAACAGGTTGTCCTTCTGCGTCCCGTGGCCGAGATCGACATATTTGCGCAGCTCGATATAGCCCTCGGTGCCCAGGAGCGTCAGCCGCCCGTCGCCCCAGACCGGCAGTGCGTCGGGCGTGTACCAGTCGACCCGCGCATAGCCCGTTGCCCGGTCGCTGCGCAGCGCCAGCTCGCCGAAATCCTGCAATCCGGGATGGGCGGGATTGGCGCGGTTCGCCACGGTGGCCATCGTGACTTCGGCGCTCTGCGACCCGGTATAGTGCAGGAACTGGTCGACCTGGTGCGCGGCGATATCGGCAAGGATGCCGCCATAGCGGGCGCGCTCGAAGAACCAGGGCGCGCGGGAGGGCGCGTTCAGCCGGTGCGGCCCCAGCCCGACCGTGTTCACCACCTCGCCGATCGCGCCCGCCGCCACGAGCTCGCTGGCCTTCGTCGCCGAGGCGACCTGGAAGCGTTCGGAGAAGTTCACCGACCAGATCCGTCCTTCGCGCGCCACGCAGGCGCGCAGCGCCTCGAGATCGGCCAGCGAGGTGCAGCCGGGCTTGTCGGCCATCACGTCCTTGCCCGCCTCCATCGCCGCGATCGCATGCCCGGCGCGGTCGGCGGGGACCGAGGCGATCAGCACCAGCCCGATCGACGGATCCTCCAGAAGCTGCGCCCGGTCGGCGGCGCGCGGCACATCGGGGAACCGCTCGGCAAAGCGCGGCAGAACGGGCCCGTCCCCCTCGCTCCACCAGCCGGCGAATTCCGCGCCCGCCGCCTGCATCCCCGCAGCCATGTTGAGGATATGGCCATGGTCGATGCCGATGGCGGCGAATTTCAGGGGAGGCGTCATCGCTCCGTGTCTCCTTGGGTCCAGATGCGGCCGTGATGCGAGGACCAGGCGATGGCGTCGATCAGCCGGTGCACCTCCAGTGCCGCCTGCCCGGTGGCCGCCGGGTCGCGGCCCTCGCGGATGGCGCCGGCGAAATCCTCGATCACCGCCTGGTGCAGCTCGGCGCCGAAGGCCATCGGATCGGCGCCGCCGCCCGAGCCCGCCTCGGCCCCCGCCTCCTCGCTGCGGCCGTCGCGCCAGTCGATGCGCAGCCGCCCGGCCTCGAGCGCGAGGCTGGCCTTCTCGAAATGCAGGCGGATGGTCTCGGCCCCGCCCGGAAAGCTCGCCGTGCTGGCCATCACCGTGCCGACTGCGCCGGAGGCGAAGCGCAGCCCGGCGGTGGCGATATCCTCCGCCTCCATCCGGTGGAGCCGCGTGGTCGCGGTCATCGCCTGGACCTGCACCGCCGGGCCGGTCAGGCTGAGCGCCAGGTCGAGCGCGTGGATCGCCTGGGTGATCAGCACGCCGCCGCCGTCGCGGGCATAGGTGCCGCGGCCCGGCGCGTCGTAGTAGTCCTCCTGCCCGCGCCACCAGGGCACGCGGATCTCGGCCAGTCCCAGCGCGCCGAGCTGCCCGCTGGCGACAAGCTCTGCCGCCGCGCGCGAAGCCGCCCGCATCCGGTGCTGGAAGACGATGCCCAGCTGCACGCCCGCCGCGTCGCAGAGCGCGACGACCGCCCCGGCCTCGGCCGCATTGCGCCCGACGGGCTTTTCCAGAAGCACGTGCTTGCCCGCCTCCGCCAGCGGCCGGATCAGCCCGGCGCGGACATCCGGCGGGGTGGCGACGATGGCGAAATCGATCTCCGGATCGGCGGCGGCCTCTTCGACGCTGTGATAGAGGCGGAAGCCCTCCTGCCGGTCGAGCCCGGTCTCCGCCGCCAGCTGCCGCGCACGCTCCGGCCCGCGGCCGAGCAGCCCGGCCAGCCGCACCTTGTCCCGCGCGCCTTGGCAGGCCGCGACATGCGTGCCCGCCACCATCCCCGCGCCGATCAGCACCGCGTTGAGCGGCCTTGCACCGCCTGGCTCTGTCATTGCAGCATCCCCCTGTCCCGCATTCCGCCCGACTTTCCCGGCGGGCGCACGGGAATGCAAGCGCCGCAGAGCCGCGCCCGGCGCCGGAATCTCCGGCAAAGGCGCGCCGCCGTGGGGTCCGTTTGTATAGAAAAAATAAAAAACATTTGGTTTCGGTTTTTAATCGATATATACACATCCACATCCGGCCTCATATCCGGATGTCAGGAGGAGAAATCATGTTCAGCCATTTCGACGGCCGGCCGGCGCGTGCCCTGTGCAGCGCCGCGGCCCTGTCCCTCATTTCCGGCGCGGCCCTGGCGGAGACGCCCGGCGGCACGGTCACGCTGATGAACTGGCTCGGCGGGCAGGAGGCCGAGCTGTTCGACGACCTGATCGCGGGGTTCGAGGCGGCCCATCCCGGCATCGAGATCGAGACGGTCGAGGTCACCACCTCGGGCGACCAGCGCGGCGGCATCCGCGCGGCGCTGATGGGCGGGCAGCAGCCGGACCTGATCGTCAATACCTGGCCCTCCTTCCGCGACGAGCTGGCCAGGGCCGGAATCCTGCGCGATCTCTCCGGCAGCTACGCGGCGCATGGCTGGGACGGGCTGGTCTCGGAGAGCTGGAAGGCGGCGAGCTCTTCCGGCGGCACGGTCTACGGCCTGCCCTATACCTACGGCTTCCGAAGCGGCATCTGGTACGCGCCCGCGCGGCTCGAGGCGGCCGGGATCGCCGGTTTCCCCGCGGACTGGGAAAGCTTCCTGGCCTCCTTCCCCGCGATCGAGGCGGCGGGCTATCCGCAGCCGCTGGCGCTGCCCGCGAAGATCTGGGCCCATGCCGAACCCTTCGAGTCCCTGCTCCTGCGCACCGGCGGCGGCGAAACCGTCTCGAAGCTCGCCGCGCACGAGATCCCCTGGACGGCCGGACCGGTGGCGGCGGCGCTGTCGAAATACGGCGAGATGCTGCGCGCAGGCTGCTGCGGCGCGGCCTCGACCTCGCTGGCCACCGAATGGAACGACGCGATCGACGCGGTCACGGTCAATGACCGCTCCGCCTATGTGCAGGAAGGCATGTGGACCAATGCCATCGCCTCGAACCAGTACGACCTGATCCCGGGCAAGGACTATGCGCTGGCGCCCTTCCCGGCGCTCGACGCGGGCCATGACAGCGCGGCGATGGTCGATGCCAAGGAGATCCTCGCCACCTCGGTCGGCCCGAACCCCGAGGCCGCCGATCTATTCCTCGACTACCTGGTGCAGGCGCCCGGCGCCAACATGATCGCGCAGGCGGGCTTCACCGTGCCGAGCAGCGCGGTCGACACCTCGCTCTATTCCCCGCTGCTGGCGGGGGCCGCGGAGATGGTCAGCGGCCATGAGGTGCAGTTCGTGCTCGGCGACATGCTGCCCGGCGGGCTCGCGGACGAGTACCGCGTGTCGCTGCAGCGCTTCATCTCCGACCCGTCGGAGGAGAATGTCATGCCGGTGCTCGAGGCGATCGAGGCGGCGGCGGGGCGGGCCTACTGATGTCCTGTGCCAACAGTTCCGGCGGGCTCGGCGCGATGGCGCGGACCGCCGCAGCGGAACCGGCCCGGCGGCGGCCGCTTCCGGACTGGGGCGCCGCGATGGTGCTGCTGGCGCCGATGGCGCTGTTCTTCGGGGTCTCGGTGCTCTACCCGCTGGCCGACACGGTGCGGCTGAGCTTCCACGAGCTGCGCGGCCTCGGCGGGGCGAGCTGGGTCGGCCTCGGCAACTACGCCGCGCTGGCGCAGGACCCGGTCTTTCTCGCCACGCTCTGGCGGACGCTGGCCTTCACCCTCTCGGTCACGGCGATCTCGGTCGGGATCGGCTGGACGGTCGGGCTGCTCTGCGCCTTCGCCCCGCGCCAGACCGCGCCCTTCCGGCTGATGATCTTCGCCACCTTCGGCATTTCCGAGGCGGTCTCTGGCTTCATCTGGATCGGCATCTTCCGGCCCGACAGCTCGGGGCTGCTGAACGGCCTGCTCGGCCTGGCCGGGCTCGGCGAGCTGGCGCAGCCCTGGCTCGGCAGCCCCGGCACGGCGATGGCCGCGCTGATCGCCGCCGCCTCCTGGAGCGCGGTGGGCCTGCCTCTGCTGCTGACCTTCGCGGCGGTGCAGACGATCCCGAAATCGGTGCTCGAAGCCGCCTATATCGACGGCGCGAAGCCCCTGGCCACGATGTGGCACATCATGATGCCGCTCTCCCTGCCGGGCGTCCGGGTGGCGGTCTTCATCAACCTCGTCACCGCCTTGCGCGCCTTCGACATCATCTTCGTGCTGACCGGCGGCGGGCCTGCGCGCTCGACCGAGACGGTGGGCTTCTTCATGTACCGCGTGTCGATGACCGAGTTCAATCTCGGCTACGGCGCCGCGACCACCGTCGTGCTGCTGCTGGCGGTGATGGCCGTCTCGCTGCCGGCCGTGATCCAGAGAACGAAGGGAGCGCGCTGATGCCCGTGACACCGCCGAAATGGATCATCGCGCTGGTCGGCGCCATCGGGCTGCTGTGGATCGTGCCGCTGATCGGCGTGGCGCTGACCTCGCTGCAGACGCCCGAGGCGATCGCGCGCGGCTGGTGGAATCTCGGCAATGCCGATTTCACCCTCGACGCCTGGACCCGGGTCTGGACCGAGTACCCGATCGCCGCCAGCCTCTGGAGCTCGGTCAAGCTGACCGCCATCGCCACGGTGCTGACCATGCTGACCGCGCCGGCCGCGGCCTATGCCTTCCACTACCTGCGCTTCCCGCTGCGCCGCGGGACGCTGATCCTGGTGATCAACGCCTTCGTGCTGCCCCAGCAGGTGGTCATCATCCCGCTGTTCCAGCTCTGGCGCGACATGGGGCTGATCGGCAATGTCGCCGCGGTCATCGTCCCCTATGTCGGGCTCAGCTACGCCTGGGCGGTCTTCCTGGTGAAATCCTTCCTCGAGGACTTCCCCAAGGAGCTGATCGAGGCGGCGCGGATCGACGGCTGCGGCCCGGTCGGGACCTTCTTCCGGATCGTGCTGCCGAACCTGGTCTCGCCGATCTCGGCCTGCGCGATCCTGCAGTTCCTGTGGTGCTGGAACTCGCTGCTGCTGCCGATGCTGTTCCTGCGCGAGGACGTGCCGCTGACGGTGATGCTGGCGCGGATCGCCGGGCAGTACGACCCCAATGTCAACATGCAGTCGGCGGCCGCGATCGTCACCGCCTTCGTGCCGCTCTGCGTCTTCATCCTCTTCCAGAAGCAGTTCGCCGCCGGGAACCAGGTCTCGGGAGGCGGCAAGGAATGACGTCCAACACGGGAGGACCCTGCCAATGGCCCGCGTAACCCTTCGCAACATCTCCAAGTCCTACGGCCAGCTCGAGGTGATCCGCGACCTGTCGCTGGATATCGAGGATGGCAGCTTCACCGTCTTCGTCGGCCCCTCGGGCTGCGGGAAGTCGACGCTCCTTCGGATGATCGCCGGACTGGAGCCGATCACCGGCGGCGACCTGATGATCGGCGGCACGCGCGCCAACGATCTCGACCCGGTCGCCCGCGGCATCGCCATGGTGTTCCAGAACTACGCGCTCTACCCGCACATGACGGTGGAGAAGAACATCGCCTTCTCGCTGAAGATGGCGGGCTATGGCCGGGCGGAGATCGCGCGGCGGGTGGCGGAGGCGGCCGAGGTGCTGCAGATCGGCCATCTGCTCGGCCGGCGTCCGGCGAACCTCTCGGGCGGGCAGCGCCAGCGGGTCGCCATCGGCCGCGCCATCGTGCGCGACCCGGCGGTCTTCCTCTTCGACGAGCCCTTGTCCAATCTGGATGCCGAGCTGCGGGTCAGCATGCGCAGCGAGATCGCGCAGCTGCACCAGCGGCTGACCAACACGATGATCTACGTCACCCATGACCAGACCGAGGCGATGACCATGGCCGACCGGATCGTGGTGCTGCGCGAGGGACGGATCGAGCAGACCGGCACGCCGCAGGAGCTCTACGAGGATCCCGCCAACGCCTTCGTCGCGGGCTTCATCGGCAGCCCGCGGATGAACTTCCTGCCCGCGCGCGCCTCGGGCAGCGCGCTTGAACTGCCGGGCGGCGCGCGGCTCGGCTGCGCGGGCGACGGCCTGCCGCGCGAGCTCAGCCTCGGCATCCGTCCCGAGGCGGCGCGGCCCGGCCGCGAGGGCGGCGGGCTCCGCCTCGAGATGGAGGTCGCGCTGGTCGAATATCTCGGCGGCACGCGCTACCTGCACGGCCATCTCGCCGACGGCACCGCCATGCTGATCGAGGCGCGCAGCGCCGCGGGCATCCGCCCCGGCGACCGCCTGCCCTTCACCTGCCCGCTGGAGGCGCTGCGCGCCTTCGCCCCCGACGGCGCGCGGCTGCGCAGCCTCTCCCTCCTTCCCGCAGAACCGGAGACCGCATGATGTCCCTGAAACTCTGGTACGACCGCGACGGCTTCGACTGGACCGACGCGCTGCCCCTGGGCAATGGCCGGCTCGGCGCAATGGTCTTCGGCGGCCCGCGCAAGGAGCAGATCCAGCTCAACGAGGATACCCACTGGACCGGCCGCCCCTACAGCGCCGCCAATCGCGGCGCGGCGGCGCATCTGCCCGAGCTGCGCCGGATGCTCTTCGAGGGCCGCTGGGCCGAGGCCGAGCGCTTTGCCGATGCGCATATGATGGCGCGGCCGCGCTTCCAGTGCAGCTACCAGCCCTCGGGCTCGGTCTATATCGAGGGCCGCCACCAGCCCGATCCCGGCAGCTACCGCCGCGAGCTCGACCTGGAGACGGCGATCGCCACGGTGGACTATGTCCATCACGGCATCCGCTACCGCCGCGAGGCGCTGTCCTCGCCGGTCGACAACGTGATTGCGGTGCGGATGTGGACCGAGGGCGGCGAGGGCTTCGACAGCGACATCTTCTATGCCGCCGAGCTGCCCGGCCTGCCCGGAATCGACGGCGCCGCCGGCGAGATACTCTGGCAGGGGCGCAACCGCGGCGAATACGGCGTGCCGGGCGGGCTGTCCCTGGCGGCGCGGATCAAGGTCGAGGCCGAGGGCGGCCGGGTCGAGGCGCATGATTTCGGCCTGCGCCTCAGCGACGTGCGCGCCTTCACGCTCTGGATCGACTACGGCACCAGCTTCCGGCGCCATGACGATACCGGCGGCGACCCGCTGGCGGAAACGCGCGACCGGATCGGCCGCGCCGCGGCGAAGGGCTGGGACCGGGTTCGGGCCGACCATGTCGACGGGCACCGCCGCCTCTTCGGCCGGCTTTCGGCCGAGTTCGGCGCGGCGCGCGACGACCTGCCGACCGACCAGCGCATCGCCCGGCCCGACAAGACCGACGATCCGGGGCTGGCGGCGCTCTATCTGCAATTCGGCCGCTACCTGATGGTCAGCGCCTCGCGGCCGGGCAGCCAGCCGGCCAACCTGCAGGGGATCTGGAACAAGGAGATCCAGCCGCCCTGGGGCTCGAAATACACGATCAACATCAATACCGAGATGAACTACTGGCTGGCCGACCCGGCCAACCTTGCCGAATGCGCCGAGCCGCTGATCCGCATGGTCGAGGACCTGGCCGAGACCGGACAGGAAATGGCGCGCGAGCATTACGGCGCGGCGGGCTGGGTGGCGCATCACAATACCGATCTCTGGCGCGCCTGCGGGCCGATCGACGGCGCCGATCCGGGGCTCTGGCCGATGGGCGGCATCTGGCTGACGAACCAGCTCTGGGACCACTGCCTCTACCAGGGCTGCCCGGAGGCGCTGGTGGCGCGGCTGCGCCCGGTGATCGAGGGGGCGGTGCGCTTCGCCCTCGACTTCCTCGCCGAGCATCCGCAGAGCGGCCTTCTGGTGACGGTGCCGACGAATTCGCCCGAGAACATCCATCCCGGCGGCGGCAACCTCTCGGCGGGCTGCGCGATGGACGACCAGCTGCTGCGCGACCTCTTCGACGCGCTCGAGGGCGCGGGCGGCGATGCGGCGCTCTGCGCGCGGGCGCGGACGGCGCGGGCGCGGCTGGCGCCCGACCGGATCGGCGCGCAGGGCCAGCTGCAGGAATGGCACGAGGACTGGGATGCCGGGGTGCGCGAACCCGACCACCGCCATGTCTCGCATCTCTATGCCTGCTATCCCTCGCTGCAGATCTCGCCGCGCGAGACGCCGGAGCTGGCGCAGGCGGTGGCCACCTCGCTGGCAATGCGCGGCGATGACGCGACCGGCTGGGGGATCGGCTGGCGCATCTGCCTCTGGGCGCGGCTGGCCGAGGGCGAGCGCGCCTGGGAAGTGCTGAACAAGCAGCTCCTGCCCGACCGCACCTACCGCAACCTCTTCGACGCGCATCCGCCCTTCCAGATCGACGGCAATTTCGGCGGCGCGGCGGGCATCCTGGAGATGCTGGTCTCTTCCCGGCCGGGCTGCGCGGTGCTGCTGCCGGCTCTGCCGCGGGCCATGGCCGCGCGGGGCAGCGTGAGCGGCCTGCGGCTGCGCGGCGGCATCGAGATGGACCTGTCCTGGGCGGAGGGGCGGGTCCTGCGCGCAGCCTTCCGCGCCGGGCGGGACTGCGCGCTCGACGTCATCATCGACGGCGCCACCCGGCACCTGCAGCTCCCGGCAGGCACCGAGGTGGCGGTCGAGGGCGCCGGCCAGGGGCTGGTGACGGCCTGACGGCGCCTCCCGGGCGCGGCCGCTCCCGTTTCATGGCCGCGTCCGGACCCTGCTCTGGACCTTTCGCTGTTCGTAACGATAAAGTACAGAAACACCGCCGAGAGATAGCAGACCCAAGATGGCACGATCCGACATCCGCTTCCGCGAGACCTTCAACCAGCTGCTCGAGATCTGCGAGTTGGTCGGGACCGGCGGCGATCTGCCCTCGGAAGTGTCGCTGGCCGAGACCACCGGGGCGAGCCGGACGGTCGTGCGCTCGGCGCTGCAGCGGATGAGCGAGGCCGGCATCATCGCCTGGGACGGGCGGCGCAAGTCGGTGCTGCGCCCGCCCGCGGAGGCGGACTGGTTCGAGATCGAGCGGCCGCGGCTCGACACGGCCGAGCTGGAGCAGCGCTTCTTCGACTGGGTGCTGCGCTTCGACGTGACCGCGGGCACGACGCTCAACGTGGCAATGCTGGCGCGGCTCTTCGACGTGCCCAACCACGTGATCCACGAATTCCTCGCCGGGCTCAGCCGCCTCGCCCTGGTGGAGCGGCGCCGCCAGGGCGGCTGGCTGCTTCTGGGCTTCACCGCCGAATTCGCGCTGGAGCTGACCGAGTACCGCACGGCGCTGGAGACCTACGCGCTGCGCCGCTTCACCGAGCTGGAACCGGGCCATCCGGCCTGGGCGCGGCTGAAGGAGATCCGCGCCCAGCATCTGGACCTGGCCGCGCGGATCGAGACGGATTTCCAGGATTTCTCCAAGCTCGACGAGCGCTTCCACGCGCTGATCAACTCGGCGGTCAAGAACCGCTTCGCCGCCGAGAGCCAGAAGGTCATCTCGCTAATCTTCCACTACCACTACATGTGGGACAAAACCGATGCGCGGTCGCGCAATGCCGATGCGATCCGCGAGCACCTGGAGGTGATCGACGCGCTGGAGGCGCGCGACATGCGCCGCGCGGAGGCTGCGCTGCTCGACCATCTGGCGACCTCGCGCAAGACGCTCTTGTCCTCGCTGCGCAGCCACCAGCTGGCCTGAGCCGCCCCGGGGCGTCAGTCGGCGACGACCTCCTGGCGCTGCGAGCCGAGCCCGTCGATGCCCAGCTCGACCACATCGCCTGCCTTCAGGAAGCGCTGCGGCGACATCCCCATGCCGACGCCCGGAGGCGTGCCGGTGGAGATCACGTCGCCGGGATGCAGCGTCATGAACTGGCTGAGATAGTGCACCAGGAAGCGCACGCCGTAGACCATGGTCGCGCTGGAGCCGTCCTGCATCTTCTCGCCATTGACGGTCAGCCACATCGCCAGCGCCTGCGGGTCGGGGATCTCGTCAGCGGTCACCATCCAGGGACCGAGCTGGCCGAAGTTGTCGCAGCTCTTGCCCTTGGTCCACTGGCCCGCGCGCTCGGCCTGGAAGCTGCGCTCGGAGACGTCATTGGCCACCGCGTAGCCCGCGACATGGGCCATCGCCTCCGCCTCGGAGACGTATTTGGCGGGCTTGCCGATGATCACGGCCAGCTCGACCTCCCAGTCGGTCTTCTGCGAACCGCGGGGGATCACGATCGGATCGGCCGGGCCGCAGATCGCGCTGGTCGCCTTCATGAAGATCACCGGCTCGGGCGGCACGGCCATGCCGCTTTCGGCCGCGTGATCGGCATAGTTCAGCCCGATGCAGATGAACTTCCCCGTTCCGGCGACCGGCGGGCCGAGGCGCGGCGCGCCCGCGACCTTGGGCAGCGCATCGGCATCGGCGGCGGCGATCCGCGCCAGCCCCTCGGGATGGAGCACCTCTCCGGCCAGATCCGGGACCAGGGCGGACAGATCGCGGATGGTGCCGTCCGCATGCATCAGCCCGGGCTTCTCGGCTCCCGGCGCACCGTAGCGCAGCAATTTCATGTCGTGCCTTCTTCTGTTCCTGGTTGGTCTCAGAGGGACCAGCCGCCATCTATGCAGACGGACTGGCCGGTCGCATAGCGGGCCGCCGCCAGATAGACGGCAAGATCGGCGATTTCGCCGGGCTCGGCGATGCGGCCCATCGGCTGGCGGGCGACGAATTCCGCCCGCGCCGCGTCGTAGTCGCCGGTCGCGGAGAGCCGCTCGTCGAGCGAGGGCGACTGCACCGTGCCCGGGCAGATCGCGTTGCAGCGGATGTTCTGCCCGACATAGTCCGCCGCCACCGACTTGGTCAGCCCCAGCACCGCCGCCTTGGTCAGCGAATAGGCGAAGCGGTTCGGCACGCCCTTCACCGAGGAGGCGACCGAGGACATGTTGAGGATGCAGCCGCCGCCCTGCGCCAGCATCCGCGGCAGGGTCGCGCGGATCATCCGCGCCATCGCCTTGACGTTGAGGTCGAAGGCGAAGTCCAGATCCGCCTCGCTCGCCTCCAGCACGGTGCCCGAATGGACGACGCCCGCGCAGTTGAAGAGGACATCGACCCTCCCCGCCTTCGCGCAGAACGCCTCCACCGCGGCACTGTCGAGCACGTCGAGCCGCGCGGTCTCGCAGCCCTCGAGCCCGGCGAGCGCCTCCTCGCGGATATCCGTCGCAATCACCCGCGCCCCCGCCCTGGCAAAGGCCTGCGCCGTCGCCCGGCCGATCCCCTGCCCGGCGGCGGTGACCAGCACCGCCTGCCGCGTCAAATCCGTCATCGGCTCTCCTCCCTTGGCCGTTGCCGTCTCACATCACGGCGCCGAGCTGCCAGGGCACGAATTCCACCGCCCCGAAGCCCTGCGCCTCGCTCTTGCTGGGCCGGCCCGAGGCCAGCGCCAGCAGCGCCTCGAATATCTCCCGCCCCTTCTCCTCGATCGGCACGCCCTCGAGGATCGCGCCGCAGTCGATGTCCATGTCGGGCTCCATCCGCCGCCACAGATCGGAGTTGGACGCGATCTTCAGGCAGGGCACCGGCTGGTAGCCCGAGACCGAGCCGCGCCCGGTGGTGAAGGCGATCAGGTTCGCCCCCGAGGCGGTCTGGCCGGTCACCGAGCAGGGATCGTAGCCGGGGCTGTCCATGAAGGCGAAGCCCGGCCGCGTCACCGGCTCGGCGAAGCGGTAGACCCCCGAGAGCGGCGCGCGCCCGGCCTTGGCCACGGCACCGAGCGACTTCTCCAGGATCGTGGTCAGCCCGCCGCGCTTGTTCCCGGGCGAGGGGTTGTTGTCCATCTCGCCGAAATTCCGTGCGGTATACGCTTCCCACCAGTCGATCAGCTCGACAAGCCGCTGCCCTGTCGCGGGGTCGGCAGCGCGTCGCGTCAGCAGATGCTCGGCGCCGTAGATCTCGGAGGTCTCCGACAGGATCGAGATGCCGCCCTGCGCCACCAGCAGATCCGAGGCATGTCCGAGCGCGGGATTGGCGGTGATCCCGGAATACCCGTCCGAGCCGCCGCACTGCATCCCCAGGACCAGACCGGAGGCCGGCAGCGGCTCGCGCCGCGCCCGGTCCGCTTCGGCCGCCAGCTCGCGCAGGATCGCCAGGCCGCGCTCCACCGTGGCGCGGGTGCCGCCCTCGTGCTGGATCGTCATGTAGCGGAAGCGCGCCCGGTCGCCGAGCGCCTGCCGCCCGGCCAGATCGGGGATCTGCATCACCTCGCAGCCGAGCCCGATCATCAGGATGGCGCCGAAATTCGGGTTGCGGGCATAGCCCGCCAGCGTGCGGAAGAGCGTGTCGTAGCCCTCGCCCTTGCCGGACATGCCGCAGCCCGAGCCATGGGTCACCGGCACGATGCCGTCGATCCCGGGGAATGCCGCAAGCAGGTCCTCGCGCGCCGCCGCCTCGGCGATGAAGCGCGCCACCGAGCCCGCGCAATTGACCGAGGTCAGGATGCCCAGGTAGTTGCGCGTCCCCGATTGCCCCGAGGGGCGGCGGTAGCCGAGGAACTCCGCCCGGGCCGCCGCCGCGGGCAGCGGCACTGCCTCGCTGCCGAAGCCGTAATCCTGCCGGTGCGCGCCCATGCCGAGATTGTGGGAATGGACATGCGCGCCCGCGGGCACGGGCTGCGTCGCCACGCCGATGATCTGGCCGTACTTGCGCACCGGCGCGCCCGGCGCAATCTCCGCCGCCGCGATCTTGTGCCCGGCCGGGACCGGCTCGGCCGTGCGGAGCCCGCCGCCCAGCGGCACCCCCGCCGGGAGCGCATCGAGCGCCACGAGGATATTGTCGCTCTCGTGCAGGCGGAGCACCGCCCGGTTCTCGGTGATTGCCGTCATGTGCCTGTCCTCAGGGGGTCACCAGGACCTTGATGATGTCGTCTCGTGCCGCCGCCAGGGCGGGCAGCCTTGCAGGCAGCTCGGACAGCCGCAGCCGCTCCGTGGCGATCCCCGCCACCGGCACCTCTCCGGCCCGCATCGCCGCCATGACCCGCTCGAAATCGGGCTTCAGCGCGTTGCGGCTGCCGATGATCCGGGCCTCGCGCTTGTGGAATTCGGCATCCTCGACCCCGATCCGCCCCTTGACCACGCTGACCAGCACCAGCGTGCCGCCATGGGCGAGATAGGAGATGCCCGCCTCGATCGAGGCGGCGCTGCCGGTGGCGTCGAAGACCGTGTCGAACCCCTCTGCCAGCGGCCCCGAGAGCATCTCCGGCCCCGGCTGGTGCAGCCGCTCGAAGCCGAAGACCCGCTGCGCCGCCGCGAGCCGCGCCGGGCTGAGATCAGCCAGATGGACCTCGGCCCCGGCGAGCCGGGCAAAGAGCGCGGAGCCGAGCCCGATCGGCCCCGCCCCGGCCACCAGCGCCAGATCGCCCGGCCCGACGCCCGAACGCGCCACCGCATGGGCGCCGATCGCCAGGAACTCGACCATCGCCGCGGCCCCGGCATCGAGCCCGGTGGCGGGGTAGAGATTGGCCGAGGGCACCGCGATGCGCGCGCACATGCCGCCGTCGCGATGCACGCCCAGCACCTCGATCCGGCTGCAGCAATTCGGCCGCCCGCGGCGGCAGGCACGGCAGCTGCCGCAGGAGAGATAGGGATTGACCACGCAGAGCTCGCCGTCGCGCGGTCCGCCGCGGACATGGCAGGACAGCTCGTGGCCGATCACCCGCGGATAGTCGAGGAACGGGTGCTTGCCCTCGAAGATATGGTAGTCGGTGCCGCAGATCCCGATCGCGGCGACGTCGCAGAGCTCCCAGCCCTCGGGCACCTCCGAGGGCATGGCGCGCTCCAGCGCGGCGAACCGGCCCGGCGCCTCGCAGACCCCGGCCAGCATCATCCCCCCGGCGCTCATCTCCGGCCCCCCGGTGCGGTCGTCTTCGCAGGCATGGCCAGCATCTCCTCCCGATCTGTACAAAATAATTACAAACAATAAGTCACGGGCCGGGTCCGGCGTCAACCGTTCTTTATCATAAAAGACCGTTCGTCGCGGGTTCCATCTCAGGCCAGCAGCCGCTCCGCCCCCGCGGGCAGCCCGGCGGCAAGCAGGGCAAGGTTGCGGGCGAGCTCCTCCGGCGAGGCCGTGCCGAGAAGTACGCTGGCCGCGGCCGGATGCGACGCGGCGAAGGCCAGCGCCGCCGCCGGGAGCGTCGTGCCCGCGGCCTCCGCCGCCGCCTGCAGGGCCGCCACGCGGTCGAGCACCTCGCGGGGTGCCGGGCCGTAGTCATGGCGCGCGCCCGGAACCGGCCCGGTGGCGAGGATGCCGGAATTGAACACCCCGCCGAGCACCAGCGCCGTGCCCTCCGCCCGGCAGCGCGGCACCAGTTCGGCCTCGGCGCCGCGGTCGAGCAGGGTCAGCCGCCCGGCCAGCAGGATGACATCGAGCGGGCCGTGATCCATCACCTCGAGGCAGATGCCGCATTCATTGACCCCGAGCCCGAAGGCCCCGATCCGCCCGGCCGCGCGCAGCCGCACCAGCCGCTCGTAGCCGGAGCCGAGGAACGCCTCCAGATGGGCGGCATGGGCCGCGCCATGGGTGTGCCGTCCGAGATCATGGACATAGGCGATCTCCAGCCGGGTGCGGCCGAGGCGGGACAGGCTCTGCTCCAGGCTCTCCTCCAGCCCGTCGCCGGAATAGTCGTAGCGGGCCGCCATCTGCAGCGGCGCGACGAAGCCGTCGGCCTCGGCGATCGGCTCCGGCGCGGGCGAGAGCACGCGGCCGAGCTTCGAGGAGACCACCGCGTCCGGATGCGAGGCGAGGAAGCGGCCGAGCCGCAGCTCGGAGAGGCCGCGGCCGTAATGCGGGGCGGTGTCGAAATAGCGGATGCCCGCCGCCCAGGCGGCCTCCAGCACCGCTCCGGCGGCGGCGTCGCTGACCGCGCGGTAGAGATTGCCGATGCTCGCGCAGCCGAATGCCGCGGCGGTGACCGGGATCCCGGCCGCGCCGATGCGGGTAACCTTCATGATGCTCCTCCAAGCTCGGGCCGGCACGGCTCGCCGCCGGTTGACAGCGCCGCCCGCCCGCTTTTATGTTTCTTATTATAAAAAACATGTCAATGGAGAAGGTCCCGTGCTCATCGACGCCCATCAGCATTTCTGGCAGATCTCGCGCGGCGACTATGGCTGGATGGATGACAGCGTGGCGCCGATCCGCCGCGATTTCCTGCCCGGCGATCTCGCCCCCCTGGCCGCGGCGGAGGGGGTGGCGGGCAGCGTGCTGGTGCAGGCGGCGCCGAGCCTCGACGAGACGCGCTTCCTGCTCGGACTGGCCGAGCGCACGCCGATGGTTCTGGGCGTCGTCGGCTGGATCGATCTGGAGGGCGACGCCGCGGACCAGCTGGGCGCGATCGCGCATCCGCTCCTGAAGGGCATCCGGCCGATGCTGCAAGACATTCCCGAGACCGGCTGGATCCTGCGGGAGAAGGTGCTCGACGGGCTGGAGGCGGTGCGCCGCGCGGGGCTGAGCCTCGACGCGCTGGTCACGCCGCGGCATCTGGAGGCGATCGACCGGCTGGCGGCCGCCCTGCCCGGCCTGCCAGTGGTGATCGACCATTGCGCCAAGCCGCTCTTCTCGGATGGCGATCCCGGCGCGGCCTGGCGCGCGGGCATGGACCGGCTGGCGGCGCATCCGCAGATCGCCTGCAAGCTCTCGGGACTGGCGGGGGAATACGGGCCGGGCTGGGGCGGCGCCGCGCTGGCCCCGGTCTTCGGCCATGTGCTGGCCGCCTTCGGGGCGGAGCGGCTGCTCTGGGGCAGCGACTGGCCGGTGCTGGAGCTTTCGGGGCGCTATGGCGACTGGCTCGGCACGACCAGGGCGCTGGCCGCGGATCTGCCCGCATCGGCGCAGGCGGAGATCTTCGGCGGCACGGCCCGGCGGGTCTACCGGCTCTAGCCGGCCGCCCGAAAGGCGCCTCCGCAGGCGGCCTTGCCCCGCGCTCCCGTCTGCAGGAACGGCCCGCCCCGTGGCCCCGGACGGGCAACGGGACGGGCCGGGATGCGGGTCAGAACCAGCGCTTCTCGAAGCTGCGGCCGCCGAGCTCGGCGAGCATCGGGCGCAGCTGGCGGGACATCATGCCGACATCCGAGCCGAGCCCGACCATGCGGAAGCCCTGCTCGAGCCGCATCATCAGATCGGCATTGTCCATCGCCATGATGCCCGAGGCGATGCCCTTCTTCCCGGCCTTCTCCAGCACGGTCAGGATCTCCTCCGCGACGCCCGGACCCTCCCATTCGCCGAGATAGCCGCGGCTGGAGGACAGGTCCGCCGGGCCGAGGAAGACCGCCTCGAGCCCTTCGACCTCGAGGATGCTGTCGATATTGTCGACCGCGTCGCCGAGCTCGATCAGCGGGATGACCATGCATTCGGAATTGGCCATCGCCAGGTATTCCTGCAGCTTCAGCCCCCAGCGCAGCGAGCGCTCGCCGCCGATGCCGCGCTGGCCGCGCGGCGGGTAGCGGCCGAACTGCATGCCGAGCTCCAGGTCCTCGGCGGTGCGCACCAGCGGCAGCAGCACGCCGTCGGCACCGAGATCGAGCACGCGCTTGATCGCATCGACGGTGATCGCGGGGACGCGCACCAGGACGGCCGTGTCGCTGCCCTTGGCGGCGCGCAGATGCTCGGTCACGTCCTTGTAGTCGAGGTTGCCATGCTCCATGTCGAGCGTCACCCAGTCGAGCCCGAGCTCGGCGGCCAGTTCGGTCACGGTGGCGCAGTCCATCGTCACCCAGAGGCCCTTGCAGGGATCGGCGCCCTGCAGCTTGGGCCGCAGCGGGTTGGAGAAGTCGTTGAGAGGCATTGTCTCAGGTCCGTTTCTTGGAAGTTATCTCTTGCGGTGCGTCCAGAAGACGACGCGGGCGCCGGCCATGCGCAAAAGCAGGTTCAGCACGGCGGAGATGCCGCCGAGCAGCAGCAGCAGCGCGAAGACCGAGGCGAGGTCCAGCGCGTAGTTGGCCTGCAGGATCAGCACGCCGATGCCCTTGCGCGCGCCGACGAACTCGCCGACGATGGCGCCCGTCACCGACAGGACCAGCGCGGCGGAGAGGCCGGCGAAGAGGTAGGGCAGCGCCGAGGGGATCAGCACCTGGGTCAGGATCTGCACGCGCGAGGCGGCGAGCGCGCGCATCAGCTCGATGCGCTCGTGCTCGGTGGCGCGCAGCCCGGCGAGCATGTTCACGAGCACCGGGAAGGCCGCGACCATGGCGACGATCGCCACCTTGGCGCCGTAGCCGAAGCCGAACCAGACGATCATCAGCGGCGCGATGGCGATCTTCGGCATCGACTGCAGCGCGACGATATAGGGGAAGACCAGCCGGTCGAGCACCGGCCAGAGCACCATCACGATGGCCAGCGTCATGCCGATCGCGGTGCCCGCGGCGAAGCCGCCGAGGATCGAGCTGGTGGTGGCGGCGGCGGCCTCGACATAGTCGCCCGAGGCGAGCCCGTTGACGAGCGCGCGCACCACCGAGGCGGGATCGGGCAGCACGTAGCCCGGCACGTCGAAGATCGCGACCGACAGCCACCAGACGGCGATCAGCACGACGGCGGGGATCAGGTACTGGCTGCGGTAGCGGAGCCAGTGCGCGACGCGGGGCGAGAAGACCGGCGCAGGCGGGTTGGCGGCGTGGTCGGCAGGCATGGTCAGTGGTCTCCCATTTCCGACGCGCCGAGCAGGCGGCGCAGTTCGACGGTCAGGTCTGCAAAGGTGTCGCTGGCCATGTGCTCCAGCCTGCGGGGCCGCGGCAGCGGGTTGTCGATCACTTTCAGCACCTTGCCGGGCCGGCCGGTCATCACCACGATCTTGGTGGAGAGGAACACCGCCTCGGAGATGCCGTGGGTGACGAAGACGACGGTCTTCTGCTGCCGCATCCAGATCGACTGCAGCTCGAACATCATCTTCTCGCGCGTCAGCGCGTCGAGCGCGGCGAAGGGCTCGTCCATCAGCAGCGTGTCGGGATCGTGCAGGAGCGACCGCGCGATGCCCGCGCGCTGCTGCATGCCGCCCGAGAGCTCCCAGGGATAGCGGTCGCCGAAGCCCTTGAGCCCGACCATTTCCAGGAGCTCGTCGGCACGCACGCGCGCCGCCTTCATGTCCTCGCCCGCGACCCGCGCGGGCATGGCGACATTCTCGCGGATATTGCGCCAGGGCAGCAGCACCGGCGCCTGGAAGACCATGCCGAAGTCGCGGGTCGGCTTCTCCACCGGCTTGCCGCCATGCAGCACGCGGCCCTCGGTCGGCATCTGCAGCCCCATCAGCAGGCGCAGCAGGCTCGACTTGCCGCAGCCCGAGGGGCCGACGATGGTGACGAACTCGCCCTCGGCGATGTCGCAGGAGAAATCCTCGATCGCCGTGACCCCGGCCTCGCGGCTGCCATAGGTCAGGCGGATGTCCTCGAGCCGGATCGACCGGTCCCCCATGGGGGAACCGGCTTCGGGAACGGCCCTGAGCATGGCCGCGCCCCTCATTCCGCCGCTGCCTTTTCGGCGATGGAGAGGTCGACCTCGTTCACCGCGTCGATCAGCTCGTTGGTGTAGAGCGAGGAGACGAAATCGCCGAGCGCGTCCTCGTTCTCGAAGCTCGCCGCGATCGGGCCGAACTCCATCAGGCCGGTCCAGGTCTCGTCGGTCATCCGGCCCCAGTCGCGGGAGGTGTCCTTGTAGTCCTTCCAGATGTCGGCGGTGCGGGTGATGTAGGTCACGCCCTGGCTCAGCGCCTCTTCCTCGGAGATGCCCGCGGGCTTCGAGACATAGTCCCAGAAATAGCGGGTGGCCGCCTCGGGGTTGATCTCCATGAAGGTCTGGTTCAGCACCACGCCCTCGAGCGCGCGGGTGGCGACATCGGGATGCTCGGCGAGGAATTCCGTGTTGGCGACGATCACGCCCGAGGGCTCGTCCGGGGCGTAGTAGTCGAATTCGGCGCCGAGGATCTCGAGCGCGGCGGAGAGCCCGCGGGAGAAGCTGATCGCGTCGACCTCGCCGGATTTCAGCAGCGAATAGGCCTGCGCGCCCGAGCCGATGGCGACGATCTCGTAGTCATCCTCCGAGAGGCCCTCCTTGGCGAGATAGGCCTTCGACCACGGCACGGCGCCCGAGGAGAGGCTGAGCACGCCCAGCTTCTTGCCCTTCAGATCGGCCGGGCTGGCAAGGCCGGTGCCCTTGGGGATGGCGATCGAGTAGATCGGCGCGATGTCCTGCAGGAAGACCGCCTTGACCGGCAGCTCGGGCTGGCTCTTCTTGGCGGCGATCAGCGCGGAAAGGCCGATATGGGCCATGTCGACATCGCCCGAGGCGACAAGCTGCACGGCGGCGGCAGAGCCCTGGATGCGCTCGACATCGGCGTCGAGGCCGAGATCCTCGTAGAACCCGGCGGGGATGCCGAGGAAGATGAACCCGTGATAGGGCAGCACCGTCGAGCTCGGCAGGGCGAAGGTGACGTCGTCCAGGTCGGCGGCCGAGAGCGGCAGCGCGGCCATCGCGGCCAGGGCGATCCCGGCAGCGCTGCCGGTGAGGCGGGATTTCAGTAAGGTTGCAAACATGTCGCGGCTTCCCTGTTGGAGGTGGCATTGTGGGACTTTGTCCCGGTTCCGGCCTCTTGGCGGGCCTTTGGCTCCGGCTTGCCCGGGGCAAGGGCAAGCCGGTGTCCTCGTCCGCATGGGGCGATGCGGCCGGGACGTCTCCTGCGGCTCTGGGGCCGCACAGTGCGGAAGCAGGGGTGTCCGTGTCCCTCAGGCGGGAGGCGGATCAGACCCTGACGTAGATGGCGCCGTCGCGTTCCTCGGTCGCGAAGACCGGAAGCGGCTTGTCCGTCGGCGCGTCGACCGGTTCCCCGGTCTTGATCGAGAACAGCGCCTGGTGCAGCGGGCATTCGATGCAGTCGCCGTCCAGGTAGCCCTCGGTCATGATGGCATAGGCGTGGGAGCAGATGTTCGAGGTGGCGTAGACCACCCCCTCCACCCGGTAGAGCGCGACCTCTTCCTCGCCGACATTGACGGAGGTCATGCCGCCTTCTTCCAGCGCGGCGCTCTCGAGCACCTTCACCATTTCGCTTGTCTGTGTCATCTCATCTGTCCTCGTCTGCCGTGAGCGCGGGGGCTCTGAGTTTGTCGAGAAGCCGCCTTGCGGTGCGGCTGCAATGGACGGCGCAGAGCTCTCCGACGAGCTCGGCATCGCCGGAGCGGAAGGCCGAGACGATCTCCTCGTGGTCGCGGGTGGCTTCGGCGACATCGCCGGTCACCGCCAGCTCCACCCGGACATAGGGCTCCACCTGGTCGCGCAGCTGCAGGGCGATCCGCTGCAGCCGGGGGCGGTTGCAGCATTCCAGGATGCGCTCGTGGAAGGCGCGGTTCAGCTCGCACCAGCGCGTCATCCCCTCCTGCTCCAGCGGATTGGTCTCCGCCATGGCGGCCAGCAGCGCCTCCAGCGCCTCGGCATCGCCGGACTTCTGCATCCGCGTCGCGATCTGGCCGGCCTGGCCCTCGATCACCGTGCGCAGGTCGAAGATCTCGGCGATCTCCTCGGGCTCCAGCGAGATCACCGCATAGCCACGGCGCGGCCGCAGGATCAGGAAGCCCTCGGCCTCGAGCTTCGAGAAGGCCTCGCGCAGGGGCACGCGGCTGGTCTCGAACTGGCGGGCGATGTCCTCCTGGCGCAGCACCGATCCCGGGGCGTACTGCCCGGAGAGGATCCGCTCGCGGATCTCGCGGTAGAGCGTGCCTGCGACAAGCTGGTTTCCGTCCATGGGACCTCCGGCGGTCAGGGTTTCGACGAGGGACGGGGCGTCGGGAAAAACCCCCCGTCCCTGCCTGTCATATCGCCACGACGGCTTCCACCTCGAGCTTGAACTCGGGCTTCACCAGCCCCTGCACGATCAGGAGCGTGTTCGGCGGGAAGATCCCCGAGGGGTACCATTGCGGGAAGTCCGCGGCGCGCTTCTTCATGAAGGGGTCGATATGGTCGCGCGAGGTGACGAAGGTGGTGAACTTGACCACCGAGGCCATCGTGCCGCCGAGACCCTTGATGACGCCTTCGAGATTGCCGAAGACCTGGTCGAACTGCGCGTCGAAGTCGTCCGCGCCGACGATGTCGCCGGCCGCGTTGACGGAAAGCTGGCCCGCGACGAAGCGGTAGGCCGAGCCTTCGAGATGGCCGACCGAGGTATAGAGCCCCTGGGCCGGGACCGAGCCCGGCGGATCGATATAGGCGATATTCATGTGTCTTGGTCCTTGGTCGTCAGTCGATGAAGGTCGGCTCGGGGATATTGAGCACTTCGTAGAGCGATTTCGGGCCCTCGAAGATGGTCAGCCAGTAGTCCTCGGTCTTGCGGAACTCGGTGACCTTGGCGAAAATCTCCTCTTCCCATTCCAGCGGCACGACGGTGATGCCGTCCATGTCGCCGAGGATCAGGTCGCCGGGCTTCACCGTCAGGCCGCCGCAGGCGATCGGCCGGTCCATCTCGCCGCCGAAGGCCTTGTGCGGGCCCTTCGGCGTCACGCCCTTGCAGAAGATCGGATAGCCCAGATCGATGGATTCCTTGATGTCGCGCACCGCGCCGTCGATCACGAGGCCGCCGAGCTTGCGCTTGATGCCTTCCAGCGCGGTGACGCCGCCGAACATGGCGACCTCGCAATTGCCGCCGGCCTCGGCCACCACGACCTCGCCCGGACGGGCATGGGAATTGGCGTAGTGGATGATCGAGTTGTCGGCATGGATCGCGCGCACGGTGCGGGCCTGGCCGCAGATCCGCATGGAGCGGTCGAGCGGCTTGATGTCATGGCCCATCGCCTGGCCGCGGTTCATCATGTCCGAGGCCGAAGCGGTGTTGACCTTGGACCAGGCTTCCAGCCGTTCGGGCGAAAGCTGGCGGAACTGGGACTTGTAGATATTGTATGCCATCGGATTTCCTTAGAGCGGGACCGCGATCAGGTTCGGGACGGAGAAGGTGTCGAGCACGACCACGCGCGAGCGCAGGCGCGGCCCGGCATCGGTCATGACGATCTTGTCTTCATAGTGACCGGCGACGAAGAGCTTGGAGAAGCCTTCCAGCGACGACTGCACGATCATGAAGTTGGTGCGCGCCTCCAGGATCCCGTCCTCGTAGGACAGGTACTGGGTGCCGTTCAGGAAGTGCCGGTCCCAATGCGGGTTGTACTTGCTCGACACGTCGAGAACCATCAGCCGGTCCTTGATGACATCGAGCGAATTGCAGCGGATGACCGCCGCGCCATAGCCCACTTCGAGGTTCTCGCGCGGGATCACGTGATATTCGGCGGTTTCGTCGAAGCACTCGATCCAGGCGTCCAGCTCCATCCGGTCCAGGTGGACCGTGCTGTCCATGATCAGGTCGGCGGCTGCCTGGCGCACCTCCATCGGGATCGACCGGTCGGTCTTGCGCGCGGCGGGCTTGTCCATCAGGTCTCTCATTGTTCGGCTCCTTCCGGGGCAAAGCCCATGAGCTGCGCGTAATAGGCCCAGAAGCCGCGGATAGTGACTTCGTTCACGCGGGTGTCGCGGTCGCCGATCTCGCCGATGCCGCCCATCTCGATGACGGCCATCTCTTCTTCCGCGGCGGATTTCGTGGTGCGGTGCACCATTTCCAGCGCCTCGCCGTCCTCCATGGAGATCAGGCCCGCCGGGCCCACCATGTTGGCCTGGTTCAGCCGGTGCTGGACCATTTCCTCGCTGTCGTCCTCGTAGGCGTAGAGCACCCAGGTCAGCTCGAACGCGTCGACGCCCAGGGTGCGGATCTTGCGCATCGCCAGGGTGTTGCCGATCTGGTGGAAGAAGCAGTTCGGGAAGACGTTCATCACGCGGGTCGACATGCCGAACGGGTTCTCGTCGATGATGTTGACCATCGAGTAGTCGTTCAGCCCGGCGATCTCGCCCTTCTTCACGCCGTTCTCGATATAGGCCTTCAGAGCTTCCTCGTCGCTGTCCGATCCCTTGTACTGGAAGAGGATCGAGTGGCGGTGCTTCTCGTCCATGTAGCCGCCCGCGACCTGGGTCAGGCGCGACAGGCCGAAGGTCCGGTTGAACTCGTGCAGGAGCGAGCCGTGATAGGCGTCCTTGATGTTCTCCGGATAGAGCTTCCAGTTGGCGTTGATCCGCTGGCGCTGGTAGCCGAGCACCTTGACGGGACGGTTGAACATCTCGCCGACATGCTTGGTGAAGAGCGGGCCGAGATACTCTTCGATCGGCTCCATGTCGTGATGGAAGGTGCCGAAGATCACGCCGTTGAAGGACGTGACGCGCACCTTCACCAGGTTGTGGTTCTTCATGTCGAAGCAGGCGGGCATGCCGCCCTTGCCATTGGCGCCGCGGCGGAAGGGAACGCCCTTCAGGTCGCCTTTGCGGTTGTAGAGCCAGGCATGGTAGATGCAGGTGTGCTCTTTCGCGGTGCCCCAGGGCTCGCGGACGATCTCGGCGCCGCGATGCGCGCAGCGGTTGACGAAGGCGTAGAGTTCGCCGTCGTCGTCGCGGTTCACCACCACTGGCGTGTCGCCGACATGGCAGACGCGGAAGTCGCCCGGATTAGGGATCTCGGCTTCCAGGCAGAGCACGTTCCAGCAGCGGCCCCGGAAGATCTTCTCCTGCTCCAGCTGGTAGATCTCGGGGTCGTGATAGATCGAATACGGCACGCGGGAATAGTCCTTGCGCGGCCAGTTCACCTGAACACTGGCGAAGTCCTTCATAGCATCGGAGTCCTTTGGCTGTCGGTCGGCAGCTCTCTGCCGGTCATGCCCTGCTGGGCCTGTTTTGAATACAAAACGTAGGTGAATTCCGTAGTCAACATTTTTTTGGACGGAAGTAACCTATCAAAATGGCAATCGCCTCCTGATTAAGCATTCAGATTGACCGACACGGCTTCATTTTGTATTCAGAACGCGGACAAGGAGACCAAGTATGAAATATGTGAGCTTTCGACCTGCCGCTGATTCCGCCGCCGCCCCCCGGGCGGGCGCCCTGAGCGCGGACGGCACCGCCGTCCTGCCGCTCGACGGGCTGTGCCGCGGCGGCGACCTTCTCGACCTGATCGGGCGCGAGGCGGAGGCCGCGGAGATGGCCGCCGCCGCGGCCCCGCTGCCGCTCGACGAGGTCGTGCTGCTGGCGCCGCTGCCGCGCCCGGGCCGCAACCTCTTCTGCGTCGGCAAGAACTACCATGCCCATGCCGAGGAGTTTCACCGCTCGGGCTTCGACGCCTCCGCGGGCAAGGACGCCACGCCGGAATTTCCGATCATCTTCACCAAGGCGCCCAGCACCGTGACCGGCCCCGGCGCGCCGATTCCCTCCTGGCTCGACTACTCGGACAGCACCGATTACGAGGGCGAGCTGGCCGTCGTCATCGGCAAGGGCGGCCGCGGCATCGCGAAGGCGGCGGCGATGGACCATGTCTGGGGCTACACGGTCGCCAATGACGTCACCGCGCGGAACCTGCAGAAGGACCACCGCCAGTGGCTGATCGGCAAGTCGATCGACGGCTTCTGCCCGATGGGCCCCTGCATCACCCCCGCCGCCGACATTCCCGAGCTGGGCGAGATGCGCCTGACCACCCATGTCAACGGCGAGAAGCGGCAGGATGCGGTGCTGAAGGACCTGATCTTCGACATCCCCACCCTGATCGAGACGATTTCCCGCGTCATCACGCTGGAGCCCGGCGACATCATCCTGACCGGCACGCCCGAGGGCGTCGGCATCGGCATGGCCCCGCCGGTCTACCTGGTGCCCGGCGACACGGTGCGCGTCGAGATCAGCGGCATCGGCGCGCTGGAGAACCCGGTGGCATGACGCAGCGTTTCGTGATCATCGGCGCCGGACATGCCGGCGCCGCGGCGGCGCAGGAGCTGGCCAGGGCCGTGGCCTCCGGCGCGCTCGAGGCGGAGATCGCGCTGGTCGACGCCGATGCGGGCCTGCCCTACGAGCGCCCCGCCCTGTCCAAGGAATGGCTGACCGCCGAGACCTTCCCCGAGGCGGCGCCGCATGACTGGGCCGCGGCGGGCATCGCCTTCCATGGCGGCCGGCACGCGGAGCGAATCGATGCCGGTGCGCGCGAGGTCGCGCTGGCCGACGGCACGCGGCTGGGCTACGACCGGCTGCTTCTGGCGCCCGGCGGCACGCCGCGCCGCCTGCCGGTGCCCGGCGGCGAGGCCTGCCACGTGCTGCGCACCGCAGCCGATTCGCGGCTTCTCCATGCCGCCCTGCGCAAGGGCGGGCACCTGGCAGTGATCGGCGCCGGCGTGATCGGGCTCGAGACCGCCTCCTCCGCACGCAAGCTCGGGCTCGAGGTCACGGTGATCGAGGCCGGCGACCGGGTCATGGCGCGCAGCCTGCCGCCCGAGATCTCGGCGCTGCTGCAGGCGCGGCACGAGGCGGCCGGGGTGCAGTTCCTCTTTGGCGCCGCCATCACCGGCATCGCCACCCGGGCCGACGGCCGCCAGGTCGTCTCGCTGAAGGACGGCTCGGTCCTGGCCGCGGACCTCATGGTCGCGGGCATCGGCTTCGACGCCGACACCGCGCTGGCCGCGACGGCGGGGCTGAAGCTCGACCGCGGCATCCTGGTCGATGCCGACGGGCAGAGCTCGGTCCCGGGCATCTTCGCGGCCGGCGACGCCACGGTCTTTCCCGGCCCCTCGGGCGCGCCGCAATGCTGGCAGACCTGGCAGCATGCCCGCCGCCACGGCGCCCATGTCGCGCGCCGCATGGCCGGGCTCGCTTCGGACTACGCGCCGGTCCACTGGTTCTGGACCGACCAGCAGGGGCTGAACCTGCAGGTGCTGGGCGATCCGCTGGGCGCCGATGACTGCGTGCTGCGCGGCGCGCCGGAGAGACCGCAGACCCGGCTCTATCTCCGGGACGGCCGCATCGCCGGGGCCGTCATGATCGACCAGGGACGCGACACCCGCCCGGTCACCGCGCTGATCGAAAGCGGCGCCGTGGTGGAGAAGGGGCTTCTCGAAGACCCGTCCGTCCAGCTACGGTCGCTGAACGCAAGAAAGGCCGTCAACGCATGACCGACACCCCGCCGGGCCCGTTCCCCGCCCTCGCCCAGGCCCTGCCGGAGGATCCGGTGCGGCCCGAGACGGCACCGCATCTCCACGAGCTCGACCTGGCGCACATGGTCATGCTGGTGGAAAGCGAACTCGTCGCCCCCGAGACCGGGGCGACGATCCTGTCGACGCTGTTCGACACCGAGACCGAAGGCGTCTTCGACGCCCGCGACAGCGTGGGCGGCGGCAACCTGGCGGGCGAGCGGCTGGTGACGGCGCGGCTCGGCGCGGCGGTGGGCGGACAGCTCGGCCTGGCGCGCAGCCCGGCGGAACTGGCGGCGACCGGCTTCCGGCTCTTCGCCCGCGAGCGGCTGCTGGAACTGATGGAGGCGCTCTACCAGCTGCGCGAATCGCTGATCGGCTTCGCCGAGGCCCATGCCGGCGAGATCGTCGCCGCGCAGGTCCAGGGCGGACCGGCGCAGCCGACGACCTTCGGCCACTGGGCGCTGATGATCGACTCGGCGCTGACCCGCGACTCGGAGCGGCTGGTGGCGCTCTATGGCCGGGTGAACCGCTCGCCGGCCGGGGCAGGCAGCCTGGCAGGCGCCGACCTGCCGGTCCGGCGGCTGCGCACGGCCGAGCTCCTGGGCTTCGACGGGCTGGTCGAGAACACCTATGACGCGGTGGCGGGCCATGACCTGATGCTGGAATTCACCGGCGCGCTGGCGATCCTGACCCTGACCGCGGCGCGGCTGGCCGACGACCTGCTGCTCTGGGCGGGGCCGGGCCAGGGGCTGGTCTCGCTGCCCGGCGCGGCCGGGGGCGCGCGGCTGGGCCGCGATGCGGGCCCGGCGGTGCTGGGGCAGATCCGCATGCTCGCGGCACGCGCCCAGGGCGTTCTGGCCACCGCGACGCTGGCCGAGCGCGGCCCGACCGCGCTGGCGAATTTCGGCCGCGATGCCACCGAGCAGGCGGCCATCGACATCTCGGGCGCCGTGCTGGCGGAGCTTCCGCAGATCGCGGCGCTGCTGGGCGAGGTGCGGGTCGATGCCGGCCGCGCCGCGCGCCTCGCCGCGCGCGAATGGAGCCTGGCAATCGACCTGGCCGCCGCGCTCGGGCGGCATTGCGGCATGGCGCGCCACCGCGCCGAGCAGCTCGCCGAGGCGGTGATGCGCGACGGGCTGGCCCGCGGCACCGGGCCCGAGACGCTGACCGCCGCGGCGCTGGCCCGGGTCGCCTCCGAACTGGGCATGGCCGAGGCGCGGCTCTCGCAGGAGCAGATCGACGCCGCGCTCGATCCCCGCGCCTTCGTCGAGCGCCGCTCCGGCACGGGCGGGCCTGGTCCCGAGGGGCTGGCCCGCGGGCTGGTCTCGGCACAGTCGCGGATCCGGCTCGGCCGCAGCCGCCTCGCCGAGCGCCACCGCGCGCTGCAAGCGGCCCGCGCGGGCCTGCGCGCCGCCGCCGAGGGCCTGCTCCTTCAGCCGCGCAAGACCGCGCGCGCCTGACCGGGAGCAGACAGAATGACGGAGAAACGCCGGGACTGGCGGATGATCGTGCTGATCTCCGCCGTCCATTTCATCAGCCATGTCCATATCCTGGCCCTGCCGCCGCTATTTCCGCTCCTTCGCGCGGAATTCGGCACCTCCTACGCGACACTGGGCCTGCTGACGGTCGGCTACAACCTGGTCAGCGCGCTCTTGCAGACCCGCATGGGGCGGCTGACCGACCGGATCGGCGGCCTGCCGCTGCTGCATTTCGCGCTTGGCGGCGCTGCGGCCTGCTTCGTGCTGGCAACGCTGAGCCCCAGCTTCGCGGGACTGGCGCTCTGCATCGTCGCGGCCGGTATCGCCAATGCGGTCTTCCACCCGGCGGACATGTCGCTGCTGTCGAGCCATGTCTCCCTGGCGCGGCGCAGCACCGGCTTCGCGGTCCATTCGGTCGCGGGCACGGCCGGCTTTGCTGCCGCGCCGCTGCTGACCGGGGGGCTCGGGCTGGCCTTCGGCTGGCGCGCGGGGCTTCTCGCCGCGGCGGCGCTGTCGCTGATCGGCATCGCGGCGCTGATCCTTGCGCGCGGGGCGCTCTCGCCCGGGGCCGCGCCGCGGGCCGCCAAGGCCCGGCCGCAGGCGGCGGGGATCTGGCGGCAGGGCAGGTTCCAGCTGCAATTCGCGATCTTCGCCCTCTTCGGCGCGATCTCGGCGGGGCTTCAGGGCTTCCTGATCCCGGCCATGGCCCAGACCGGGCAGATGGCGGCGGGCATGGCGACCGCGCTGCTCTCGGCCTATCTGGCGGCCGCAACCGCAGGCGTGATCCTGGGCGGCGCGCTGTCCTCGCGCGCGGGGCCCGGGCGGGTGCTGCTGGCGGGCATGGGCGGATCGGGCCTGATCTGGCTGGCCGCGTCGCTGCCGGGCCTGCCGGCCATGGCGGTCTTCGGACTGGTCTGCGCGGCGGGGATCGGCAACGGGCTGGCGCTGCCCTCGCGCGACACGCTCCTGGCAGAGCAGGCAAGCGGGCCGGACCAGGCGGCGATCTTCGGCTTCGTCACCTCCGGGCTTTTCGTCGGCCAGATGCTGGCGCCGCTGGCGATCGGGCGGATGGTCGATCTGGGCCATGGCGGGCTGCTCTTCCCGGCGGTGGCGCTGCTGTCGCTGGCCGCACTGCTGGGCGGCCTGGCCCGCGAGCAGCGCGCGACGGCGGAGAGCTAACGCGCAGGCCCCGTGCCGGGACGGGCGGCGGGACGGCTTCGTGGCCGCCCCGCCCTCAGGCGAAGCGGTTCTCGGCCAGGGTGCGCTGCACGCTCGCCTGCAGCCGGGCCTCTGCCGCCGCCAGCTTCCCGCGCCAGCCGGCAATCGCCTGGGCCTCGGCACGCATCCGGCCCCCGGCGCTGCGGATCGCCTGGTCCATCGCCGCCGGTCCCGGCCCGCCGAAGGTCTCGCGCCGCCGCACGAAGGCACGCGCGTCAAGCGCCTTGGTAAGCGTGGCATCGTCCATCGTCACCATATGCGCGCCGCTGCGGCTGGCATAGGCGTTGAAATCCTCGGCCGTCACCTCGGTCGGGCTGATCCCCTGCTCGATGCAGTCGCGCACGAAGCCCGCCACCAGATTGTGCGCGCGGCGCCATTCGATCCGGTTGATCCGCACCAGCGCCCCGGCCAGATCGGTCACCGCCGCCCAGTAGGCATTGGCGTGATCCTCGGCCCGCCCGGCATTGACCACCATGTCGGCCAGCAGGTCGGGCAGCACCTCGAGCCGCTCGCGCAGCGCCACCACCAGCCCGCGCAGCATCCGGTCGGAATTCCGCCGCTCGATGATCGGGAAGCCGGTCGGGCCGCGTTCGGTGCCCTGCACCATGGCCAGCACCGCCTGCGACTGCGCCGAGAGGTTGCGCAGATCCTGCACCCCGTCGGGATTGCGCTTCTGCGGCATCATCGAGGAGATGCCGATGAACCAGTCGGGCAGCGTGATCAGGCTGTATTCCGTGGTCGCCCAGAGGAACAGATCCTCGGCCATCCGCGAGAGCGTGTAGCAGAGCAGGTTCAGCACCGAGGCGAATTCCATCTCCAGGTCGTGGCTGAGCGCCGCGTCGAGCGTGTTCGCCACCACCCCGTCGAAGCCGAGGAACTCCGCCACGCGGCGCCGGTCGATCGGGAATTCGGTGCCCGACATGATGCCCGCGCCCGCGGGGCTGAAATTCACCCGCTCGCAAAGCGCGGCCAGCCGGTCGCCGTCGCGCGCCAGCGCATCATGGTACATCATCGCCCAGAGCGCGACGGTGATCGGCTGGGCGTGCTGGCCATGGGTATTGCCGGGCAGCACCACCTCGGCATGCTCGCGGGCAAAGCCCGCCAGCGCCTCGCGCAGCCCCAGGATCCCCTCGCGCAGCCCCAGGATCTGGTCGCGGGCATACATCCGGAAGGAAATCGCCGAGAGATCGCCCGACGAGCGCGCCAGCCCGATCGCCCCGCCGATCTCGGAGCCGTGGACCTGCGTCAGGTACTTCTCGGCCGCGTGGTTGCCCCCGCCCGCGGCGCGGCGGCACTCGGCCATGCCGCGCTCCTGCATCCCCGCGAGCCCCCGGAGCACGCCGAGCGCGATCTCCGCGGGCAGGATGCCGCGCTCGCCCAGCATCGTCACATGCGCCAGGTCGTAGGAGTGGATGAAGGCCGCCGTCTCCTCGACGAAGGCCTCCTTGTAGCTGTCCATATAGGCCGGGGGCGCGGTGCGGCGCATGGCCTCCGGCGGCTTGGTCTGCGGCCGGATGTTGCGGAACCCCGCAGGCGCCGGCGCCCGTTCCGGCAGGGCGTCTTCCTCCATGCGCTCCTCCTCACTCATCGCCATGGCCGATCAATGCACTGTATTCGAGGAATTCCTCAAGCCCGTAGCGGCCCTGTTCGCGGCCGTTTCCGGACTGGCCGAAACCGCCGAAGGGCGCGGTGCGGTCGAGCACCGGGTAGTTCAGGTGCACCCGTCCGGCGCGCAGGCGGCGGCCGACGGCGCGGACCCGCTCCAGGTCGCGGCCCTGCACATAGGCCGCCAGCCCGTAGACCGTGCCATTGGCGATGCGGATCGCGTCCTCCTCGTCGGCATAGCCGAGGATCGACAGGACGGGGCCGAAGATCTCCTCCTGCGCGATGGTCATCTGCGGGGTGACATCGGCGAAGACGGTGGGGCGGACATAGGCGCCGGTCGACAGCCCCTCGGGCAGGCCCGGCCCGCCGACTGCCAGGCGCGCGCCCTCGGCGACGCCGCTCTCGATATAGGCCTGGATGCGGCGCCATTGCGCGGCGCCCGCGACCGGGCCCAGATCGGTGGAGGGATCGCGCGGATCGCCGACCTTGAAGGCGGCGGCGGTTTCGGCCGCGATCGCCGCGGCCTCCTCCATGCGCGCCTGCGGCACCAGCATGCGGCTCGGCGCCGAGCAGGCCTGGCCGGAATTGGCGAAGCAGCCCTTGACGCCCTTGGCCACGGCCTCGGCGAAATCGGCGTCGGACAGCAGGATGTTGGCCGACTTGCCGCCCAGCTCCAGCCCGACGCGCTTGATGGTCGGCGCGGCATTGCGCGACACCGCCACGCCTGCGCGGGTGGAACCGGTGAAGGAGACCATGTCGACGCCCGGATGGGAAGAGAGCGCCGCGCCCGCGCCGTCGCCATCGCCGTTGAGCAGGTTGAAGAGCCCCGGCGGCACGCCTGCCTCGTCGAGGATCTCGGCGATGATGCGGGCATTGCCCGGCGCGATCTCGGAGGGCTTCAGGATCACCGCGCAGCCCGCGGCCAGCGCCGGGGCGACCTTGATGACGATCTGGTTGACCGGCACGTTCCAGGGCGTGATCAGCGCCGCGACCCCGATCGGCACCCGGGTGACCAGCGTGCCGTTGCGGATCCATTCGAAGTCGAAGCTCTCCAGCTCCTCGCAGAGGATGCGGATATGCGCGCCGCCCGCCGCGGCATGGCCGTTGCGCGCATAGCCGATCGGCACGCCGATCTCGGCCGAGATGGCCTGGGCCAGATCCTCCTGGCGGCGGTCCATGATGTCGGCGATGCGGTGGAGCATGGCGATCCGGGCGGGCAGATCCATGCCCTCGGGGCCGTTCTGCCGCTCGAAAGCGCGCCGCGCCGCGGAAACTGCGGCCTCGACGTCTTCCTCTGTCGCCAGCGCGACATGGCCGATCACCTCGTAGCGCGCGGGGTCGACGATTTCGCGGGAGAGGCCGCCCTTTGACGCAACCCATTGTCCGTCAATGTAGAATTCTCTCTGGTCCATCATTTTTCCGTCTGCCTCAACTGCTTTTCCGGGAAAACCCTAGCGCGCGCCCGGCGACGGGTTCCCGCAAAGCTGCACCGCAGAACACTATTTTCCGGCAGTTTCCGCGGGGGATTCAGTGAATTCCGTCGCCGGGGCTTGGGCAGGATGATCCTGCAGACAGGGCGCGGCGCCCGCCGAGGGCAGCCGCAGACAAAGACAAGCCCGGCCGAACATGGAGGTTCCGATGCGTGACTCTGGACGCGACCCAGCCCTCGCCCCCCGCGACATGGCGCGGCTTCGACAGCAGATGAGCCGGGGCGCGACCCGGCGCGACGTGATGCGGATGCTCACCGCCTCCGGCATGACGATCGCCGCGGCCGGGATGCTGGCCACGCGCGCGACCCGCGCCCATGCCGCCGCCCCGCAGCGCGGCGGCGACCTGCGGGTGGCGGGCTCGTCCTCGTCCACCTCCGAGACGCTCGACCCGGCCCGCTTCGGCAAGGGCACGGACTATGCGCGCGGCTTCATGATCTATAACGGCCTGACCCGGCTCGACGGCGATCTGGCCCCGCAGCCCGAGCTTGCCACCAGCTGGGACAGCGCCGACGGCCGCGTCTGGGTGTTCAAGCTGCGCAGCGGCGTCACCTTCCATGACGGCCGCCCCTTCACCGCCGAGGATGCCGTCTGGTCGGTGCTGCGCCACAACGACCCCGAGACCGCCTCGCGCGCCCGCGCCTATACCGGCGCTATCGCCGAGGCCGTGGCCAGCGGCCCGCTGGAGCTCACCGTCACGCTGAGCGAGCCGAATTACGACCTGCCGGTGATCTTCGGCACCTTCAACCTGATGATTGTCCCGGCGGGCACCACGGATTTCTCCAGGGGCATCGGCACCGGCCCCTACCGGCTGACCGAGTTCGAGCCGGGCGTCCGCTCGGTTGCCGTGCGCAACGAGAACTACTGGAAGGACGGGCTGCAGCATGTCGACACGATCGAGTATTTCGGCCTGCCCGACGAAAGCTCGCGGCTGAACGCGCTGCGCGCCGGCGAGATCCACCTGACCACCGGGATCAACCCCCGCTCCTCGAAGCTGATCGAGCGCGACAGGGGGATCGAGCTTTTCGTCACCCGCTCGGGCACCTTCTCGGATCTCTACATGCAGAAGACCGACGCCACCGTCGGCTCGGAGGATTTCGCCGCCGGGATCAAGGCGCTGCTGCCGCGCGACGTGATCCGCTCCTCGATCTACCGCGATTTCGCGGAGATCGGGAACGACCAGCCGATCGCGCCCTCGATGAAGTATTTCGACGACGGGCTGGCGCCGAGCGGGCACGACCCCGAAAAGGCCGTCTACCACCTGAAGAAGGCCGGGGTGATGGGCCAGGCGATCCCGCTCGTCGCCTCCGCGGGCGTGGGCAACACGCTCGACATGGCGCTGATCCTGCAGCAGGCGGCGCAGGAGGCGGGGCTGCAGATCGACGTGCAGCGCGTGCCGGTCGACGGCTACTGGTCGAATGTCTGGATGAAGCGGCCCTTCGGCTTCGGCACGATCACCCAGCGGCCGACTGCCGACATGATCTTCTCGCTCTGCTACAAGTCCGACGGGCCCTACAACTCGTCGAAATGGCAGGATCCGAAATTCGACCAGCTGCTGCTGGCGGCGCGCTCGGAGCGCGACGAGACGGTGCGCGCGCAGCACTATGCCGACATGCAGGCGCTGGTGCGCGACGGGGCCGGCACGGCGATCCCGGTCTTCTTCTCCAATATCGACGCGCATTCGGCCGCGCTGAAGGGGCTGGAGCCGATCCCGACCGGCAACATGATGGGCTATGCCTTCGCCGAGAATGTCTGGCTCGACCCGGCATGACGCGCCTGATTGCCAAACGGCTCCTGCTGGGGCTCTTGACGCTGTGGCTGGTGGCGACGCTGGTCTTCGCGGTCAGCGGCGCGCTGCCGGGCGATGCCGCCGCCTCGATCCTGGGGCAGGACGCCACCGCCGAGACGCTCGCCGCGCTGCGGGCGCAGATGGGGCTCGACGACCCGCTGGCGCTGCGCTACGCGCATTGGCTGGGCGGGATCCTGCAAGGCGATTTCGGCCTGTCGCTGGCCAATGGCCGCCCGGTGGCCGAGGTGATCGGCACGCGGCTGCCCAATTCGCTGCTGCTGGCGGGGCTCTCGACGCTGGTGGCGATCCCGGTCTCGCTGGCGCTCGGCATCGCCTCGGCGATGCGCCCCGACAGCGTCTTCGACCGGCTGACCACCTTCCTGTCGGTGCTGGCGCTTTCCACCCCGTCCTTCCTGATCGCGACGCTGACCGTGCTGGTCTTCTCGGTCTGGTCGGGGCTGCTGCCCGCGCTGTCGAATATCGACCGCGCCGAGGGCTTCGGCGGCACGCTGCGGGTCATGGCGCTGCCGGTGCTGGCGCTGTCGCTCTCGGTGATCGGACAGATGGCGCGGATGACCCGCGCGATCCTGATCGGCGCGCTGAGCGAGCCCTATGTCGAGACCGCGATCCTCAAGGGCACCTCGCCGCTGCGCGCCGCGATCCTGCATGCGCTGCCGAACATGGCCGGGCCGATCGTCAATGCCTCGGCGCTGAGCCTCAACGCGCTGATCTCGGGCGTGGTCTTCGTCGAGGTGATCTTCGCCTATCCGGGCCTCACCAAGCTGATGGTGGACAGCGTCGCCACCCGCGACCTGCCGGTGATGCAGGCCTGCGCGCTGATCTTCTGCGCGGGCTTCCTGATCCTGGTGCTGGTCGCCGACATCGTCGCCATCCTGGCCAATCCCAGACTGAGGAGCGCAGGATGATCGGCGCCCGTTCCCTTCCCCGCCCGCTCCGCCTGCGCCGTCCGGGCGGCTGGCCGCTCCTGTCGCTGGCCGGCGCGGCGGTCTTCGCCTTCTGGGCCGGGATCGCGGTCTTCGGCGGCCTGCTGGCGCCGCATGCCCCCGGCGAATTCGTCGATAGCTGGGACACGCTGGCGCCGGTCTCGGCGCAGTACCCGCTCGGCACCGACTATCTCGGCCGGGACGTGCTGTCGCGGATCATGGCGGGCGCCAAGTACACGGTCGGCCTGCCCTTCCTGACCGCGGGGCTGGCGCTTTTCGCCGGGCTGGTGCTGGGCGTCTCGGCGACGCTGATGCGCGACGCCTTCGACACCGCGCTGAGCTGGCTGATGGACACGTTCAACTCGCTGCCCTCGACGATCTTCGCGATGGTGGCGGTGGCGGGGTTCGGCACCTCGATCCCGGTGCTGGCGACGGTCATCACCGTGCTCTACATCCCGTCGGCCTACCGCAATGTCCGCGCCGCCGCGCAGACCGTCAGCCGGCTCGATTTCATCGACGCCGCCCGGGTGCGCGGCGAAAGCAGCCTCTACATCATCTTCCGCGAGATCCTGCCGAACATCCTGCCGAACCTGCTGACGCATTTCGGGATCATGTTCATCTACATCGCGCTGCTGCTTTCGGGGCTGTCCTTCCTCGGGCTCGGCATCCAGCCGCCCGAAGCGGACTGGGGCGCGCTCGTCGCCGAGAACATGGTCGGGCTCTCCTATGGCGCGCCCGCGGTCTTCGCCCCGGCGCTGTGCCTGATCTCGCTGACCGTCTCGATGACCCTCATGGTCGACGCGGTGTCCCGCCGCAGGAAGGAGCCGTGATGCAGGACCGTCCCTTCATCGAGGTCCGGGGCCTCACCATCACCGCCGGGCGCGACCGGCGCCAGATCGTCCGCGATGTCAGCTTCACCGCGGAAAAGGGCGAGGTCGTCGCCCTGATCGGCGAGAGCGGCTCGGGCAAGTCGACCATCGCGCTGTCGCTGATGGGCTATGCCCGGCCGGGCTGCACCATCGCCGGGGGCACGATCCGCGTCGCCGGGCAGGACGTGCGCGCGCTCGACGCGGCTGGGCTGCGGCGGTTCCGCGGCAAGACAGTCTCCTACGTGGCGCAATCCGCGGCGGCGGCCTTCAACCCGGGCTGGCGCATCCGCAGCCAGATCGTCGAGGCGGCGACGCTGCACGGCACGATGGGCAAGGCCGAGGCGGCCGGCCGGGAGGCGGCGCTGATGGAGACGCTCGCCCTGCCCGATCCGGCGCAGATCGGCGCGCGCTATCCCCATCAGGTCTCGGGCGGGCAGCTGCAGCGGATGATGGCCGCCATGGCGATGATCAACGCGCCCGAGGTCATCATCTTCGACGAGCCGACCACCGCGCTCGACGTCACCACCCAGGTCGAGGTGCTGCGCGCCTTCAAGGCGATGGTGAAGGAGCAGGGCGTGACCGCGATCTATGTCAGCCACGACCTGGGCGTGGTGGCGCAGATGGCCGACCGCATCCTGGTGCTGAAGGATGGCGAGGTGATGGAGAATGCCGAGGCCGGCGAGCTGCTGGAACGGCCCCGCGCGGCCTTCACCAAGGGGCTGCTCGAGGCCTCGCGGCCGCGGCGGCTGGAGCTGCCCGAGGCGCCCGCGGACGCGCCGCCGGTGCTCGAGGTGCAGGGGATCACCGCGGGCTATGGCGGCACCGGCCCGGACGGGCTGCCGCTCTATCCGGTGCTCCACGATATTGGCTTCTCGATCCCGCGCGGCCGCACGCTGGGGCTGATCGGCGAAAGCGGCTCGGGCAAGTCGACGCTCGGCCGGGTGCTGGCCGGGCTGGTCCCGGCGGCGAAGGGCAGCGCGCTGATCAACGGCCGCGAGCTCGACCTGCGCGATGCCGCCCGGCGGCGGCGGCAGGACCGGCGCGAGCTGCAGATCGTCTTCCAGATGGCCGACACCGCGCTGAACCCGCGCCAGAGCGTCGCCGAGATCCTCGGCCGGCCGCTGGGCTTCTACCACGGGCTGCGCGGCCAGGCGCGGACCGGCCGGGTGGCCGAGCTGCTCGACATGGTGCGGCTGCCGCGGCACCTGGCCCAGGCGGGGCCGCGCGCGCTTTCGGGCGGGCAGAAGCAGCGGGTGAACCTGGCCCGCACGCTTGCCGCCGAGCCCGCGCTGGTGATCTGCGACGAGGTCACCTCGGCGCTCGACACGGTGGTCGCCAATGCGGTGGTCGAACTGCTGGTGGAGCTCCAGCGCGAGCTGGGCCTCTCCTACCTCTTCATCAGCCACGACCTCGGCAAGGTCGAGGCGATGTGCAGCGAAGTCATGGTGCTGTGGAAGGGCCGCGAGGTGGAGCGCGCCGCGCGCGACAGCCTGACCCGCGACCCGCAGCACCCCTATACCAAGGAACTGGTCCGCGCCGTGCCGCAGCTGCGCCGCGGCTGGCTGGAAGAGGTCACGGCCCATGGCTGAGACCCTCCACGGACCGAGAACGGAGCCCGAGATGAACATCCAGACCCAGCAGGACAAGGCGCAGAGCCGGACGCGCGATCCCCTGCTGAGCGAATTCCGCCTGAAGCACCTGGTGATGCGCAACCGCATCATCTCGACCTCGCATGCGGCGACGGCGGGCGGCGGCGGCTATCCGCGCGAGCAGTACCAGGCCTATCACGAGGAGAAGGCCAAGGGCGGGCTGGCCATGACCATGATCGGCGGCTCCTCGCAGGTCAGCCCGGATTCGAACTGGGGCGGCAACCAGATGGATGTCAGCCATGACGACGTCATCCCGTACCTGCAGCAGATGTCGGAGCGCGTGCACCGCCATGGCGCGCATATCATGTGCCAGATCAGCCATCTGGGCCGCCGCGCGGATGCCACGGCCAGCCAGTGGCTGCCCGCGCAGGGCCCCTCGCGGATGCGCGAGATGCGCCACCGGGCGGTCAGCCACGAGATCGAGGAGGCCGACATCTTCCGCATCATCCGCGACTACGCGGCGGCGGCGCGGCGGCTGAAGGAGGGCGGCTTCGACGGCTGCGAGACGCTGGCGGGCGGGCACCTGATCGGCCAGTTCCTGTCGCCGCTGACCAACCACCGCAGCGACCGCTGGGGCGGCTCCGTGCAGAACCGGACGCGCTTCGCCATCGCCGTCCATGACGCGATCCGCGCCGAGGTGGGCGACGATTTCGTGGTCGGCATGCGCTATGTGGTGGACGAGGGCGACGGCACCGGGCTGAGCTTCGAGGACTGCGTGGAGATCGCCGGCATCCTGCAGCGCGAGACCACGATCGACTTCTTCAACTGCATCTTCGGCAAGATGGATACCGGGCTGGCGCTGGTCGAGCACAACATGCCCAACATGGCGCGGCCGATGGCGCCCTTCCTCCGCCAGGTCGGCCAGTTCAAGGCGGAGGTCAAGCTGCCGGTCTTCCATGCCGCGCGCATCCCGGACCTTGAAACCGCGCGCTACGCCATCTCCGAGGGGCTGCTGGATCTCGTCGGCATGACCCGCGCCCATATCGCCGATCCCTATATCGTGCGGAAGCTGGAGCGCGGCGAGGCCGACCGCATCCGGCCCTGCATCGGCAGCTCGCACTGCCTCTACCGGCTGGGGAACTGCATCCACAACGCCTCCTCGAACCGCGAATTCAAGCTGCCCCATATCGTGCCGCCCGCCCCGGCGACGAAGAAGGCCGTGGTGGTCGGCGGCGGCCCGGCCGGGCTGGAGGCCGCGCGCGTCCTGGCCGAGCGCGGCCACGATGTCGTGCTCTTCGAGGCGGGCGCCAGGCTCGGCGGGCAGATCCGCCTGGCCGCGCTGGCCGGCTGGCGGCGCGACCTGATCGCCATCGTCGACTGGCGCGAGGCGGAGCTGGAGACGCTCGGCGTGAGCGTGCGCACCAATGTCTTCGCCGGCGCGGAGGAGATCGCGGCCGAGGCGCCGGACGTGGTCATCATGGCGACCGGCGGGCTACCCGACACGACCGTGCCCGAAGGCGGCGAGGAGCTGGTCAAGTCGACCTGGGACGCGCTGTCCGAGCCGCAATCGGTCGGCCGCCGGGTGCTGGTCGTCGACGGCACCGGCCGCCACCAGGCGCCCTCGACCGCGCTGGCGCTTGCCGAAGCGGGCCGCGACGTGCATCTGGTGACGGTGGACGAGTTCATGGCCGCCGAAATGGAATACCAGTCGCGCATCACCTACCGCAAGAAGCTGGCCCAGCATCACGCGCGGGTCGATATCGACCTCGAGATCCTGAAGGTGGAGCGCGAGGGCAACGGGCTGAAGGCGACGCTCGGCCATATGCTGACCGGCGAGCGGATCGAGATCCTGGCCGATGACGTGATCGTCGATTGCGGCTCGGTCCCCTTCGACGAGCTCTACCGCGAGATGCGCGGCGCCGCGGCCAATGGCGGCACGACGCATCTGGACGAATTGCTGGCGCTGCAGCCGCAGCCCGGCACCCCCGTCCCCAGCACGGGCGGCTACGCGATGCACCAGATCGGCGACGCCACCGCCTCGCGCTCCATCCATGCGGCGATCTACGACGCCTTCCGCCTTTGCCTGGCGATCTGAACGCCGGCATGATGCAACAGACACCAACGACTTGCCACGAGTGAAAGACCCATGAACCTTCAAGACTTCAAAATCCTGACCTTCGATGTCTACGGCACGCTGATCGACTGGGAGACCGGCATGTTCGAGGGGCTGCGCCCGCTCTTCGAACGGCTTCCCGAAGCGCCCGGCCGCGACAAGGTGCTGGAAACGCACGCCTTCCACGAAAGCACCCAGCAGGCGCTGACCCCGGCCATGCCCTATTCGCGGCTCCTGGCCACGGTCTACCGCCGCATCGCCGAGGAATGGGGCATCCCGGTGACCTGGGCGGAATGCGAGACCTACGGGAATTCGGTCGAGTACTGGCCCGCCTTCGCCGACAGCGCCGGCGCGCTGCAGTACCTGCAGAAGTACTACAAGCTGGCCGTGCTCTCGAATGTCGATGCCAGGAGCTTCGCCCATTCCAACGACAAGCTGGGCGTGACCTTCGATTTCGTCTATACCGCCGAGGATATCGGCTCCTACAAGCCGTCGGACCGCAATTTCGACTACATGATCTCGCAGCTCGACCGGATGGGCTATGCCAAATCCGACATCCTGCATACGGCGGAAAGCATGTTCCACGACCACCAGCCTGCCAACCGGCACGGGCTGACCTCGGCCTGGATCTACCGCCGCCATGACAAGGAAGGCTTCGGCGCCACGATGAATCCGGGCGAGATGCCGAAATACGACTTCCGCTTCAACTCGATGGCCGAACTGGTCCAGGCCCATCAGAAGCAGATGTCGCTAGCCTCCTGAGGAGAGACCTTGTCGCTCAAGCTTGACCAGATCGACATCAGGATCCTGAGCGAGCTGATGAAGAACGGGCGGATATCCAATGTCCGCCTGTCCGAGCATGTCGGGCTTTCGGCCTCGCCCTGCATCCAGCGGATCAAGCGCATGGAAGCGCAGGGCATCATCTCGGGCTACGGCGCCTTCGTCGATGTCTCGAAGATCTCGAACACGATCACGGTCTTTACCGAATTCACGCTATCCGACCACCGCAGGGATCTTTTCGCGCGGTTCGAAAACGAGATCGCGCGGATTCCGCAGGTTACGGAATGCCACCTGATTTCCGGCGGCTACGACTATCTGGTGAAATTCACCGCGCGAAATGTGCAGGATTACCACGAAATGGCCGAGGCCCTGCTGGAGCGAAATATCGGCATCTCGCAGTATTTCAGCTACATCGTGATAAAGTCCCCGGTGCAGCGCTATGCACTGCCCCTGCAGGATCTTCTGGAGTGATCCCGGCAGGGGGCCGCGCCCGCGGCCCCTAGGCTCAGGACTCGTTCCGACTCACAGCCAGAAGATGACGGTTGCGGCGAGTGCGATCGCCGAGAAGAAGGTCTTCGGGCATCGGTCGTAC
>NZ_VATA01000140.1 GCF_005870025.1 Poseidonocella sp. HB161398
GTTCGGGACATCGGCATAGGTCTTTCCGGCGAGGAGGCGGCGGACCTGCTCCGGGCTGGCGCGGCGGCGGTCGACGCCGTCGAGCTTCTCCGCTATCTTCTCTTCGCTCCAACCGCAGGCATGCCAGATCCGCGCGAAGGTGATCTGCAGCTGCGACAGCCGGTCCTCGCGCCCGCAGGTCACCCCGATCCGGTAGGCCAGGTTCTCTGCCCAGAGCCGCGCGATCGCCGAGGCATCCGGCACGCAGCCTTCCAGCCGCGCCGCGAGCATCTCCTTCAGCGCCGCGTCATAGGCCTCCTCGACCGCGCCCGGCTCGGGCGGGGCGCTGCTGCCGCGCCGCCACTGCGCGATGAACTTCATCCCCGCCTCGCCGCCGGGGATCATGTTCAGGCCCCGCGCGTGGATCGGGAAGAGCGAGCGGTCCTCGATCTCGATCTCCTCCAGCCGCATCGCTTCGGCGCGGGTGACCCCGGCGCGGAGGATCTCGTGTTCGGTCTTCGCCACCGCGAAGAAGGTCCCGCGCAGCGCCTGATGGAACAGCGTGCCGCTGCCTGCATGGGCGGCGCGGCGGTGCTCGGCGAGGCGCTTGGCCCAGCTGCGGCTGGTGAGACCCGTGTAGACGAGGCCCGTTCCGGCATAGGCGGCCCAGGGCAGGACCGGGTCCATGCCCGGCAGCATCGGGGCGACCGGCATCGGCGCGGTACTGGGATAGAGATGGTGGCGGTAGATCTGGTAGCCGCCCGGGCGCAGCGTGATGTCCTCGAGCTCGCGCAGCGCATAGCCGAGCGGCAGGATGTGCCCGGTCTGGATGCCGCCGGTGACTACGGTGACGATCAGGTGGCAGCCGGTATAGCCCGCGGCCGGGCGGGCGGCATGGGGCAGGATGTCGATGCGCGCGGCCTGCGCCTTGCGCAGCGGACGTCCCTCTTCGGCGACCACGATCAGCCGCAGGTCGTGGAGGGGCAGGGGCGCGCCGCCGAGCCGGTCAGTTCCGAATTCCTCGCGGGAGCCCATCGCATTCGAGACCCGCGCCAGCGCGGCGGCGCCGTCGAGAAGCCCGGGCTGGAGCCTGTCCATCTCGGCGAGCTTGCCTTCGATGGCGGCGTAGAGGCTCGGGTGCAGCGGGAAGAGCAGGTGCTCGAAGGCGTCGCGGGAGAAGCGTCTGGGCATTTGGGCCTCGTTTTCTCTGGAGTGCGGGGAAGGGGACAGCGGGACGACCTGGCTTGTGGCGCCATGGCACAAGTTGCCGGGGAATTCCCGAAAGAAAAATAGGATAAAACCTACATAGTGCGGGATAAGCCCAAATTGCAAGCCCGAGGTTCGGGAAATATCCCGAACAAGAGGTGACGATGCGCTTTTCCGAGATCGTGAGACAGAGGCTGGCCGAGCTGGGGCTCAACGTGAACCAGGCGGAGACGCTCTACGGGTTCCGGACGGGATACCTGCGCAGCGCGGTGCGGCAGGATGCCAAGGAGGCAAGTCCGACACTCGAGCGGGCGCAGGCGATCTGCGCGGCGCTTGGGCTGGAACTCTATGTCGGACCGCCGCGCGTGGAGGCTCCGCCGTCCGTGGAGCAGGGCGAATTGCTGGTGCTTCCCATGCCGGAGGTTGCCGGACCAGGGCCTGCTTCCCTCGGCCTGCCGCCGGATTGGCTGGAGGCCCGGGGCGTGTCGGAGCCATTGCTGCTCCGCGCCGGGGACGCGGCGATGTCTCCGCTTGTTCCGATGGACGCGGCGGTACTGGCCGACGGGGCGGACCGGTCTCCGTGCGCTGCCGCGGCGATCTTCGCCCTGCGCCGGAATGACCGGGTGCTGGTGCGGCGGCTGAGCGCCGGAGAGGACTGGCTGCTCCTGCGCCCAGACAACCCGGCCATCGAGGCCGAGGTTCTGCCCCGCGCGGCGATGGGAGCAGGCGTGACGGTGCTGGGCCGTGTCCGGGCCGTTTTCGCGCCATTGCTTGACTGAGGCGGTGTCCGGGAATGCAAGGCGGTTTTCGGGCGGATCAGCGCTGGTATGCCGACGTCATCCGTCGCGCCTGGCGGCGGCGACCCTGTTGAAGATGTCGAACGCTTCCATCGGAACCGCCTGAAGCTACGGCTTGTCGGTCTCCGGTGCCGCGCCAACGGTGGTTGAGGCCCCGGTTCTTAGGATCATGAACGGGTGCCGCGTCGCCGGAGCGCGTTCAGGCGAACCTCGTCGGCGATCAGTCATGCGCGTCTAGATACATGGCACCGAGCTCGGCGGAGGTGCGGCCAGAGGCATCCACGCCCAGAAGCTGGGCCAGCTGTCCGCCTCCGCCCTCTCCGAAGCTCTGGGTTGATATGATTTCGCTGCCGCCACTGAGAAGGAACTTCCCGCGCTGGATGTCGCCACCTTCGCGGGCTTTCATCAGACTCAGCAGCTCGGAGGTCGACACCGTGAATCCCCACCTGCATTTGCGCATCAATGCCCATTCGATCGCATAATGCCAGCCGAGTCGTGCGCCCGCTGACACGGGGTCTACCCACACATGATGTATCCCCCGAGGGCAATCTCTTGCTTAGAGGCGAGCGGTGATGTAACCATACAATCTATACGATATCAATATTTTCCGAATGTCCAATGCGCTCCGCCTGCGGGCGCGCCACCCGGAAGGCGCGCAAGATGAGAATTGTCCCATTCTGCACCTGCCTGCTGCTGGCGAACGCGCCCGCATTTTCCCAGAGCTTCGATGCGGAATTCGAAGCTATATCAGCGGAAGTCACCAAGGACGGAGCCGGGCTCCCCGAACTCTACCGCCAGGCGAGGCGCGCCGAGGCCCTGGCCGGCCGCGCGCCCCCCGCCGAGGCCGAAGCGCTCCTGCGATTGGCGGCGACGGGCTATCGCCGGATCTTGGCCTATGACGAAACTGCCGGGCCAGCCTATCTGCGGCTCGGGGTCATTCACGAGAGGCTGGGAAACACCTATCTGGCGCGGGAGTACTATCGGCGGGCCGCAGGTTTCGCCGACATTCCCGCAGACATCCGGGCCGAGGTCGAGGCGCGCTTGCGGCGGCTTGACGGCGACCTCGCGCGGAATCGCTTTTCCGGGCGGATTTCGCTCACGCTGCAACACGAGACCGACGCCCCGGCGGAAATCGGCGACGGCGAGCAGCTGCTGCAGAAACCCGAGGGCGTGGCCACTTCTAGCGCCATCGCTACCGCTGGCCTCACCCATGTCTTCGACCCGGGCTGGCAGAACGCCGCCACACTGGAGACCAGTCTCGACCTCTCTACCTCTGTGCATGATGGCAAGGCCCGGTACCTGGACAGCAGCTATGCCGGACTCCGGTTCGGCCCCCGGCTGCGCGCCGCCCCGTTCGGGCTGGAAGCCAGGTTCCGCCCCTATGCCGTGGTTAGCGGCCTGTGGTCCGACGACGCGCCTTACTCGACCGACTATGGCGTCGGCCTGGAGGCGGAGCTGCAGCAGGGACCAGCGTTATCCTGGCGGCTGCACCTCTCGACAGTCGAGCAGGAGCATGGACACGGCCGCGGCGATCTGGACGGACGCGAAACCCGAGGCCGTCTCTCCGCGAGCTGGTATCCGCGCCAGAATGTCGTCTTGGGCGCCGCGATCTCCTCCCGGGAAACCGACGCAAACGGGGATCTGAACGACCGCAGCAGCTCCGCAGGCGAACTCTGGTCCTTCGTGAGCCATGGCGCGCCCTTCGGCGCGACCGCCCGCGACTGGGTCACCGGCATCGAATACCGCCGCGAGCGCAGCTCATGGGGCACCGAACCGGGCTCCGGCCCGAAGCGGCACGACTGGCGGGACACGGTGACCCTGTCCACCTCGGTGCCGGTCGCCCGGAACGTCGAGCTGGAGCTTGCCGTTGGCTGGGACCGGCGAGAGTCCAGCGACGCCAAGTACGATTACGAGAACCGAACCATTTCGGCCGGCCTGTCACGCAGCTTCTGACGCAGGGGGGGACATGGATCGAGACCACATCGCGGGCGATGTGCAGGAACTGGCCAAGCGGATCCGGCAGATCGCGTTGCTGCTGCTGGTGTCCGGCCTGTTCATGCTGGTGACGCTTGATGCGCCGGACGCCGATCTGGTGCGCGCGGACGCGCTGATCAACTGGCCGATTATCCGCACCGAGGTCCCGCTCTCGACGATGCTGCTCTACGCGCCGGTCACGCTGATCGCCATTCTCATCTACCTGCATCTGTTCTATGGGCGCCTACTGAAATACAGGCGCCAGGGACACCACCCGGGCGAAAGCTACGTCTTCACCATGACCAGCCCGGGGGGACGGCTGGCAACCGATCTGATGTTCTACGCCTATGTGCCGCTGGTGCTGGTCTTCTTCACCTGGCGGGTCATGTTCCGGCCCGAAGCGAAGATCCTCGCCTCGGCCACCGTGCTGACGATCTTCGGCTGCGCACTGCTGTGCTACCTGCGCCGCCTGCTCCCCGCCCGCGATTGGCCGGAGGCCGGCAGGTTGGCGTTCCACGTAGGGTTCGGGATCGTCTTCGCCGCCTCCGTCGTGGCGCTGACGGTATTCATGCCGATGGCCCTGGGCAGTCGGCAGGAGCTGCTTGCGCGGTTCAGCGACAGCATGTTCCAGATGCGCAAGATCGACCTGAAGCGCGCCGACCTGGGGATCTCCGACGATCAGCCCCATGTCGAATGGAGCAGGCTCGACCTGCGCCATGCGGACATGCGGTTCGCCACGATTTCCGGGGCCGACCTGCGCGGCACCCGCCTGAGTAATGCGGACATGCGGGACGTCGTGGCCGAGAGCGAAATCTATTCCACCGATTTCACCGGCGTGAACATGGACGGGGCGCGGATGGAGCGGATCAGGGTGTCGAACGCACTCTTCAACAAGGCCTCGCTGAACCGGGCAAAGCTGGCCCGCGCGGTGCTGTCAGAGACGGATTTCATTGAGAGCAAGCTGCGGGAAGCCGATTTCGCCGGGGCCCGGTTCGAGACCGACGTCACCTTCTTCCGGGCAGATCTCACCGGCGCTCTGCTAAACCAGACGGTCTTTGCAGCGGCGCCCTCCTTCGCCTATGCGAGCCTCGACCGTAGCCAGTTCGACGGCGCGCGACTGGAATACGGCGGCGCCTTCAACTTCGCCAGTCTCAACGGCGCCTGCTTTTCCGACGCAACCCTCCTGAACGTGCGCTTCAATGGCGCCGGGCTTGCCTCGGCGACCTTCGAGAAGGCGGTCATCGGCATCCGGAAGGCCGGCTGGGCCGGAGCGCCGGGCGAGGAACGGCCGGTCACCTTCCTGAACGCCGATCTGCGCAATGCCAGCTTCGCCGGCGCTTATCTAGGCCCTGGCGCTGATTTCGCCCGGAGCGATCTGACCGGGGCCACTTTCGCCGGAAGCAACCTGGTGGCGTGGAACGGCCGGCCCCTGGCGAAAGCCCTCGACGGTGCCTGCCTGTGCCGGACGATCCTCCCTGACGGGTCGCGGATCGACCGCGACTGCGGCGAAACAGCGGAACAGCCGTTTTCCTGCCGGAGCGAGCCGGTCCCAATTCTCGACCGCCCGCCGATGGGATGCACCGCGGACCTGGCCGGAGCAGAAGACCGGCAGCCGCCAGGCTAGGGTGCACCCAGTGCAACCTGGGACTGTCCGCATCGTCTTCCACGGCGCCGCCACGAGCCAAGGCAGCGAAAACCTTCAGTCGGACAAGTAGTAGTAGTCGTAGTCGTAGGGATCGGGCGGGACGACGGGATCGGGCGGGACGACACGCTCGCAATCGTCGCGGCGGCAGTTGCTCCGAGGTGCGGCCGTCGGCACGGGGCGCGGCAGGCGCAGCGCCGGTTCGAGTTCCCAAGCCAGCCCCGCCGAGCTCTGGCTGGCAGCGTTAAGCGAATCCGTTAGCGTAGCAAAGGCGTTACTCCTAAGCGGGAAGGGACCGATCTGTCGGCCACTGGAATCCGTCGCGACAGCATAGCCGGGGCGCCGGATCTCGACGCCGTTGGCCACCAACGCCCCGCCCGGAGCAAAATCGACCGCCAGGGTCGCGGTGGCCGCGTCGAATGGCGCCCCGCCGGGTCCCGAAAGCCGGATAGGCGCGTCGCCGGCTGCGATTGCCGCCAAGACCCTGGCCCCGGACATTTCCAGCGTGCCAGCCGGGCTGGTCACCACAACAGTTTCGCCGCGCCCTGCCGAGAGCATGTCCACATCCACCACGCAGCGCTTGGCCAGACGGTTCTGAGCCACCGGTGTCACGTAGAGGTCGAGCTCGGGGTCATAGAAGCGGTTGTCTAGAACCACGCGGCAGCCGGTGCCAACCTGCAGCAGCGCATTGTTGGCGAATTCGATCTCCGTGCCCCCGGTGGCATTGGTCGTGACGACCTCACGGCGGATCATGGCCAGGCCCCGTTCAATCCGACGGGAAGAGGACTCCCGCGGCGGCTGTCCCCGCGCCTCAGTATTGGCCCAGCCCGCATGACCCACCCGTTCCTGCGCACCGCCGGGCACCGCAGCGGTGCAGAGCAAGGCAAGGCCCAAGGCCCTAAGGAATTCGCGTTCAGGTCGCATCGAGTCGCCCTCCGGGCCACACCCATGACTTTTCTGCGATCATAGCACGAATTTTCCCGGATCTCGGAGGGGTCTTTGTCGGGAGTTGTCACGTTAACTCGTTGGCGTTGACACAAGGGCACCTCTAAAATTTGCTGCGGTGCCGCGGCTGGGGTTTGATGCGGGGGGCGTTCGGCGGCTGGGGCATGGCGATGGCACAGATGGGTTCCTTTGGTCTTTCAGATCGCTACGCGAGCCTGGATGCCAAGAAGGACCCGCTGGCCGAGCTCGAAGCCGTCGTGCCGTGGGAGGACTTCCGTCCGGCACTGGAGCTGGTGTGGCGCAAGCCGGAAGCCGAGCGGAAATCGCGCGCCGGGCGCAAGCCCATGGACGCCGTGCTGATGTTCAAGACACTGGTTCTGGCGGCGCTCTACAACCTTTCCGACGACCAGATCGAGTACCAGATCCGCGACCGACTGTCCTTCATGCGGTTCCTCGGCCTCGGGCTGGAAGGCCGGGTGCCTGACGCCAAGACCGTCTGGCTCTACCGCGAGGCGCTCGCGCAAGCAGGCATGGTCGAGGCGCTGTTCCGCCAGTTCGACGGCCATCTCGCGCGGCAGGGC
>NZ_VATA01000141.1 GCF_005870025.1 Poseidonocella sp. HB161398
GTCCCTGGGCCACCGGCTGGCGGAGAACACCGCGCAGCTGATCGCGAGCCTCGCCGAGTCGCATGAACATATCCTTGCCCCGGCCACGACGGACGCGAAGAACATCATGCCGAGGGTGGCCGCGCTGCTCGACGTGATGATCATCTCGGATGTGACGGCCGTTGTCGACGGCGCGACCTTCGAGCGTCCGGTCTATGCCGGGAACGCGATCCAGACGGTGAAATCGGGCGATTCCAAGAAGGTAGCGACCATCCGCACCTCGACTTTCGAGGCCGCCGGAACGCAGCCCGCCTGCGCGGTCGAGACGGTTCCGGTGCCGGGCGCGACGGGCCTCGCCGAATGGGTCGAGGACAAGCTGGCGGAGAGCGACCGGCCGGAGCTGACCTCGGCGAAGATCGTGGTCTCGGGCGGGCGCGGCGTGGGCTCCGAGGAGAGCTTCGCGATCATCGGCGCGCTGGCGGACAAGCTGGGCGCGGCGGTTGGCGCGTCGCGGGCGGCGGTCGACTCGGGCTTTGCGCCGAATGACTGGCAGGTCGGTCAGACCGGCAAGGTCGTGGCGCCGGATCTGTATATCGCGGCGGGGATTTCCGGGGCGATTCAGCACCTTGCGGGGATGAAGGACTCGAAGGTGATCGTCGCGATCAACAAGGACGAAGAGGCCCCGATCTTCCAGGTCGCCGATTACGGCCTCGTCGCCGACCTCTTCGACGCGGTGCCGGAGCTGACGGAGCGGGTCGGATGAGGGCGCGGCTGATCGACGGGCGCGCCCGCGCGGCGCGGCTCCGCGCGGAGATCGCCTCGGAGGTGGCCGCGCTCGCGGCCGCCACCGGCACCGTCCCGGGGCTCGTCGTGATCCTCCTTGGCGAAGACCCGGCCAGCCGCGTCCATGCCGCCGCCAAGATCCGCGCGACCGAGGCCGCGGGGATGCGCTGACCGAGCCTCCCGGGGCGAAGACGGCACCGGCACGGGAGCGCTCGGGGCATCGCGCGGGCCAGTTGCGGGGCGATGTGATGCCGGGAAGGCGTGCGCTGGAGCTTCCGGCAGGCGCGGTCGGCGCTGCGCGTGGCAGATGACGGCAGCCGGCGCCATTGCCACGTCGGCAATCCGTTGCCCGGCTGGTCCGCGGACAGGGGGCAAAGTGATCTGCGGCCGTCCTCAATGGCAGAGCCGGGCCAGGCTGTGACCTGGCACCGCCCGCGCCGCGATCTGCCGGGAACAGGGCGAGGCGGACGAGGATCGCGATTCTGGGCAGCCAGGCTGTTCAGGAGGGATTTGAGCTAGACGCTGAAGCCGCTCCAGTGACAGGCGCGCCTTGCGGTGGCGTCGGCCTGCCGGGACCGGCGCGGCACCCATTGCTGTCTGCTGACCGGGGCAGGGCAGGAAGGCAGGACGGGCGAGGCAGATCGCTCCGTGGGGGATGGCTTTGAACGGCGGGGTGTCGCAGCGGTCGGCGTTCCGCGGCAGGGCCTGCGTGCAGGCGCATCCGCATCCCGGCAATCTGCCGACGGCTCCGGCGGGCCGGGCCGCGGGTCGCTGCTGTGGCTGAACTCCGCTGGCAGGCGGCTCGCGGCCCGGGGTGCGTGGCGTGCCCGGGGCAGGGGGGCGCCGACCTCCGGGCGGGGGCCGGGAAGCCGGGCCCTCCGGACGGAAAGCTGTGGCTGGCTGACGGGCCGCCAGATTGTAGGCATGCACCCAAATTCCGCAAAAACCGGCCACCAGGCGGGGCAGGCGCGCAAAAACCGGGCAGAGATGCCAAAGCTGATTTGAGGATGCAATTTTCTATTGTGACACAAACAAATTTGCGCCGATGCTTAAGCTATCGATTGTTAGGCATGCCGCGCAAGACGGCAGCACCTCCAGGCCAACAGCGGAGCGACTATGAAAAAACTTCACATGAATAACAGCGGGTTGACGCGCAGGCGCCTCCTGCGGAGCGCGGCGTCGGCAGGGGTCGTCCTGGCAGCGCCGGGCCTGATCCGCGGCGCCCAGGCCCAGGCAGGCGACGCGATCCGCCTGGGCGCGCCCTTCCACCGGACCGGCATCGGCGCCTCCTATGGCCGCTGGTACGAGCGCACCGCCAATGCCGCGCTGAAGATCATCAACGAGGGCGGCGGCATCAACGGCCTGCCGGTCGAGATGATCGTCGAGGATGACGGCACCGATCCCAAGCGGGGCGTCGAGGTGATGGAAAAATTCGCCGCCGAGCACAAGGTCGACGCGGTCTTCGGCCATCTCTTCTCCCATGTCGTCGCCGCCACCGCGCCGCGCGCGGGCGAGCTGAAGATGCCGTATTTCCTGTGCTCGGAGGCGCATACCCTGGCCTCGGGCGCGTTCAACCGCTACTGCTTCCAGCCCTCGATCACCGACGTGAAATCCCAGGTCAGCTCGATGGCGCCCTGGATCTCGTCCAACCTGGGCAAGAAGGTCACGCTGATCTATCCGGATTTCAACTTCGGCTACGACCACCGGGACAACATGACGGCGGCCATCAAGGCGCAGGGCGGCGAGATCGTCGCCGATATCGCCATCCCGCCGACCGAGACCTCCTTCACCCGCTACATGCCGCGCATCCCGTTCAACACCGACGTGATCTACCACGTGATGGTGGGCCCGGCGGTGCTGACCTTCGTCAAGGAGCTGGGCGAGCATCTGGGCCGCAACCGCCCCGAGATCTTCGGCTTCATCGACAGCCTCGAGGCCGTCGACATGGAGATCCCGCAGCTCGAATTCCTGGAAGGCACCTATTTCTGGGAGGCCATGCCGCGCTATGCGCAGGAGACCCAGAGCGAGGCCGACCAGGCCTTCCGCGCGGCTGTCGGCGTCGATGACCGCGGGGCGTCCCTCGACGATCCCAAGGACATCTCCACCTATGCCCACATGTTCTCGGTCTGGGAGACGCTCTTCGCCATCAAGCAGGCGATGGAGATGGCCGACTACCGCGGGCCCGAGCAGAAGATCGCGATGATGGAGGCGATGGAGTCGATCTCCGGCTTCGAGGAGGGCGCCGCCTTCCCGCAGGGCGACAAGATTTTCAACGGCAAGACGCACCAGTCCTTCGGCCACCAGAACATCAGCCAGGTGACCGAGGGCAAGCTGAAGGTCGTGCACCGCACCTCGATCGAGGACACGCTCTATCCCGACGAGACCGACTACACGCAGATGTCCTTCTGATCCCGCCCGACCCGCGGGGGCGCTGAGGCGCTCCCGCGCTTCCGGAACACGAAACGATCCCGGTGCAGGCTGCGTGCTTGCGGCCGCCGGGCGGAGATTGCCTCATGGATCTCGCTCCATATCTGCTGCTGGCCGGGCTCGAGGGCCTGGTCCAGGCCTCGGTGCTGATGCTGACCGCGCTGGGGCTCAGCCTCGTCTTCGGGGTGATGCGCGTGGTCAATGTCGCCCATGGCGAATTCTTCATGGCCGGCGCGCTGATCGCCTGGGCCTGCGGCGCCTACATTCCCGGCCCGCCCGCGCTCGGCTTCATCGCCGGGCTGCTGGTCGCGCCGCTCGCCGTCGGCGCGCTCGCCTGGGCGGCCGACCGCACCATCCTGCAGAAGATCGGCTACAACCCCGAGGGCACGATCGTCTCGACCATCGGCATGCTCTACATCCTGCAGCAGGGGGCGCTCCTGACCTTCGGGCCCGATGCCCGCGCGGTCGACGCGCCCTTCTACTACACGATCCGCACGCCCTGGTTCGGCTATTCGAGCTACAAGCTCTTCACCGTCGCGGTGGCCTTCGCGCTGGTCGCGGCGCTGTGGCTGCTGATGCGCAAGTCGAAGGTCGGCCTGCTGATGCGGGCGACGCAGTTCGACCGCGAGACGGCGCTGAATTTCGGCATCCCGGTCGGCAAGGTCTATTCCGCGGTTTTCGCCATCGGCGCGATGATGGCCGCGGTGGCCGGCGTGCTCGTGGTGCCGAACCAGCAGGCGCACTACCTGATGGGCACCGATCCGCTGCTGCTGAGCTTCGTGGTGGTGATCGTCGGCGGGCTGGGCTCGATCCCCGGCACCATCGCCGCGGCCGTGCTGATCGGCCTGTCCGACGGGCTCCTGTCCGTCTTCTTCTCGCCGACCCTGGCGAAGATCGTCTCGACCCTGCTCGTCGCCCTTGTCCTGATCTTCAAGCCCGAGGGGCTCTTCACCGTGAAAGGGAGGCGCGCATGAGCCTCGACACCACCCAGGCGCCGCCGGAGACCGGGCGCGGCAGCCCGGCCCGCCTGATCCATAACGGCCGGCTCTTCGCGCTGGTCCTCGCCACGATCGCAGGGCTCTTCGCGCTGCAATTCGTCCTCTCGGACTACCTCGTGCTGGCGGTGACGCGGATCCTGATCATGGCGGTCTTCGCCATGGGCTACAACATGCTGATGGGCTATACCGGGCTCTTGAGCCTCGGCCATGCGATGTTCTTCGGCGCGGGGCTCTATGCGGCCGGGCTGTCCAGCTACTACTGGGGCACTTCGCTGCCGGTCTCGTTCCTGATCGGCATCCTCGCCTCGCTGGCCTTCTCCTTCGTGATCGGGCTGCTGGCGCTGCGGACCCAGGGCGTGTCCTTCATGATCGTCACGCTGATGTTCGCCCAGGCGGCCTATCTGGCGACGCTCTACTTCTCGCGCGTCACCGGCGGCGACCAGGGGCTGACCCTGCCCACCGACGCGCGGTCCTTCTCGCTCTTCGGGGCGGCGATGGACATGACCTCCGACACGGTGCGCTTCAACCTGGCGCTGGCGATCTTCGCCGCGGTGCTGGTCGCGATGTACTTCGTCACCCAGGGTCCGCTCGGCCGGCTCTTCGCGGCGGTGCGCGAGAACGAGCCGCGGACCCAGATGCTGGGTTTCGACACCTACCGGGTGCGGCTCGCCGCTTTCACCATCTCGGGCACGATCTCGGGGCTGGCAGGGGCGCTCTACGGGCTGGTCTTCGGCTATATCGGCTCGGCCTTCGCGGGGTTCCACTACTCGATCGAGGCGCTGCTCTTCACCCTGGTCGGCGGTCCCGGCACGCTGCTCGGCCCGCTTCTGGGGACGGCGGTGATGACCATGCTGATCGACCGGCTCTCCGGCATCACCACCGCCTACCTGATGATCGTCGGCGTCATCCTGATCCTCGTCAACCGCTGGTTCCCGAAGGGCATCCTCGGCACGATCCGCGAAAGGGCCCTGCCATGGCTGAAGTGACGCTGCTGGAAACCCGCGGTCTCGGCCGCAGCTTCGAGGCGCTCAAGGCGGTGGACGGGGTGGATTTCAAGCTCGCCGAAGGCGAGATCCGCGCCATCATCGGGCCGAACGGGGCGGGCAAGTCGACCTTCGTCAGCCTGCTCTCGGGCCGCATTCCGCCCTCGGAGGGCCAGGTGATCTTCGCCGGGCAGGATGTCTCGAAGCTCCCGGCGCACAAGCGGGTGCGGCTCGGCATCGCCTATACCTTCCAGATCACCAACATCTATCCCAGCCTCACGGTGCTCGAGAATGTCGAGATCGCCGCCCAGAGCCGGCTGAAGCCGCAGCTCTTCGGCGGGGCGGGCGAGGCCGAGATCCGCGCCGCCGCGGCGGAGGCGGCGGCCGCCGTCGGGCTGGGCGACCGGCTGGAGACGGTGGCCGGGGTGCTGGCATATGGCCACCAGCGGCTTCTCGAAGTGGCGATGGGCCTGGCGCTGAAGCCGCGGCTCCTGATCCTCGACGAGCCGACGCAGGGACTGTCGGACAGCGAGATCGCCAATTTCATCGAGGTCGTCCGCCGGGTGAACCGCGAGGCGACCGTGCTGGTGATCGAGCACAACATGGATGTCGTCCTGGCGCTGGCCGACCGGATCACCGTGCTGGAGCGCGGCCGGCTCCTGGCCGAGGGCACGCCCGCGGAGATCACCGCCAACGCGGCCGTGCAGGCGGCCTATCTGGGAGAACCGGCATGAGCAGGATGAGCGTGCAGGGGCTGTCGGCCTTCTACGGCCAGAGCCAGGCGCTGCGTGACTTCTCGCTGGAGCTCGCGGGCGGCGAGGTGCTCTGCCTGCTCGGGCGCAACGGCGCGGGCAAGACCACGGCGCTCAAGGCGATCATGGGCACGGTGCGCCCGGCGGCGGGCCGGCTGATGCTCGACGGGCGCGACCTGACCGGGCTGCCGCCGCAGGAGATCCCGCGCGCGGGCATCGGCTATGTCCCGCAGGGCAGGCGGCTTTTCACCGAGCTCACCGTCTGGGAGAATCTCGAGATCGGACTGATGACGCGCAAGACCGACCTCTCGGCGCTCGACCACGCGCTGGAGCTCTTTCCGGTGCTGCGCGACCGCATGCACCAGCGCTCGGGCACGCTCTCGGGGGGCGAGCAGACCATGCTCGCTATGGCCCGCGCGATGTGCCTGCGCCCCTCGGTGATGATGCTCGACGAGCCGACCGAGGGGCTGATGCCCTCGGCCATCGCCGGCATCCGCGACGCGGTGATGCGGCTGCGCGACGAAGGCGTGGCGATCCTGCTCGTCGAGCAGCGTGTCGATGCCGTCCTGCCGGTCGCCGACCGCGTGGCCTTCATGGACCACGGCGAGATCAAGGCCGAATTCCCGATTGCGGAGGTCCGGGCCGACCCGGAGCTCCTCCACCAGTATGTGGGCATCGCCGCACGGCCTGCCCGCGCAGAGCCCCTCTGACCAGGAGACCCTTCATGAACAGTTTCAGCCCTCTCGACCTTTCGCCGGACCGGGAGACGCCTGCGGAGACGATCCGCGGGAGCTATGACTTCATCGTCGTCGGCGGCGGCACCTCGGGCAGCGTCGTTGCCCGGCGGCTCGCCGAGGACCCCTCGGTCCATGTGCTGCTCCTGGAGGCCGGCGGCTCCGACCGGGTGCCGCAGGTGATCGACAGCACCCAGTGGATGTGGAACATCGGCACCTCGCGCGACTGGGGATACAAGGCCGCCCCC
>NZ_VATA01000142.1 GCF_005870025.1 Poseidonocella sp. HB161398
GGTCGCGCCCGAGCTCTACATCGCCTGCGGCATCTCCGGGGCGATCCAGCACCTCGCAGGGATGAAGGACTCCAAGGTGATCGTCGCGATCAATACCGACGAGGAGGCGCCGATCTTCCAGGTGGCCGATTACGGCATCGTCGGCGACCTGTTCGAGCTGCTGCCGCAGCTCGAAGCGCAGCTCTGATCCGGGAGCCCAGACGATGACCGCGCAGATCATCGACGGCAAGGCCCATGCGGCCGGTCTCGGCACCCGCATCGCTTCGGCAGCCGAGAGCTTCGCCGCGCAGCAGGGCCGCGCGCCCGGCCTCGCCGTGGTGCTGGTCGGCACCGATCCCGCTAGCGAGATCTATGTCCGCTCGAAGGGCCGCATGGCCCGCAAGCTCGGCATGGAAAGCTTCGAGCACGTCCTGCCCGAGGACACCGCGCAGGCGGACCTGCTGGCGCTGGTCCGCCGCCTCAATGCCGACGAGACCGTCGACGGGATCCTGGTGCAGCTCCCCCTGCCCGGCCATCTCGACAGCCTCGCGGTGATCGAGGCGATCGACCCGGCGAAGGATGTCGACGGGCTGCATCCCGCCTCGGCCGGGGCGCTGGTCTCGGGGCTGCCCGGACTGGTCTCCTGCACGCCGCTGGGCTGCCTGATGCTCCTGAAGGCTAGCCTCGGCAATCTCTCCGGGCTCGACGCCATCGTCATCGGCCGCTCGATCCTCGTGGGCAAGCCGATGGCGCAGCTCCTCCTTGGCGAGAGCTGCACGGTGACCATGGCGCATTCGCGCACCAGGGACCTGGCGGAAAAGGTCGGGCGCGCCGATATCGTCGTCGCCGCCGTCGGCCAGGCCGAGATGATCAAGGGCGACTGGATCAAACCGGGCGCCACTGTCATCGACGTCGGCACCAGCCGGGTGATCCGCGACGGCCAGACGCTGCTGAAGGGCGACGTGGATTTCGCGGGCGCCGCCACCCGCGCCCGCGCGATCACGCCGGTTCCGGGCGGCGTCGGGCCGATGACGATCATGACGCTGATGCACAATACGGCGCTTGCCGCCTTCCGCCGCGCGGGCCTGCCCGCCCCGGACCTCTGATGCCCCTGCCGTCCCGCTCCCTCGCGGCAGGCGCAAAGACCGCGCGGAGAGTCCCCTCTCCGCGCGGCAAAACCCGTTTCCCGGCCCGAAAGGCCGTTGCTCTCACCCAATGCTGCGTGCTGACTGGCAGCAAGGCATCTCGCGAAGAAGGAATGTAGGAATGGCAGCTTTTCCCGACAGGGCCAGGGTCGTCATCGTCGGTCTCGGCGGCATCGTCGGCGCCTCGGTCGCGCATCACCTGATCGAGCGCGGCTGGGACGACATCGTCGGCATCGACAAGTCGGCCATCCCGACCGATATCGGCTCCACCGGCCATGCGTCCGACTTCTGCTATGTCACGAGCCACGACCTGCTGAGCACCTGGAGCTCGGTGTACTCGGTCGATTTCTACGAGAAGCTCGGCCATTACAGCCGCATCGGCGGGCTGGAAGTCGCCCGCGTCGGCGATGACGAGCGCATGGAAGAGCTGAAGCGCCGCTGCGACTCGGGCCGCGCCTTCGGCACCCGCGTGAAGATGATCACCCCGGCAGAGGCCAAGGAGAAATTCCCGCTTCTCGAGGAAGACCAGATCCAGGGCGCCATGTGGGACCCGGATGCGGGCCTCGTCGTGCCGCGCTCTCAGACCGTCGCGGGCAAGCTGGTCGATGCCGGCGAGAAATCCGGCAAGCTGCGCGCCTTCGCCAACACCCCGGCGCTGGAGCTGATCCAGGAGAACGGCCGCGTGGTGGGCGTGAAGACCCATCGCGGCACCATCATGGCCGATCATGTCGTGGTCTGCGCCGGCCTCTGGGGCCGCCTGATCGCCGGCATGGTGGGCGAGGACCTGCCGGTCATGCCGGTCGACCACCCGCTGACCTTCTTCGGACCCTATGACGAATTCGCCGGCACCGGCCTGGAGATCGGCCGTCCGCTGCTGCGCGACCAGGGCAACTCCGCCTATATGCGCGACACCGGCGACCCCGCCACCACCGAGGGCGGCCAGATGGAATGGGGCTACTACTACGAGGACGAGCCGCGCATGGTGCATCCGCGCGACATCCTCGAGAAGGGCCAGGCGCGCCTCGGGCCGTCAATGCGCGACCTCGTGCTGGAAGACGTCATCGAGCCGCTCGAGCGCGCGATGGAGCTGACCCCGATCCTCGCCGAGCTCGGCTTCAACGAGAGCCATTCGTTCAACGGCCTCTTGCAGACCACCACCGATGGCGGTCCCTCGATGGGCGAAAGCCGCAAGGTGCGCGGCCTGTGGTACGCGGTCGCGATCTGGGTCAAGGACGCACCCGGCATGGCGAAGCTGATCGCCGACTGGATGACCGACGGGCGCACCCATATCGACCACAACCGGATCGACTATTCGCGCTTCTCCGACTTCCAGCTCGACGAGCAGTTCATCCAGGACCGCTGCTGGGAGACCGCGAAGAAGATCTACAACCCGCCGGTCCATGTGCGCGAGCCCTTCTCCAAGGGCCGGGGCGTGCGCCGCTCGCCCTTCTACGAGCGCGAGGTCGAGCTCGGCGGCTACTTCATGGAACTCGGCGGCTGGGAGCGCGCGCATGGCTATGCCGCGAACGAGCATCTGCTGGAGAAATACGCCGACCAGGTGCCGGTGCGCGAGGCCGAGTGGGACAACCGCCATTTCTGGCGCGTCTCCAATGCCGAGCAGCTGGAAATGTCCGCGGATTGCGGCCTGATCAACCTGTCGCATTTCCACATGACCGACATCTCCGGCCCGGACCATGTCGAGCTGATGGAATGGCTCTGCGCGGCCAAGATCGGCGGCGACGCGAATATCGGCAAGGGCATCTACACCCACATGCTCGATGACGAGGGCATGGTGCGGGCGGACTTCACCGTCTTCCGCATGGCCGACCGCTGCCGCCTGGTGAACGGCGCCGATGCCGGCCCGCGCGACCTCATCTACATGAAGCGCGTGGCGCAGGACCGCGGCCTCGACGTCACCATCGAGGAGACGACCGAGAAGTTCACCACCATCGGCATCTGGGGGCCCAACGCCCGCGAGAACCTCAAGAAGGTCGTCGCGGATCCGGAGGCGCTCAACGTCGAGAACTTCCCCTTCGCCGCCATCCGCCCCGTCGAGATCGCGGGCAAGACGGTCACCGCCTTCCGCATCTCCTATGTCGGCGAACAGGGCTGGGAACTGCACATGGCCTACGAGGACGGGCTCGCTGTCTGGGACGCGCTGCGCTCCACCGGCGTGATCGCGGTCGGCGTGGAGACCTATGCCAACTCCCGCCGCCTCGAGAAGTCGCTGCGCCTGCAGAACGCGGATCTGATCACCCAGTACAACCTGCTGGAGGCCGATCTGGCGCGTCCGAAGGTGAAAGAGGCCGATTTCCGCGGCAAGGCCAAGCATGTCGAGTTCCGGGCGCGCGAGCACCAGCCCGCGATGCTCTGCACGCTGGTGATGACGGAGAACACCGACCAGAACGGCGTGAAGCGCTATCCGAACACCACCATGCCGGTGATGGATCCGGAGACCGGCGCGATTCTCGTCGATAGCGAGGGCCGCCGCTCCTACACCTCCTCGGTGGCCTACGGTCCCTCGGTCGGCAAGAACATCGCGCTGGCCTATCTGCCCTGGGACTACTGCCAGGTCGGTCGCAAGCTGAACGTCACCTATTTCGACGAGACCTATCCGGTCGAAGTCGCTGGCGTCGGCTACGCGCCGCTCTACGACCCGGAGAACAGCAAGCCGCGGAGCTGAAGCGCCCGGCACCACCCCCGCCCGCCCGGGCGGGGGCTTCCTTTCCGGCTGGCGCCCAGTCCTTCGGCGGACGCGGCGCCCTCCGCCATCCCCGCCGCAGCCCTTGCGCCGTCCCGTCGCCTCCGCATTGCCGTTGCCGTTGCCGACGGCGTGCCCGGCATCTGCCCGGCCGCACCAGCCCCGGTCGGCATCCCTGCGCTACTGCCGCGCCGACTGGCGGTCGCGAATCCGGCGTCTGATCCAAGCTCCCGGCACGCCGGTGCAGGCGTCCCCCTCCTCCCCTGTGCTTTCGCAGCTTTGCGCCCGTAAGGCCCGCCTGACCGCCAAGTTGCGGCAAATCTCGCAATCCCATACGAGCAATATCAATTTCTTATGGATTTTCATGTCGAATTTGGAGGAAGCCCGCAGGTCCGATCCTTCTGAAGCCCGGTGCAAGGCGTCGAGCTGCGGACCGCTGCCCGGCAGGCGATTTGGCAGAGCCAGATCTGCCGAGAGGGGGGCCCTGACAGAGAAGAGCTATTCGCAGCGTCGGGTCAGTGCCTTGGCCGGGATCCACCCGCGTGTCTTCAGGCGGCGCGCCTCCAGGCCGGGGGACCATGAGCTGCGCCAGAGCCTGAAGGCGCTCTCCGGAGAGCGCCGGCGCTTCGGCTATCCACTGCCCGGCAGGGCATCGCGAAGCGATGTCCCGAGAGGGGGCGTCTTCACATCCTGCTGCGGCAGGAGGGCTGGACGCTGAACTGGAAGAAGCTCTACCGGATCCACCGGGAAGATATCTTAACGCAACGTAAGCAGGACGGTCGCAAGCTGGCCCTGGGGACCAGGGCGCCGACGGCGCGCCCGCAGGGACCGAACCAGCGCTGGTCGCTGGACTTCGTGTCGGACAGCCTGAGCGACGGCCGCCGCTTCCGGGTGCTCTGCGTGATCGACGACTTCAGCCGGGAATGCCCGGCGACCGCCGTCGACACTTCGTTCTCCGGTCACCGCGTTGCCCGAGCAACTGGATCATGTCGCCGAGGTTAGAGGCCATCCCTGCATGGTGGTCAGCGAGTTGCCAATGGATGCGCCAATGGTCCGGGCACCATTGGCAACGGCACCGGGCTGACCTCGAATGCCATCCGCAAATGGCAGGAGGTGACCTTGCCCCCGGATCCCGGACTGGGGCGATATTCACTATGCGGCCATCGCGGCGGCCATGTCGATCCTTGCCTGCTTGGGCGTGCGGTATCCGATGCGCGAGTGGCGGCGCTTCCGATTGTAAAAGAATGCGATGTATTCGAACAGTGCCGCCTTGGCCTCGCGGCGGGACCGGAACCTGGTACGGTGGACGAGTTCGGTCTTCAAGGAGCCAAAGAAGCTCTCCATGGGGGCGTTCTGCGCCTCCGGATGATCCCCCGGATCATCCGATCCGCTGGCGCGGACCAGCTTGAACTCGAGACAATCTCCTTTCCGGCTCATGGAGGCATTGGCCTTCCATGCATCCAGAAGCCGCCGGTAATCGCCGCTGGCATATTGGATTCCGCGGTCGGAGTGGCAGATCAGCCCTAGCGTCGGCCGCCGGTTCTGCAGAGCCATGCGCATCGCATCGACCGCGAGGCTGCTCTTGAGCCGGTCCGACATCGACCATCCCACGATCTCCATCGTCGCGTTCGCCATCGGTCTCGGACCAGTGGCGACACGATGACGAACTCCTTGACCGCCGCGAGATAGAGCCACCCTTCGTCGGTGGGGACATAGCTGATGTCGGCCAGCCAGATGCGGTCGGGCTCCGAAGCCCGGAAATTCCGCCTAAGCAGGTTCGGGGCGATGCCGAGATTGTGTCGGCTATCCGTCGTCCTCGGGACTTGCCGACCTTTGCGCGGCGGACGGATGTTGCTCGCCATTGTCCTCGGACCAATGGCGGACAAGGGCTCGCTCTTTCATGAGCTTAGCCACCGTCTTCCTGGCAACCTGGATGCCTTGGCCCCGTAGTTCGGCATGGATGCGCGGGGCTCCGTATCGCCGCCGACTGGCCTCAAAGATTGAACGTATCCGCGGCAACAGGGCGTCTCGGGACGCCCGGCGCGCCACCCGTTTCAGGGCGGCGGCACGCCAGGAATAGAACCAGCTCGTGCTCACCGAGAGCACCCGGCACAGCGCGGCTCCGAGCGCGATCCGTCCGAGCGAGCGGGCCGTGCGCTGACGGCGTGCGCGGACGCGTGGGTGGCGATGAACTCCAGCTTTGTGTTCACTGTTTCGCCGCTCACTGAGCGAAGCCGGTCGGTCACGCCACCGGTTCGAGTGACCCGACTGGCGCGGAGGCCTTGCGCATCACCTCCACCTCTTCCTTCAGGCGGTTCTCGCGGCGGAGCTCGGCCAGCTCCGCGGCCTCGGCCTGCTGCCTGCGGATCGCTTCAGCCGATCCCGCGGCCGCCAGCTCGAGCCGCCAGCTTTTCAGCTGCGATGCGGACACGCCGAGTTCCCGGGCGACGCAGCTCTGCGTGGCGCCGGGCTCCGAGAGCCGCGCGACGGCCTGTTCCTTGAACTCGGTAGTGAAGTGGCGGCGGGATTGTCTGCTCATAGGGGGGCCCTCTCTCTGGGAGTACTTTAACTCCCAGTCCGGGGTCCGGGGGCAAGGTCAAGGAGCGCCGGGTCGAATGGCACTGCATCGCTCCAGGGAAACCGATGCAGAACGGCTTCGTCGAGAGCTTCAACGGACGGCTGCGTGACGAATGCCTCAATGAGCACCTGTTCGCAAATCTGCGCCACGCCCGCGGCCTGATCGAGGCCTGGCGCGACGACTACACCCATCACCGCCCCCACACGAGCCTTGGCCTGCTGCCGGTTCCGTGGACACAGAGTTAGGTTCGCAGCACGTGACCTTAGCCCCGACAATCCTCCGAATTAGCGGAGAGTCCGCAAGTTGGATCTTGGGCCTACGCGGCGCGCATTGCCAGCCCCTTCTTTGC
>NZ_VATA01000143.1 GCF_005870025.1 Poseidonocella sp. HB161398
TGGCCGGGCGGGTGGCGCAGCATCAGCGCCCGGAGCGCGCGGGCCTCGCGGATGAAGGGCTCGGAGCCGACCAGATAGCCCAGCCGCAGCCCCGGAAAGAGCGATTTCGAGAAGGAGCCGACATAGATCACCCGCCCCTCCTGGTCGAGCGACTTCAGCGCCGGGGTCGGCGGGGTGAGGAAGGACATCTCGAATTCGTAATCGTCCTCGACCACCAGGAAATCCTCGGCCGCGGCGCGGGCCAGCAGGCGGCGGCGGCGCTCCATCGGCATGGTGGCGGCGGTCGGGCACTGGTGCGAGGGCGTGACGAAGACCGCATCCGCGCCCTCGGGCAGCGCCTCGGGGATCAGCCCCTTGCCGTCGACCGGCACGGTCAGCACCTCGGCGCGCGACTGCGCCAGGATGTCCCTCAGCTGCGGATAGCCGGGGTTCTCGCGCACCGCGCGGCGCCCCTCACCCAGAAGCACCTGCGACGCGATCCACAGCGCATTCTGCGCCCCGAGCGTCACCAGGATCTCCTCCTTGCGGGCACGGATCCCGCGGCGGGGCAGCGAGTGGCGGGCGATGAATTCCACCAGGCGGTCGTCGTCGCGGTCGTAGTAATCCTCGGTCAGCGCGTTGAAATCCCGCTGTCCCAGCGCCATCAGCGCGCATTGCCGCCAGTTGGCATGGTCGAAGAGCCGCTTGTCGGTCTGGCCGTAGATGAAGGGATAGGGATAGCTGCGCCAGTCCACGGGGCGGGCCACCCGCGCTGCCCGCGAATGGGCCTGCGCGATATGCGCCCCCCAGTCGACCCGGTCCTCGCGCTGGGGCGCATCGCCGAAATCCGGCAGCCTCGGCGCGGTCTGCGAGACGAAATAGCCCGAGCGCCCGCGCGAGGTCAGGTAGTCGGAGGCGACGAGTTCGGTATAGGCCAGCGTGACGGTGATCCGGCTGACGCCCAGATGCTGCGCCAGGCGGCGGCTGGAAGGCAGCTTGGCGCCGACCGGGAAGCGGCCCGAGAGCACGCCCTCGGCCACGATATGCTGCAGCTGCTTCTGGAGCGTGCCCTCGAAGCTGGGATCGAGGAAGAACAGCTCCTCGGAAATCGACATGGGATGGGCCGCCCCCGCACTGGACCTAGAAAGCGCGACCTTGTTAGGTCCAATCGCGGGGAGCGGCAAGCCCGGACGCGGGCGGGACCGCGTCCGGAAGGGGATCAGCCGAAGACGCGGCCGAGCGCGCCGTCGACCGCATCGGTGATCTGGTCGATGTCGTCCGGCGTCGCGATCAGCGCCGGGCTGAAGCACAGCGTGTTGTTGAAGCCGGTGAAGCTGCGGTTGGTCGCGCCGATGATGACGCCCTGCGCCATGCAGTCGGCGACCACGGCCTGGACCATCTTCTCGTGCGCGGGCTCCTTCGTGGCGCGGTCGGCGACCAGCTCGGCGCCGCAGAACAGGCCCTTGCCGCGCACGTCGCCGATGACCTCGTGCTTCTCCATCAGCGCGCCGAGATTGGCCATGAAGCGCGCGCCCATGGCGTTGGTGTTTTCCAGCAGGTTCTCTTCCTCGAGGATCTTCATGTTCTCGATCGCCGCCGCCGGGCCGGCCGTGCAGCCGCCGAAGGTGGAGATGTCGCGGAAATAGTCCATCGGGTCGTCCATGTCGGTCTTGAACAGGTCGAAGACCTTCTCGGTCGTGACCAGGCAGGCGATGGCGGCATAGCCCGAGGCCACGCCCTTCGCCATGGTCACGAAATCCGGCTTGATGCCGTATTGCTGGTAGCCGAACCAGGTGCCGGTCCGGCCCATGCCACAGACCACTTCGTCGATATGCAAGAGGATGTCGTACTTGGCGCAGATCTCCTGCACGCGCTGCCAGTAGCCCTCGGGGGGCGTGATCACGCCGCCGCCTGCGGTCACGGGCTCGAGGCAGATCGCGCCGACGGTGTCGGGGCCCTCGCGCAGGATGACCTCTTCGATCGCGTCAGCCGCGCGCTCGCCGTAGTTCTCGCACTCCCACTGGGCGCGGTACTCCATGCAATGCGGCACCTCGACGAAGCCCGGCGTGTAGGGGCCGTACTGCATGTTGCGCTCGGGCTGGCCGCCCGCGGAGATGCAGGCGATGGTCGAGCCGTGATAGTCGCGCTCGCGGTAGAGGATCTTGTGCTTCTTGCCGCCATAGCGCTTGTGCGCGATCTGGCGGACCATCTTGAAGGCCTTCTCGTTGGCCTCGGAACCGGAATTCACGTAGTAGACGCGGCTCATGCCCGGCATCTTGCCCAGCAGCATCTCGGCGAACTGGCTGCCCGGGATCGAGCCCGCCGACTGGGCGAAGTAGTTCATCTTGATCAGCTGGTCGCGCACGGCATTGGCGATCCGCTCGCGGCCATAGCCCACATTCACCGTCCAGACGCCGCCGGAAACGGCATCGAGATGCTCCTTGCCGGTCTGGTCCCAGACCCGCATGCCCTTGCCCTCGACGATGATCTTCGGATCCTTCGTCTCCAGCGTCTTGTGCTGCAGCAGGTGGTGCCACAGATGGGCGCGGTCCGCCTCGATGACGGCGGAGAGATCGTTCGGCTGAACGGACTTGTTCATGGGCGTGCTCCAGATCGGGAATCGCGCGCGGCCGGAAAGACCGCGCTGGAATTGCCTTTTTTCCTGCCTATTTGCTGTGCGGCCGGATAGGGCCAGAGCACATCGCGATTTAGGTCCAGTTCAGCGGACGGCAGAAATAGCGTGCAATCCTAGTAATTTGCGCTGTCGTCGTTCGCGAGATGCCGAAAAATTCAGCTTCACATCCACGCATGCGCTTTCGCAAGCTTGATGCGCAAATAGGCGTCCCGGCAAGAGGACGCCACCGGGAGCAACAGGAGAGAGAGATGACGAAATCCCTGCTGATCGGCGCGGCCATGGCGGCGGCCCTCTCTGCGGGCGCGGCGCGCGCCATGGACGAAATCACCGTCGGCTACTTCCTCGAATGGCCGATGCCGTTCCAGTACGCCAAGGCGACCGGCCTCTACGAGGAGGAGATGGGCGTCAAGATCAACTGGGTCAGCTTCGATGCCGGGACCGCCATGTCGGCGGCGATGGCGGCGGGCGACGTGCAGCTCTCGGTCAGCCAGGGCGTGCCGCCCTTCGTCGTCGCCACCTCGGCGGGGCAGGACCTGCAGGCGCTCGACGTGGCGGTCAGCTATGCCGAGAACGACAACTGCGTCGTCGCCGAGGCGCTGGAGATCGACAAGGACTCCGCCAAGGAGCTGGAGGGCAAGCGCGTCGGCGTGCCGATCGGCACCGCGGCGCATTACGGCTTCCTCAAGCAGATGGAGCATTTCGGCGTCGACATCTCGACCATGGAAATCGTCGACATGGCCCCCGCCGACGGCGCGGCGGCCTTCGCGCAGGGCTCGCTCGACATGGTCTGCGGCTGGGGCGGCGCGCTCCGGCGCATGAAGGAGCATGGCAACGTGCTCCTGACCGGCGCCGAGAAGGAGGAGCTCGGCATCCTCGTCTTCGACGTCACCTCGGGCCCGGCCGATTTCGTCGCCGCCAATCCCGAGCTGGTCGCGGGCTTCCTGAAGGTCACGGCCGAGATGAACGAGATGTGGAAATCCGGCGAGCACGAGGCCGAAATGCTGCCGGTCATCGCGCAGGATGCCGGGATGGAGGAGCAGGCGACGGCCGAGACGCTGGCGACCTTCGAATTCCCCTCGGTCGAAGAGCAGCTCGGGCCGAAATGGCTGGGCGGCGGCGCGCAGGACTTCATGAAGGGCGTGGCGCAGGTCTTCCTCGACTCGGGCAATATCGACGCCGCCCTGCCGAGCTATGCCGACCGGGTGAATACCGGCCCGCTCGGCTCCGTCCCCTCCATGTGATCACAAAACCGCTCCGGCGCGGTCGCTTGTGATCACGCCGGGCGGGAAAGGCCCTCCCTTGTCCGATCTCGTCATTTCCGACGTCTCGATGCGCTTCGACCTGCCCGATGGCGGCTCGGTCCAGGCGCTGAAGGACGTGTCGCTGACCCTCAAGCAGGGCGAGCTCCTCTCGGTGCTCGGCCCCTCGGGCTGCGGCAAGACCACGCTTCTGAACATCGCCGCGGGCTTCCTCGCCCCCACGGCCGGCACGATCTCGCTCGGGGGCAAGCGCGTCGCCGGGCCCGGGGCCGAGCGCGGCATGGTCTTCCAGAAGGGCGCGCTCTTCGAATGGATGAATGTCCGCGAGAATGTCGAATTCGGCCCCCGCATGAAGGGCATGCCGCATCGCGAGCGGCAATGGGCCTCGAACCGGCTGCTGGAGACGGTGGGGCTGAAGGACTTCAAGGACAAGGCGGTCTACGAGCTGTCGGGGGGCATGCAGCAGCGGGTCGCGCTGGCGCGCTGCCTGGCCAATGACCCCGAGGTGATCCTGATGGACGAGCCGCTGGGCGCGCTCGACGCGCTGACCCGCGAGAAGATGCAGGGGCTGGTGCTGCAGCTCTGGAAGGAGACCTCGAAGACCATCATCCTGATCACCCATTCGGTCGAGGAGGCGCTGCTTCTCGGCGAGCGGCTGCTGGTCATGGCGCCGCGGCCGGGGCGGATCTTCAAGGAGTACCGCCTGCCCTTCGCCGAGCGCGGCACCACCATGGATCTGCGCGAGGTGAAGAAGTCCGAGGGCTTCGCCGAGACCCGCGAGGAGATCCTGTCGATGATCTGGGAGATGGAAGAGGAGATCATGGGCCGCACGGAGACCGCGACGTGATCGTCCTGCTGTTCTACATCCTGCTCTTCGTCGCGGCGATGGCGATCGTCCATCTCATCCGCAAGGGCATGGCCGCGCGGCATGATTTCACCTCGCTGAAGACCGTGACCTTCGGCGACGAGAGCGCCGTGCGCCCCGACCGCGCCGCCTCGATCATCTCGGTCCTGACGATCTTCCTGATCTGGGGCGCCTTCACCGGCTCGGTGATCTCGCCCCTCCACGTGCCCGGCCCCTTCACCGGCACGACGCAGTTCACCTATACCGCCACGGATGCCTCGGGCGCCACGGACACCGCCACGGTCTTCGTGCTGGTCCACCCCCCCGAGGAGAAGCCCGACGCGCCCGAGGTCCCGCCCGGGGAGGGCTTCGCCAAGGATGACAGCGAGACGGTCGGCGCCTGGCGCAGCACGCTGATCCGCGCGACGCGCAATGACGAGGGCGAGGGGCTGGCCGTCACCGCGGTCGACGGCCAGCCGATCGCCCCGGACGAAAGCGTCAGGGTCGCCGACGGCACGGTGACGATGACGCCGAAGGGTTCGCTGTCCTTCGCGCCGTCGAAGGGCTGGCAGATGGAGCCGATCTGGCTGCCCTCCCCCGAGGCGGTCGCCGCGCGCTTCGTCGAGATCGCCTCGAACGGCTACCAGAACTTCACCCTGTGGCAGCATCTGGGCTGGTCGCTCTGGCGGGTGATCGCGGGCTTCGTGCTGGGCTCGCTGGTGGGCATTCCGCTGGGCTACGCGATGGGGCTCTCGGGCTGGTTCCGCGGCTGGTTCGACCCGATCGTCGAATTCATGCGCCCCGTCCCGCCGCTGGCGCTGATCCCGCTGGTGATCATCTGGTTCGGCATCTGGGAGACCGGCAAGATCGTGCTCTTGTTCCTCGCCGCGCTCTGGATCATGACCATCGCGGCGCGGGCCGGGGTCTCGGGGGTGAACATAACCAAGATCCACGCGGCCTATTCCCTGGGCGCTTCGCGCTGGCAGATCCTGCGCCATGTCATCATCCCCAACTCGCTGCCCGAGATCTTCACCGGCGCGCGGGTGGCGATGGGGGTCTGCTGGGGCACGGTGGTCGCCGCGGAACTGGTCGCGGCGCAGAAGGGCGCAGGCATGATGATCATCGCCGCCTCGAAATTCCAGCTGACCGACATCGTCATCATGGGGATCATCCTGATCGGCGTGATCGGCTACGGCATCGACATCCTGATGCGCCGGGCGGAGAAATGGCTGGTCCCCTGGAAGGGCCGGTCCTGAGCCCCCTGCCCCTGCCGCAATGACAGCCGCCCTCCGGGGCGGCTTTTCATTTCACGACCCAGTTGAATGACAGCCGCGGACCGGTTACATTCAACCACATGGTAGAATCAGAATCACCGGAACTCGACGCGGTCTTCCATGCGCTTGGCGATGCCACGCGGCGGCGGATGATCGCGATGCTGGCGGAAGGCCGGCACACGGTCAGCGAGCTGGCCGAGCCCTTCGACATCTCGCTCGCCGCGGTGTCGAAACACGTCAAGGTGCTGGAAAAGGCCGGGCTTGTCCGGCGCGAGATCCAGTGGCGGACGCATGTCTGCAGCCTTGCGCCGGACCCTCTGGGCGAGGCGCATCACTGGCTCGACCGGTATTCCCGGTTCTGGACCGGACGGCTCGACGCGCTGGAGGCGCTCCTGCGCGCGGAAGACGACGACGA
>NZ_VATA01000144.1 GCF_005870025.1 Poseidonocella sp. HB161398
GCGCGCCCGCTCAACCCTTCTTCAATGTACTTCTGAAAGCGCGTCCGAAGCGCAGATGGCAAAGGTGCTGACATTATCCATCCTCCCAATGAGTTATCCATCCTCCCAATGAGGATGAATCACATCACGCACCTCAAGGGAACCCGGCGATTCAGGTTCACGTCGAAACGCTTTAGGCATCGGGCGGACCGCCCGGCGGGCCGGACTGGGCAAGAGCCGGGACGGCGGCAAGGGCCGCAAGCCCGAGAGCCAGCAAGATCAGGTGTGAGCGCAAAAGGTCTCCTCCCATCTGGCGCGCGGGACGGCAAGGGTCCCGCAGGGCCGAACTTGGGAGGAAGCCGCCGTTTGCCGCAATGTACACGGCCCGGACCGTTCACAATCCGGACATGGATCTGTGATCAGCCGCGCGGCCGGGGGAAAACCCTGCCCTCGAAGAGCTTGCGTGCTGTCCTCAGCGTTCCGGCCGCCGTGACGCGGCCCTCGGCATCCCGCTCGATCAGCACCTCGGCCGCGCCGGTCGGATGCTCGATGGCGAATGTCGCGCCGACGGGAAGCCGGGCCAGCGCAGCCGCCGGACTGCCCCGCAAGGTGCAAGCGGTGGCGACGCTGACCGCGGCGAAGACGCCGATCGTGGCGTGGCAGCGATGCGGGATGAAGCTGCGGGTGGAGATCACGCCGCCCGCTTGCGGGGCCGAGACGAGCGTCATCTTGGGCACGGATTTCTCCGCGACATCGCCCAGGCCCATCAGCCGCCCGGCTTCCAGCCGGATCGCCTCCAGCCGCGCCTTCAGGCCTGCATTGCCGTCCAGCGCCTCGCGGCTCTCGGTGCCGTCGATGCCCAGGTCGGCAGCCGCCATCACCACGCAGGGCATGCCGTTGTCGATCAGCGTGCAGGCCACTCCGCCGATCCTGTCCGCCTCATTCCCGGTCGGCAGGAGCTCGCCGCAGATCGAGCCTTCCAGCCCGGCAAACATCAGCGGCACCGGCGCATGGGTCCCGGGCACGCCGTCGATCGCCGCCGCGCCGCGATAGCTGACATGGCCGCCCGGCGTGGCAATCCGCGCCACCGCGATCTCGCCGGTATTGAGCATGTGGATGCGCACCGCCGTCTCGCCGTCCCGCGCGGCGACCAGGCCCGTCTCGATCGCCGCCGGACCGGCACCGGCCAGGATGTTGCCGCAGGCCTGCGCGTCCGAAACCAGCGGCCGGTCGGGAAAGACCTGCAGGAACAGGTAGTCGACATCGGCATCCTCCCGCGAAGGGGGCGAGAGCACCGCCACTTTCGAGGTCAGCGGATCGGCGCCGCCGATCCCGTCGATCTGCGCCGGGTCGGGCGAGCCCATGATCCTGAGCAGGAGATCATCGCGCGCCTCCCGCTCCCGCGGCAGATCGGCGGCCAGAAAATAGGCCCCCTTGGAGGTTCCTCCCCGCATCCACAGGCAGGGGATGCCATCGGTCCCGTCGTCTTCCATCTTCGTCTCCCCGCTCTCGCCGTCGCGGCGGGGAAGGGTCCGGGAGGGGGGATCTGCCCCCTCCCGCCTTCCTCCGCCAAAGCCGCCCTCAGATGTACTTCAGCCCCCTGGCCGCCAGCCGCGGGCGCATGTCGTAGATGTCGAGCCCCAGCTCGCCCGCCGCCAGCCGCACGCGCTTGGCCTCTTCCGCCGCCAGGCGCGTCTCGGCCGCATCCAGAACCGCGGCCGCCTCTTCGCGGGCGACGACGCAGAGCCCGTCATCGTCGGCGCAGATCACGTCGCCGGGATGGATGGCCTGGCCCGCCACCACGATCGGCACGTTGACCGAGCCCGGCGTCTCCTTGACCGTGCCCTGGATCGAGACCGCCTTCGACCAGACCGGAAAGCCCATCTCGCGCAGGTCGCGCGTATCCCGCACGCCCGCGTCGATCACCAGCCCGCGGCAGCCGCGCGCCAGCGCCGAGGTCGCCAGCAGGTCGCCGAAATAGCCGTTGTCGCAGGGCGAGGTCGGGGCCAGCACCAGGATGTCCCCGTCCTTGAGCTGCTCAATGGCGACATGGACCATCCAGTTGTCGCCAGGCGCCGCCGAGATCGTGACAGCGGAGCCCGCGATCATCGTGCCTTCCTGGATCGGCCTCAGGTAGCTCTGCAGCGCACCTTTCCTGCCCTGCGCCTCGTGGACGGTGGCGGTGCCGATCTGGCCGAGCCGGTCGATCACCGCCCGGTCGGCGCGGTCTATGTTCTGGACGACGACAGGCATGGTCACGCCTCCTTCTTCACTGGCGGGGTGCCGTGGGTATGGAAACTCTCGATGGTCTTCAGCCCCCAGGCCTGGCCCTTCATCCGGTCGGCCTGCGTCCAGCAGACCGGCTGCCAGTCGGGCGCCAGGATCAGCCGCGCGCCGGAATTGGCCAGCTCCACCCGGTTGCCCGCGGGCTCCCAGACATAGAGGAAGAACGTCCCCTGCACCGCATGCTTGTGCGGCCCGGTCTCGATATGGACGCCGTTCTGCAGGAAGATGTCGGCGGCGCGCAGGATGTCCTCGCGCTGGTCGGTGGCGTAGGTGACATGGTGCAGCCGCGCATGGCCGCCGCCATGCTCCTCGGTGCAGGCCAGGTCGTAGGTCTTGTTGTTCACCGTGAACCAGCAGCCGCCCAGACGGCCATTGTCGAGCTGGATGTACTCGGTCACCCGGCTGCCGAGGCAGGTCTCCATGAAGCGCTTGAACCCGGTGACGTCGGAGGCGAGCAGGTTCAGGTGGTCGAGCCTGCGCGGCGCGGCCCCGGTGAAGGCCGAGGCGGTGTTCTTCAGCGCCGCCTTCTCGGCCGCGTCCTGCGGCTCCCACCAGACCGTGTCGTAGTAGATCTCGAAGACATGGCCGAACGGATCCTCGAAGCGGAAGGCGCGGCCATGGCCGAGATCGCCGTCATTCCAGCCATGCACCTTGTAGCCCGAGGCCTCGATGGCGGCGACGCGGCGCTCCAGCGCCCCGGGGCTGGCGGCGCGATAGCCGATATGGGCGACGCCGGTCGTGTCCGAGCGGGTCAGCTTCAGGCTGTGGAACTCGTAGTCGTCCCAGGCGCGCAAGTAGGCGGAATCGCCGTCGACCGCCGAGAGCTTCAGGCCGTAGACGCGGGTGAAGAAGTCGAGGCTCTCCTCGAACTTGTCGGTCAGCATCTCGACATGGCCCAGATGGGCGATGTCGAAGGAGGGGGTGGTCGGTTCGGTCATTCAACAGCTCCTCGGCCTGCAGCCTCAGTCCCGGGTGCGGGCCCGGCCATGCCGGCCCCGCGTCGATCAGAATTCGTCAAGGTCGTCCGCCAGGACCACTTTTCCGTCATAGAGCGCCTCGATCTCGGTCTTCGCCGTCTCGATCGGGGCGCCGTAATGCAGGATATGGGTCAGCACGAGCACGCCGGGGCGCGCCTCGTTGGCGATCTGCGCCAGTTCGCTGGTCAGGGTGTGGGAGGAATGGTGGTACGCCTGCCATTCCGGCGTCAGTGCCTTCCAGCCCTCCTCGCTGATGACCTCGTGCACCAGCACGTCCGCGCCCTTCGCCATTTCCGCGAGCGCCGGGGAATAGGTGGTGTCGCCGGAGAAGACGACGGTCTTGCCGGGCGTCGTGATCCGGTAGCCATAGGCGGGGTGGATGTCGCCGTGATTGACCGAGAAGGCCTCGACCGTCACGCCATTGCCCTCGTAGATCACGCCGTCATCGCCGATCTCGTGGACATCGACCTGGTAGAGCGCCGGGTCCTTCACCGGCTGGTTGCCGCTGGTGCGCAGGTTGATGTCGATCGCCTGCATCTCGTAGTAACCGTCCGTCATCGCCTGCAGGCCCTCCGGGCCATAGGCGTTCAGCTTTTCCTCGCGCCGCCACCAGTAGGTGGCGGCAAGTTCGGGATAGTCGAGCGTGTGGTCGCTGTGCAGATGCGACAGGAACAGGTGCTTGACCTTCGTCGGATAGAGCTCCTCAGCCCCCATGGTCTGCCAGGCCTCGATCATCCGCTGCACCATGCCGCCCCCGGCATCGAACAGGTAGGCCTCGCCATCGGCGATCACGGCCAGCCCCGGCCCGGAACGTTCCGCGTCCGGCACCGGCGTCCCGGTGCCCAGGACGATCACGCGGGTCTGCGCAAGCGCGGGGCCGGCCGCGAGCAGGCCGCCGAGCGCCGCTGCTGCCGCCACCTTTCCAAGAACAGTCCTCATGGCTCTCTCCTCCTTCAAGCCTTTCCTGCCGCGGCGCCCTCCCCCGGACGGCCGCGGCCCTTCCATCTCCCGCGGCCCCGGCCGCGCTCAGAGTTCGTCGACGGTGCGCGGGAAGACGCTCTCGAAGCCTTCCGCATAGAGGCAGTCGCGGCCGCCGGACTGGCCGCCGGAATTGCGCTTGAAATGGTTGGCGCGCTGCTGGGCGACGCGGGTGTAGTAGTCCCACAGATGCACCTGGCCGTTCATGTGCTCCATCGCGGCGCGCTTCTTCTCCCAGACGGGCGTGATGTCGAGGAAAGTGTCGGGCTTCCAGCCCATCTGCTCGGTCTGGTGCGGCTCGAACAGGTAGAGCTGCGGCGCGCCCAGCACCGTCTCGCCCGGATTGTGGCCCCAGGCCTGGGCGATCATCCGGCATTCCAGCGCCACCTGCGTCATGTACATGTGGTCGGTGTTGTAGGGGTCGTATTTCGAGTGGCTGAGCATGAAGGACGGCTGCACCTTGCGGATCAGCGCGACCAGCCTGTCCTTGTCGGCGCGCTCCAGGTGCAGCGGGTAGTCGCCCAGATCGAAGCATTCCAGATGATGCACGCCCAGCACTTCTGCGGCAGCCTCCGCCTCGCCGCGGCGGATGTCCTTGACCTCCTGCAGCGACTTGCCGTCCTTCCAGAGCCGCGCGCTCTCGCCGCGCTCGCCGAAACTCAGGCAGGCGACGGTGACCTCGTAGCCCATTTCGGCATGAAGCGCGATGGCGCCGCCGCAGCGCCAGACGAAGTCGGCGGCATGGGCGGAAATCACGAGTGCGGTTTTCTTCGGCATGGCAAGCCTCCCCTGTCGGTGCCGCCGCGGGAATGCCATGGCCGCGCATCGGGCGTCCATTTGGAAGCACGTCCGCCAGCATAAGTTGTGGCTATACAGGCTGGCCAACCACCCTCGGCGGTGACAGTCTGTCCGCGGCCATGACGGGAGGAACAGGCAATGGGCGCCACGAAATCTCCGGAGTTTTCCGTTTGCTTCATAGGTTTCGGCGAGGCGGCTGGCGCCTTTCTCGAGGGCTGGTCGCTGCCGGACCCGGCTGCCGCCAGCGCCTATGACATAAAGTCGGACGATCCGGCCACGCGCCCTGCCATGGCGGCACGACAGGCGGCAGCCGGGATCCGCGGGGCGGCAAGCCCGGCCGGGGCGCTTGCCGGAGCGGCCGCGGCATTCTCTCTTGTGACCGCCGACCGGGCGCTGGAAGCGGCCATCGCCGCCGCGCCGCATCTGGCCCGCGGCGCGCTCTGGCTCGACGGCAATTCCTGCGCGCCCGGCACCAAGCGCCGCGCGGCGCAGGCCATCGAGGCGGCGGGCGGGCGCTATGTCGATCTCGCGGTGATGGCGCCGGTCCACCCGAAGCGCCACCTGGTGCCGCTGCTGGTCTCGGGCCCGCATGCGGACCCGGCCGTCCGGCTTCTGCAGGCGCTCGGCATGCGGCCGGAGATCGCGGGGCCGGAGGTCGGCCAGGCCTCCGCCATCAAGATGATCCGCTCGGTGATGATCAAGGGGATGGAGGCGCTGACCGCCGAATGCCTGCTCTCGGCGCGGCGCGCGGGCGTCGAAGAGGACGTTCTGGCCTCGCTCGAAGCCTCGGATCCGGACCGCGACTGGCGCGGGCGCAGCGCCTACAACCTGGAACGGATGATGCTGCATGGCGCGCGCCGGGCCGCCGAGATGCGCGAGGTGGCGGCGACCGTGGCCGAGCTCGGCCTTGGCGGCGGGATGGCATCGGCCACAGCCGAATGGCAGGACCGCATCGCCGCCGCCCGAGCGCCCGCCGGGGAGGCCGACCTGATCGCCCGCGCCGACGCGATCCTGGCCCGGCTATGATCTCGCGCAACCTGCGCCACCTCCGGCTCTTCCTGGCCGTGGCGGATCTGGGGTCGGTCACGCGGGCCTCGGACCTCTACAATGTCTCCCAGCCCGCCGTGACCCAGGCGCTCGGCAAGCTCGAGGCGCAGGCCGGCGGGCCCCTGTTCAGCCGCACGCGGCAGGGGTTCTTCCTGACACCGCGCGGCGAGGCCCTGTCGGCACGGGTGGCGCGCGCCTTCGACCGGCTGGATCCG
>NZ_VATA01000145.1 GCF_005870025.1 Poseidonocella sp. HB161398
CGACGGCACGGGCGACCTCGCCATCAAGGGCGACCCCGCCCACCCCGCCAATCGCGGCCGCCTCTGCTCGAAGGGCTCCGCCCTCGGCGAAACCCTCGCGCTGGCAGGGTGCTGGAAAACGCCTCCCTGCGAAACGGTTGCCCGTGGGTGGCGAGCTGGATGCGGGACGAGCAGATCCGGCAGCGGCCTCTTGGCTCTGGCTGCGGGTGGGTTCGGCAGCCCCGCCAGGTGGCAGGCCGCCATTGTCCAGGTGAGGCATGCCCGACCGCGCTCGATGCCGCGATACAGGGTCTGCGGCATGCGGCGTGACCGCCATCTGGCGCAGTTCGGCGACGTCGGCGTTGTCCTGGCCGCGATCCCCTGCCAGCGCCAGGCGCCGGGGCGATCCGGGCGAGTGGCGGTGACGCAGGCCGTTCGGCGCGGCCGTCCGCCTGCGTCAGGTCGGCCTGCACGATGACGCCGGAGCGGGTCTCCATCCCCGCAGTCGCCGGGCGGTCCTTCCACTGGAGGGCCCGCTGATCCTCCTCGTCCCATGAAGCACGGCATCGCGCCTGCGCCGGGCGACGTCCTGACCAGCCGGGCATCGGGATCGGTCATCGAAGCGTGGGCTGCGTCGGAGCGCCGTTCCCCCGGAAATCGTCTTCGGAATCGCGGTTGCGGCGCGCGGGGCGGATCATGGGTTCGGGCCCGGGGTTGGACGGATCGGAGGGTTAGGCGCGGGAAACGCCATCTGGCCGGTCACCCGGGGCGCCGTCCCGGTCGGGCACCGCATTGTCCAAAGGCTCGAAGCTCTTCATCGGTGCCCGGGCCTTCGCCGACATGGCGTCGACCGGGAAGTGATCATCGGACAGCAGCGGCGCCACCCCGCGATGCGCCTGCTTGGCAGCCATGATCCCGCGGGACCTGTCCGCGGTCAGCAGCCGGCCGCGGGTCTGCGTGAACCCGGTCGGGGCCCCGACCGCATCGTCGGTGCCGAGCCCCGCGAACCGGCGGAGCAACAGGTTGCAATCCATCTGCTCCATGCAGCCGCCGCTCGGACCGGATCGCGTCGGCGATCTGCAGAACGCTGGCAGGGATCAGTCGTTCCGGCGCAACGGAGGGACGGCCCTGGCCGGCGTCGGGACGGTCGAACCCGGCATCCGGGGAGCGCAGCGCAGCGTTGGCGACGGCTTTGGCCTTGCGCGGCGGGTGCCCCTCCGGAATGCTTGTCTCGAGGCCGTTGCCGCTGAACAGCGATCCTGCCAGCTTGTCCGGTCGACGCATCGCCACCTCCGCCTCATTGGCGGCGATCCCGCACCATGTTCCATCACGGGGGTCGAGGCAGGAGCGTCCCGGCAGCCTTCTAAAGGGACGCGCCCGTCATGCATCCGGGTGCGGCGGCGCCTTCCCCTGCCGCCGCGCCCGTGCGTGTTCGGGCTCAGCCGGCCTGGGTCTTCTCGGCCAGTGCCGTCTTGTAGAGATCGATCATCAGCGGCAGGAACCCGTCCTCGCCCTCGGGCGGCTGGCTGTTCGTGGCCGCGCTGACGATCAGATCGTCTTCGGGCGAGAACAGGAAGGCCACGCGGTAGCCCAGCGTCATGCCGAGATAGTAGTACATCGGCTCGAGCCCGCGGCCGGTGATCCGCACGATGCCGAGCGTGAAGCCGGCCGGGTCGTCCTCGGTCACGTCGGCGATCGGCTCCCCGGTCTTCAGCGAGACCGGCTGGACGAAGCGGGCGAGCGACGCCTCGGACAGGACCTTGCCGTCGAAGAGCGCGCGGATCCAGGTGGCCAGCTCGCGCGGCGAGCCGACGATGCCCCCGGCCGGACCCGCCCAGCTGACATCGTCGGCCTTCACGTCGCGGCCGATCAGCGGCACCAGCGCGCCGGTCTCGCAATCGGGCTCGTAGAGGGTGCAGGCGGGGTTGTTGAAATAGCCGCTCGACATCCGCGCAAGCACGTCGCCGGTATAGGCCTCTTCCTCGTAATAGGTGTCGCTCAGCCCGGCCGGCGCGAAAAGCAGCGTCTCCAGTGCCTCGCGGTAGCTCATCCCCGAGGCCTTCTCGGCGATCATCCCCGCCAGGAGGTAGTTGGTATTCGAGTAGAAATAGCCGCTGTTCGGCGGCAGCTCGGCACCCGCCAGGGGATCCGCGAAGGCCACCAGCTCTTCCATCGCGAAATGCCTATCCGGCGTGTTGACGAAGGCCTCGTTCATCTGCGGGCTTTCCGAATAGGTCGGAATGCCGCTGATCATGTGCAGCAGCTCGGCGATCGTCACGTCCTTCCAGGCGGCGTATTGCGGCAGCCAGTCGCCCACCGTGTCCTCGATGGATAGCTTGCCGCGTTCCTCGAGCGCCAGCATCAGCGCGCCGGTGAAGCCCTTGGTATTGCTGCCGATCTGGAAGAGCGTATTGCCCGTGACCGGGCTGCCGCCCTCGCGCGAGGTGGTGCCGGAATAGACCGCGATATCGGGTCCGGAGCCGCTCATGCCGACGAAGACCGAGGCGCCGGTATTGCCCTCGATGCCGCTGCGCTCGTCGAGATAGCTGTCGAGCATGGTCTGGATGTCGCCGGCCAGATCGGCGCGGGCGGCCTGTCCGGACAGCGCAAGCGCCAGGGAAAGCACGGCCAGGACGGCGGCTGGACGCCGTCTGCTCCGTGAGAAACCGGCCCGTGAAAAGGTGGTCATGGTGAAAATATCCTCCTGGAAAGATCTCTGCCGCTGCGCGCGGCCGCGCCCCGGGACGAGACAATCCGGCAGATGGTTCATTTGTCAATGAATTGGGCGATGCCTGCCGGAGGCTGCGCGGGTCTGGCGCAGCGGGCCCGCCGCGGCAGAGCGGTCGGAGCCGGGCAGGGGCGGGGCCGGGCAGGGGGCGGGGCCGTCCGACGTCCCCTGCGGGCGGCCACGCGCTTCTGCCGCCGGGCGGGGGGTGGCGCGAAACGCCTCTTGCCGGCGCGCTCGGGCACCGCGTAGCATCAGCCAGCCATGCCGTTCCCGGAGGCGCGCCCGCCGGGACGATCACAGCCGGAAGGACCGTCATGACGTCTCGACTTCGCCCGCCGGGCGCCCCATTCCGCGGCAGCGGCCAGAGCGGTGCCGCGCCCCGAGGCGGATCCAGCGCATGGTCGGGCGGGGCATCGGCTGCGCGCATGGCGTCGCGTTCTTCCGCAGCATGTCGGGTCGAGGCGGGATCAAGCTCCGGGCATTGCCGCCAGTACGAAAAGGCGGGCGGCATCGTCCCCGGCGACCCTCCGAGAGGCGCCGAGCCAGGGGCCGGGGAGGCCCGCGCGCTGCCCCATGGCCTGTCGCGGCACGTCCATGAACCAGATGCGCTGACCGGGGCTCCGGGCCTGCTCCGGAACGCGCCGGGTCCGCGCCCGGGTGCAGGCATGCTGGCAGGCCTGCGGCACGGCGGCGGGCTTGCGCGGCCCTGGGTGGTGCTGCGGCGGTCTCCTGCACCAGCCACCCTGTTGGCAGCAATTGCCGGCCTCATGGCAGAGCGCCATCGCGCGCGTTCCGGATTGCGGCGGGGCACAAGCGTCGCTGCCACATCCCACCCGCCACGGTCCCTGCCGAGCTCGCCCGGACAGAGACCCGGACGCGCCCGGCCCGCCGGTGAGAGCCGCATCCGGGGCGCTTCGCCGCCGCGCCGCGGGACCGGTCTGGACAATGCCGCCGGCCCCAGGGGCCAAGTCACGCGCCGCGGCCGCTCCGCCCGGTCTTGCCCCGCCGCATCTGGGCCCTCTGCCAAAGCCTGCCCCTTCCTCGATGGCCGGGGCGGGGCCGCGCGGCCCCTGTCCGGAGGCTAGGCGCGGCATGGAGACCGAGCGGACGGACCGCGCCGGGACGGCGCTCCTGCTGGTGGCCCTGGCCGGGCTCGCCATTGGGCTGGCGCTCCATGCCGGCGGGCGCGGCGGCGCGGCCGCGCTGGCCTGGACGGCCGGCGTCCTGCCTGTGCTGGCCGCGCTCCTTGCCGAGATCGTCCGCGGCCTGCGCCAGGGCGAGGTCGGGCTCGACATCGTCGCGCTCCTGTCGATGACCGCCGCGCTGGCCTTCGGCCAGGCGCTGCCCGCGGCGGTGGTGGCGGTGATGTATTCCGGCGGCAGCTTCCTCGAGCGCTTCGCCGAGGGGCGGGCGCGCCACGACATGAGCGAGCTTCTCGCCCGCGTGCCGCGCAGCGCCGCGCGCTATGTCGACGGACGGCTGGAGGATGTCCCGCTCGACGCGATCCGCCCCGGCGACCGGCTGCTGATCCGCCAGGGCGACACGGTGCCGGCGGACGGGCGGATCGCCTCCGCTTCGGCGTTTCTAGACATGTCGGCGCTGACCGGCGAGTCGATGCCGGTGAAGCTCGGCGCGGGCGCTTTCGCGATGAGCGGCGCGACCAATGCCGGAGCCGCCTTCGACCTCGAGGCCACCTGCGGCGCCGGGGAGAGCACCTATGCCGGGATCGTCCGGCTGGTCGAATCGGCGCAGCGCTCGAAGGCGCCGATGTCGCGGCTGGCCGACCGCTGGTCGCTGGGCTTCCTGGCGGTGACGCTGGCCATTGCCGGGGCCGCCTGGACCGCCAGCGGAGACCCGATCCGCGCCGTCGCCGTTCTGGTCGTGGCCACGCCCTGTCCGCTGATCCTGGCCGTGCCGGTGGCGCTGGTGGCGGGGCTGTCGCGGGCGGCGCATTTCGGCGTGCTGGTCAAGGGCGCCAAGCCGCTCGAGGCGATGGCGCGGATCCGCACGCTGATCCTCGACAAGACCGGCACGCTGACCGACGGGCGGCCGCAGATCGTCGCCATCGACAGCCATGACGGCACCGCAGAGCAGGAGATCCTGCGCCTCGCCGCGGCGCTCGACCAGGGGTCGAAGCACCCGGTGGCGCAGGCGCTGGTGGCCGCGGCCAAGGCCCGGGGCCTGGCGCTGCCGCTGCCCGAGGCGATCGCCGAGACCCCGGGCGAGGGGCTCGAGGGCCGGGTGGAGGGCCGCGCCGTCGCCGTCGGCGGCGACGGGTTCGTGGCGCGGCTGGCCGGGGAGGCTGCGGCCGCGGACGCCGGGGGCCGGTCGCCGGGAGAGGTCCATGTGGCGGTGGCGCTCGACGGCCGCGCGGCAGGTCGGCTGGTGATGTCCGACCCTCTGCGCGAGGGCGCGGCCGAGATGCTGGCGGCCCTGCGCCGCCAGGGCATCGGCCGGATCCTCCTGGCCACCGGCGACCGCAGCGAGGTCGCGCACCAGGTGGCCGGCGGGCTCGGGCTCGACGGCATCCGCGCCGGGCTGAGCCCCGACCAGAAAGTGCTCCTGGTGCTGAGCGAACGCAAGGACGGGCCGGTGATGATGGTGGGCGACGGGGTGAACGACGCCCCAGCGCTGGCGGCGGCGGATATCGGCGTGGCGATGGGCGCCCGCGGCGCGGCGGCCTCGGCGGAGGCGGCGGATGTGGTTCTGCTGGTCGACAAGCTGGAGCGGCTGATCCCCGGCATCGAGATCGCCCGCGGCGCGCGGCGCATCGCGCTCCAGAGCGTGGTGGCCGGGATCGGCCTCTCGGTGCTCGGCATGCTGGCGGCGGCCTTCGGCCATCTGAGCCCGGTCGAGGGGGCGCTCCTGCAGGAGGCGATCGACGTGGCGGTGATCCTCAATGCCTTGCGTGCCCTGCGCATCGCGCCGCGGGACCTGCCGGGCCCTGCCGTCGGGTAGCGGCCTGCCAGAGGAGCGTCTCCCGAGGCTGTCCCGTTCCTGGGATCGACAGGCTTGTCCGCCTTCGGAAAATCAACCCGGTTCACGTCCAAGGGAAGATTGATCGGGTCGGGGATCGGCGGGCTCAGTTCGGAGGCCGTGTGGGATCCGGCTCCATTCGCGCCAGCCGAGGCGAATGCGCCCCCGGGCCCGACCCGGCTGCCGCTGCGCCCTTGTCCCGAGGCCGGCCGGATCGGGCCAGTCCTCTATTCTGAAGCGGTCGCGCATGTGACCCGGCCGGGTCCCCGCAGGCGGCGGCCCGGGCCTGCAGGCTGGCCCGATCCGGATGCGGCCGGGACTCTGTCCCGCGGGCGGCCGAGTCGGGCCTTGGCTGCCACCAGGCGGAGCGTCCGGCAGAGTGGAATTATTTTCATAATGCAGGTTAACAGGCCTGCTCCATAGTCTTCGGTACATTCTATCCTGGCTTGCGACATCTCCACTATTCTTCGTGAAAACAGGAGATTGCCAGATGGCGCATGTCGAGCTCGACCTCAGGGAAC
>NZ_VATA01000146.1 GCF_005870025.1 Poseidonocella sp. HB161398
CCCTTCGCCAGGTCGATTGCCAGCATGCTGATCGTCGTCGTCATTGACGTGCCCTCCGTTCGGTTCCGATGGAACCATCATGGCATGCGAGATACCGTTGGATGGGGGCATCCACCGCATCAGTTCAGGCTCCGTTTTTTGTTGACATGATCTACGCAACGATCTCGCGGGGGAAGCGGTAGCCTTTCAGGCGCGGCATCTCGGACGGTGCTCTCATTCCGGATGCCTAGCCAACCGAGACAACCCGAACAAGTTGGCAATGCCGGCTTTGAGCAGCCGGCGGGGCACTTTCCGCAAGTCGTCGAAACGGGACCGACCGGGCGCCGGGACGGCCGGAGGCACCGGAGCCACGGATGTCCTTGCCGTTTCCGCGCAGCTGCGGCAAGGACCTCGCATGCGCATCCTTCTCGTCGAAGGTCACGCGGAGCTGGCCGCGGCCATCACGCAGCGCCTGCGCGCCGAGGGTCAGGCCTTGTAGCTCGAGACCGACGGTGCGGCGGCGGAGCAGCTGCTGCGGCATTCGCAGTTCGACCTCGTGCTCCTCGACGTCAACCTTCCCGGCCGCAGCGGCTTCAAGGTGCTCTCCGAGCTGCGCTTGCGCGGCGACGAGACCCCGGTGCTGATCCTCGCAGCGCGCAGCCAGATCGAGGACCGTGTCACCGGGCTGGATGTCGGCGCGGACGACTTCATGGTCAAGCCCTTCGACCTGCGCGAGCTGGCCGCGCGCTGCCGGATGCTCGGTCGCCGGCGCGCGGGACGGGCACGCAACGCCGTCGAGGCAGACGGTTTCCGCTATGACCGCGCGGCGCGCCGGCTGGAGCTCGGCGGTACCGAGGTCGTTCTGCAGGCGCGGGAATTGCAGCTTCTGGAGATCCTTCTCGACAATCTCGGCCGCATCCTGACCAAGGAGGAGCTGGCCGACCGGCTCTATACCTTCGAGGAGGCCCCGAGCCTGAACGGGATGGAGCAGTTCGTCGCCCGGCTGCGCCGCAAGACCGCGGGCGGGCCGCTGGCGATCCGTACCTTCCGCGGGCTGGGCTGCATGGCGGTCTTCGATGAGCAGCCCAGAGCCGGGCTCGCTCTCCGGCCGGCTCTTTGCGGCACTCGGCACAGGGCTGGCGACTATTCTCGGGCTGCTCCTTCTGCTTTTCTGGATCCAGGCCGGAACGCGGGCAGACCGGACCTATGACCGGCTGCTGGAAAGCGCTGCGATGGCCATGCTGGATCATGCAGTCGCCGGGTCCGGAGGAGCGGATATCGACCTGCCGGCCTCGGCCTTCGCGACGCTGGCCTTCGCAGCTGGCGACCGGGTGATCTACCGGGTGACAACCGCGGGCGGCCGCGAGATTACCGGCGGTCCGGGCCTGGCGCTGCCCCGAGGCTATCATCCCCGGACGGAGCCGCTCTTCTGCAACAGCCGCTGGACGGGCGAGCAAGGTGCGGATGCTGACCGTCGCGCGGCCGGTCCAGGGCGCGGACGGCCTGGACTGGATGATCCTCCAGCTTGGCCAGACGCGGCTGAGCCGCAATGCCGAGATGCAGGCGGCCTTCGCGGTCTCGGCAGCGGGACTCGCGGCGGTGACAGCGCTGTGCCTGCTCCTGCTGCCGGTCGCCGCGAGGGCGGCGCTGGCACCGCTGGCCGCGCTCAGCCGGGACATTGCGGCACGGGACCCCGGCGATCTCGCGCCGGTGGCCGCGGCAGCGCCGGACGAGGTCGCCCGGCTCGTCGCCGCGCTGAACGCGTTCATGGCACGGCTGGCGGGCGCGCAGGCCAGCCGCGAGACCTTCATTGCCGATGTCGCGCACCAGCTGCGCTCCGGGCTGGCCGCCTTGCAGGGCCGGATCGAACTGGTCGCGACGAGAGCCACGCGCAGCTCGTCGCAGCCGAGGCGCAGTCGCGCCGCACCGTCCGGCTGACGGCGCAGCTGCTGTCCCAGGCCATGGTGATCCATCGCGGCGAGGTGCAGCCGCTAAAACCGGCCGGGATGCGCCCGCTACTGCGCGGCCTGCTGGCGGAGCCGCTGCGCGAGCCGCCGCTGTCGCGGGCGGAGATCGCCTTCGAGGACCGGTTGGCAGAGGGCGATCCGGCCCGCGTCCCCTGCGATCCCGTCAGCCTGCGCGAGGCGCTGCGCAACCTACTGGGAAATGCCTGCAATCACGGCCCGCCCGGCACCGGGATCGTCGTGGCGCTGGATGCGGCTCCCGGCGGCGGCACGACGCTCTCGGTCGAGGATGACGGGCCGGGCATTCCCGGGCATCGGCGCCCGCAGCTGTTGGAGCGCTTCGCCTCCGCCGGTGTCGGCCGGGGCAGCGGGCTTGGCCTCGCCATCGTTGCCGAGGTCGCCCGCGCCCATGGCGCCCGGCTGAGGCTGGAGGACAGTGCTGCCGTAGGGCTGGCGGTGCGGCTCGATTTCCCGCCGACTCCCGATCCCGGGCCGAGGCTTCCGTGGCGGGCATGGCGCTGGGGCTGGCCGCGGGGCTGGCAGGGCTGGCCGCACCGACCCGGACGCGCGCCGCCCCGCCCCTGATCCTGTGGTCGGCCACCGATACGGACGTCTTCGCCCGCATTCTGGAGGCCTTTGCCGACGTCCATCCCGGCATCGCTGTCGACTACCACGAGATCGGCACGCTGCCGCTGCACCGCAGGATTGGCGCAGGCATGGAGCCGCCTCCCAATCTGGCGATCAGCCCGGCACTCGATCTGCAGGTGGAGCTGGTCAATCTCGGCCTTGCGCGCGCCCTGCCCGGCCGCGCCCCGGCCGTTGCGCCCGGCACCTCCTGGCGCAGCGAGCTCTTCTGCTTCACGCGGGAGCCCGAGGTCGTCCTCCTGAACCGCGCTGCCTTCGCCGGGCTGCCGCAACCGCGGAGCCATGCCGCACTGGCCGCGCTGATGCGCAATCGCGGAGACCTGCTGGCCGGACGGCTCGCGACCTATGACATCCGCCGCTCGGGCATCGGCCACCTGCTGTCGAGCCAGAAGGCGGGTCTCGGCCCGGACCAGGCACGGCTGACCGAGATCATGGGCCGGACCGGCACGCGCCTGTTCGCCACGAGCGCGGAGATGTTCCGCGCCACCGCGACCGGCGAGGTGCTGATCGCGACCGGCGTGCTCGGCTCCTATGCCGATGCGCTGGCGCGCCATGACCCCCGCACCGAAATCCTGCTGTTCGAAGACTACAACCTGGCCGTGCCGCGCAGCGGCCTCGTCCATCGCGGCGCGCGCCAGCCGGAAGCGGCGGGGCTGCTCCTGCGTTTCCTTCTCTCTGTCGGGGGCCAGGCAGCACTGGCCGATGCGGGGCTGATGCCTCTTTCAGGACCGCCCGGCCTGACCGGGGCAGAGCGCGCGACGCTGATGCTGCTGCATCCCGGTCCTCAGATGCTGCTCTGGCAGGACCGCCGCAAGAGGGAGCGCCATCTGGCCGCTTGGGCGGATTCGATCCGGGCGGACTGACACGTTCAGGAAGAGTTTCCTGACTGCTGGCTGACCTGATCCTGACCTCCTCCTGACCCGCGGCGGAAAACCGCCCCGGGCGCTGGACAGATCGTTCCCGGACGCGGCAACCGGGACCGAACGGGCCTGCAAGGGAGGAAGACCTGCTCGCGCTTTCCGGACTTCCCATCGTCATCGCCATGGTTGCGCTGCTGCTCAGCGGGCGCGCATCGCTGATCGTCGCGCTGACGCTCGTGCCACTCCTCGGAGCGCTCCTGACCGGCTACGGCCCAGCGGAGCTGACCGAATTCTTCTCGGCCGCGTCATGCAGGTGGCGACGATGTTCGTCTTCGCCATCGTGTACTTCGGGGTGATGCAGGATACCGGCCTGTTCCGCCCGGTCATCGACGGGCTGATCCGCCTGACCCGCGGCAACGTCGTCTTCGTCGCCATGGGCACGGCGGCGATCGGTATCGCCGCGCATCTCGACGGGGCGGGCGCGACGACCTTCCTGCTGACCATCCCGGCGCTCCTGCCGCTCTATGCGCGTCTGGGCATGAGCCGCTACCTGATGCTGATGCTGCTGGCGACCGGCGCCGGCGTGACCAACATGCTGCCCTGGGCGGGACCGCCCGGACGTGCCGACGCGGTGACCGGCATCGAGGTGACCGAGCTGTGGCGGCCGCTGATCCCGGTGCAGGTGACCGGCGTGGTCCTGCTCCTCGCGCTGGCGGCCTGGCACGGGTTCCGCGAACGCCGCCGGATCGAGGCGGCCGGATCGCCCGACGCGGCCATCGCCGCTGCCGACGGCACCGGCATCGAGGTCGCGCGCCAGCGCCGCGCGGATTTCGGCGATGCCGCCGCCGGGCCGGGCCTGAGCGAGGCGGAAGCCGCGCTGCTGCGGCCGAAGCTGGTCTGGGCCAATGCGGCGATCTTCGTGCTGGTCCTGGCCACGCTGGTCAGCGGCATCCTGCCCGCCGCCTATGTCTTCATGATCGGAGTCTCGGTGCTGATGGTGGTCAACTACCCGCAGGTCGAAATCCAGATGGACCGCATCCGCGCCCATGCCAGCGCCGCGCTGACCATGGGGGCAATCATCCTCGCCGCGGGCAGCTTCCTCGGCATCATGGACGGCAGCGGCGTGCTGCGTTCGATGGCCGGCGCGCTGGTCTCGGCCCTTCCGGACAGCGCCGTGCCGGTGCTGCACCTTCTGCTGGGCCTCGTCGCGCTGCCGATCAAGCTGGTCCTCTCGACCGATGCCTACTGTTTCCGCCTGCTGCCGGTGGTGCTGGAGATCACGACCCCGGCGGGCGTCCCGGCCGCCGAGACGGTGCATGCGCTGGTGATCGGCAACATTGTCGGCACCTTCAACAGCCCGTTCTCGCCTGCCATGTGGCTGGCCATCGGGCTGGCGCGGGCCGAGATCGGCCGCCATATCCGCGGCTCGCTCCTGATCATGTGGACCTACTCGCTGGTCCTCCTGGCAGCTGGCGCACTGTTCGGGCTGTTCTGACCGCAGGGCGGCGGCAGGGCACTCTCGACCGCACCTGGCGTCTTTCAACAGTATCGTCCCAAAGCGGATCGTCACCGGCAAGCTCCGCTCCTGCGGCGCGGCGAAGCGCGAGGTTGCGCCCGGCCTCGGCCGCCGGTCGCACAAGGGCCTCGACAACCAAGCCGAAAACAGCCTTCTGACATTCCGGAAGCGGGAGCGCGCCATGCAGGGCTCCCGATCACCCGGTGGCCAGCAGCGTTTCGTCTCCATCCACTCGGCCATCCGCAACAGCTTCTCCGTTCCGGCACGCCGCCGGACTGCGCTGGCCATCCGCCACCACCGGATGGACGCCTTCGATGCCTGGAAATGGGCAGCCGGCATCGCCTGAACCGAGTTGCGAGACCCGCGGGCCAACGGGCTCGAATTAACGCAACAACTCCCGGACATGACATCGGGGCCAGTGGCCGAGGCGCAAGCATGCGCTTCGCCGACCGACCGGAAACGGTCATCACGGGGGCGGTCTCTTTCCCCACTGGCGGAGCGCAGCGGCACCCGGCTGCCAGGCGCCGCAGCCCCCCGACCGCAGCCAGCGCGATGAAGGACGGTCCGCCGTCACGGGGCTCCGCGATCGCCCCAACAGGTCTGGCACCGCACTCGATTGTGCCGCCACCGGCCCTGCGCGCACTGGTCGGCATTTGCGACTGCGGCCTGGCACGGACCCCGTCGGACCAGGGTCCTGCCGAGGAGAGCCTTGACAGAAACGGCGCCGCTTCTTCTCATGACGCAGCGGCTGCATGCCGCTCCCACC
>NZ_VATA01000147.1 GCF_005870025.1 Poseidonocella sp. HB161398
GGTGGTGATGCCCAGCCGCTGCTGCATCTCGCGGATCTCGAACTGCATGCTCTCGCGCAGCGCCTTGTCGAGCGCGCCGAGCGGCTCGTCGAGGAGCAGCACGCGCGGATTGACCACCAGCGCGCGGGCCAGGGCGACGCGCTGCTGCTGGCCGCCGGAAAGCTGCGAGGGGTACATGTCCTCGCGCCCGGAGAGATGCACCATGTCCAGCATGCGGCGCACCTCGGCCTCCTGCTCGGCCTTCGGCGCGCCGGCCATGCGCAGCCCGAAGGCCACGTTCTCGGCCACGGTGCGATGCGGGAAGAGGCTGTAATTCTGGAAGACCATGCCCAGGCCGCGCTTGTTCGGCGGCAGCCGGGTCATGTCCTGGCCGCCGATCTCGATCCGCCCGGCATCGGGGGTCTCGAAGCCCGCGACCATGCGCAGCGTGGTGGTCTTGCCGCAGCCCGACGGGCCCAGCAGCGAGACGAGCGCGCCGGGCGCAACCGCCAGATCGAGATCGCGCACGGCCTGCACGCCGGCGAATTCCTTGCGGATGCCGGTCAGGCTGAGGGCGGAGGACGTGTCGGACATCATGGCTCCGGTCGAGTCGAAATGGGGGCGCTCGGGCGCGCGTCTTCTAGATTTGTAGCGCTACAATGATTTGTAAAGGGCAAAATCGCGCAAATGCCGCAGGTCTTGCAGTTTTTGCTGCAGGGCCGCATTTTCCGCCGCAACCAGGAGGACCCATGCCCGAGGCCATCGATTCCCGTCAGCCGCGCAAGCTGACCATGCAGGATGTCGCGCGCGCGGCCGGGGTGTCTCCGATGACGGTGTCGAACTGCTTCCGCTATCCCGAGCGGGTGCAGGAGAAGACCCGCAGCCAGGTGCTGCGCGTGGCGGCCGAGCTGGGCTATGTGCCCAATCTCTCGGCGGGGCTGCTGGCGGCGGGCAGCAGCCGGGTGATCGGCGCGGTGCTGCCCTCGATGCGAAACTCCTCCTTCTACCGCTACACCGCCGGGCTGCGCGAGGGCGCTGCGGAGCGCGGCCATGCGGTGATCACGATGATCGCCGAGACCCCGGAGGAGGAGCTGGCCGCGGTGCAGACGCTTCTGGGGCTGCGGGTGGCGGGGCTGGCGCTGGTCGCCGGGCCGCATGCGCCCGAGCTGCGGCGGCTGGCCGGGCTCTCCTCGACCCCGGTGGTGGAAAGCTGGGCCGGGGAGGACGCGATCGGCCGCGGGGTGGGCTATGATGTCGGCGCGGCGAGCTCTGCGCTGACCCGCCACTTGATCGCCCAGGGGCGGCGCCGGATCGGCTTCGTCGATGTCGCGGGCGGCGGCGGGATGCGCTATTCGATGCGGCTTCCGGCCTTCCGGCAGGAGATGTTCGCCGCCGGGCTGCCGGACGACCTGGTGATGACGATCCGCGCGGCCGACGGGTTCGGGGCAGGGGCGCAGATCGTCGACGACTTCCTGGCGCGCGACCGCCGGATCGACGCGCTGCTCTGCCCGACCGACGTGGTCGCGGCCGGGGCGATCTTCGAGTGCAACCGCCGCGGGCTGGCCGTGCCGGTCGAGATCGCGGTGGCGGGCTGGGGCGATTACGATATCGGCCGCCAGATCACCCCGACCCTGACCACGGTGGCGCCCTTCTCCGATGCGATCGGCCGCGGCGCGATCGCGGTGCTTCTGGATGCGGAAGAGCGTGCCCGGGCGGCGCCCCTGCGCACCGGCTTCGAGATCCTGCCGCGCGAAAGCACCTGAGCCGTTCGGATCCGCCGGCTGCGGACAAAAAAACGGCGGCCATCCGCAAGCGGGGCCGCCGGGGTCTTCCGTGGCTCAGGGAGGAGGTAGAGCCGCGTGGAAAACAAGTATTTGAGATTGTCGTTTGGCTTCAATGCCAGCTTCGCCGCGCGGCAGCAACCTCCGGATCTGCAAAGCTGCCTTGTGCTGAGGTCATAGCGGAGCGGCTGGCGCCATTGGCCGGGACGGTCCGCGCCGCCGCTTGCCGGGGCTCCGGCCGCGCTGCCTCGCCGCGGCAGCGCCGAGGAAACCGGATGGGGTGGATGGCTCCCGCTCCCGGCGTCGCAATGCGCCATACTGCAGGTGTCAGAATCTGCGATTGAGAGGAGCCACTCCATGCAAGTTACCACTGTCGGCCTCGTGAAAAGCACCAGGTATTTCTGCCTTTCTAGTCAGAGAATTTGCCTCTGCCGCGCAGACCGGTGCTGTTTTCCCTACGAAAATCCATGCTGCTTTGATCGCCGCTCCTGGCGTGTCGATCGCTTCGCAGCCCCTCCCCTGTCAAACCCGAGGATGGCCCATGAGCGACCATTTAATCGTCGTGACGGGCGGCCCCGGTGCGGGCAAGACCAGCCTGATCACCGAGCTCTCCCGCCGCGGCTTTCATACGATCCCCGAATCCGGCCGCGCGGTCATTCGCGAGGAGATGCAGAGCGGCGGGGACGCCCTCCCGTGGGTGGACCGCATGGCCTATGCCGAACGGATGCTTGAGCGCGATCTCCGCGCCTACGAGGACGCTCAGGCACTCTCAGGCCCCGTGATCTTCGATCGAGGCATTCCCGACATCATGGGCTACCTGACGCTCTGCGGCCTCCCCATGCCGCCCCACGTCGCTGCAGCGGCCAAGGCAGCCCGCTACGACGCCCGCGTCTTCCTGGCGCCATATTGGGATGAGATCTTCACACAAGACAGCGAACGCAAGCAGACTCGCGCCGAAGCCGAAGCGACCTGTGCCGTCATGCGCGAGACCTACACCGCCCTCGGATATAAAATCACGGAACTGCCGCGTGCCGACATTGCAACACGCGCTGATTTTGTCTCTGCGCAACTAGCGCTCTGACCGAATTCTCCAGATGGACGGAGCACCTACTGAAGCGGACAAACCGCGCAACTCCCTCCCGCCTCCTACTACCTGAAGCTGACGGCCCAGACCTGCCGTCCAAACTGCATCAGCTTTCCCGCCGCGCAGCCCGTGGAACCGGACGTTCGCCGCGGTTGCGAAATCAGTCGGCCCTGACTGGACTTTCGAGCAGCTTCAGTAGCGCTGCATTGCAGCCTGTAAAAGAAGCGGTTCGCGGCACCTCCAGCGACTTGAGCGTCCAACTCCATCCGAATGTCCTGAAACACCTCTGGTTGATGTAAGTTATATACAATTTCCCCCATGCGAATTACCCTTTTGGTGGAGTTGGGAGTCGATCACATTCACTGCGGGGGACGTAATGTTTTGCAGCGTATTTGGTGTGAAAGGCTTGCATATTTGCGGTGCGACACCTCGGCAGACGCTCGCCTGGATCGGACTGGCCGCGATCATTGGCGCTTTGAACATATCTTGCTCCACTCCGGCAAGTGTGGACGGTGGTGGCCTTGATGTAGCCGAGTTTGAAGGCACGCTGGTCCCCGTGCGTGAGGCCGAGATCACGCCGATCGTCAACGGATGGCTGCGGAAGATCGATTTCGCCCCCGGCCAGTTCGTGGCGGAGGGCGACGTTCTTTTCGAATTCGCGAAACCCCCGGCCGAATACCGCCTTCAGCTTGCAACGGCGCAGCGCGATGTCGCGGCCGCGCAGCTGCTGGAAGCCATCGCCGACGTCAAACGGTCCGAGACGCTGAGGGAACGGGACGTGATCTCGGACGTCGAGCTGGAGAAGAACGAGGCGCTTCAGGCCATTGCGGCGGCGAATGTCGCGGCGGCCGAGGCGAATGTCGGCCTGGCCAGGCTGGGGGTGATGCAGATGACGCTGAAGGCGCCTTTCGACGGTGTCATGAGCGCGCCGCTGGTGCGCGAGAACGGCTGGCAGGACATCGGCAACGGCAATATCGCCATGGCCTTCATCACGCAGCTGGACCCGATCCAGGTCCGGGGCGAGGTACCCTATGACATCTACGCCGCCCGGCAGAAGCTGTTCGCGTTCGACGAGGCGCTGATCGACGGTCTCGTGTTCTCGATCGCGCTGCCGGACGGGACGCTTTACCCGCATGATGTAACGCTCGTGTCCGGCGGGCACGAGTTCGAGGAAGGGACCCAGACGATCACGGTCTGGACCGAGTATCCGAACACGGATCGCTTCCTGCGGCCGGGGTTGAGGGTGGCGGTGCAGTCCCGGCTGAAGGGCGGCTGAAGAGCTTCGCCGCAGCCTGCCGGGGAGCAATTGGGCCGCGCTGTCGGCCGCTAGAGGGGGAGACCCGACATGAACTTCAAATCTTGTGCCTCGGTCCTGGCGATGGGCGCGTTCACGGCCCTTGCCGTGCAGGCGAACGCCCAGGGCAATGCCTTGCCGTCGCTCCAGATGCAGGGAGTCGAGCAGATCGATATCCCGGTCGACATCGACGGCGCGACCGAACGGCTGGCGAAGGCGGTGCAGTTCCCGACGATCTCCAACCAGGATCGCAGCGATTTCGACACGCAGGTCTTCGACGATTACCACACCTACCTGGTGGAGAGCTATCCGCTGGTCCACCGGCACCTGAAGCGCGAGATCATGGGCGATCCGCGGCCCTACAGCCTGCTTTACACCTGGGAGGGCAAGGACCCGGACCTGCCGCCGGCGCTGTTCTATGCGCACCAGGACGTGGTGCCGGTGCCCGAAGAGTCGCTGGACCAATGGGACGAGGAGCCCTTTGCCGGCACGGTGTCCGACGGGTACATCTGGGGCCGGGGCGTGCTGGACGACAAGAACCAGATCCACGGGATCCTGGAAGCGGCCGAGATGCGGCTGGCCGAAGGCTGGCAGCCCGACCGGACGATGTATTTCGTCTTTGGCCAGGACGAGGAAGTCGGCGGCCCGGAAGGCGCGCGTTACGTAGCGGACGTGCTGGAAGACCGCGGCATCGAACGCTTCGCCTTCGTGATGGACGAATCCGCCCCGCTGATCCCCGGCGTCTTCCCGGGCATCCCGGACAACACCGCGCTGATCGGCATCGCGCAGAAGGGGTACCTCAGCCTGGAACTGGCGATGAACGGGGTCGGCGGCCATTCCTCGCAACCGCCCGAGGAGTCGAATATCGGTATCCTGGCCGAGGCCATCACCAAGCTGGAAGACGCGCAGTTCCCCTATCGGATCCACGAGGCGGTGCGGCACCAGTACCGCTACATGGGCCCCGAACTGGACGAGGACCGGCAACCGATGTTCGCGGCTGTGGCCTTCGGCAAGAACGGAGAGATGACCGACCTGGAGAAGGAGTTCATCGCCGAGATGGCCGAAAATCAGGTCACGCGCGCGATGCTGCACACCACGATCACGGTCACCATGTTCAACGCTGGCATCAAGGACAACGTGCTGCCGCCCTCGGCCACGGCCGTCGTCAACTTCCGCCCCATGCCCGGCGACACGCCCGAAGTGATCATCCAGCATATCAGGGAAGCGATCCAGGATGACCGGATCACGATCACAGACATCTCGGCCTCGACGCCCGCGACCAACGTCGCCGACCCGGACGGTCCGGGCTTCAAGGCGCTGGAAAAGACGGTGCGCCAGATCTGGGGCAACGACCTGCGGATTCCGGAGCATCCGGTCGCTCGTTCCAGCGACATCCGGTCAGCGGTTCCGACACATCCGGTCACCCCGGAAGACAGCCGCTGAGCTC
>NZ_VATA01000148.1 GCF_005870025.1 Poseidonocella sp. HB161398
GCCACGGTCCCCTCCGGACTCCAGACGGCCACCCGCTCGAGGCTGCGCCTGTCGATGGCGCCCGATGCCTTCCCGGCCAAGGTGGTTTGCACGGGCATCCACTCGACACCGTTCGGCGGCGTGCACGGACCAATGGCGCGAGCCGCCTCGCTCGCCGATCCGCTTGCGCCACCGCGTCAGCGAGGACGGGGCGATTGCCGTAGGGAGGAGGATCAGAGAGCAGTACGGGGGACGGTTTTCCCGGCGAAGGTCTCGCCGGTGAGTTGCCGGAAGTACGCGGTCTCCACCCAGACGGGTCCTGTCTCGGAAGTGGGGGAAATGGGATGGGAGCGCAATCTGCGGGGGATCCGAACCCGGCAAACCGGCGGCTGCAACCGCCGGGGAGATCGCGCCATGATCGCGATTAATGACAGCTCGTCCCCTTCGCGACTGCCTGATGCCTCGGGATACGATCCTATTGAGGATCGCCTGCGGGCAAATGTCCGCGCCACCATCGAGGCGATGTCCGAGGAGGAACGGACCAAGGTTCTCGGTCGCCTCCACGACGGCCGGGACTGAACTGCTACCGCCACGGCCACCGCGAACGGCAGCTCACCGGCACATTCGGGACCGAGACGGTGCGGGTTCCGCGCGCCCGGATCGAGGAATTCGACCGTTAAGCGACCGATCCGGGGGATCGATCGCAGGGAGAATGCGGGCAAGGCCACCGAGTGGCGCTCGACGGCGCCGCCGCGCTACAGGCGGCTCACGAAGAGCGAGGAGGGAAAGCAACCAGCGTGGGGCGCTGTTTGCCGGACGAGCGAGGCGCTGATCGCTGAGGTGTATCTGGCGGGGACCAACATCCGGCGCCGCAAGCGCGCGCTGCCCGGCCTTTTCGAAGGGGCCGTCAGCAAGGAATGAGCGCCTGCGCTCCTTTGGTCCGAGCGCAGGCGCACGTGGCGGCCGGGCCTGGCGGAAGGTGAAGGTCGACTGGGACGCCTGATCTGCCCGCGATTTGGCCGACGAGGATGTCGTGCAGGTTCGGCATCTCTCTCGGACGGATCGCGGTCGATGCCGATGTCCTCGACGGCACCGTCATCCGGATCCGGCTGGACGGAAAGGCCACGAACATCTCGGTGCTAGCTGTGACCGAGGTGCGCCGTGATTGGCAGAAGGTATTGCTTTCCATCAGGAACACGGGGGACGAGAGCACTGCAGCCTGGCGTCAGTTCCTCGAGGACCTCGATGCGCGCGGCCTGAGGCGGCCCGAATTCGAGATCGTGGACGGCGCTTCGGGCCTCGAAGCCCCCCTTGTTTCGCTCTGGGGCGATGCTCTGCCCATCCAGCGCTGTAACGTCCACAGTGAGACCGGGAATGCCACTGGTCCGAAAGACCGGTCGTACCCGGAACCTCCTGGCGCATGCCTCCAAGCGTCTGCACGATGAGCTGACCGAGGGCTACCGCGACATGATCTATGCCGACACCGCCGCCGGGTGGAGCTCAGGCGGAAGGTGCCCCTGGGCAAATGGCGCCTCAAGTGCCGCGCGGGCGCCGACAGCCTCGAGGAAGCAGGCGACCGCCTCTTCAGCTTCACCCGGCGCGATCCGTCGCAATGGAAATCGGCCCGAACGACCAGCGCGATAGAATGACTGGACGAAGAATTCCGCCGCCGCATCCGGACCCGGAGCGTGCGTCCCTGCGCCGAGACCATGCCGATGCTGCTCTGGGCGCTGCCCGCCTCCGGGCAGATCCACATTCGCAAGGTCGACGGCCGGGAAACCCGCTCTCGGCCCCTCGAGCCAATGGCCCTTGCCCTCGCCGCCTGAACGCAGCCGATTTCACCTGCCCGGAGAACGCATTCAGGCAATTTCCACGGCATTCGCGACACGGCCGGGGCTGCCGCGACCGGCCGGGCTGGGGCAGCCCGGCATGAAGACATCCGATGAACCATCGGCGCGAGGGCCGCCTGTTCCAGGCACGGCAAGTTCGGTGCCGTCGCCTGCGAAGGCGGAGGGGGCGGCGCATCCGGATGCTGCGGCTGGCGAAAGCGGCGGTCGCAGGCCGTCAGTCGCGCAGCGCCGCGACAGCGCGGATCTCGATCTTCAGCTCGGGCCGGCTCAGCCCGGAGATCCCGATGATCGACCAGGCCGGGAACGGGCTCTTGATGAATTTGTGCTTCGCCTCGATGAATTCCGGAAGCGTCGTCTCGATGTCCACGTGATAGCTGGTGACATCGACGAGGTCCTGCAGGCCGAGGCCCGCGATCCTCAAGAGTTCTTCGATGCGCATCAGGGACAGCTCGGTCTGCTCGGCAACGCTTTCGGGGGCGCTTCCATCCGGGCGGGCGCCGACCTGGCCGGAAATGAACAGGAAGCCCTTCGACTTCACGGCCGGCGAGAACCCGTAGCGCTCGAATGCGGCACGATAGCCTTCGAACATCTCGTTCCCGGGCGGTATCTCGAGCGCTTCTGTTGCCATGACCTTCTCCTCGCATCTGAACCTGATCCGATCGGCCGAAACGCAGGCTGCGCGGCCAGGCTATCCTGCGGCCGGCCGCGGGGCAACCAGTCTCGCCTGCTGCGCAGCGCCGCCCTGCGCCGGCGATTTTCCAGGTACCGCGGAACGCAGGGCGGGCAGCCATGAACCGCAACGCTGCCGTTCTCCAAGGCGATCACGCCCGGGCAGACAGTCGCACGCGCCCGTCAGACTTCGGCGAGACGCCGAAAGCTCGAAGGAACGCCTGGGAGAATGCGCTATGCGAGTGGTACCCGACCGCATGCGCCACCTCGGCCACGGTCGCGCCGCCGCGGGACAGCGCCTTGCGGGCGATGGCGAGCCGCCAGGAGCGCAGGTACGAAAGTGGCGGCTGGCCAACGCGGCGGGTGAAGGCTGCCGAGAATGCCGCCCGGGACATTCCCGCCACGGCCGCGAGATCGGCCACGGTCCAGGGATGCGCGACATCTGCGTGCAGGGCCTGCAGCGCGCGGCCGATCCGGGGATCGAGAAGCGCGCCGACCCATCCGCTTCCGGCGGGATCCACCAGCCCGGCATAGGCGCGGAAGGTCTCGACCAGCAGGATGTCGGCCAGGCGCGCGCTCACGATCCCGGCGCCAATCGCCTGCCGGTCGATCTCGTCCGAGATGAGGGACAGGATGGTCGAAATGGCGCTGGCACCCGACATGCGCCGCGGCACGGCCATGAAGTCCGGCAGCATGTCCAGCAGGAAATCGGCGCTCGCCCCGGCAAAGGTGACGGTTCCGCCGATCGAGACCGTCTCGTCTCCGCCGATGCGGGCAAGATCGCGGCCGGCGCCCTCGTAAAGCGGCGCTCCATCCACCGGAGCCAGGGCCGGATCGCTGGAAACGGCATAGGGCGCGGCGCCGATGAGGCAGATGTCGCCGGCGTCCATCCGATGCGGCGCCCGCCCTGGCAGCTGCATCCAGCACCCTCCCCGCAGCATCGCCACGAATTTCAGCCGCTCGATGGCGGGAAAGGACAGAGCCCAGTCCCCTTCCGCTTCCAGCCGCGTCCGCCGCGTGACCCGCGCGCCGAGCACCTCCAGCACATCGGACAGGGGATCCAGCGCAGAACTGGACGCTTGCGACAATTTCAAAGACCCTGTGGCATCGTTCATCTTGCAAGCCTGCCATAGATCCGGATCGAGGGATACAGACCAGAAGGCCATTCATCATGACAGTCGAGAACAAGGTCGTCGCCATCACCGGCGCAAGCAGCGGCATCGGACGGGCGACGGCGAAACTGCTGGCGGCCCGGGGGGCGGCGGTCGTGCTGGGCGCGCGCCGGGGCGCCGTCCTAGAAGAGCTTGCCGCGGAGATCGCCTCGGGCGGCGGGGCGGCTGCATGCCGGGCAACGGATGTGCGCCGCCGCGCAGACCTCGAGGCGCTGGTGGCGACGGCGGTCGCGCAGTTCGGGCGGCTCGATGCCATCGTCAACAATGCCGGGACCGGCCCGATCTCGCGCTTCGATGCGCTGCGTGTCGACGACTGGGACGAGATGATCGATGTGAACCTGCGCGGCACGCTCTACGGCATCGCCGCCGCCCTGCCGGTCTTCGCGCGTCAGGAGCACGGGCATGTCATCAATGTCGTCTCGACGGCGGGCCTCAGGATCCTGCCGACGATGGGCGTCTACGCCGCCACCAAGAATGCCGTGCGAACGGCGACCGAGGCGCTGAGGCAGGAAGCGGGACCATCGCTGCGCGTCACCGAGGTCTCGCCCGGAATGGTCTCGACGAATTTCGCGGAAAGCATCACCGACGAAACCGTCCGGGAGGCAATGGCCGGCCGGATGAGCGGGACCGCAATGGAACCGGAGGCGGTCGCGCGGGCCATCCTCTTTGCCCTCGAACAGCCTGCAGAGGTCGATGTCGGGAGCATCGTGATCAGGCCGACCGCCCAGGGCTGACGGCGGGCGGTCGCTTGGTCCGCATCTCTGCCGGCCGGCCGCTGGAAGATGCTGCCAGCCAGGCCAAGCGGCCGCTCGCGGAAAAGCCGCAGCGCCACGAAGCGCCGGACGACCGGACCGCAGAGCGACAGGCAGGGCCCGATGGCCGCCGGCGGGACTCTGCACGCTCTGGCCGACCCGCAGTCGGAAAGCGCTGCGGGATGGTTCGCGCGACCGGTTCAGGGAGCCCGCAGCGCCGATCGGGTGAGCGACCAGATTGGGGCGCCGCATCCGCGGGCCCTGCCCGCCCAGGGCGGATTTCGACCGGGCGCCTTCTGCGCTGGTCGCCTGCGAGGGATCCATGACGCCATGGTCGGCCAGCCTGGAACGGGACTGGACGCGCGGCTGCCGGCCCTGGACGGAGAGCGCGAGAGGCTTGCCGTCACGCGAGTCGGCACGGCGCTGCCGGACGGGAGCGCGGAACGCGATGCAAGCGGCCCGGGACCCTCCGGCATGCCGCAGATCCAATGCACGTGGTCCTGGATGCAGCTGGTGAGTTCTAATCCGGTTGCGACATAGGTTCGGGTTCAGATTAGCCTGGCGAGTTCCTCGCGGAAAGCTTCGGCCGGGGTCCGGTAGCCAAGGCACTTCCTCGGCGTGACGTTGAGGCGGTCGCAAATCGACCTCATGGATCGATTTGGGAGCGCCGACACAGCGGTGTCCCGGGGCAGGTAGCGGCGCGCGCGGAGGTTGAGGTTCTCGACCTGGCCCTTCTGCCACGGCGCCTGGGGATCACAGAACCATGCCTCGGTGCCCATGCCGGTGCCGAGTTCGCGCCACGAAGTG
>NZ_VATA01000149.1 GCF_005870025.1 Poseidonocella sp. HB161398
TCGACCAGTGTGTCGCGTCCCGGGGCGTGCTTTCCAGCGTCCTCTTGATGACCTCCGCCACCTGTTCGTCCGAAACCGTGCGTGGACGGCCTTCACGGTATTCATCGGAAAGCCCCTCGAGCCTCTGCTCCGCAAAGCGGCGGCGCCATTTGCCCACCGTGTGCTGGCTGTGGCCGAGTGAGGCGGCGATCTCCTTGTTGGACATCCCTTCGGCGCATCGCAGGACGATGCGGCAGCGGTCCGAAAGTGATCGGGCCGCCTTGTGCCTGCGAAGCTGGGATTCGAGGAATGAGCGTTCCTCGTCGCTGAGATCAATTGGAACAGCAACACGGCCACCCATCACATCCTCCCGCATCAGGCAGAATAATGATACAAACTTTAGTTCCAGGTGACTAGGCCGCGTTGATAAAAGGGAAAAAAGTAACTCCATCGTTCCGTAAATTTTGCAGCAAGCGAATTCAGAGCAACCTGTTAAAAATACTTGAAACATCATTCATCGCGCGACGTTTCCAATGCCCAGAATTCTGCGAATTCAAAAATTTTCTTACTTCCTCTATTTCCGATATTCTGGCTCGAGATTTCCTAACCCCCTCAATTGCGGCCTTCCAAAGACCCGCATTTTTCGCAAAATTCTCACTTGCATTTTCCAATTCACGACAGTCAGCAGGCAAAGCATGTAGGTCCTTCAGCAGACTTTCGATCCTGCCCCCCAACCGAATACACTCGTCCATCCTTCCGCTCTTTAGGTATCTTCGCTGGGCGTAACATGCCGTGATCGCTTCCTTTATGCACTCGCTACCCGTCTTTCTCAATTGCCAACCCTCCGCCTGCCGCGACGATTGACAAGGTGAAGATCCGGAAGGGAGTAAAAAAAGCACCTGCAACAGTTCATAACAGCTCCCTCAGCGCCATTTTGTCCGAGGACGCCTCCCCAGGCCATCTCACATCTTCATTCATAAAAATCACTATCATTTCATCATCAGGACATCCGGCTTCAAACGATGAAATTCCGCACACGGAAAGAACACCATAGGAAAGTGGTAACATTGCATTCATTTTTTTCTACTATACCTCAAAGTAACAATACACCCCTTAGATAAACAATTCACTTCCAACACAGAAGTCGAATATTAATTCAAAGCGAGAAAAAATGCAGCCCTTTTCGTTTGTGCCCCCGCCGCTTCAATCAAAAGATCAGTCAAAAATTCCTGCAGAGATGAGCCGCGCGCCTTCTCAAAAAGTTGAACCCGCAGAAAATAGAGCGAGCGCAAACATACATCAACCCGCATTCTCGATTGACCCAGACCCAGACCCAGACCCAGACCCAGTCAAAGAATTTATCTTCTTTACATTGGAAACCCGCCACGAAGCCGAGCCGCATCCGACCGAACTAGAGCCCGCGAAAACACCAAACGAAGATGGCACCCAAAGCCTCAACACCATAGAGGAATCCCCTTCGCCGGATAAAACGACAGGTGGCGAAGAAGTTGAAAAATCAGACGAAATTGAGCACGAATTTGACGCTCAAACACAAACAACTTCCGAAATTATATTTCACTTAGATCAAAAGTCCGATCCCGAGGGGCGAGCTGAAATCAGAAACTTTGACACACGCGCCAGAATTGAGGCCGGATCATCCTCTCATTTCTACGGAGAAATTGGAATAAATTCGACAAAAGCACCATGCGTCTCTCCCTTGACACATGACGAACTTCCGCTATCTGAAACAAAAAGTGAGAATCAAAAATTAAATGTCTTGCGAGAATTCAAGGGTAGTAAAAACCGGCACACACAAGAAATCACAACCCACACCGACAACCATGAACCGACCCACAACAATTCTCGAATAATAAGTGGATTATCAATCGAAGAAAATATTAACAGCACTCCGACCTCACTTGACGAAGAGGCGATCTCCACAGTTCATCCTCGACAAAAACATATCCATGTCAGTAGCCTGGAGTCAGTTCTCGAATTGGTAGACGAATTGTCGAAAAATGACCACCCCCTAAACACAAAAACCTCCACCAACAATGAAATAGATCGGAGCGACACAACGAACCGGGCAATGCAGGAACATAGCATTTCCAAACAGATCGCCTCATCAATAAAAGAAAACTCAACCTCATCTCACGACATAAACCTGGATCCTCCGGAGCTTGGAAAACTAAGAATTACCATAGATACGAGAGACGGAAATACTCACATAAGCTTTTCAGTCGAGAAGTACGACACTTCCATACTTATAAGGAGAAATCTTTTAGATCTTGAAAGAAGCCTCCTAGAGGTTGGAGGAAATGCACTGAGTTTTTCATTCTCCGACGGCGACAAAAATAGAGACTCTGCCCCAAATCAGAGCTGCAGAAATGAGATTGAGAAGAGCACGCCGAAGCCATCTAGCATGGATCCTCTCGAACCTTCAGTGAAAATTCCATCCGATACAATCGATGTCAGGATATAGAAGTTGCCCCTCATCGAAACCCCACCTTCCGCTCCGACCACCACAACTCAGAACTCTACAGAACCAAAATCTGCAAACACAGATACCAACTCTGACTTTGATACTTTCATCAAAATACTGACATCACAGATAAAGAATCAGGATCCGGCAAACCCTTTAGACAGCACAGAGCTTGCTACACAACTGGCAACATTTTCCGGGGTAGAGCAGCAGGTTCTTACAAACAAGATCCTCCAGAACATTTTCGATGAACTATCAGAATAACGTCACCTCACAGGAGGAAACAGTCAGCAATCATAGGCCGCATTGACGAAAAGGAACCACAGGCAAGGGCCCCTGTGATTCAAGATCACCGTTACGAAGGAGGTGATCTTGGCGCGCAATCTGATGTCCGATTCGGAATGGCGGTTCTTCGAGCATTTCATCGCCGCCGTCCGTGCCCCGAACGGGCGCAAGCCAGTTGATCATCGCCTTGTTCTGGCTGGCATATTCTGGTGGCGTTGTTGCGCAAATCCAGGGGGATTCATCTCGTGAATCCAGCATGCTAGCTGTGCGGCATGAGCAGACCTCCGTAAGCGAAGCCTGGCCCCCACCTGTTTGTGAGGCTGCGGTTCTGAGATCTCATTTCCTGCAACGAGCAGGGAGTGACTTTCTCAATGAGCGCATATTTTGAGGTTCTCACGAACGAGCGCGGGACGCAGCGCAGGAACCGGAAGTGGCCGGACGAGCTCAAGGCGGAGATCGTGGCCGAGACTCTGCGCCCGGGCGCGACAGTGAACGAGGTTGCTGCCCGGCACCGGCTGCAGGCGAACCAGGTTTCGGCCTGGCGGCGGATGACGCGGGACGGCAGGCTGGTTCTTCCAGCACCTGACGACGCGATCGAGTTCGTGTCGCTCATGGTGGCGCCGCCGGAAACGCCTGCGGACACCGGGCCGATTGCAGGTTGCAGCGTCGAGATCGCCGTCGGCGCGGTGACGGTGCGGCTCGAGCCCGGCGCGTCGGCCGAGCGGATCGCCTCCCTGGTGCGGGCGCTGGCATGATCCCCTCCGACCGGGTGCGGATCCTCGTGGCCACGAAGCCCGTGGATTTCCGCAAGGGCCATGACGGCCTGGCCGCGCTGGTGCAGTCGGCCCTGAAGGAGGACCCGTTCGCGGGAGCCGTCTTCGTCTTCCGTTCGAAGCGGGCTGACAGGCTGAAGATCCTGTTCTGGGACGGCACTGGATTGGTGATGGCCTACAAGCGGCTGGAGGAGACGACCTTCACCTGGCCGCCGGTGAGCGACGGGGTGATGTCGCTGAACCGGGCGCAGTTCGAGGCGCTCTTCGCCGGGCTGGACTGGCGCAAGGTGAAGGCGCTCGAAGCCAGGCGTCCATCCGCGGCGGAATGACTCTCGCCGCAGTTTTGGCACTGGCAGCGGGGCATCCCGGGCTATGCTGCCGACATGTCCGACGCCGCCGATCTCGACCTGTCCGTCCTGCCACCGGAGTACCGGGCGGCCTTCGAGGTATTGCGGGCGCAGGCAGCCCGGGTGGCCGAGTTGGAGGAGATCACCCGCCGCCAGGAGAGCCTGATCGCCGAGATGAACCAGGCGCTCTACGGGAAGAAGTCGGAGAAGCTCTCGGAGGACGAGCGGCAGCTGGCCTTCGAAGAACGAGGCCATGTCCGCCATTGGTCCGAGGACAATGGCCGAGTGAGACGGCGGTCGCCGAGCTCGAAGCGCAGAAGGTGGCGCAGGCCGATGACGGCGCGGGCGGGCGCCGCAGGAGTCCCTCCGCGAAGCGCAACCGCGGCAACCTTCCGGCCGATCTGCCCCGGATCGAGGTGACCATCGAGCCCGCGAGCCTGGACTGCCCCTGCGGCTGCGGGCAGCTGCACAAGATCGGCGAGGACCGGACGGAGCGCCTCGACGCTCGACGGCCAGACAGTCCCCCGGACTGTCTGGTCCTCCGCCTCACTCCCCGCGCAGTTCCGCGTCATCGTCACGATCCGCCCCCGCTATGCCTGCCGGGTCTGCACCGACGGCGTCACCCAGGCTCCGGCGCCTGCGCATCTGATCGAGGGCGGGCTGCCCACCGAGGCGCTGATCGCCCATGTGCTGGTCGGCAAGTACGCGGACCGCCTGCCATTATATCGGCAGAGCCAGATCTTCGCCCGCTCGGGTCTGTCCATCGACCGCAGCACGCTCGCGGACTGGGTCGGCACGGCGTTCTCCGGGGCTTTCGCCGTGCCCCCGGCACGACGGTCCCCTGCGAACTCAATCTCGGTTCCGTCGTCGACCGGCTGGCCGAGCATCTGAAGGCCTCGACCAAGCTGTTCATGGAGTTCGCAGGGAACCGTGGCCGCAGTGCGGCCGCGAAAGTCCCGGAGAACGCGGCGGCGCCGGTGCTCGATCCCGGCAGGGGCAGGACCAAGACGGGATATCTCTGAGCGCTCGCCCGCGACGATCGTGCCTGGGGCGGGGACGACCCGCCCGGCGTGGTCTGTTTCTACGCCCCCGGCCGCGGCGGCGAGCATGCCGAAACTTTCCTGACCGGCTTCGACGGCGTCCTGCAGCTCCCCTCTCGGCGATTGCAAGCAATCGCCTGCCGGGCAACGGACGGATATCCAGGCTACAGCCGCCTGACCCGCCCGTCCCGAAAGGGCGGCGCCCCGGTCACGGTCGCCCATTGCTGGGCGCACGCGCGGCGCAAGCTGCGGGAAATCTTCGACCGCGACG
>NZ_VATA01000015.1 GCF_005870025.1 Poseidonocella sp. HB161398
GACCGGGACGTTCCCCCTAGAAGAGCGGCGACGGCCATCGGCCGATACCCTCAAGCTGTGACCGGATGCCAAGAATGACCTTTCTCCGCCTTGGGATCATCTGCTGCTTTGCCGGTTCGTTGCCGGGGGGTGGCTGGGCCTTGCTGGCACGCCGTGCGCACCCGGCTCAGGGACGCGCCTCGAACAGCAGCTCGCAGCCGGGGAACGGGTCCGATGCTTCGGGATCGTAGTCGAGCCGCGTGATGTCCGGGCGGATCCAGTGGCGCTTGAACGCGCGGTGCACCTCGTCCACCGACAGCGCCGAGGCCGCCATGGCGCGGGCGGCCTGCTCCGGATCGGTGTGGTCCATGACCCCGACGAGGCAGAGCGGATCGCCGGGACAGAGATGCCAGGCCTCGTGCCGGACCCCCTCGCGGCGCAGCGACTCCGCCACCTCGTCCATATGCGCCAGCATGTAGCCGGCCCAGCGGCGGATCTCGGCTTCCCCGCAGGAGAGCGGAATTCTGACGGCACGGTATCCCATGGCCGCATGCTTCGGCCAAAGTGCCGACCGCGGCAAGACGTCTTTCGCGGAACTTGCGGGCGGTGACGGCGTGGCGGCAGTCGGAGGCGCGCCGGAGAGCGGCCAATTTCCGGGCGGCGGGGTGTCCGCTTTCCGCGGCGCGCGTTCCGGCGCCGCCAGGACAGAGCGGGCATCCGAGATGTCTCACCTTTGCGGCCAAAGGCGACGCGGCGTTGCAGGAAATCGCCCTTCCATCCGCCACAGGGTGGCGAAGCCTGTGCGCAGGATCGCCGAGATGATCGGTCCGCCATCCGTCCGAGCCCTGACGGGGCTCGCCGGAGCCGGACGAAATGGCGACCGAAGATGCGCAACGGTCGTCAAGCGCCTAGTCCAGTGCCATCCGCCCGATGATCGCGCTGGGAACCGGGCGGTCGCGCCGCCGCCTTCCCTCCCGGGCTTCACGGCAAGAGCAGAGGCACGGGATCTCTTGGTTCAGCAAATCGTCGCCGGAGCAGCCTCGCGACCTGACGCGGACGGCTTCGCGTCTAATATGTACATATATGTCTGGAAAATGGCCTTCGATGTCCATTTCCCTTGCGGCGATCCGGGGGAGCCCCTAGGCTCCGGCCCCGGATCCGCTGCATCACGACGGAAGGAATGCCCAGATGTCCGACCCGCTCATCGCCCTTGCCGGGGCCTCCGGCTGGCTCGGCCGTGCCATCGGTCCCGCCCTTCTGCGCCAGGGGATCGCCGCGCCGGAGCGGCTGGTCTGCGTCAACCGCTCCGGCCCCGCGCCCGCCTATGGCGACTGGCCGGGGCTGAGCTGGCAGGCCGGCCTGCCCGCCGGTGCGGACGTAGTCATCCTCTCGGTCCGGCCGCAGGATTTCCGCGACGGCGCGTGGGACTGTCCGGGGGCGCTGGTGATCTCGCTGATGGCGGGCGTTCCGGCGGAGGAGATTGCGCGGCGCACCGGCTCGGCGCGGATCGTGCGGGCCATGCCGAATGCCGCGGTGGAGATCGGCCGCAGCTACGCGCCCTGGACCGCCAGCGCGGCGGTGACGGCGGAGGACCGGGCGATGGCGGCGCGGATCCTCGGGGCCACGGGCGGCCAGGACGAGATCGAAAGCGAGGCGCAGCTTGACGTGCTGACCGCGCTCGCGGGCTCCGGCCCGGCCTGGAGCGCGCTTCTGGCGAACGCGCTGAGCACGGCGGCGCTGCAGGCCGGGCTGCCCGAGCGGATCGCGCATCGCGCGGCCGAGGCGGTGGTCTGCGATGCGTCCCAGATGCTGGCGGGCGATATCGGCCAGGCCGGCGCGCTGGTGCAGGAATTCATCGACTATGCCGGAACGACGGCGGCGGCCATGCAGGCCGCGCGCGGGGCCGGGTTCGACGACGCCGTGAAGGAGGCGCTCGACGCGGCAACGGCGAAGGCGCGGGAGATGTCCCGCGCCTCCTGAGGGTCAGTCGATGTCGAAGACCACGCCCTGCGCCAGCGGCAGTTCGCTGGAGTAGTTGATCGTGTTGGTGGCGCGGCGCATATAGGCGCGCCAGGCGTCCGAGCCGGACTCGCGCCCGCCGCCGGTTTCCTTCTCGCCGCCGAAGGCCCCGCCGATCTCGGCGCCCGAGGTGCCGATATTGACGTTGGCGATGCCGCAATCCGAGCCGCGGGCCGACAGGAACGTCTCCATCTCGCGCAGGTCGGTGGTGAAGATCGACGAGCTGAGCCCGCCGCCCACCGCATTGTGCATCTCGATCGCATCGTCGAGATCGGCGTATTTCATCACGTAGAGGATCGGCGCGAAGGTCTCGCGCAGCACCGGGCCGTCATGGACCGGCATCTCGACGATCGCGGGCTTCACGTAGTAGGAGCTGTCCGGCCCCACCGCCTCGCGGCCGCCCTCATGGACGATCCCGCCCAGGGCGGCGGCTTCTTCCAGCGCCTTGGCCATTCCGTCGAAGGCGGCTTTGTCGATCAGCGGGCCGACCAGCGCCGAGGTCTCCAGCGGGTTGCCGACGGTGACCGAGGAATAGGCCTTCTTCAGCGCGGGCACGATCTGGTCGTAGACGCTTTCATGCACGAAGAGGCGGCGCATGGTGGTGCAGCGCTGGCCCGCGGTGCCCATCGCGCCGAAGGCGATGGCGCGCAGGGCCATGTCCATGTCGGCCGAGGGGCAGACGATGCCCGCATTGTTGCCGCCGAGCTCCAGGATGCAGCGGCCGAAGCGCGCGGCGACCTTCGGGCCGACGATCCGGCCCATCCGGGTCGAGCCGGTGGCGGAGATCAGCGCGACCTTGTCGCTCTCGACCAGCACCTCGCCCAGCTCCGGGCCGCCGACCAGCACCTGGCTCAGTCCCTCGGGCGCCTCTGCGCCGAAGCGCGCGATGGCGCGGTCCAGCACCGCCTGGCAGGCCAGCGCGGTCAGCGGGGTCTTCTCGGAGGGCTTCCAGATCACCGGATCGCCGCAGACCAGCGCCAGCGCCGAGTTCCAGCACCAGGGCGCGCAGGGGAAGTTGAAGGCGGTGATGATGCCGACGACGCCCAGCGGGTGCCAGGTCTCCATCATGCGGTGGCCGGGGCGCTCGGTGGCGATGGTCAGGCCGTAGAGCTGGCGCGACAGGCCGACGGCGAAATCGCAGATGTCGATCATCTCCTGCACTTCGCCCAGGCCTTCGGAAGGCGACTTGCCGGCCTCGATCGACACCATGCGGCCGAGGTCCTCCTTGGCCTTGCGCAGCTCCTCGGCATAGAGCCGCACCAGCTCGCCGCGGCGCGGCGCGGGCACCATGCGCCACTTGCGGAAGGCGTCCTGGGCCTTGGCGACCATCGCGGCGGCCTCGTCGGCGGAATGCGTGGCCAGGGTCGCGACCGGCTCGCCGGTGACCGGCGAGATCACCGCCATGCCGCCCTGGGCGTCCAGCGCCGCGGCGACGCCGCAGGCCTCCATGGTCTCGCGGGTGACGGTCGAGAGGGGTTTCGTCAGCATGGTCAGGTCCTTGTTCCTAAGGGGGTCAGGCCGCGGCCCGGGCCAGGTCGGCGCGGGCGCGGGCCAGCGAGGCGGCTTCCGCCTCGGCATAGAGCTGGTGAAGATCGGTGACCGGCGCGCCGAGATCGGCCTCGAACCGCGCGCGGTTGGGCGTGGCGGCAAAGCCCTGCCCGGCCTCGTCGCCCAGATTGGACTGGAAGATCCCCGCGGCCGAGACCGGCAGGAAATCCTCGTAGACGATCGGGTCGGCGCGCAGGTAGCCGGCCGCGACCAGATCGGCGGCGCTGGCCGTCAGGTCGGCCCCGTCTGCGGCCTTCTCCGTGGGGCTGTAGCGGAAATAGCCGTAGCCGCCGGTGCGCAGCGCCTCGGCATCGTCGGGGAACTCGGCAAAGGCCGCTTCCAGCGCCGCCACGTACTCCGCCGCGTTCGAGCCGTCGGGCTTCGGCGTGACCGTCGCGCGGGTCTCCGCCAGCAGCCGGTCATAGAGCGCCTGCCCCTTCGGCGTCAGCGCCAGGCCGCGCTGCTCGATCTCGCCGAAGCGCGCGGTGTGGCTGCCCGGCGCATTGGTGCCGTCGGAGCGGAAGTCGACCGCCTCCTCCAGCGCCTTGAACGAGGTCTGGCGCAGCAGGATCGGCACCTTGCGGGCCGGCGGGCCCTCGATCACCGCCTTGGGCGCGATCCCCTCGGCGGGCATCCGCGCCTGCACCGTGTCGATATCGAGCGTGCGCGGCGTCAGGTGGTTGATATGCGGGCCCTTGAAGCTGACCACGTCGGCGACCAGCCGGTGCGCGTCATGCAACCGGCGGTAGAGCCCGGCGGTGACATTGGCCTCTGCATGCCAGCGGAAGGTCTCCAGCGCCTCGGCGACGAAGGCCGCGGCATCGGCCTCGCCCAGCCCGCCCTCTGCCTCGGCCCTGGCGATCAGCGCCAGGCAGCCTCGGGTGAAGATCTGCCGCGCGGCCAGCACCGCCTCGGCCTCGGCGCGCAGGGCGGCATCGGCGATCAGGTCGAGCCTGAGGAGCGAGGTGAAGACCCGGAACGGGTTCTTCGCCAGCGCGGCCGGATCAACCGGGCGGAAGGCGGTGGAATGGACCGGCACGCCCGCGACCGAGAGGTCGTAATAGCCGACCGGCACCATCCCCATCACCGCGAAAAGCCGCCGCATGGTGGCCAGCTCATCTGCCGTGCCGAGCCGGATCGCGCCATGGCGCTCCTCGCTGATCCGCTCGTATTCGCCGAGGGCATCCAGACGCGCCTTCTCGGCGGGGTCCGCCGACAGCGTTTCGGCATTCACGGCCTCGACCAGCTCGGTCAGCGTGCCATAGGCGGGCACCTCGGCGCGGTACATGCCCGACATGGCGCGGGCGAAGCGGGCCCGGATCTCGTCGGGCGAAACGGGGGAAAGGGTCATGGCGGTCCTGCGGTCCTCTGCCGGTTGGCCTGATCCTAGCGCTGCCCGGGCCCCGCGCACCAACGATGTTTGCAACTCGACCCATTCCCGATTGTCATGGTCCAGGCAAAATGCCATGCCGGGTTAACATGCCCTGCCCGACCGGAAAGGATCCCGCCCATGGTGCTGGAGCGCCGCCACCTGCCCGACCTGAAGCTCCTGCAGACCTTCGAATGCGCCGCGCGGCACCGCAATTTCACCCGCGCCGGCGAAGAGCTCAGCCTGACCCAGAGCGCCGTCAGCCGCCAGATCCGCGAGCTCGAGGCGCAGCTCGGCCGGACGCTCTTCGAGCGGATCCGCGGCCGCGTCGTGCCCACCCCCTCGGGCGAGGTGCTGCGCGGCCAGGCGGCGCGGCTCCTGCAGCTCGCCGAGTCGACCCTGCGCCATGCCAGCGCCGAGCCCGAGCCCGGGCGGATGCTGCGGCTGAACGCGCCGGCGACCTTCGCGACGCGCTGGCTGATGCCGCGGCTGGCGGGGTTCCTCGGCGAGCGTCCGGGGCTGCGCATCGACCTCTCCACGCGCGGGGGCGTCTTCGACATGGGCGATGCCGGCTGCGATCTGGCGGTGCATTTCGGCCATCCGGTCTGGCCCGGCGGGCGCTGCACATATCTGTGCAGCGAGGTGGTGCTGCCGGTCGCCGGGGGCGCGCTGGCGCGGACCGCGCTGCGCGGCCCGGCCGATCTGGCCGAGGCGCCGAAGCTCCATGTCGGCGAGCGCCCCGATCTCTGGCCCGGCTGGTTCGCCCGCGCCGATGTCGAGCCCGCCCATCCGCGCGAGGGCCACTGGTTCGACCAGTTCGCCCCGGCGATCGAGGCGGCCCGCGCCGGGCTCGGCCATGCGCTGCTGCCGCGCTACCTGATCGAGGAGGAGCTCGCCCAGGGCGCGCTCTCGGTGATGCTCGACATGCCGATGGCCACCGAGATGGCCTATTACATCGTCGCCCCCGAGGGCCGGCCCGAGGCCGGGGCCGAGCTGCGCCAGTGGCTGCTCTCGCAGGTCAGCTTCCGGCCGCTGGCGCGCTGACCCGGCCTGCCGCCCCGCGGACCGCCGCGGCGCCCGCGCTGGCCCGATCCGGCGGCGTGCGGGCCTCCGGGCGCGCGGGTCGCCGAGTCGGGCCTTCTGTCGCTCAGGGCAGCAGCACGCCCGGGTTCATCAGCCCTCGCGGGTCGAACCCGGCCTTGACCGCTTTCAGCAGCTCCAGCCGCACCGGATCGACCAGCCGCCGCATCTCCGAGGTCAGCTTGCGCCCCACCCCGTGCTCGGCCGAGAAGCTGCCGCCATGGCGGATCACCACGTCGTGGATCGCCTCCTCGACCTCGATCTCCCGGGCCAGCGGATCGGCATGGCGGTCCCAGGCCTCGCGCGGGAACATCGCGATGTAATGGACATTGCCGTCGCCGATATGGGCGGTGATGGCGCGTTCCGCCTCGGGGAAGCGCGAGGCCAGCACCGCATCGGCCTCGGCAATGAACTGCGCGATCCGGCCCGGCCGCACCGAGGTGTCCATCACCACGCCCACGCCCTCGCGGGCATTGGCCTCGGTGACCGAATGGCGGAAATGCCAGATCTCCTCGCCCTGCCCCTCGTTCTGGGCAATCACCGCGTCCGCGATCAGCCCGTCTTCGAAGGCGGCCTCCAGCGTCGCTTCCAGCAGCTCCTGCATGCCGGCGCCCGCGCGCGCGGAGGCCAGCTCGACCAGCAGCGACCAGGTCGGGATCTCGCCGAAGGGCATCCGCGTGCCGGGAATGTGGCGCACCACGTAGGAGACCTGCGCGCGGTCGAGAAGCTCCACCGCCTCCAGCACGTCGCCCGCCGCATCGCGCAGCCGCTGCGCCAGCGCCAGCCCCGCCTCGACCGTTTCGACCGCCAGCCAGGCATGGGCGCGGTCCTGCATCTTCGGGCTCAGCCGCAGCGTCGCCGCCGTCACCAGTCCCAGCGTGCCCTCCGCGCCCGCCACCAGATGGCGCAGCGGATAGCCGCGATTGTCCTTCGGCAGCGCCGCCAGGTCGTCGAGCACCCGGCCGTCGGCCAGCACCAGCTCCACCCCGGCCACAAGGTCGCGCATCGCGCCGTAGCGCAGCACGCCGGTCCCGCCGGCATTCGTCGAGATCAGCCCGCCGATCTGCGCCGTGCCCTCGCTGCCCAGATGCAGCGGGAACTGCATGCCCTCGGCCGCCGCCAGGTCATGCACCTCCGACAGCGTCAGCCCGGCCTCGACGGTCAGCAGCCCCGAGGCGCGGTCGAAGCCGCGGACGGCGCGCATCCGCGACATCGCCACGACCAGCCCGTCCTCGGGCACCGCGCCGTAGCACAGCCCGGTATTGCCGCCCTGGGGAAAGACCGGCAGGCCGCGTGCCGTCGCCGCGCGCACGGCGGCGGCGGCTTCGGCGGTGGAGGCGGGCAGTGCCACCGCCTCCGCGCGGCCGGTCCGGCGGCCGCGGAAATCGGTCAGCCAGGGCGCCATTCCGGCGCCCGTCCGCACCCCCTTCGGCCCGAGCTGGCCGAGGAGGTCGTCAGAGAGGCTGCGCTCCAGCACGCCGGTCATGCCGCGGCGCGGTCCGCCGCGCCGAAGTCCGCGAAGGCCGCCTCGAGCGCCTCGAGCGTCTCCGCCGAGGGCGCGGTCAGCGGCAGCCGCACCGGGCCGGCCGCGATGCCGCATTTCTCCATGTAGACCTTCAGCGGCCCCGGATTTGTCTCGCGGAAGACCGAGGAGATCACCGGGCCGAGCGCGTTCGACAGCTTCACCGCCGCCTTCAGCTCGCCGAATTTCGCCAGTTCGAAGACCTTCAGCCAGTGGCCGGGATACATGTTCGCCGTCGCCAGCACGCCGCCGGTCGCGCCAAGCGCGACATGGGTGGCGAAAAGCGGCTCCTCGCCGGAGAGGATCGCCATCTTGTCGCCCGCCAGATCGACCGCCCGGATGAATTCCGGCAGGTCGTAGGAAGAGTACTTCATGCCGATGATCGCGCCTTCCTCGGCCAGCGTGGCGAGGGTCTCGGCCTTGAAGGCGACGCCGGTGCGGCGCGGGATCTCGTAGGCCATGACGGGCAGGTCGACCTTGCCGCGATAGGCGCGGAAATAGTCGATCATGCCCTCCTGCGGGCCCGGCGCGTAATAGGGGGTGACCAGCATGACGCCCGCCGCGCCCTCGCGGGCGAAGTCGGTGCCCGCCTCGACGGCATCCTCGAAGCCGGTGGCCAGCACGCCCGGCATCACCGGACGGCCATCCGCGGCCTCGACGCAGCTGGCGACGATGGCGGCGCGTTCGGCACGCGACAGTGCCGGGTACTCGCCGGTGCCGCCGATCGGCACCACGCCCGAGGCGCCGGCCTCGATCTGCAGGCGGACGAGGGCCTTCAGCGCGCCGTGATCCACCGCGCCGCCGGCGTCGAAGGGAGTGACGATGGCCGTGAAGAGCCCGTTGAGATCGTCCTTGGTCAGCATGGGAAGTGTCCTTGAAGTGTCAGATGCGGCGTCACAGGAAGCCCAGGAGCCGCGGGAGGGTGAGGGAGATGGCCGGCACGTAGGTCACGAGCAGCAGCACCACGAGGTTGGAGATCAGGAAGGGCACCGCGGCGCGCACGATCCGCCCGAGCGGCACGCCCGAGATCGACGAGCCGAGATAGAGCGCCAGCCCGTAGGGCGGCGTGATCAGCCCGATCATCACGTTGACGACCATGATGACGCCGAAATGCACCGGATCGACGCCCATCGAGGCGAGAAGCGGCGTGAAGAGCGGCGCGAAGAGCAGGAGCTGTACCGAGTCCGAGACCCAGAGCCCGTTCACCAGGAAGAACAGGTTCAGCACCAGGAGCAGCATCCAGGGCTGCAGGTTCGCGGCCTCGACCATCGCCTGCAGCTCGGAGGGCACGCGCTCGTTCGCCAGCACCCAGGAGATGATCGTTGCGAAGCCGACGATCAGGTAGACCGAGGCCGAGGTCCGCGCCGAGCGGTCGAGGATCGCCCAGAGCTCCTTCAGCGACAGGTTGCGGTAGGCCAGCGCGCCGATCACCAGCCCGTAGGCCACCGCGATGGCCGCGGCCTCGGTCGCGGTGAAGATGCCGCCGACGATGCCGCCGATGATGATGAGCGGCATGAAGATCGCCCAGAAGGCATGCAGGACGATGCCGGCGGCGACCTTCAGGTTCAGCCCCTGGATCGGGTTGCGGGCGAAGTTGCGGCGCTTGGCGATCACGTAGATCACCGCCATCTGGAAGAGCCCCAGCATCATGCCGGGCACGGCGCCCGCCAGGAACAGCGCGGCGATCGAGGTATTGGTCAGCGCCGAGAACATGATGAGCGGGATCGAGGGCGGGATGATCGGCCCCTGGATCGCCGAGGAGACGGTGACGGCGGCGGCGAAGTCCTTCTCGTAGCCGTCCTTCTCCATCATCTTCATCTCGACCGGTCCCAGCGCCGAGATGTCGGCCAGCGCCGAGCCCGAGACGCCCGAGAACATCATCGAGCCGACGACGTTCACATAGGCCAGCCCGCCGCGCAGGCGGCCGACCATCAGCCGCGACAGGTTCACCAGCCGGTCGGTCATGCCGATCGCGGTCATGATCTCGCCGGCGATGATGAAGAGCGGGATGGACAGCCAGATGAACACGTCCATGCCGGTGAAGAACTTGTGGGCATAGACGTCGAGCATGGCGGTCATGCCCGGCTTGACGAAGAAATAGGCCAGGCCCGCAAAGCCGATGGCGAAGATCACCGGGCTGCCCAGCACCATGAGGCCGAGCATTAGCCCCAGGGTAATCAGTAGCGGATGCTCCATGTCAGACCTCGGCGTTCAGGATGGAGGGGCCGGTCCGCGGCGTGCCGCGCACCAGGTCGCGGATCGCCAGCACGACCATGTGGAACATCATCAGCGCGCCGCCCACCGGCACCGCGAGGTAGATCCAGAAGAAGGAGATGCCGAGCGTCACGGAGGTGCGGCGCTGGCCGAAGAGGGCGTTTTCCCAGCCTTTCCAGACCAGCACGAAGAGCAGCCCGGCCAGCAGCAGGCGGAACAGCGCGTTGCGGATCGACAGCGCCCGCTCGGGCCAGAAATGGTCGAAGAAATCGACGCGCACCAGCTGCTCGTCCTTCACCAGCAGGCTGCCGGCCAGCATCACCGTCCAGATCATCAGGTAGCGCGCGGCCTCCTCGGGCCAGGGCAGCGAGGCGTTGAAGACATAGCGCAGCACGACCTGGAGGATCAGGCAGAAGGCGACGCCGACGAGGGTCAGCCGCGAGATGGCCGACGTGACGAGCCCGAGCCCGTCCGCCAGCCGTTCGAGGGTGTTCAGCATGGATTTCTCCGCATCTGGCCGCGGACGGCCGGGTCGAAGGGGAAAGGCGCGCCCCGCGCCGGACCGGGAAGAGAGCGACCGGCGGCGCGGGACGCGCGGGGCATCGGCCTTACTCGGCCTGGGCGTCGGCCACGGCCGATTTCAGCGCGTCGATCATGTCCTGGCCGACGATGTCGGCGAGGATCGCCTCCACCGGGGCCTGCACCTTGTCGACGAACATCTGGAACTCTTCCGGAGTCGGCTGGTAGATCTCGACGCCGGCATCCTCGATCACGGCGAGGTCCTGGGATTCCTTGGCCTTGACGATGCCGAGCAGCGCGAAGGCCGCCTCGTCCGCCGCCTCGTCGATCGTCGCCTTCACGCTGTCGGGCAGCGACTGATAGTAGTCCTCGTTCATCGCCACGATCGGCATGTTGATGAGGTGATGGTCGAGCGTGTAGTACTTCTGCACTTCCTGCAGGTTCGCCATCAGCATGGTGTAGGGCGCGTTCTCCTGGCCGTCGACCACGCCGGTCTGCAGCGAGGAATAGAGCTCGGACCAGGCGATCGGGGTCGGGTTGGCGCCGAGCGCCTCGACCATCGCGACATGGATCGGGATCTGCTGGGTGCGCACCTTCATGCCGACCATGTCCTCGGGCGTCTTGATCAGCTTGGTCGAGCTGGAGAAGTTGCGGAAGGCGGAGGGCAGGTAGCTGATGATGCGGACGCCGGAATCCTCGGCGATGCGGTCGGCCAGCATGTCGCCGAAGGGCCCGTCCATCACCTTGCGCGCGATCTGCGTGTTCGGGAAGACATAGGGCATTTCCAGCACGGCGGCGACGTCGGTATAGGCCTGCAGGTGACCGGCGCTGATCCCGGCCACGACCTGCAGCGAGCCGCGGGCGGTCTGCTCCAGCAGCGACTCCAGGTCGCCGAGCTGGCCGTTGGGGAACACCTGCAGCTCGTACTCGCCGCCGGTCTGCGCCTTCAGGATGGAGTTGAAGACCTCGGTATAGGCCCAGTAGACATTCTCGAGCAGGTCGCCTTCGCCGTCGACGGTGGCGAAGCGGATGGTATCGGCCTGCGCCGGGACGACGGCGCCCGCCAGCGCGATCCCTGCGGCGAACGTGCCGGCCTTGAGGGTGTTGAGAAGCATGGGTCGGTCCTTCCTGTTGTCGGATCGGCGTATCGGTTCGGCCTCGGCCCCGTGGCGGGCTTGGCCTGTTCTTGTCCTTGCCTCTCCAATGCGCGGGGCTTCGGCATTTTCGTCAATGATTTTTCGCAAAGGAAATGGTTTTCCATGATAGTACCTCGATTGGAGGCTAAAATATGGGCAGATGCCGCGGAAGAACGCCCAGAATGCCAGCTTTTCGGCAGGTTCCAGGCAGAATCTGCAATATGCGCTGTTTCGGATAGTGGAATTCCTTTCGCCATCCTCGCTAGTCTCGGAGCAGGCAGGCAGGAAAGGACGCGCTGATGGAGACCAACGGGAACGAGCTGATGGGAGTGGCCGAGCCGGCCCCGGCCGCCCTGCGACGGCGCTCCGGCGGGCCCGAGGACGGGCTGGCGCGGCAGATCGAGACGCTGCGGCGCGACCGCGCGATGTCGCTGCAGGCGCTGGCCAAGGCCTCGGGCGTGGCGGCGTCCACCCTGTCGAAGATCGAGCGCAACGAGCTGTCACCCACGGTCGCCACGCTGCAGAAGATCGTCGCCGGGCTCGATATCGAGATGTCCCAGCTCTTCGAGGAGGTGCCGAAGACCGAGCCGGTGCAGGGCCGCCGCGTAGTGACCCGTGCGGGCCAGGGCACGCCGCATACCTCGCAGAGCTGTGCCAACGTGCTGCTCTGCGCGGAGATGAAGAACAAGAAGATGGTGCCGATACTGACCCGGGTGACGGCGCGCGACCTCGAGGCCGACTACCCTGCCCTGCCGCGCTCGGATGACGAGGTCTTCCTGATGGTGCTGAAGGGGCGGATGCTGCTGCATTCGGGCGCCTACCAGCCGCTGGAGATGGGGCCGGGCGACTCGGTCTACTACGACGCCTCCGCCGGCCATGCCTGGACCTCGATCGGGCCCGAGGATGCCGAGGTCGTCTGGGTCATGACCGCATGACACCGGCGCCGGGCCCGGCGCTGCGCAGCTTCGAGGCCTGGCGCCGCCAGGCCCGCCGCCGCCTGCCGCGGGGCCTTTTCGACTATATCGACCGCGGCGTCGGTGCCGAGATCGCGCTGGCGCGCGACCGCGCCCGGCTGGACGCGGCGACGATTACCCCGCGGATGCTGCAGGGCGACCGGCCGGTCGAGACCGGCTGCGAGATCCTCGGAACGCCGATGGCCGCGCCGGTCGTGATCGCCCCGACTGCCATGGCCGGGCTCGTCGCCCGCGACGGCGAGATCGCGCTGGCGCGTGCTGCGGCAGGGGCCGGCCTGCCCTTCTGCCTCTCCACCCAGTCGATCACCCCGATCGGCGCGATCCGGGCCGCGGTGCCCGAGGCGCGGATCTGGTTCCAGCTCTATTGCTGGGCCGAGATGGACCTGACTTATGCGCTGATGCGCCAGGCCGCGGATCATGGCGCCGAGGTGCTGGTGCCGACGGTCGACACGCCGGTCGCCTCGCGCAAGGACTGGAACATCCGCCGCGGCTTCGGCATGCCCTTCCGCTGGCGCGCGCCGACGGTGATCGACATCGCGCTGCACCTGCCCTGGGCCTGCCGGGTGATCCTGCCGGAGCTGCTGCGCGGCGGCATGCCGGCCTATGGCCACTATCCCGAGGGCAGCCGCCCCACCCTGACCCGCAGCGCCGCCGATCCGCGCGTCGCGCTGCGCCCGGCGCTGAGCTGGGAGGACATCGCCCGGATCCGCGAGCGCTGGCCCGGCCGGCTGCTGCTGAAGGGCATCTGCCATCCCGAGGACGCCGAACGCGCTGCGGCGCTCGGGGCCGACGGGATCGTCGTCTCCTCCCATGGCGGGCGGAATTTCGACCCCTGCCCCGCGCCGATCGACCTGCTGCCGGAGATCCGCGCCGCGGCGGGCTCCCGGCTGGAAGTCATGGCCGATAGCGGCGTGCGCCGTGGCAGCGACGTGCTGAAATACCTCCACGCCGGGGCCGCTGGGGTGATGACCGGGCGGCTGCCTCTCTGGGGACTGGCTGCGGCCGGCGCGCCCGGTGCCGCGGCCGCGCTGGCCGGGCTCCTGCAGGAGCTGGAGGAGGCGATGGCGCTCTCGGGGCTGCGCCGCGAGGATCTGCCAGGGCTCGTGCCGTCGGCCCCGGAGCCGGCCGCCTAAGAAAGCTGCCCCGAAGGCGGCCGCCTGAGAAAGCGGCCCCGGAGGCCGCCGCCTGAAAAAGCAGCGCGCAGGGTCGGGTATTGCCTAAAGGCAACGAAAATTTCCGATCCGACACAGTTTCCCCTTTGCGCCTGCCCCCGGCGGGCGCAGAACGGGGCTAGGACAACAGGAAGGACTGCCGCCATGCTGAGACTCTCCGGCATCATCACCGCCACGCCGACGCCGCTTCTGGCGGATGGCCGCATCGACCGCGCCGCCGCGGCGCGGCTGGCCGAGCGGCTGGTCGCCGCGGGCGCGCAAGGCATCGCCCCGATCGGCGGCACTGGCGAGGCGACCGCGCTGACGCCGGACCAGCGGCTGGAAATGCTGGAGGCGACGCTCGAGGCCGTGGCGGGCCGCGTGCCGGTGATCGCGGGCATCCTGACCCCGGGGATCGGCGAGACGCTGGCCGCGGCGCGCGCCTATGAGGCGGCCGGCGCCGACATGCTGATGGTGGTCACGCCCTATTACGCGCGCCCGACCCAGGCGGGGATCCTCGACTACTACAAGGCCGTCTCGGACGCCTCGGTCCTGCCGCAGATGCTCTATGAAATCCCCTACCGCACCGGCATCGACCTGGAGGCGGAGACCGTCGCCGCGCTGGGGCGCGAGACCCGCGTCACCGCGATGAAGGCGTGCTCGCCCAGCCTGCCGCACCAGATGCGCACGGTCGCGCTGGCCGGGGCCGATATCGACATCCTCTCGGGCGAGGAGAACGTCTATCCGGTCCATGTCGCGATGGGCGCCAAGGGCGGGCTGCTGGCGACCTCCTGCCTCTTCCCGCGGGCCTGGGCGCGGATCCACGCGCTGGCCTCTTCGGGGCAGATGGCGGAGGCCACCGCGCTGCACCGGCGGCTGATGCCCTATGTCGGGACGCTTTTCAGCGAGCACAATCCCGTGCCGCTGCGCGCCGCGATGGAGATCCTGGGCGAGCCGCAGGGCGATCCGCTGCCGCCCCTTCGCCCGGCCTCGGAGGCGACCCGCGCGCGGCTGCGCGCCGAGCTGCCCGAGGCGCTGGCGCTGGAGGAAGACTGCGCCGCGGCGGCGCTGGCCGGAGCAGCTGCATGACCCCGTTCGACGCGCGGCTCGCCGCCATTCCGGATGTCACCGTGCTGACCGGCGAAGAGGAGATGGCGCCGCATTTCACCGACTGGCGCCGCCGCTATTCCGGCCGCGCCCGCGCGGTGGCCTTTCCCGGCACGGTCGAGGCGGTGGCGGCGGTGGTCCGGCTCTGCCACGAGACCGGCACCCCGGTCTGGCCGCAGGGCGGCAATACCGGCATCTGCGGCGGCTCGGTGCCGGGCGGCGACGGGGCGGGGATCGTGCTGTGCCTCGGGCGGCTGAACCGCATCCGCGACGTCTCGCCCGGCGATGACAGCATCACCGTCGATGCCGGGGTCACGCTGCAGGCGGTGCAGGAGGCGGCGGAAGGCATCGGCCGGCTCTTTCCGCTGTCGCTCGGCGCCGAGGGCAGCTGCCAGATCGGCGGCAATATCGCGACCAATGCCGGCGGCACCGCGGTGGTGCGCTACGGCACGATGCGCGACCTGGTGCTGGGGGTCGAGGCGGTGCTGGCCGACGGCACGGTCTGGAACGGGCTGCGGTCGCTGCGCAAGAACAATACCGGGCTCGACCTGAAGCAGCTGATGATCGGCACCGAAGGGACGCTCGGGATCGTCACCGGCGCGACGCTGCGGCTGTTCCCGCGACCGGTCTCGCGGGTGACGGCGCTTCTGCATTTCACCTCGGCCGCGGAGGTGCTGGAGACCGCGCAGGCGATGCGCGCCGCCTTCCCCGGCGAGGTCGATGCGCTGGAACTGCTGTCGGCCAGCCAGGTGGAGATCGTCGCCCGGCATTTTCCGCAGCTCGCCCTGCCCCTGCCCGGGGGCGCGGCCTGGTCGCTGCTGGTCGAGATCGCGGGCGGGCGCGCGGAAGAGGAGATGCTCGACGGGCTGGCCGCGGCGCTGGAGCCGATGCTGGAGGCGGGCACGCTGGTCGATGCGGTGATCGGCCAGAACGCCCGCCAGCGCGAGGCGATCTGGGCGCAGCGCCATACCGTGACCGAGGCGAATGTCCGCGAGGGGATGGGGCTGACCCATGACATCGCGGTGCCGATCGCGCGGATCGGCGATTTCCTGGCGGAAGCGGAGGCGATGCTGGCCGAGCACTATCCGCAGGCCCGCCAGGTGGTGGTCAGCCATGTCGGCGACGGCAACCTGCACTGGATCGCGATGTTCTCGCACGAAGACTGGGCCGGGATTCCCGATCCGGAGGCGGTGCAGGCCGATCTGGACCGGCGCGCCTATGACATCGCCCATGCGATGGGCGGCACCTTCAGTGCCGAGCATGGCGTGGGGTCGATCCATATCGGCGAGATGCGCCGCTACAAGGACCCTGCCGAGCTGGCGCTGATGCGCACGGTGAAGGCGGCGCTCGACCCGGCGGGCATCCTCAATCCCGGGCGGGTGGTCCCGGCCTGAGCCGCGGAGGCCCCGGCTCTGCGGCCGGGGCGGGACGGCTCAGGTGACCCACTGGCCGCCCTCCACCGAGATGTCCTGGCCGGTGACGAAGCAGGGCTCGGAGAGCGCCAGGAAGCTGACCACCTGGGCGACATCGCCGGGCGTGCCGAGGCGGCCGAGGCTGATCCCCGCGGCCAGCTCGGCCTCGCGCGCGCCGATCATCGCGCCGGTCAGCTCCGTGCGGATCACGCCGGGGCAGACGGCGTTGACGAGGATGCGCGGCGCCAGCTCCTTGGCCAGCGCCCGGGTCATGCCGAGGAGCCCGGCCTTGGCGGTGGTATAGGCGAAGCGGCTGACCGCGCTCGTCACCCCGCCGGTATGGGCGTTCAGGCTCGACATCATCACGATCCGGCCCTCGGCCATGACGGGCAGCACCGCCTGCGTCCAGTTGAAGGCGCCCTTGAGATTGACCGCGATGGTGCGGTCGAATTCCTCTTCGGTGATCTCGGCGATGCCCTTCGGCTGGGATTTCCCGGCATTGCAGACCAGGATGTCGAGCCGCCCCCAATGCGCCTGCACCTCGCCCGCGATGCGGGCAGCGGCGGCGTGGTCGGCGACATCGGCCTCGTAGGTCAGCACGCGGGCGCCGAGCGCGGCGATCTCGGCGGCGGTGCGGGTGAGGTCCCCGGGGATCAGGTCGACCAGCACGATATCCGCGCCCTTCGCCGCCAGATCGAGCGCGCAGCCCCGGCCGATGCCGCGGCCGCCGCCGGTGACGATGGCGACTTTCCTCTCAGACCGCATGGTCGCGCGCCCAGGCGGCGATCTCGGCATGGGGGGCGAACCAGCAGTCGCCTTTCGCCTTGATCAGCTTGACCAGCTCCTCGAGGATCCAGATCCGCGAGCGGTAGCCGATGACATGGGGATGCATGGTCAGCTGGAAGATCCCGCCCTCGGCATGGGCCGCCTCGAATTCGCGGCGGAAGATGTCGAGCACGGCCTCGGGCGGCGTGTAGGGGCGCAGCGCCGAGAAGCGGTTCATGTTGAAATAGACCGCGTCGTCGCGGATCCATTCGACCGGCAGCTCGACGACGCCGCAGTCCTCGCCGTCGAGGAGCAGCGCGTGGCAGTCGACATCGGCCATCAGCGAGCTGTCGTAGAGCAGCCCCATGTCGCGGGTGATCTCCAGCGTGTGATGCGAGAAGTCCCAGCTCGGCGTGCGGATGCCGACGGGGCGGATGCCCGCGATCTTCTCCAGCGTGTCGGCGGCGCGCATCTGCAGGTCCCGCTCGGCGGCATGGGGCAGGACCGAGTTGCGCTCGTGGATCCAGCCGTGGATGCCGACCTCGTGGCCCTCGGCGGCGAACATCCGCGTCTCGTCCGGGTAGAGCAGCGCGACCACGGCGGGGACGTAGAAGGTCGCGCGCAGGTCGTGGCGGCGGATCAGGTCCATGATCCGCGGGATGCCCTGGCGGTTGCCGTACTGGCCGCGGCTCATCGCGCCGATCGACTCGCCGCCGTCGCGCAGCTCGTTGGTGTCATGGTCGACATCGAAGCTGAGCGCCACGGCGCAGCGTTTCCCGTCCGGCCAGGCGGCGGGCTTCAGCGGGCGGCCTGCGCGGACCCGCTCCACCTTGCCCCGCCAGATGCTCTCGTCCCATTGCCAGGGTTCCTGCGCGGTCATTCCGCCGCCTCCTTGTGCTTGCCGAAATCGATCTCCGCCAGCCGGCCCAGATAGCGCGTCCAGGCGACCAGCCCCTCCTCCATCCGCGCCAGGCGGAAGAATTCGTTCGGCGCGTGGTAGTCCTCGTCGGCGGTGGAGAAGGAGAAGAAGACGGTGCCCATGCCGAGGACGCGCTGCGCCATCTCGGCGATCGGGATGGTGGCGCCCATGCGGACGCAGCGCGCGGTCTGGCCCGACGTCTCGCCGAGGATGTCGAGCGCGAGCTTCACGCCGGGATGGTCCTCGGCGATGAGCGAGGGATGCGCGCCGCCGGGCTTTTCCTCGAAGCGCATCTCTACGCTGTCCGGGCAGTGGCGGCGCAGATGGTCCTTGAGCAGCCCCAGGACGCGCTCCGGCGTCTGGCCGGGGACGAGCCGGCAGGACAGCTTGGCCTCGGCCTCCGCGCCGATCACGGTCTTGAAGCCGGTGCCGGTATAGCCCGCCTTCAGCCCGTTCACCTCCAGCGTGGGCCTGAGCCAGTTGCGCTCGAGAAAGCCGTAGCCCGCCTCGCCCGCGGGCGCCTTGACGCCCAGCCCGGCCAGGAAGCCCGGTTCGTCGAAGGGCAGCGCGGACAGTGCCGCGCGCTGCGCCGCATCGGGCGGGGTCACGCCGTCGTAGAAGCCCGCCACCGCGACGCGGCCCTGGTCGTCATGCAGCGTCGCGCAGAGCCGGGTGAGCACCTGCGCGGCATTCGGCACGCCGCCGCCATAGCGGCCGGAATGCAGGTCCTTGGCGGCGCCCGTGAGATGGACGTTCAGCGCGCACATGCCGCGGCTCGCCACCGTGACGCTGGGCAGGTCGGCCCGCCACATCGCGCCATCGGCCGAGAGCAGGAAATCGGCGGCCAGTGCATCGGCGCGGGCCTCGACGAATTCCTCCAGATGGGCGCTGCCCATCTCCTCGGAACCCTCGACCAGCAGCTTGACATTGACCGGCAGCCCGCCCGCGGCAAGCCAGGCCTCCATCGCGCCGAGCGCGACGAGGAGCGGCCCCTTGTCGTCCGAGACGCCGCGGCCATAGAGCCGCCCGTCGCGGACCGAGGGCTCGAAGGGCGGGGTCAGCCAGGCCTCCAGCGGATCGGGCGGCTGCACGTCGTAATGGCCGTAGACCAGCACGGTCGGCGCGCCGGGCGCGCCCATCCACTCGGCGGTGACGATCGGATGGCCCGGGGTCTCGTTGACGGTCACCGCGCCGAAGCCGATCTCGCGCAGGTAGCCGGTCAGGAACTCCACCGCCTGGCGCATGAAGGGCGCGTAGACCGGGTCGGTCGAGACGCTGGGAATGGCGGCGAAGCGGGCGATGCGGTCCTGCACGGCCGCCTTCATCGCGGTGGCGGCGGCCTCTGTCTGTTCTGTCTGCGCGCCCATCACTTGCCCCCGTCCACGCGGATGATCTGGCCGGTGATCCACTCGGCCTGCGCGCTGGCGAGAAACAGCACCATGGAAGAGATGTCCTCCGCCCGTCCGGTGCGGCGCATGGCGATGCCCTCGACCAGCCGCGCCTGGCCCTCGGCGCCGTAGGCCTCCCACTGCCTCTCGGTGGTGGGGTTCGAGCGGACGAAGCCCGGCGCGACCGAATTCACGGTGATGCCGTGGGGGCCCAGCTCATGGGCGAGCTGCCGGGTCAGGCCGACCTCGCCATGCTTGGCCGACGCATAGGCCTGGATGCCGGTCAGGCTCGGCCCCAGCCCCGCGCCGGAGGTGATCGTCACGATCCGGCCTGTTCCCTTCGCCTTCATCGCCGGGATCGCCGCCTGGGCGCAGAGGAAGGCGCCGGTCAGGTTCACGTCGAGGATCGCCTGCCAGTCCGCAAGGCTGATCTCCTCCACCGGGCGGCCCGCCTGCCCCTTCACCCCGCCAGCCGAATGCACCAGCACATCGGCCGGGAAACCCGCGAAAAGCGCGGCCACGGCGGCCGGGTCGGTCACGTCGAGCACGGCCGTGGCGATGCCGGGCCCGGCGGTTTCGGCCAGCCCCGCCTCGTTGATGTCGAGCGCCAGCACCTCGGCCCCGTCGCGGGCGAAGTCCTGCGCGATCTGGCGGCCGATGCCGTGGCCCGCGCCGGTGACGGCGACTTTGAGACCGTCGAAACGAATGTCCATGTCTTCTCTTACTCCGCGAAATGGCAGGCGGCCCAGTGGCGCGGGCGGATCTCGCGCAGATCTGGCCGGGTTTCGGCGCAGGCTGCCTCCGCCCGCCAGCAGCGGGTGCGGAACGGGCAGCCCGAAGGCGGGTTCCTCGGGCTCGGCACGTCGCCCTTGAGGATGATGCGCGCCTCGCCGGTCTCGGCCTCGCGGTCCGGGATCGCCGACAAGAGCGCCTGGGTATAGGGCATCAGCGGATTGGCATAGAGATCCGCCGTGTCGGCCAGCTCCACGAGGCGGCCGAGATACATCACGCCGACCCGGTCGGAGATGTATTCCACCACCGAGAGGTCATGCGCGATGAACAGATAGGTCAGGCCGAAGCTGTCCTGCAGGTCCGACAGAAGGTTCAGCACCTGGCTCTGGATCGAGACGTCGAGCGCCGAGACCGGCTCGTCCGCCACCACGAATTTCGGCCGCATGGCGAGCGCCCTCGCGATGCCGATCCGCTGCCGCTGGCCGCCGGAGAATTCGTGCGGGTAGCGGTCGAGATGCTCGCGGCGCAGGCCGACGATCTCGATCAGCTCGCCGACGCGGGCGTCTCGCTCCGCCTTCGGAACGCCGCCGATCACCAGCCCCTCGGCGATGATCCGGCGGATCTTCATGCGCGGATCGAGGCTGCTCATCGGGTCCTGGAAGATGACCTGCATGTCCTTGCGCAGGTCCCTGAGCCCTTGCCCCCGCGCCTTGGCGAGGTCCTCGCCCTCGAACAGGATCGAGCCCTCGCGCGGGTCCTCCAGCCGCATCAGCGCGCGGCCCAGGGTGGACTTGCCGCAGCCGGATTCGCCGACCAGCCCCAGCGTTTCGCCGCGGCGGATGTCGAGCGTCACGCCGTCGACCGCGCGCACCACGTCCTCGCGCCGGGACTTCAGCAGGCCCTTGCCGCCGAAATGCACCTTCAGGTCGCGGATCGAGACCAGCGTGTCATCGGAGACATGCTTACCCATGGACGGTCTCCTCCAGCCAGCAGGCGACGCGGTGGCCGGGCGCCGGCGCGGCCATGGGCGGCGCCTCGGCGCAGCGCGCCATCGCCTGCGGACAGCGCGGCGCGAAGGGGCATCCCGGAGGCATGGCATGCGGGCTCGGCACCGAACCGGCGATGGGCTGCAGCCGCTGGCCGCGCATCCGCCCCGAAGGCAGCGAGGCAAGCAGCCCGGCCGTGTAGGGATGGCGCGGGCGGCGGGTGATCTCGGCGACGGGGCCATGCTCCATGATCCGGCCGCCATACATCACCACCACCTCGTCGCACATCTCGCGCACCACGCCGATATCGTGGGTGATGAGCATGACGGTGGTCCCGGTGAGCCCGCGGACCAGGTCGAGGATCTGCGCCTGGATGGTGACGTCGAGCGCGGTCGTCGGCTCGTCGAGGATCAGCAGGTCCGGCTTGTTCGCCATCGCCATGGCGATGGTCACGCGCTGGCGCATGCCGCCCGAGAGGTTGTGCGGGAATTCCCGCGCCCGTGCCTCGGGATCCGGGATGCCGACCATGCGCAGAAGCTCCACCGCGCGGGCGGCGGCCTCGCGGCGGGGGATGGCATGATGGGCGAGGATGGTCTCCTCCACCTGCCGGCCGATGCGGTAGACCGGGTTCAGCGCCGCCATCGGGTCCTGGAAGACGAGGCAGAGCGACTGGCCGCGCAAGGACTGCCGCTCGCGCTCGGAGAGCTGCGCCAGGTCGCGGCCGCGGAACAGGATCTCGCCCGCCGCGATGCGCCCCGGCGGGTCGATCAGCCCCATGACCGACAGCGACGTGACGGATTTGCCCGAGCCGCTCTCGCCGACGATGCCCAGCGTCCGGCCCTCGGGCACGTCGAAGCTGACGCCGTCGACCGCGCGGACCGTGCCCTTGGGCGTGTCGAAATGGGTGGCGAGACCCCGCACCGAGAGAATCGGGGCCGCCGTCATGCCGGGCAGCTCGCCGCGACCGGGTTCATCGCCGCGCGGCCCGAGGGCGCGACGGAGACGCCGTCCTTCAGGATCAGGTCCAGATCGCGCAGCGCGTCGAGATCGGCCAGGGGATCGCCCGGGGTCACGATGATGTCGGCCGCCATGCCGGGCGCGATGGTGCCGCGGTCCGCCAGATGGATCGCCTCGGCCGCGAAGCCGGTGGCGGCGTGGATCGCCTCGCCCCGGCTCATGCCGATCTTCTCCAGCAGCTCCAGCTCCTGCACTAGGCTGTCGAAGGAGGTGTAGCGCCAGCCGGCATCGGTCCCGGCGACGAAGCGCACGCCCGCCTCGCGCAGCTTGCGCCCGTGATCCATGTTCATGGCCAGCGTCTTCTCCCAGCGGTCGAGGAAGGCCGACTGGTCGGGCGTCGGTGCCTCGAGCGCGCGCAGCGCGTTCAGGATCGTGCCGCAGACGGCCAGCGTCGAGGTGACCGGGATGCCCGAGGCGGCCAGACGCTCGGCCACGGCGGGGTCGTAGCTCTGGGTGCCCGGCCCGGTGATGAAGCCCGCATGCTCGATCTGGTCGACGCCCGCGGTGATGGCGATGTCGATCGCCTCGGCGCAGAGGCAGTGGACCGTGACCATGCGGCCGTTGCGGTGGCTCTCGCCGACGATGGCCTGCATCTCGGGCAGGCTGTAGGCCGGGCGCCAGGCCATCGTGCCGAGCGTGCCGCCGCCCGAGCCCATGACCTTGATGAAATCGGCGCCGTCCTTCAGCATCTGGCGCACTTTCAGCCGCAGCCCGTCCTCGCCATCGGCCTCGCCGCCCATGTACCAGGTATGGCCGCCGGTGATGGTGATCGGCTGGCCGCAGGCGAGGATCTGCGCGCCCTTGGCATAGCCCAGCCCGATCGCGCGCCGCGCCGAGACCGAGGTCGTGCCGAAGGCGCCGAGATCGCGGATCGTGGTGATGCCCGCGCCAAGCGCGGTGGCGGCGTTGCCCATGGTGGTGGCCAGCATCACCTCGGTGCCCTCGCGCATCGCCTCTTCCAGGGTCAGCCCGTTTCCGGGAAGGTTCAGGTGGGAATGGCTCTCGATCAGCCCGGGCAGGATGGTGCCGCCGGGAAATGCCTGCACCGGCGCGCCCTCAGGCGCCGGTCCCTGCCCCACGGAGACGATCTTGCCGCCCGCGATCTCGACCAGCGGATCGGCGAGCGGCGGGGTGCCGGTGCCGTCGATCAGCTGCGCGGCCTTCAGGAAATGGGACATGCGGGTACTCCTGCCTCGGGTCGTCCTGGTGGGCCGGCCCCTCGGGGGACCGGCCGGGGTCATGGTCACTCGGCGATGGAGGCCGCGCCGAAATACTGGAAGCCGCCGCCCGACCAGGTGATGCCGGTCACGGATTTCTCGGCCAGCGTCAGGTCGAGATTCTGGCGGATCGGCAGGATCACCGCATTGTCCAGCAGGATGTCCTGGATCTTCTGGTAGATCGCCGCACGCTTGTCGTGGTCCAGTTCCGAGCGGCCCTGGTAGATCAGGTCGGTCAGCTCGTCATTGGTCCAGTGGCTCCAGTTGAAGTACTGGTCCGGCAGGAACCAGAAATGCAGCGCATCGGGGTCGACGCCGATATACTGCGACGGCGTCAGCGTGGAGCCGCCGTCGATGTTCAGGTCGAGCCAGGCCGGCGAGTTCAGCGCCTCGAACTGCGCGTCGAAGCCGATCTCCGACAGGAAGCCCTGGATCGCCTGGGCCTGCGCCATGTAATGCGCCTTGCCCGAGATCGCGGTGATCTTGATGCTCAGCGTCTTGCCGTCCTTGGTCCAGGTCGTGCCGTCGAATTCCCAGCCGGCTTCCTTCAGCAGGCTCTTCGCCTTCTCCGGGTCGTAGGGGTATTTCTCCGCCGCCGCTTCGTCATGGCCGAGCATGCCGGCGGAAAGCGGCGTATAGCTCGGCGGATAGACCCCGGCCTCGGCCAGCTGGATCAGCGCCTTCTGGTCGACGGCGTACATGATCGCCTTGCGCACCAGGATGTCGTCGGTCGGGAAGAGCGAGGCGTTGATCGGCGCGAAGATGCCCAGGCCGCTGATCTCGACGGGCAGCTCCGTGTACTTGCCGGTCGCGGTCAGCGTCTTCCAGTAGAGGCCGGGGGTCTGCTGCATGACCTGGCTCTGGCCGGACTGGAACTGCTGCACGCGGCTCTGCGGGTTCGGCACGATCTGGAAGGTGATCTTCTCGATCTCCGCCGGGCCCTCATGGCCCAGCGAGGCGGCCATCCAGTGGTAGTCGGGGTTCTTCTCCAGCACGATGCTCTGGCCCGGGGTCCAGGAGACGAACTTGAACGGGCCGGTGCCGGTCGGGTGCTGGCCGAGCTCGGCGCCGTATTCCTCGATCGCGGCGGGCGACTGCATGCCCAGATAGGGCTCGCCCATCTGCGCGAGCAGCGGCGCGTAGATCTCGTCGCAGGTGAAGGTCACCTCGTACTCGCCGGTGGCCTCGGCATGGGCGCAGGGCCCCAGCAGCCCGAGCGAGATCTTCGACTGGGTGTTCTCGCCGGTGATGTAGTCGATATTCGACACCACGGCGGCGGCATCGAAGGGCGTGCCGTCATGGAAGGTCACGTCCTCGCGCAGCTTGAAGACATAGCTCAGCCCGTCCTCGGAGACGGTCCAGCTTTCCGCCAGCAGCGGCTCCACCTCGAACTCGGGGCTGATCCACACGAGCGTGTCGAAGATGTTCGACAGGATCGGGCCGGAATTGCGCTTGCCGGTGGTGACCGGGTTCAGCGTGTCATTGGTCTCGGCCCAGCCGACGACCAGCTCCTGCGCATGGGCCATGCCCGGCAGGGCAAGGCCGAGCGCGGCCAGGAGGGGAAGGAGTCTCTTCGAAGTCATCTTGGTCTCCACTGTTGAACGGGGGTCTTGGCGCCCCTCGGAATTAGTCGGCGATGGTCGGGTCGAGCACGTCCCTCAGCCCGTCTCCCAGCAGGTTCACGCCGATGATGAAAAGGGAGAGGAAGACGCCCGGGAAGACGGTCATCCACCAGGCGAGCGTCAGGAACATCTGCCCGTCATTGAGGATCGCGCCCCATTCCGGCTGCGGCGGCTGCACCCCCAGCCCGATGAAGCCGAGCGCGGTGATCCACAGCGCGGCGACGCCCAGCCAGGTCGTGGTCATCACGATCACCGAGCTCATGACATTGGGCAGGATATGGGTGGCCATGACGCGGACCGGCCCCGCGCCCAGCACGATGGCGGCATCGACGAAGGGCAGGCTGCGGATCTCGCGCGTGGCGCCCTCGACGAGGCGGGCATAGACCGGCACGAGGATGATCGAGATGGCGATGATGCCGTTGACCAGCCCCGGGCCGAGGATCGCGGTGATGGCAAGCGCCAGCAGGATGCCGGGAAAGGCCAGCAGCAGGTCGACGAGCCGCATGATGGCGAAGCCCGCCGCGCCGCCGGCATAGCCCGCGACGAGGCCCAGCACCGTGCCCGCGATCGCGCCCATGACAACCACGGCCAGGCTCGCCAGCATGGTGACGCGGCCGCCATAGAGGACGCGGGCCATCATGTCCCGGCCGAAGGCGTCGGTGCCCATCGGGTGGGCCAGGGACGGCGGCTGGAAGGTCTCCATCGCGCTCTGCTTCGCCGGGTCGAATTCCGTCAGCCAGGGCGCGCAGATCACCAGCAGGGCCAGGACGACGCAGATCACCGTGCCCGCGGCCAGCGAGCGGTGACGGAAGGCGCGCAAGAGCGCGACGGACAGCGGGGTCTTCGCGGCCAGGCCGCTATCGTCGGCGGGGAGGGTCCGGGTGACGTCCATGGATCAGCGCCTCGCGATCCTGGGGTCGAGCAGCGGGTAGCACAGATCGACCACGAAATTCGCGCCGGCATAGATGACGGCGATGATCAGCACGACTGCCTGCACGGTCAGGTAGTCCTTCGACAGGATCGCATCGACCAGCAGCCGGCCGAGCCCCGGGCGGGAGAAGACGGTCTCGACCACCACCGTGCCCGACAGCAGGTTGCCGACCTGGATGCCCACGACCGTCAGGATCGGCAGCAGCGAGTTCCGCAGCACGTGGCGCAGGAAGACGGTCGCGCGGCTCAGCCCCTTGGCGCGGGCGGTGATGACATGCTTCTGCGTCTGCGCCGAGAGCACCGAGGAGCGGATGAAGCGCGCGTTGAACCCCACCGTGCCAAGCGCCAGCGTGACCGCGGGCAGGACCACGCCCTTGAAGCCGGTGCCGCCGACCACGTCGAAGATCGGCCAGGTGACCGCGAAGAGCAGGATCAGCAGGAGGCCCAGCCAGAAGCTGGGGATCGACATCAGCGCCAGCGCCAGCCCCATGCCCAGTGTGTCGGCGGCGCGGTTGCGCTTCAGCGCGGCGACGATGCCGATGGCGAGGCCAAGAAGGACCGAGAGGAACAGCGCGCAGACGGTCAGCTGCAGCGTGGCGGGGAAATTCGCGGCGATCAGCTCCGAGACCGGGCGCTGCTGGCCGTAGGAGAAGCCGAAATCGCCGCGGAAGAGATTGCCGAGCCAGGTCGTGTACTGGACCGCCAGCGGCTCGTCGAGCCCGAGCTGGCGGCGCAGCCGCTCCACGACTTCCGGATTCGCCGCCTGGGTGCCCAGCAGCGCCAGCACCGGATCGCCGGGGATCATCCTGAGCATCAGGAAGACGAGCCCGCTGATGCCGAAGGCAAGCGCGGCGATGGCGGCAAGACGGCCTGCGACATAGCTCAGCATCGGGTTCCGGCCTCTCCCGGCATGACCTCTCCTTTCCCGCCCTTGCCCGGGCAGGCCGGCGCGCCCGCGGCGCGCCGTTATGTTCTGGTTTGATGTAACATCCGCATCGGGATGCCCGGCAGGGCCGGCGCTTTACGTGAGCCTAGCGGCAAATCATGCCTCTGGGGCATATGGATTTGCCCGGATCCCATAGGGCGGGGTTATGGGACCGCGGGGCACATTGCTATACTATGGCAGAACAATCTGCGGCCGGCAGGTGCCCGGCCAGTTCCTCGAGCACGTCCCAGCCCTGCGGCCGTCCCGCCTCCAGCTCGCGGATCAGCCCGGCCAGCGCCCGGCAGAGCGGCACCGCGACGCCCAGCCGCTCCGCCTCGGCGACGACTGCGCCGACCTGGAAATCGACCTCGGTGCGGCGCTTGCGGATGGCGATGTCGCGCCAGATGCCGGAATGGGTCTTGGCGGTGGCCCGGTTGAAGGCGACGAGCGCGTCGAGCGAGGCCTCCGCCGCCTCCGGCGCGGCGCCGGGCATGTAGGCGGCCGGGTCGTAGCCGTTGAAGCCCAGCGGGTTTGCCCCCGCGGCGGCGGCCACCTGCATCACCTCGCGCGCCACCCCGGCAAAGACCCCGCGGAAGCGCGGCGCGGCGAAATTGTCGGACATCGAGGCCGGCGTCAGCGCGGTGGCGAACAGCATCGCGCCATAGCCCATCTTGCCCCAGAGATAGTCCATCACCCGCGGGCTCGCCTCTGCCTCGGGGTCGAGCACGGCGAAGAGCGCCTGCACCCGGGCCAGCCGGTCGGTCATCGCGCCGTCCATCTCGCCCACGGCGATCTTGCCGCGATTGCCGAAGAGCAGCCGGCCGGGCGCGATGTAGTCGCCGGAATAGTTGACAAAGCAGCCGATCACCCGGCCCTGGCCGAAGATCCGCTCGAGCCAGGGCTCGAAGAGCCCGTTCTGCGCCGAGACGCCCGCGCCGTCCGGGGCCAGCACGCGGGCCAGCTGCCCGGCCGCGGCCTCTGTCTGCGGCCCCTTCACGCAGAGGAAGGCCAGATCGAAGCGGCCCTCGACCTCCTCGGGCAGCGCCGCGCGCACCGGCACGGTGAAGGCGTCGACCGGCCCCTCGACCGTCAGCCCGTCGCGGTTCATCGCCGCGACATGGCCGGCATCGGCATCGACCAGCAGCACCTCCTGCCCGGCCCGCGCCAGATAGGCGCCCAGGATGCCGCCGATCGCGCCGGCGCCCCAGATCAGGACCGGCGCGCTCATGCCCAGTCCTCGATCACCTGGCGGGTCTCGGCGACGCCCGCCGCCCAGACCTGCGCCATCTCCGCATCCGAGCGCTGGTAGAAGCCGCCGTAATTGCCGTCGCCCAGCAGGATCCGCGCCGAGACCGGATCGCGGGATTTCAGCGCGTCGATATCGACCATCGGCTTCTGCACGGCGGGCATCTCGACGCCGGGCAGCCGCGTCCAGGGGAAGTTCTCCATCCAGGAGGCATGCGAGGCCAGCGGGTCGATGTTCTTGACGGTGCCCATGGTGGCAGGCGCCGCCCACCAGTTGTGCCAGCGCACCTGGGTATCGGGATGGCCCGCCAGCCATTCCATCGCCGCGGTCTGGCCCGGGTTGTTGCCGCCATGGCCGTTGACGAAGACGATCCGCCGGGCGCCGGCGCGGTGCAGGCTCGACAGGATGTCGGCGAGGATCCGGCCATAGGTCTCCATCCCCAGCGTCACCGTGCCGGGATAGGCGGCGAAATAGGGGGTGATGCCATAGGGCAGGACCGGCCAGACCAGCGCCTCCGACGGCGCCGCCGCCTCTTCGGCCATCTTCGAGGCCAGGATGGAATCGACCGAGAGGCTCAGATAGGCGTGCTGCTCGGTCGAGCCCAGCGGCACCACCGCGCGGTCGTCGCGGGCCAGATGCGCCTCGGCCTGCATCCAGTTCATCTCGGAAATCAGCATCCCTCGTCTCCTGTCGCTGTGCCGCCGGTGCGCCGCGCGCGCAGCGCCTCGATCCGGGGCAGGATGTCCTTGCGCAGCACGCCCAGATCCGGCGTGTAGCGGTATTCGATGGCGGTCTGGTCGGGGCGCAGCCCGTCGCGGACGCTGTCGGCGCGGCTGGCATGGATCACCACCTGCGCCTCGGCCAGCGCCGCGGAAAGCTGCGGATCGTCAAGCGTCAGCGACTGCAGGATCTCGACATGCGGCAGGAAGCGCAGCGCCTCGGCGCGCATCTGCAGCACCAGCTGCGGCTGGGTCGAGACCATGACGACCCGCGCGCCGGGCTCCAGCGCGGCCAGCCGCACGCGGGTCTCGGTCGCGGGCAGGAAGCTCATCGCCAGCACCTCGGTCTCGTCGCCCAGCAGCGCCTGCACCTCGGCGCGGCGCGTCATCGGGCTGAGCGCGATGTCGGGGCGGCGCGCGGGCGGGCGGGCGCGCAGATCCGACAGCACCATGCCCGAGAAGCCGTCGCCGGGATCGAGCAGCGGCCGGATCAGCCGCAGGTAGTCGCCGACCGCGGTGTCGAACATGCCGACCAGCAGGATCTCCAGCCGCGGCCGCGCTTCCTTCAGCCGCGCGCGCAGCCCGACCATGCCCGCGAGCTGGCTGCCGCCGATGCCCAGCTCGCCCGCGCGCAGGAGCAGCCGGTCGATCTCCTCGGCGAGGCCGCGCAGCGTCTCGGCCCCGGCCCGTCCCCCTGCCCGTCCCTCGGCCACGAAGGTCCCGGCCTTGCCGCGGGTCTCGATCAGCCCGTCCTGCTTCATCCGTCCGTAGGTGGCGACCACGGTCATCGGCGCGAGCCCGGCCATCGCGGCCAGCTCGCGCACGGTCGGCAGCCGCTCTCCGGGGCGCAGCGCGCCGGTCAGGATGCCATAGTCGAGAATGCCGCGGAGCTGCTGGGCGGGCGGCATGTCGAGCCCGCGGTCGAGCGCCGCCAGAAGCGGCGCGATCTGTCCCCGCGAGGGGCTTTCCTGTGTCATCCGTCCCCCGAACCGGAAATCTGCCCACAATCGCTAGAACAGAAAATCCGCCCCCGCCAGAGGCAACGCGGCTTTCCCGGTCGATCAGCCCAAAGGATCGCCTGAGAGCCCAATTTTTTTGCGTCCGGTTCGACAGGTTTTGACAGGAAAGGAAACGCCGATCCATGATCGGAAAAATCATCCCCTCAGGTGCCTTAATGAATATCAATGGCTTAGCCGAAAATTCCGCGCGGAAGACCGAAAGTTTCCAATGCCCCATAAGTTTTACTTAAACCCCGCCAAGAAATTTCTATCGCTGTTTCCTTGACGAGTCCGGGGCTTGTCCGAAGACTTGGAGATACCAAAAGGCGCCAGACGCCAGACCGGGCCGGAGCGTGCAACTGGCCGGAAACAACAGGGAAACACAATGACCTACATGAAGCTCGGCGGTCTTTCCGCAGCCGCCCTCCTGGTCGCGTCCAGCGTCTGGGCACAGGACCTGACCATCGCCGTGCGCGGCGGTCCCGAGTCTCTCGACCCCGATTATTCGGCGCTTGGCAGCCATGCCGAAGCGGCGAAGCACATTTTTGATACATTGGTCTGGGCCAATGGCGATCTGCAGATCGAGCCGGGCCTTGCCACCTCCTGGACGCCGATCGACGACACCACCTGGGAGTTCAAGCTGCGCGAGGGCGTGAAATTCCACGACGGGTCGGACTTCACCGCCGAGGACGTGAAATTCTCGATCGAGCGGATCCCGGCCGTCACCGGCCCGACCTCGACCGCCGTCTATGTCCGCCGCGTCGCCAGCGTCGAGATCATCGACCCGCTGACCGTCCATATCCATACCGACGGACCGGCACCGACCCTGCCGAACGACTTCGTCCGGCTCTTCATCGTCTCGCACACCGCCGCGGCCGACTACTCCACCCCCGAGACCTCGGCCGAGGGCTTCAACAGCGGCAAGGCGACGATCGGCACCGGCCCCTACAAGTTCGTCAGCTGGGAGCCGAAGGGCGATCTCGTGCTGGAACGCAATGACGACTACTGGCGCGGCCCGGCGCCGTGGGAGCATGTCACCCGCAAGGAAATGCCCAATGACAGCTCGCGGCTTGCCGCGCTGAAATCCGGGCAGGTCGACCTGGCGACCGACATCTCCTCGATCGACTATCTCGCGCTGCAGCAGGACAGCAGCGTCGACACCGTGGTCGGCGACAGCATCTACATCATGAACCTGCAGCTGAACCAGCGCGCCGACGAATATCCCGGGCTGCGCGCCAAGGACGGCTCGGACCTGCCGGAGAACCCGCTGACCAGCCCGCTGGTGCGCGAGGCGCTCGGCAAGGCGATCGACCGCGACACCATGGTGGAGATCGTGCTCGAAGGTCTCGGCAAGCCCGCCAACCAGCTGATGCCCGAGGGCTTCTTCGGCTCGAACCCCGACATCCCCTGGCCGGACTACGATCCGAAGGGCGCCAAGGCGCTGCTGGCCGAGGCGGGCTTCCCCGACGGGTTCTCGATGGATCTCTACTGCACCGGCGACCGCCTGCCGGGCGACGCGGCGATCTGCCAGGGCCTCGGCCAGATGTTCTCGGCCATCGGCATCGAGACCAACGTGAACGCGCTGTCGAAGACGGTCTACTTCCCGGCCCAGGCGCGCGGCGACTACTCGGTCATGATGAACGGCTGGGGCACGCTGACCGGCGAGGCGGGCTACACGCTGGGCTCGCTGGTGCACAGCGCGGACAAGGAGAAGGGCCTCGGCGCCTATAACCGGACGGGCTATTCGAACCCCGATCTCGACGCCAAGATCGAGGACGCGATGTCCGAGATGGACGAGGACACCCGCCGCGACAAGTTCCAGGAGGCCATGGCCGACACGATCGAGACCCGCGTCCTGACCCCGATCGTGCAGCTGCAGTCGGTCTGGGCCGCCAAGGCCGGGCTTCTCGACTACGCGCCGCGCGTCGACGGCGAGACCCTCGCCTATTTCATCAAGCCCGCCGAGTGACCGGCAGGCCCCTGAGCGGCGGCCGGGTGCCCCTTCCCGGCCGCCGCGCCCATTGTCGGAGCTGATCCCCGCATGCTCGGTTTCATCATCCAGCGCGCCATCCAGGCGGTTGCCGTCATGGTGGTCATGTCGGTCATCGTCTTCGTCGGCGTCTACGCCATCGGCAATCCGGTCGACATCGTCATCCCGCCCGACGCCACCCAGGCGATGCGCGACGAGGCGATCCGCAGGCTCGGACTCGACCTTCCGCTGTGGCAGCAATACGGGCATTTCGCCTGGAACCTGCTGCATGGCGATTTCGGCCGCTCCTTCGTCTACAACATGCCGGTGCTGGAGCTGATCGGCGGCCGCCTGCCCGCGACGCTGGAACTGGTCCTGATCTCCATCATCTTCGCCGCCGTCGCCGGGGTGGGCCTGGGCGTCTATGCCGGGGTGAAGCCCGACAGCTGGATCGCCAAGGCGATCATGGGCCTGTCGATCCTCGGTTTCTCGGTGCCCTCCTTCTGGGTCGGGCTGATCCTGATCCTGACCTTCGCGGTCTCGCTCGGCTGGCTGCCCGCGGGCGGGCGCGGCGAGACGGTGACGCTCTGGGGCGTTGAGTGGAGCTTCCTCACCCTCGACGGGCTGAGCCACATCATCCTGCCCGCGGTCAACCTGGCGCTCTTCAAGCTGGCCATGATGATCCGCCTGGCGCGCGCGGGCACCCGCGAGGTGATGCTGTCGGACACCGTGAAATTCGCCCGTGCCGCGGGCATCCCCGAGGGCGTGATCCTGCGCCGCCACGTGCTGAAGCTGATCTCGATCCCGCTGATCACCGTCTTCGGGCTGGAGCTCGGCTCCACGCTGGCCTTCGCGGTCGTGACCGAGACGATCTTCTCCTGGCCCGGCGTCGGCAAGCTGATCATCGACTCGATCGGCGTGCTCGACCGCCCGGTGATGGTCGCCTACCTGGTGCTGATCGCCTTCCTCTTCGTCATGATCAATTTCACCGTCGATCTGGTCTTCGCGCTGATCGACCCCCGCATCCGGTCCGGAAGGCAGGGCGCATGACCGATATCTCCCCTCCCCAGCGCGCGACCTCGCCGGTCACGCTGTTCTGGCGCGAGTTCCGCCGCAACCGCCCCGCCACCGTGGCGCTGGCCGTCACGCTGCTGCTGTTCCTCGTCGCGATCTTCGCGCCGCTGATCGCGCCGCAGAACCCCTATGACCTCGCCGGGCTGTCGCTGATGGATGCGCGCCGGCCGCCGGGCTTCGTCGGCTCGGGCGGGTACACGCATCTGCTGGGCACCGATCCGCAGGGGCGCGACCTGCTGTCGGCGATCCTCTTCGGGCTGCGCATCTCGATCGAGATCGGCGTCATGGCGGGCGCCATCGCGCTGGCGATCGGCGCGACGCTGGGCGTGGTCGCGGCCTATGCCGGCGGCTGGATCGAGAGCCTGATCATGCGCATCGTCGACCTGCAGCTGAGCTTTCCGGCGATCCTGCTGGCGCTGGTGATGTCGGCGCTGCTCGGCCAGGGCAAGGCGCAGCTCGTCACGGCGCTGGTGGCCGCGCAATACGCCTATTTCGCCCGCACCGCCTATGGCGCCGCCACCTCCGAGCGGCGCAAGGACTATATCGAGGCCGCGCTCGCCACCCCGCTCCATGCCCGCCGGGTCGTGTTCAAGCACCTGCTGCCGAACTGCGCGCCGCCGCTGATCGTGGTCGCCACCGTGCAGATCGCCTCCTCGATCTCGCTCGAGGCGACGCTGAGCTTTCTCGGCCTCGGCCTGCCCGTCACCGAGCCCTCGCTCGGCATGCTGATCTCCAACGGCTTTCCCTACATGATGAGCGGCCGCTACTGGATCTCCGTCTATCCCGGCGTGATGCTGATCATCCTCATCATGGCCATCAACATCGTGGGCGACCAGATCCGCGACCAGCTGAACCCGAGGCTGCGCCGATGACCCCCGTTCTCGAAGTTTCCGGCCTGCGGACCGAATTCCGCACCGGCGCAGGCACCGTCCCGGCGGTGGACGGCGTCTCCTTCTCGCTGATGCCGGGCGAGATCATCGGCCTTGTCGGCGAAAGCGGCTCGGGCAAGTCGGTCACCGGCTTCTCGCTGCTGGGCCTGATCGACGCGCCCGGGCAGATCGTCGGCGGCTCGGTCAGGCTCAACGGCACCGAGCTGGTCGGCATGGCCCCGCAGGAGCTGAGGAAGCGCCGCGGCAAGGAGATCGCGATGATCTTCCAGGATCCGATCGCGACGCTGAACCCGCTCTTGACCATCGGCCAGCAGATGGAGATGGCGCTGGCCGCGCATGAACGGCTTGGCCGCCGCGCCGCCGCCGAGAAGAGCGCCGAGGCGCTCGCCCGCGTCGGCATCCCCTCGCCGCGCGAACGGCTCTCTTCCTATCCGCATGAATTCTCGGGCGGTATGCGCCAGCGCGCGGCGATCGCCATCGCGCTGCTGCACCGTCCGGCAGTGGTCGTCGCCGACGAGCCCACGACCGCGCTCGATGTCTCGATCCAGGCGCAGATCATCGCCGAGATGAAGGCGCTGGCGCGGGATTACGGCGTGGCGATGATCTGGATCAGCCACGACCTGGCCGTGGTCTCGGCGCTCGCCTCGCGGATCCTCGTGATGTATGCCGGGCGGATCGTCGAGGAGGGCCCCTCGGCCCGCGTCCTGCGCGACCCGCGCCACCCCTATACCCGCGGCCTGATCGACAGCCTGCCCTCGGCCACGCGCCCGGGCGAGATGCTGGCGCAGATCCCCGGATCCATGCCGTCGCTGCTGTCGCTGCCGCCGGGCTGCGCCTTCGCGCCGCGCTGCGCCTTCGCCTCGTCCGCCTGCGCCGCGCGCCCCGATGCCACGGCGGCCGGGGACCGCGCCTGGCGCTGCGTCCATCCGCTCGGCCAGGACCGCACCGACCAGAAGGAGCGCGCCGCCTCATGAAGCCCCGCGACCAGTACCTGAAGGTGGAGGGCGTCTCCAAGATCTTCTCCCCGCGGCTCAATCTCGGCGAGAAGATCGCCCGCACGCTGACCCGCAGCGCGGCCCCGCTGGGGCTGCAGGCGGTATCGGATGTCTCGCTGCGCCTGCCCAGGGGGCAGACGCTGGGTCTGGTGGGCGAGTCGGGCTGCGGCAAGTCCACGCTCGGCCGGCTGCTGGCAGGCATCCACGAGCCCAGCTCCGGCGAGGTGCGGCTCGACGGGCTGCCGGTGATGGAGCACGGCAAGAAGACCACGACCGCGGTGCAGACCGTGTTCCAGGATCCCTTCGCTTCGCTCGATCCGCGCATGAAGGTCGGCGATGCCGTGGCCGAGGGGCCGGTCCTGCACGGGCTGGTCGCGCCCGCCCGCGCGCAGAGCTATGTCGAGGGCTGGTTCCGGCGCGTCGGGCTCGATCCCTCGCTGTCGCACCGCTATCCGCACCAGTTCTCGGGCGGGCAGCGCCAGCGGATCGCCATCGCCCGCGCGCTGGCCATGCAGCCGAAGCTCTTGATCTGCGACGAGCCGGTCGCCTCGCTCGATGTCTCGATCCAGGCGCAGGTCATCAACCTCTTCCTGGAACTGCGCCGCGAGCTGGAGCTGACCTGCGTCTTCATCTCGCACGACCTCTCGGTGGTGCGCCATGTCTCGGACCGCGTCGCGGTGATGTATCTCGGCCGCATCGTCGAGCTGGGGGAGACCGCGCAGGTCTTCGACCGCCCGGCCCATCCCTATACCGCCGCACTGCTCGACAGCGTGCCCAGGATCGCCGCCGAAGGCGAGGCGCTGGTCGAGTTCAAGCCGATCGAGGGCGAGATCCCCTCGCCGCTGAACCCGCCGCCCGGCTGCCATTTCGCCCCGCGCTGCCCGCGCGCCACGGCGCGCTGCACGGCCGAGGCGCCGCCGCTCGCGCCGGTCGCGCCCGCGCGCGAGGCGGCCTGCCATTTCGCCCCTGACCAGCTCCGGGAGGCCGCAACCAGACACGTGGCCTGACGCCCTTCCCCTGATCCTGCCGCGCCCCTCGCGCGGCGCCTATGCGCGGCCCCCGCGAGGCGCGGCCGCATTTCCTGACGGAGTATCCATGTCCTATCGTGTCGGAGTCGATATCGGCGGCTCGTTCACCGATTTCGCGTTCTTCAACGACCAGACCGGCGACCTGAAATCGCTCAAGGTCTTTTCCCGCCCTGACGAGCCCGGCGCCGAAGTGACCCGCGGCATCGCCCGCGCGGGCGAGCTCTACGGCATCCAGCCCGGCGATATCGGCTATTTCACCCATGGCACCACGGTCGGCATCAACACCGTGATCCAGCGCAAGGGGCTGAAGCTGGCGCTTTTCGCGACAGAGGGCTTCATCGACGTGCTCGAGCTCGAGCGGCTGAAGATCCCCGAGATGTACAACATCCTCTCGAAGCGCCCCGAGCCGCTGATCACCCGCGACATGGTCTGGGGCATCCCCGGCCGGCTCGACGCCACCGGCGCCGAAAAGACCGCGGTCGACCGCGAGGCGGTGCGCGCCGCGGCGCTGGCGGCGGCCGCTGCCGGGGCCGAGGGCGTGGTGATCGCGCTGCTCCATGCCTACCGCAATGCCGCCCATGAGGAAGAGGTCGCGGCCATCGTCGAGGAGGCGACCGGCCTGCCGGTCTTCCTGTCTTCGAAGACCTGGCCGATCATCCGCGAATACGAACGCACCATCACCGCGGTCATCGGCGGCTATGTCCAGCCGCGGGTCGCGCATTACCTGACGCAGCTGCAGGCCGCGCTGAAGGGCGCGGGCGTCACGCCGGAGCCGCGGCTGACTAAGTCCAATGGCGGGCTGATGACCGCCGAGGAAGGCAAGAGCCAGTGCGTCGACATGATCCTGTCGGGCACCGCCTCGGGCGTGATCGGCGCGGCCTATGTCGCGGGCGTGGCCGGGATCGGCAACTGCATGAGCCTCGATATCGGCGGCACCTCGGCGGATGTTGCGATCATCGAGGACGGCAAGCCCGCCTTCGGCACCGGCGAGCAGATCGGCGATTTCCGCATCTACATCCCCTCGGTCTCGGTCAGCTCGATCGGCGAGGGCGGCGGCTCGATCGCCTGGGTCGACCGCCAGAACGTGCTGCGCGTCGGCCCGGAAAGCGCAGGGAGCACCCCCGGACCGGCCTGCTACGGCAAGGGCGGCACCCGCGCGACGATCACCGACGCCTTCGTGGCGCTCGGCATGGTCGGCCATTCGGGGCTGGGCTACGACACCGTCACCGTCGACCGCGCGCTTTCCGTCGCCGCGATCGAGCCGCTGGCCGCCGCCACCGGGCAGAGCGTCGAGGACACTGCCGAGGCGATCATCGAGATCGCGGTCTCGTCGATGTTCGCGGGCGTCTCGGGCCTCGTCTCGCGCTTCGGCATCGACCCGCGCGACTTCTCAATGCTGGCCTTCGGCGGCGCCGGGCCGATGCTTGCCTGCTTCCTGGCGCGCGAGCTGAACATGCGCGAGGTCGTGGTGCCGACCACGCCGGGCGTGCTCTCGGCGCTCGGCGGGCTGATCGCCGACGTCAAGAACGACTTCCTGCGCACGGTCTATGCCGATCTGGCGCCCGAGGTGCTGCCCTCGCTGGGCGAGGCCTTCGCCGAGATGGAGGCCGCCGCAAAGAAATGGCTGGCCGAGGACCAGGGCCATGCCGGCAGCTTTACGCTCCTGCATTCGGCCGAGATGCGCTATCGCGGCCAGAGCTTCGAGATCGAGACGCCGCTGACCCCCGAGATGCTGGCGGGCGACGGCAGCGCCCTGGCCGGGGCCTTCCACGAGGAGCACCGCCGGCTCTACGGCCATGCCGACAAGGACGCGGCGATCCAGGTGATCGCGCTGCGCCTCGTCATCGCCGGGACCACCGCCAAACCGCAGCTGCAGACCGGCGAGCTGGTGGAGGCCGAGGCCGTCCCGATCGGCCAGACCGAGATCCGCGTCGACGGCGCCACGCGCCAGGTCAATCTCTACCGCCGCACCGATCTGGCGCCCGGCGCCTGGCTCACCGGCCCGGCCATCGTGCTCCAGGACGACACGACCACGGTCGTTCCGCCGGGCTTCCGGCTCGACACCGACCGCTTCGCCAACCTGCGCATCACCGAGGAGGCCTGAGCCATGGCCCGCGACACCCAGGCGCGTTCCGCCAATATCCATGTCCTCGCGAATTTCTGCGCCGCGGCCGCCGAGAGCATGGGCTACACGCTGATGCGCACCGCGCATTCGACCTTCGTCAAGGAGACCGAGGATTTCTCCTGCCAGATCCTCACCCCCGAGGGGCTGACCGTCGCCTCGCCGACCACCATGGGCGCGACCTGGTATACCGGGCTCGACTATTCCGGGGTGATCGGCCGGTTCGACTACAAGGAGGGCGACATCTGCGTCGTCTCGGACCCCTATTCGGGCTTCGTCGCCACCCATGCGCCGGATCTGCACATGTGGCGCCCGGTCTTCCATGAGGGCGAGCTGGTCTGCTTCGTCGGCAACCACATCCACAACACCGATGTCGGCGGCGCGGTCCCGGCCTCGCTGAGCCGCACGCTGACCGAGGTCCACCAGGAGGGGCTGCGCATCCCGCCGATGCGGCTCCTGCGCGACGGCAAGCTCAACGAGGACCTGCTGGCGCTGATCGAGACCAATGTCCGCCTGCCCGAGCAGAACCACGGCGACCTGCAGGCCCAGATCGCCTGCACCGAGGTCGGCCAGCGCAAGATGCAGGACATCGCCCGCCGCTTCGGCACCGAGGGCTTCCGCTCGGGGCTCAACGAGCTGATGGACTATGCCGAGCGCCAGAGCCGCGCGGTGATCTCGGACCTGCCCGATGGCGAATACTTCTTCGCCGACTATGCCGACGAGGACCAGACCGGCGGCTATCCGGTGCGGATCTGCGTGACGCTGCGGGTGAAGGGCGACGAGCTGGAGGTCGACTATACCGGCTCCGATCCGCAGCTGGTATCCTCGCTCAACATGCCGACGGGCGGCAATCCGCGCCATTCGCTGGCGATGGTGGGCGTGATGTATGCGCTCTACGCGCTCGATCCGACGATGATGCTGAACTACGGCCTGGTGCGGCCGGTCACGGCGATCCTGCCCGAGGGCTCGGTCGTCAACCCGGTGAAGCCCGCGGCGGTCGGCATGCGCTCGCTGCTGTCGAACCTGGCGCAGACCGCGGTGCTCGGCGCCTTCGCCCAGATCGTCCCCGAGAAGCTCCCCGCCTCGCCCGGCAACGGCGTGTCGATCCTGAACGTGCGGACCTCCGCCCGCGACGGGCGCACCGTCATGGCCTCGATCGGCCCGGTGGGGGGCGGCGCGGGCGGCGGTCCCTTCGCCGATGGCGCCGAGGGCTGCGGGGCGAACATGTCCTTCCTCAAGAACACGCCCGTCGAGATCAACGAGGCCGAGGTGCCGATCGAGATCCGCCGCTACGGGCTCGTCCCGGACTCGGGCGGCCCCGGCCGCTACCGCGGCGGCTCGGCGCTGGAGATGGAGTTCTCGCTGGCCGCGCCGCAGTCGATGGTCACGGCGCGCAACCGCGACCGCTCGCGCTTCGCCGCCTGGGGGCTCGCGGGCGGCCAGGCGGGCCGGCCCTCGCGCTTCACCCGCAACCCCGACGGCGAGGCCCCCGAAGAGCTCGGCTCGGTCGATATCGTCCATTGCCAGCCGGGCGACGTGATCCGGCTGCAGGGCCCGGGCGCCGGCGGCTACGGCGATCCGCTGGAACGGCCGATCGAGGAAGTCGCGGCGGATGTCGCCAAGGGCTTCGTCTCGGTGGAGAACGCGCGGCTGCAATACGGCGTGACCGTCGATGCCCGGGGCGAGGCCGATCTGGCCGCCACCGCCGCGCTGCGCGCCGAGATGGCCGCGGCACGGGGCCCCGAGACCGGCTTCGGCCCGGCGCGCGAGGCCTATGAGGCGGTCTGGACGCGCGAGCGCTATGCCGCGCTGACGGCGATCCTGGCGGCGATCCCGGTGAACTGGCGCTATTTCGCCAAGCACGCGATCTTCGCCGAACTGGGCGAGAGCCTGCCGGCCGCGCCGGGCGATGTCTCGGCCGTGACCGGGGCCTATGCCAAGCTCTGCGCGCGCTTCCCGGAACTGCCCGAGGTGGCGCTGTGATCCTGGCGCCCGACAGCCTTGCCGGGCAGAGCATCCTCGTCACCGGCGCCACGGGCGGCATCGGCCAGGCGATCACGCTCTGCCTGGCGGCGGCCGGGGCGCGGGTCGGCATCCACTATGCCGCCAACAGCGCGCGCGCCGAGAGCCTCCTGCAGGAGATCGGCGGCGCGGGCTGGATCGTGCAGGGCGATTTGTCGACGCGCGAAGGGCCGACGCAGCTCTGGGAGGATGCGCTGGCCGCGGCCGGGCGGATCGACGGGATGGTGATGAATGCCGGGCTGCGCACCCGCGCCGAGATCGGCGGCGGTCACGCCGCCTGGCGCGATGCCTGGGAGCTGGAGATGGCGGTGAACCTGCTGGCGCCTGCCGACCTGCTGCGCGCGGCGCTGCCGCATTTCCGCGAAACGGGAAGCGGGCGGATCGTCTCCATCGCCAGCCGCGCGGCGCAGCGCGGCTACATGGAGGACTACCTGCCCTATGGCGCCTCCAAGGCGGCGCTGATCAACCTGACGAAATCCGTCGCCCGCAACTGGTCGAAGGACGGCGTCATCGCCGTCACCGTCTCGCCGGGATTCGTCCATGCCGGGATGGCCGACGCCTATATCGCCGAGCATGGCTATGCCGCCACCGCCGCAGACATCCCCACGGGCAAGCTGGTCTCGGCGGAGGAACTGGCCGCGACGGTCGGCTTCTGCCTGGTCCCCGGCAACATGGCCGTGAACGGCGCAACCATCGACCTGAACGGCGGCAGCTACATCCGCTGACCCGCCTTCGTGCGGAAAGGGCGCCCCGGTTTCGCCGGGGCGCCCTTCGTCATTCCGCCGCCTCGGCGAGGCGGATATCGGGGAAGTCGGGGAAATCCTCGCGCACCGCATCGAGCGCGGCCAGGACATCGCCCTGCATCCGGCGGAAGATCTCGGTCTTGGCGAAGAACCGCCAGTGCAGCGGCAGCGCGTCGAGCACCGCGGTGAGCTGGTCATAGGCGGCGGGTGTCCAGACGGCCTCGTAGGCCTCGCGCTCGGGGCCGAAATGGAAATGCCCCTGCCCGGCTTCCGCCGCCATCGCCCGGCGCCGCGCGGCCGTGGCCGCCTCGTCCACTGCGCCCTCTGCCAGCACGACGCCGTATTCCGCCAGCGCCGCCGCCTCGGAGACATAGCCGCGCTCGACATCGAGCTGGACCCGCCAGGCCTCGCGCTCCAGCGGAGAGCCGCGCCCGCCGCCGCCCGCGGAATGGATGTGCAGCACGTCGCCCGGCTGCAGCACCGCGATGTCGGTATTGCCGAGCGCCACCTCGTTGGCCCGGCCGGGATTGATCATCATGTCCGAGGGTCCCGCCGCGCGGCCGCCGAGGATGCCCCAGGGCCGGAAGATCGAGCGGTCGCGGTTGCGCGCGGTGATCCGCGTGCCCGGGGTGAAGACCCGGAACTCCATCGCCGTGGCAAGCCCGCCGCGCCAGCGCCCGGCCCCGCCCGAGTCCTGCAGGAGCCCGTAGCGCTCGAACCGCACCGGGGTCTCGGTCTCGGTGATCTCGATCGGGGTGTTCTTCAGATAGGCGGCATCCGCGCCCGAGCCGTTCGAGCCGTCGCGATGGGGCATGCCGCCGCCGCCGCCCACCACCGGGTTGATCGCGGCGATGACGGATTTGCGCGTGCGCTCGTCGGTGGTCATCACGTTGACGATCGAGGAGGAGCCCGCGGGCGCGGCCGGCATCCGCTCGGGGATGGCCAGGCCGAAGGCGCCGAAGATCAGCGAGCGGAGCCGGGCGCAGGTCAGGCTGCGCATGCCGACGGCGGCCGGGAAGACCGGGTTCAGCACCGAGCCCTCGGGCGCGATGCAGGTGAAGGGCCGCGTCAGCCCGGTATTCAGCAGGATCTTCGGGTTGAGCGTGTAGAGCACGTAGTAGACGCCGACCATCAGGAGCGTGTGGCGCGGGTCGGACCCCGTGGGCACGTTCAGCGACGAGGCCAGCTGCGGGTCGGAGCCGGTGAAATCCAGCACCGCCTCTTCGCCGCGGATCGTCAGCGCCAGCTTCAGCCGCACCGGATTGCCGTCCTGGGAGTCCTCGTCGGCATAGTCGCAGAACGTGTAGGTGCCGTCGGGGACGGAGGCGAGGATTTCGCGCGCCTGCGCCTCGGCATAGTCGAGCATGCCGTCGAGCCCCTGGCGGAACTTCTCTGCGCCGAATTTGGCGATCATCCCCTCGACCTTCTTCGCGCCGGTCTTCAGCGCGCCGATCAGCGCCTTGGTGTCGCCGATATTGAGGTCGGGCTTGCGGACATTGGCGGTCATGATGCGCATGACCTGTTCGTCCATCACGCCTTCGTTCACCAGCTTCATCGGCGGGAAGCGGATGCCCTCCTGATGGATTTCGGTCAGGGATCTGGACAATGAGGCCGCGACCGCCCCGCCCATGTCGGTATTGTGGATGTGGCCCGCGGCATAGCAGACGATCTCGCCCTCGTGGAAGACCGGCATCCACAGATGGGCGTCCGGCGCATGGGTGGCGACGAAGCCCGAATAGGGGTCGTTGGTGAAGCCGATATCGCCGGGGCGGTAGTCGTCGATCATGCCGATCGCGCCGTCATAGGTGATGCCGACATGCCAGGTCGCGCCCAGATCCATCGGCACGGCGATGGTGCGCCCCTGCGGATCGAGGATCATCACGGTGAAATCCTCGGTCTCCTTGACGAAGGTCGAATGCGCGGTGCGGTAGAGCGTGTGGGCCATGTTCTCGGCCGCCGCGCGGGTGTGGTTGGCCAGGATCTGAAGGGTGACCTTGTCGAGCATGGGGCTCACGCCTCCTGTTCCAGCATGATGTTGAGATGGCCGTCGACGCGTGCGGAAAAGCCCGCGGGGATGGCGAAGGTGGTGTCCTCCTGGGCGACCACCGCGGGTCCGGCGAAATGCTGCCCCGCCCCGAGCGCGTCGCGCAGGAAGAGCGGCACCTCGCGCCAGGCACCGTCGAGCCAGACCTCGATCAGCCGCTCGGGCACCGCCGCGGTTTCGGTCAGCGGCGCGGGCGGGCTGTCGAGCCCCGGGCGCTGGCCGATCTTGACGAGCCGGAGGTTGATCAGCTCGACCGGCGTGCCGGGATCGTTGAACTCGTAGACCTCCGCATGGCGGGCATGGAAGGCGGCGGCGATGGCGCCATGGTCGCCGGCGGCGATCCAGGCGGGGTCGAGCGCGGTCTCCAGCTCGAAGCTCTGCCCGGCATAGCGCAGATCGGCGAGGACCTGCGCCGCGGCCGGACCGTCGAAGCCCTGCCCCTGGCGCAGCCAGGCCTCGCCCTCGGCCTCGAGCTCGGCCAGCACGGCCTTCAGCCGCGGCATGGCGGCCGGGCCGACCTCGTCGAAGACGGTGCGGATGAAGTCGCTCTTCAGATCCGCGACCAGCCCGCCGAGCGCCGAGACCACGCCCGGACGGCGCGGCGCCATCACCCGGGCGCAGCCGATCTCGCGGGCGAGGAAGGCGCCCATCAGGGGGCCTGCGCCGCCGAAGGGGACGAGGGTGAAATCGCGCATGTCGATGCCGTAGCGCGCGGCCATCTTCTCGACCTCGACGAACATCTCGGAAACGGCGATCTCGACGATGGCCTCGGCGGTCGCCTCGATGCTGCGCCCCATCGCCTCCGCCAGCGGCGCGATGGCGGCCCGCGCCGCGTCCACATCCATCGAGAGCTGGCCATAGGCGATGTCCGAATGGCCGAGAATGCCCATCACCGCCATGGCATCGGTGATCGTCGGCTGGGTGCCGCCGCGGCCGTAGCAGACCGGACCGGGGGTGGACCCTGCGCTTTCCGGGCCGACCTTCAGCACGCCGAACCCGTCGACCTGGGCGATCGAGCCGCCGCCCGCGCCGATCGAGCTGACCGAGACGGAGGGGACGTGCAGCGGGAAATCCCCGATCATCTCGCCAGTGCCGAATTGCGGCTGGCCCTCGACGATCACGGCGAGGTCGGCGGAGGTGCCGCCGATATCGAGCGTCAGGATCCGCTCCTCGCCCGCCTGCCGCGCCAGCCAGGCCGCGCCGATCACGCCCGAGGCGGTGCCCGAAAGCAGCATGTTCACGCAGGCCGTGCGCCCTTCGGCGGCCTTCATCAGCCCGCCGTTCGACTTGGTCAGCAAGGGCTGTGCCGGGGTGCCGCAGTCCTTGAGCGTCTGGGCCAGCCCGTCGAGATAGCCCGCGATGCGCGGATGGACATAGCCGTTCAGGATCGCCGTCGTGGTGCGCTCGTATTCGCGGATCACCGGCCAGACCTCGGCCGAGGAGAAGGCGTAGAGCTCGGGCGCCAGCTCTGCGATCCGGGCCTTCACCGCCGCCTCGTGGCGCGGGTCGCGCCAGGCATGGAGCATGGCGACGATCACCCCCTCGGCCCCCTTGGCGCGGATCGCCTCGACAATTTCCGGAAGCGCGGAGAGGTCGGGCGCCGCCGCCTCGCGCCCGTCGGCCAGCATCCGCCCGCCGATCCCGAAGACCATGTCGCGGGTGACGAGCTGCTCGGGGCGGGTGCAGAACAGCGAATAGACTTGCGGCATCCGCAGCCGCGCCAGCTCGATCACGTCCTCGAAGCCGGCATTGGTCACCAGCGCGAGCTTGGCGCCCTTGCGCTGGATGATCGTGTTGATCCCGACGGTCGTGCCGTGGGTGAAGCTGTCGATCTCGGACGGGTCGACGCCGTGGCGCTCTTCCAGCAGGCGGATGCCGGTGCCCAGCTCCTGCCCCGGCGCGCCGGGGGTGGTCAGGACCTTGAGGGTGCAGATGCGGTTGGTCTGTGCCTCGTAGGCGCAGAAATCGATGAAGGTGCCGCCGATATCGACGCCCAGTTTCCAGCTCATGGAGGTCTCTCTCTTGATCCTCCCCAGAATGGCCGCGCCGGGCCGGCCGCGTCCAAGCGGAAATCCGCGCCAGCCGATAACCTCAGCTTATCGGCTCAGTGTCCGGACTGGGCATCCTCCAGCCGGCGGCAGGCGGCGCGCAGGTGGTCGCGCATCATCTTGTGGCTGTTCGAGAGCGGCCGCGAGGCGTTGCTGAGGATGGCGATGGGCATGCGCGTCACCGGCCGGAAGGGACGCACCGCGACGCCGGGGAAATCCGCCCAGGGCACCAGCCCGTCGAGGATCGCGATCCCCAGCCGCTGGCGCACGAAGGGGAAGGCGGTCATCGACACGTCGATCTCGATCGCCGGGGCGTAGCTCATGCCCTCGGCGGCGGCGACCCCGGCCAGGGCGCGGCCGGGCAGCGTGTTGACCCGGTAGGAAATCAGCGTCTCTTCGGCCAGATCGGGAAAGCGGATCTCGGCGCGCGCGGCCAGCGGATGGTCCTTCGGCATCAGGCAGACCATCTCGGCATGGCCGACGGTTTCCACCTCAAGGTCATGAACTGCCTGGTTATTCATCGCCACGGCCAGGGTCGCGTCGTTGTTGCGCAGCATGTCGACGATGTTGAGATAGGGCGCGATCAGCGAGCGGACGGTGATCTCGGGATGCTCGTCGCGGAAGGCGGCCATGGCATGGGGCACGATCGACAGCGAAGGCGGCGTGGAGGCGGCCAGCCGCACCAGGCCGGTGCGGCCATGGCGCATGTCGGCGGTCCGGCGGCGCAGCGCGCCGAGCTCCGAGAAGATGCGCTCGGCCTCCGGATAGAGCTCTTCGGCCTCCTGGGTGGGCACCAGCCGCCCCTTGATGCGGTTGAACAGCTTGAACCCCAGCTCGTCCTCGGCATGCAAGAGCACCTGGCTCAGCGCCGGCTGGGAAATGTTCAGCATCGCCGCGGCGCCGGTCACCGTGCCGCAGCGCATGATCATGCAGAAGACCTCAAGCTGGCGTGCGCGCATGTTCCGTCCTCATAGTCCTGGCTTATGGGTTATTAGCCAGGTCGTCTTGGACAAGGCAAGACGCCGGATGGAAGCTCGCGCCGATATGCAACCGGAGACTGACCGATGACCGCCCCAGCGCCCAAATCCGATCCCTACTGGTGGGAGGCCGCGCGGCCCGCGCCCCAGGCCGAGGCGCCGCTGCCGGAGCGCGCGGATGTGGTCATCGTCGGCGCGGGCTATGCCGGTCTGGGCGCCGCGATCCCGCTGGCGCGCGCGGGCCGGTCGGTCGTGGTGCTCGAGGCGCAGGATCCGGGCTATGGCGCCTCCTCGCGCAATGGCGGCATCACCAGCGGCAACCTGCGCCCCTCGCTGTCGGATCTGGCCGCCCGCTTCGGCGAGGCCGGCGGGGCCGCGATCGAGATGGAGAGCAAGGCCGCGCGCGAGGATCTGTGGCGCTTCATCGAGGAAGAGCAGATCGACTGCGACTTCCAGCTGACGGGCCGCTTCTCGGGCGCGCTGACGCCCGCGGAATACGAGACCAAGGCGCGCGCGGCCGAGGCGCTGGCCAAGCGGCTGGGGATCGAGAGCTATGCCGTCCCGAAGGAACAGGTGCGCGGGCATATCGACACCGATTTCTACTGCGGCGGCGAGGTGCGGATGGATATCGGCGGGCTGCATCCGGCGAAATTCGTCGCGGGCATGCTGCGCGTGGCGCGGGCGGCGGGGGCCGAGATCCACGGCCGCACGCCGGTCACGGCGATGACCCCGCAGGAGGGCGGCCATCTGGTCGAGACCGCCCGCGGCTCGATCCGCGCCCGCGAGGTGATCGTCTGCACCAACGGCTATACCGACAAGGGCGATCCCTGGCTGCGCCAGCGCCTGGTCTCGGTGCGCTCGCGGATCATTGCCACCGAGCCGCTGGCGCCCGAGGTGATGGCCCGGCTCTTCCCGACGCGGATGATGATGTCGGACGGGCGCAAGCTCAGCTACTACTACCGCCCCTCCCCCGATTTCACCCGCGTGCTCTTCGGCGGGCGGGACTCGACGCTGGCGGGCGAGCCCTCGGGTCCGACCCGGCATCTGGCGCGGCAGCTCGCGATGATCTTCCCCGAGCTCGAGGGCGTCGGCCTGACTCATAGCTGGCAGGGCCATGTGGCGATGAACCGGGACATGCTGCCCCGCGTCTTCGACCATCAGGGCCGCCACTACGCCACCGGCTTCTGCGGCTCGGGCGTGGTCTGGGCCCGCTGGGCGGGGCAGAAGGCGGCGCTGGCGCTCCTGGGCGAGACGGCAGGCGAGACCGCCTTCCGCTTCCGCGCGCCGAAGCTGGTGCCGGTGATCGGCGGAAAGGCCTGGTTCATGCCCGGCGTCTTCGCATGGTACGGCGCGCAAGACCGCAAGCTGCTGAAAGGAAGGGCATGACCGGCATTCCCCTGATCCGCGCGCATGGCGCGGACATCCCGCAGATCGGGCTGGGCACCTGGCAGCTCCAGGGCGCGGTGATGGAGGGCGCGGTGGCCGCCGCGCTCGAGGCGGGCTGCCGCCATTTCGACACCGCGCCGCGCTACGAGAACGAGGCCGATCTGGGCATCGCGCTGCGCAAGGCCGGGGCGGTGCGCGGCGAGATCTTCCTGACCACCAAGGTCTGGTGGACCGACCTGGCGCCCGCGGATCTGATCCGCTCGGCCGAGCGCAGCGTCGAGACGCTGGGCATGGGCCCGGTCGACCTGCTGCTGGTGCACTGGCCGAACCCGGCGGTCCCGCTCGAGGGCACGATGGAGGCGCTGGCGAAGGCGCAGGAGATGGGGCTGACGAGGCATGTCGGCGTGTCGAATTTCGGCGCGGAGCGGCTTCGCAAGGCGGCGGCCGCCTGCCCGGTGCCCCTCGCCGTGAACCAGTGCGAATACCACCCGCAGCTCGACCAGTCCGCGCTGATCGCCGCCTGCCGCGAGCTGGGCATCGCCTTCGAGGCCTATGCGCCCTTGGGCAGCGGCAATCTGCTGGCCGATCCGGTGCTGGCGGAGATCGCGGAGCGGATGGGCCGCAGCCCGGCGCAGGTGCTCTTGCGCTGGCATCTGCAGCAGGGCGTCATCGCCATTCCGCGCTCCTCGAATCCGGGCCGGGTGGCGCAGAACTTCGCGGTCGGCGATTTCGAGCTGCCGGAGGCGGACATGGCGGCGCTCCATGCGCTCGCCACGCCGGAGGGCCGCCATTTCAACCCGGACTGGGTCGAGAACTGGGATTGATGTCGCGGGGCGCGCAGGCTGCGCGCCCCGGATCGGATCAGGCCGCGCGGTTCACGCCGAGGAAGCTCTGCAGCTCCGGCGTCTGCGGATTGGCGAAGACCTCCTCGGGGCGGCCGATCTCGTGGACGCGGCCCTGGTGCATGAAGACCACGCGCGAGCAGACATCGCGGGCGAAGGCCATCTCGTGCGTCACCATCAACAGCGTCATTCCCTCGGCCGCGAGCCCGCGGACCACCTGCAGCACCTCGCCGACGAGCTCCGGGTCGAGCGCCGAGGTGATCTCGTCGCACAGCAGCGCCATCGGCTCCATGGCGAGCGCCCGCGCGATCGCGACGCGCTGCTGCTGGCCGCCCGAGAGCTGGTCGGGGAAGCTGTCGAACTTCTCGGCCAGGCCGACGCGATCCATCATCTTGCGCGCCATCGCCTCCGCCTCGGCCTTGCCGGTCTTCTTGACGACCTGCTGGGCCAGCATGACATTCTGCCCGGCGGTCTTGTGCGGGAAGAGGTTGAACTGCTGGAAGATCATCCCGACCTTCAGCCGGAGCGCGCGCAGATGCGCCTCGTCCTCGGCCAGCTTCGCGCCATCGACGGTGATCGTGCCGGCATTGATGGTCTCCAGCCCGTTGATGCAGCGCAGGAGCGTCGACTTGCCCGAGCCCGACTTGCCGATGATGGCGATCACCTCGCCCTTCTCGACCTCGAGGTTGATGCCCTTCAGCACCTCGACCTCGCCGTAGCTCTTGCGCAGTTCCTCAATGGCGATGAGCGACATTCATTTTCCTTTCGAGAAGACGGGCGACCTGCGAGAGCGGGAAGCAGAGGGCGAAGTAGATCAGGGCGACGAGCCCGTAGACGGTGAAGGGCTGGAAGGTGGCGTTGGTCAGCACGGTCCCGGCCTTCGACAATTCGGTGAAGCCGATGATCGAGGTCAGCGCCGTGCCCTTCACCACCTGGACCGAGAAGCCGACGGTCGGCGGGATCGCGACTTTCAGCGCCTGCGGCAGGATGATGTGGCGCATCTGCTCCACATAGGACATGCCGAGCGAGGCGGAAGCCTCCCACTGGCCCTTCGGGATCGCCTCGACGCAGCCGCGCCAGATCTCCACCAGGAAGGCCGCCGTCCAGAGGACCAGCGCCAGCCCCGCGGCCAGCCAGGGCGGCACGTCGATGCCGAAGAGGCCGAGGCCGAAGAAGGCCAGGAAGAGCTGCATCAGCAGCGGCGTGCCCTGGAAGAGCTCGGTATAGATTTTCACGACCGGCGGCAGCACGCGCGACTTGCCGATCCGCATGAAGAGCAGGAGCAGCCCCAGCAGCCCGCCGCCGATGAAGGAGACCAGGGACAGGATCACCGTCCATTCGGTCGCGATCAGCAGGTTGCGCAGGATGTCCATGAAGGTGAATTGCGTCATCGCGCGGCCCTCTTGTGCGGGAAGAGCACATGGCCGAGCCGCAGGAGCGCGAAGCGCAGCAGCATGGCCAGGCCCAGGTAGATCGCCGTCGAGATGAAATAGGCCTCGAAGGCGCGGAAGGTGCGCGACTGCACGAAATTCGCCGCGTAGGTCAGGTCCTCCACCGCGATCTGGCTGACCACGGCCGAGCCGAGCATGACGATGACCACCTGGGAGGCCAGCGCCGGCCAGATCTTCTGCAGCGCCGGGATCAGCACGACATGGCGGAAGGTCTGGATCGGCGACATGGCAAGCGAGGCGCCGGCCTCGAACTGGCCCTTGGGCGTGGCCTCGATGCCCGCGCGGATGATCTCGGCGCTATAGGCCCCGAGGTTGATGACCATGGCCAGCGTGGCCGCCTCGACCTCGGTCAGGCGGAAGCCCGCGGCGGGCAGGCCGAAGAAGATGAAGAAGAGCTGGATCATGAACGGCGTGTTGCGGATCAGCTCCACATAGGTCACGACGGCGGGCTTCAGCCAGGCCGGCCCCAGCGCGCGCGACCAGGCGCAGAACGTGCCGAGCGAGATGCCCACGACCCCGCCGACGACGATCAGCCGGATCGTCATCGCGATCCCGTCGACGAAGACGGGCCAGTAGGTCGCCAGCCACGCAAAATCGAACTGGTAATTCAAGGAAGTCCCCTTTCTGGAGGAAGCTCCGCCCTCCCGGAGGGGAAGGACGGAGCAGACAGAGGCTTGACTGAAATGCCGGGGATCAGAGCCCTTCGGGCAGGCCCATGCCGAGCCATTCCTGCGAGATCGCGTCGAGATCGCCGTCGGCCTTGGCATCCGCGATGATCTCGTTCACCGCCGCCATCAGCGCCGGCTCGTTCTCGTTCATGCCGATATAGCAGGGCGAGTTCTTGATCAGGAACTTCATCGCCGGCTTCTTCGGCGGGTTCTGCGCGATGATCGCGGCGGCGACGACGTTGCCGGTGGCGATGGCGTCGACCTGGCCGGAGAGGAAGGCCGAGATCGTGCCGTTATTGTCCTCGTAGCGCTTCAGCGTGGCGCCGTCGGGGGCGATCTTGGTCAGTTCCAGATCCTCGATCGAGCCGCGGGTGACGCCGACGATCTTGCCGTCCAGGTCGGCGGCATCGGCGATCGCCACGTCCTCGGGGCCGAAGACGCCGTTGTAGAAGGGCGCATAGGGTTCCGAGAAGTCGATGACCGCGTCGCGCTCGGGGTTCTTGCCCATCGAGGAGATCACCAGGTCGACCTTGCCGGTCTGCAGGAAGGGGATGCGGTTGGCGGAGGTGACGGGCACCAGCGCGAGGTCGACATTCATCTTGGCGGCGATCAGCCGGGCCATGTCGATGTCGTAGCCCTGGGGCTTCATGTCAGTGCCGACCGAGCCGAAGGGCGGGAAGTCCTGCGGCACCGCCACGCGGAGGATGCCGGCCGACTTGATGTCCTCCAGCGCATCGGCCAGCACCGCCGGGGCGGAGGAAAGGACAGCGGCCGTGGCCAGCGCCGCGGCGAGGAAGCTGCGTTTGGTAATCATCTGGATGTCCCTGAACTTGTGATCGCATTGCCTCCGGCGCATCGTCATGTTGCCCTTCCGTCCTGCACCGGATCGAGACGGAGGGTGTTTCGCAGATCCACGAGCGGATCGGCGGGCTCCTGCATCAGCAGCCCGGATTCGACGTCCTCGAGATGCGACAGCGACAGCTCGGCCGCGGCATCCATGTCGCCGCGCGAGATCGCGTCGGCGATGTCGCAATGGTCGCGATGCGAGGCCAGCGCGCCCGCGCTCGACTGGTAGCGCAGCGAGATCAGGATCGTGCGCGCGGTGAGGTTGCGCATGACCTCTTCCAGCGGCTCGTTGCCCGAAAGCGCGATGATGCGGGTGTGGAAATCGCCCATCAGGAAGGTCAGCTGCGCCTTGTCGCCCTGCTCTATGGCGGCGCGCTCCTCGGCGATATGCGCCTTCAGCCGGGCGATCTGGTCGTCATTGAAGGGCGCGGCGGTCTTGAAGAACCCGTATTCGACGGCCCGGCGCGCGGCGAAGACGGCCGCCGCCTCCTCGGGGGACGGACGGTTGACGAACCAGCCGCGGCGCGGGCGCACCGAGATGATGTGGCGCGCCTCGAGCCGGGCCAGCGCCTCGCGCACCAGCGTGCGGGAGACCTCGAACGCCTCGGCGAGCTGGTTCTCCGACAGGCGGCTGCCGGGATGCAGGCGTCCCTCCACGATTGCCGAAAGCAGGGTCGTCTCGATTCCCCTCTGCATCGTCTCCGCGGCTCCCTTGCTCATCAGGCTTGCGTACCAATCTTGTATGCAAGGCTTGCGTGCAAAGGGCCGCGTCTGGCCAGCAACTTCGCGAAGGGGCGGTCGAAAAATGCCGCTTGCCGAATGTGACGCCGGATTTCCGGCACTTGCGCATAGATTGCAGGCGTTGTGGAAACTTTGTTGCGCGAATCGCGGCAAAAGTCGCATTTCGCAACGCAAAGAGCCCGGTCCGGCTGACCTGGGGAAGCGCGGGCTTCCGGACAGCCGGGCCGGGCCCGGGATGCAGCCGCGGAGGGCGGCGGATCAGGCGGGGGCGAAGCTTTCGCGATAGGCGTCGCGCAGCAGGTTCTTCTGCACCTTGCCCATCGTGTTGCGCGGCAGCTCCTCCAGGATCACGTAGCGGCGCGGGTGCTTGAAGCGGGCGAGCTTCTCGGCGACATCCGCCTCGATCCGGGCGATGTCGGGCTCCGCCCCGGGCTGCGCCACCAGCACCGCCAGCACGGTCTCGCCGAAATCGGGATGCGGCACGCCGATCACCGCGCTTTCCAGAACCCCCGGCTCGTCGTCGAGCACCAGCTCGATCTCCTTGGGATAGATGTTGTAGCCGCCCGAGATGATCAGGTCCTTGCCGCGCCCGACGATGGTCACGTAGCCGTCGGCATCGACCATGCCGAGATCGCCGGTGATGAAGAACCCGTCCTCGCGCAGCTCGGCCGCCGTCTTCTCGGGCATCTGCCAGTAGCCCTTGAAGACATTTGGTCCGCGCACCTCGATCATGCCGACCTCGCCCTGGGGCAGGGCCGCGCCGGTCTCGGGATCGGTGACTTTCAGCTCCACCCCCGGCAGCGGGAAGCCCACCGTGCCCGCGCGGCGCTCGCCGTCATAGGGGTTCGAGGTGTTCATGTTGGTCTCGGTCATGCCGTAGCGCTCGAGGATGCGGTGGCCGGTGCGCGCCTCGAAGTCGCGATGGGTCTCGGCCAGCAGCGGCGCGGAGCCCGAGATGAAGAGCCGCATGCCCTTGGCCAGCTCGCCGGTGAAGCGCGCATCGCCCAGAAGCCGCGTGTAGAAGGTCGGCACGCCCATCATCGCGGTCGCCCGCGGCAGCGCCGCCAGCACCTGGTCGAGATCGAATTTCGGCAGGAAGATCATCGCCCCGCCCGAGGCCAGCATCACGTTCGTCGCCACGAACAGCCCGTGGGTGTGGAAGATCGGCAGCGCGTGGATGAGCACGTCCCCGTCCGTGAAGCGCCAGTGCTCCACCAGCGTCAGCGCGTTCGACAGGAGGTTGTCCTGGGTCAGCATCGCGCCTTTCGAGCGGCCCGTCGTGCCCGAGGTGTAGAGGAAGGCGGCCAGGTCGCCGCCGGTGCGTTCCACGGTCTCGAAATCGGCGGGCATGGCGCGGGCGATCTCGGCAAGCGTGCCCGACCCGTCGGCATCGAGCGTCTCCAGCCGCGCGCCGCAGCGCGCCGCCATGGCCGAGAGCGCCTCTTCCTTCGTGCCGTCGCAGACCAGCAGCTTGGCCCCGGAATTCGTCACGAAATAGTCGAGCTCGTCGGCGGTATAGGCGGTGTTCAGCGGCAGGAAGATCACCCCGGCCTGCACCGCGGCGGCATAGAGCGACAGCGCCTCGGGCGATTTCTCCACCTGCACGGCCACCCGGTCGCCCGGGACAAGCCCGCAGGCGGTCAGCGCATGGGCCATCCGCGCGGCGCGGCGCAGGAAGTCGGAATGGCTCAGCGTGCTGCCATCGGCGAGATGGAGGAAGGGACGGCTGCTGCCCTCATGGGCGCCGAAGAGCGTGTCGTAAAGCGGATTAGCCATCTGTCTTTCCCCTGGCTCTTGTGGTCTCGGTCTGGGCGGCGAGCGCCCGGACGGGCTGCGACGCGGCGATCTCGCCCCGCTGGGCATAGGCCTCGTGGTTCGGCGTCACCTTGGCAAGGTCGTAGAGGTAGTTCACCATCGCGCCTCCCGATTGCGCCAGCCCGTTGGGCGAGATGTCGGCGCCGCCATGCACGGCATGGACCTGCGCGCCGTTGCCCAGGTGGAAACGCGCGACCGGGTCCGCAGGTTTCCCGTCGGGGCGCCGCGCATGCAGAAGATAGCGCGCGGCCAGCGCCCGCATCCTGGGATGGTCCTCGGGATCGGCGGCCAGCCCCTCCGCCTCGATCCAGCGCATCAGCCCCGGGATCGGCGAGAGGGTGACGAAGGTCTTCAGCCCCGGCAGCTCGGCCGAGAGATCCGCGGCCACCTGCTTGATGAGGAAATTGCCGAAGCTGATCCCGGCCAGCCCCGCCTGGCAGTTCGAGATCGAGTAGAACACCGCCGTGTCGGCCTCGCCCGAGGGCATCTCGGCGCGGTCGTCGTCCAGCAGCCCCTGGATCGAGCCCGGGATGCCGCTGGTCAGCGCCACCTCGACGAAGATCAGCGGCTCTTCCGGCATGGCCGGGTGGAAGAAGCCGAAGCAGCGCCGGTCCGAGGGGGCAAGCCGAAGCCGCAGGTCGTCCCAGCTCTGGATCGCGTGGACCGCCTCGTAGGCGATGATCTTCTCCAGCACGCTCGCCGGGCTGTCCCAGGTCACCGGGCGCGAGACCAGGAAGCCGCGGTTGAACCAGGAGCGGAAGAGATGGCGGAAATCCTGGTCGAGCGGCGCCAGCTCGGGCGCCTCGCGCAGGAGCCGCAGCAGGTCGGCGCGCATGTCGACCAGCCGCCGCGTCGCCCCCGGCGCCTGGTTCAGCCGCCGGATCAGTTCCTGCCGGGGCGGCTCGGCGGCGGAGATGAAGGCGCGGTAGCTGTCGCCCGAGCGCGCCGCCGCATAGCCCTCGAGCGCGGCGCGCACCGCCTCGGGGTCGATGTCCATCTTCTCGCCCAGATGGCGGAAGAAGGCCGCCCGCTGCCGGGTGTCGAGGAACTCGTAGCGGTCGAGCATCTGCCGCGCCAGCGCCAGCCCCTCGGTCTCGGCGGAGGCGCCCATCAGCGCCGCCGCCAGCTCGGCCATGCCGCGCCCGTCCGGCTTGGCGGCGGGACCGCGGCCCCGGCGCTCGAAGACGGTGGAGAGGAGATCGGCGAGAAGCGTCATGGCTCCGCCCCCATCACCAGGTCGGGCAGCCAGGTGGCGATGCCCGGGAATAGGCACAAGAGAACGATCCCGGCCACCATGCAGGCCACATAGGGCAGCGAGCCGTAGAGGATCGTCTTCAGCTTGATGTCGGGCGCGATGCCGTTGATGACATAGAGGTTCAGCCCCACGGGCGGCGAGATCAGCCCGATTTCCATGTTGATGGTCAGCACCACCGCGAACCAGACCGCGTCGAAGCCCGCCGTCTCGATGATCGGCATCAGGATCGGCGCCGCCATCAGGATCACCGCCACCGGCGGCAGGAAGAAGCCCGCGACCAGCAGGAAGACGTTGATCGTGCCCATCAGCACCCAGCGGTTGACCTCGAGCTGGCTGATCCATTCGGCGATCGACTGGGTGATGTAGAGCGAGGACAGCATGTAGGAGAAGACGCCGGCCGCCGCGATGATGAAGAGGATCATCACCGACTCCTTCGTGCTGTCCCTGAGCACGGTCCAGATCGCCCGCGGCGACCAGAGCGAGTAGATGATCATTGCGATCAGGAGGCACAGGATCGCGCCGACCGCGGCCGTCTCCGAGGGCGTGGCGATGCCGCCGTACATGGCGTAGAGCACGCCCGCGATGATGATCAGGAAGGGCACGACGCGGGGCAGGATCTCCAGCTTCTCGCGCCAGGAATAGCTGCCTGCGGATAGCGCCAGCGCGTCGCCCGAGCGCCAGGTCGACCAGATCGACCAGGCCATGAAGAGCGCCACCAGCATCAGCCCCGGCAGGAGCCCGGCGAGGAAGAGCCGCCCGATCGAGGTTTCGGTGGCGATGCCGTAGACGATCATCGTGACCGAGGGCGGGATCAGGATGCCGAGCGTGCCGCCCGCCGCGATCGAGCCCGCCGCCACCCCGTCGGGAAAGCCGCGCTTGCGCATCTCGGGGATGCCCATCTTGCCGATCGCCGCGCAGGTCGCGGGCGAGGAGCCGGACATCGCCGCGAAGAGCGCGCAGGCGCCCAGGTTCGAGATCACAAGCCCGCCCGGGATGCGCGTCAGCCAGCGCTCCAGCGCCTCGTAAAGGTCGGCCCCCGCCCTCGTGGAGGCGATGGCCGCGCCCATGATGATGAACATCGGGATCGACAGCAGCGCGAAATTGTCGAGCTTGCCGAAGAAGATCTCGGGCAGCAGCTCCAGCGAGCGCGGCCCGTCGAAGACGATCAGGAAGCCCGCCGAGACGATCAGCAGCCCGAGCGCCACGGAGACGCCGGAGAAGAGCACCAGGATGGTGGCAATGGCCACGATCGCGGCGAGAAGTAGCGGATCCATCAGTCGCTCTCCAGGTTGAAGGGCCGGTCGACGCCGGTCACGAGCGCCACCATGTCGGCGACGAGCTGCAGCAGCAGCAGGCCGAAGCCCACCGGGATCGACAGGTAGGGGATCCACAGCTTCACCCCCCAGACGCTGTCCGAGCGCCAGCCGCGGTCCCAGGCGAAATGCCAGAACTCGTAGCCATGCCAGAACATCACCGCGACGATGGCGATCGAGAGGCCGAGCGTCACGATGCACAGCACCCGGCGCGCGCGGCCATGCAGGGCCAGCGGGATCAGGTCGACATTCACATGGCCGCGCAGCCGCTGCACATAGGGCAGCCCGACCAGCGTGGCGGCGATGACGAGGTAGATCACCGCCTCGGTCTGCCAGACGGTGGAGCCGTTCAGAACGAAGCGGATGAAGATCATCTGGCAGGTGATGATGACGGCCGCCACGACCATCGCCGCCGAGCACCAGCCCGCGACGGTCGAGAGCGCGGCGACTGCGCGCAGGAATCCGTTATCGCCCGTGCGCGCGGTCACGGCGAAGGAATGGGTTGCCATGGGTCAGGCTCCGGTTTCCGGGTCAGGCGGGGGGCGGACGCGGCCGCCCCCGGCGGTCACTCGACGGCCAGCGCCATGTCGAGCAGGGTCTGGCCGTCATCGTCGGTCTCCGCGACGAAGGCCTTGTAGGAGGTCTCCTGCGCGATGGCGCGCCAGGCGTCGAACTCCTCCGCGGTCATGTCCTTGATCTCGACGCCGTTCTCCTCGAAGACCCGGCGCGATTCCGCGTCCTCCTTCTTGGCCTCCTCCAGGTAGAAGGCCTGGGCCTTGGCGGAGGCGGCCAGAAGCGCCTCCTGCTGCGGGGCGTCGAGCTTCTCGAAGGTCGTCTTGTTGATCAGCAGAGGCTGGTACATGAACCACAGCGCATAGTCGCCGGGCGGGGTGTAGCAGGCGACCTGCTCGTAGATGCGGTAGCTGACGAAGGACGAGGACGAGGTGTTCGCCGCGTCGAGCACGCCGGTCTGCATGGCGTTGTAGATTTCCGACGACGCCATCGAGGCGATCGAGGCCCCTGCCCCGGCCAGCATCTGCTCGAAGGCCTTGCCGGCCGCGCGGGTCTGCAGCCCTTTCACGTCGTCGGGCGCGGTGATGCAGCCTTCCTTGCCCGCGAAGCCGCCCGCCAGGTAGCCATGGACCAGCACCATGACGTCATCCCCGGCCATGATCTTCTCGAGCTCGTCCATGAAGGGGCTCTCGGTCAGCCGCGCGGCATGGTCGTGGTTCTTCACCAGCCCGGGCATCAGCGTCAGGTTGTAGGCCGGCTGCTGGCCCCCGGCATAGCTCAGCGGCAGGACCGTCATGTCGAGCTGGCCGCGGCTCAGGGGCTTGTACTGCTCGCGCGCCTTGAACAGCGACTGGCTGGGAAATATCCTGATGTCGAGGTCGACGCCGGCGGCCGAGACCTCGTCGGCGACGATCTGCGCCACCTGGTGGCGGACATCCTTGTCGGACCATTGATGCGACAGGCGCAGCTCGGTGGCCCCGGCCGCGGTCATGCCCGCGAGGACGGCCATCGTGGCGATGGCCGTGGTCAGCTTGAGCTTCATGTTTTCCTCCCTTGGAACGGCGGATGTGCCTCCGCTCGCCTTTTACGCTAACCGAGTCTTGTTTTTCAGGTCAACCTCCTTGTATACAAAAAAAGCCGGGTTGAATCCGAAAGAAGGGGTCACCGCCATGGAACCACGCCGCGCCGACATCATCGCCGCCGAGCTGGAGGAACGCATCTGCGACGGCACCTTCGCCGATGGCGAACGGCTGGACGAGGTGCGGCTGGCCGAGCAGTTCGGCGTCTCGCGCACGCCCTTGCGCGAGGCCCTGCAGAAGCTGGCGCTTTCGGGCCTGGTCGAGCAGCTGCCGCGCCGCGGTGTCTTCGTCCGCCAGCCGGGGCCGGTCGAGCTGATGGAGATGTTCGAGGTGATGGCGGAGATGGAGGCGGTCTGCGGCCGTCTCGCCGCCGGGCGGATCAGCGATGCCGCGCTGGCCGAGCTCGACGCGGCGAATGCCATGTGCCGCCGCGCGGTGACGACGCAGGATGCCGATGCCTACTACCTGGAGAACGAGCGCTTCCACCACATCATCTACCGCGAGTCCGGCAATGCCTTCCTGGCGCAGGAAACCGGTGCGCTCCACCGGCGGCTGAAGCCCTTCCGGCGGATGCAGCTCAGGCTGCGCGGGCGGCTGCCGCAATCCATGGGCGAGCACGAGGAGATCGTCGCGGCGCTGCGCGCGGGCGACGGCGAGCGTGCGGCGGCCGATCTGCGCGCCCATGTCGCCGTGCAGGGCGAGAAGTTCCGCTTCCTGATGGCCCAGCTCAAGTCTGCCGCAGAGTGAGGCGCTCTTCCGGGCTGTATGCTGAATGATTGGGCGAAAACCGGATTGACTTTTTCCGCGCTAGGAAACACTTCCGGGCATGGCCGTGGGGCCATGCCGCCTGTGGCGGCAAGCGCTGGGTTGAGGACATGGCGAAGGAAATCGAACGCAAGTTCCTGGTGACCGGCGACGGCTGGAGAACGGCCGTCCTGCGCAGGCAGCGGCTGCGCGACGGGCTGCTGTCGCATGTCGAGGGCCGCAAGATCCGCGTCCGCTTCTATGACGGGCGGGCGACGCTGACCGTCAAGGGACCGCGCACCGGCTATAGCCGCGACGAATTCGAATACGACATCCCGCCCGCGGATGCCGAGCAGATGCTGGCCGCGCATTGCCCGCACGGGGTGCTGGAGAAGACCCGCCACCATGTCGCCTTCGGCGGCTTCGAATGGACGGTGGACGAATTCGAGGGCCTGCTCGAGGGCACGGTCTTCGCCGAGATCGAGCTGCCCTCCGAGGGCGCCGACTTCGCCCGCCCGCCCTGGCTCGGCCGCGAGGTGACCGGGCTCGAGGAATTCCGGCAGGTCAACATGATCCGCGCCCGCCGCCGCGCCGCGGCCGAGGCCGCCGCCGGACGGGGCGGGACGCAACCCATGGATGACGCCATTCCGATCTACTGCCGCCAGAGCTGATCCGGGCCCGCAGCGCCCGTCAGATCCGGCCCGGTTGCGGCGAAAATGCCGGCCGGGCGCGCTTTCCCCCGAACGGACGCTTGGCTATCCAGTGCCCGCACCGAAGAAGGAAAGCGCCCATGACATACGGCAGGCAGATCCTGATGGCCGCCATCGCCGCGCTGGCCCTGGCGCTGGCGCTGCGCCCGCCCGCGGCGCTCGATCCGCTGCAGGCGCGGACCCTGGCGGTGGTGATCGTCACGCTCGGGCTCTGGGCGACCTCGCTCGTGCCGCCCTTCCTGACCGCGATGGGCTTCTTCGCCGCGCTGCTGATCTCGGGGCTGGCCCCGCCCGAGCTGGTCTTCTCGGGCTACACCTCGGCGGCGATCTGGCTCGTCACCTCGGGCTTCGTCATCGGCAAGGCGATCCAGGTCACCGGGCTGGGGCAGCGGCTGGCCGAGGCCGCCGCGCCGCACCTGTCGCGCAGCTATCCGATGCTGATCGGCGGGCTGATGCTGATGGGCACGGTGCTCGGCTTCCTGATGCCCTCCTCGGTGGGCCGCGCGATGCTGCTGGTGCCGATCGGCATGGCGCTTGCCGACACGCTGGGGCTGGAGCCGGGCAGCCGGGGCCGCACCGGTGTCGCCGTCTGCATCGCCTTCGCCGCCAATATCCCGGGCTTCGCCATCCTGCCCGCGAACCTGCCCAACATGGTGCTGACCGGGGCCGCCGACAGCATCCTCGACGTCCATTTCGGCTATGCCGACTACCTGATGCTGCATTTCCCGATCCTCGGTCTCGGCCGCTGCGTGCTGCTGGTCGCGCTGATCCTGCGGCTCTTCCCGGCCGAGACCGTGCCGCACCAGCCCGCGCCCGCTGCCGGGATGGAGGCCGGGCGGCGCCAGCTCTGGCTGATGGCGATCCTGCTGGTGACGCTGCTCTTCTGGACGACCGACCGGGTGCACGGGATCAACCCCGCCTGGGTCGGGCTTGCCGCGGCGGTGGTGCTGCTCCTGCCGAAGACCGGCTTCGTCACCCCGGCGCAGTTCCGCGAGTCCGCCGATTTCCCGACGCTGCTCCTGGTCTCGGGCGTTCTGGGCCTCGGCGCGGTGGTCAGCCATGCCGGGCTGGGCGCGGTTCTGGCCGATCTGGTCAGCTCGGTCCTGCCGATGGCGCCGGGGCGCGACTTCCTGAATTTCGTCTCGCTGTCGCTGCTGTCGACGCTGACGGCGGTGATCGCCACCATGCCGGGCGTGCCGGCGGTGCTGACCCCGCTGGCCGGGCAGCTGGCCGAGCAGACCGGGCTGCCGGTGGAGACGGTGCTGATGACCCAGGTCATCGGCTTCTCCACCGTGCTCCTGCCCTACCAGGCGCCGCCGGTGCTGATCGCGCTCGGCCTCGCCAAGGAGCCGCCGCGGGTGATCGTCAAGGCGCTCCTGATCCTCGCCGCCTTCACCTTCCTGGTGCTGGTGCCGCTCGATTTCCTCTGGTGGCGCCTGCTCGGCTGGATCTAGCTGCGGCTGCCGTATTCGCCCAGCCAGGGCTCTTCCGGGTCGAGATCGCCGTAATCCAGCCCCTCGGCCGCCAGCCAGGGCCCGAGCAGCCGCAGGAAATCCGCCGGGCCGGTCTGCACCGGGCGGAAGCGGGGATGCCAGGGTGCGGCGCGGTAGCGCCCCTCGGGATCGCGGTCGCCGCCATTCCAGTCGCCCCAGGGCGCCGTGGCATGGACATGCGCGCCGATCCGCGAGTTCAGCACCACGCATTTGCCGACGGATTCCAGTGTCTCCCGGCTGATCGTGCCCGAGGGCGGATCATAGGCGGAGGCATCGCCAAGCCGGCAGGAGAAGCCCGCGACCGGCGAGCTGCCATAGGGCGTGGCGCGCACCCCCTCGAACCATTGCCGCCCGAGCTGGAACCGCCCCGCCAGCGCCCGGTCGCTGCCGTCATGGGCGAAGTCGCAATCGTCGAAGACGAAGCCGTAGGCCGCGCGGATATTCGTCGCGGGCGCGGTCGCCCAGGCCATCTCCGCCCGGCTGCCGCGCGAGCGGATGGTGCAGCCCTGGAACCAGGCCGTGGCCTGGCCGAAGATGAAATCGACATCGCCCTCGATCTCGCAACCCTCGAGGCAGGCGCGCACGGTGCCGTGTTTCGGGCCCTGCAGGTAGAGCGTGTCCTGGAAGCTCGAGAGCCGCAGCCCGGTGGCATGCAGCCGGTCCGCCCCGGCCGAGAGCAGCGCGACCGCCTGGTGCTGGCCGCTGCCGGCCTGGCCCAGGGCGTTGAAGGAGGTCGGCTTGTCCATCGCCTCGGGACGGTCGCAATTATAGCCGTTCGACACCGCGAAGCCCGAAAGCCGCGTGCCGTCCGCCTCGACGCGCAGTACCGAGGCATTGGCGGTGGTGATCTTGTCCCGCGCCGCGATCCGCTCGAAGATCGCGCGGGTCTCCGCGCCCGCCCCCTCGAACTGGGCGGCGAAGCGGCGGCGGTATTCTTCGCCGGTCATCTCGGCGTCGATCACGTCCGCCAGCTCGGCGCCCTCGCCCTCGATCGCGAAACTCAGCCAGCCCGTGCCGACCCGCACTTTCGGCAGGTAGACAAGGCCCGGATGCGCGCCGGGCGCCAGGCGGAGGACGATGCGGCGCGGCTCGCCCGCGGCCTTCGCCGCGGCAATCGCCGCCTCCACCGCGCGCTGCACCGTGCCCGGCGCGCCCGGCGTGACGGTGATCGCGGGCGGGGCGTAGGCCAGGGCCGCCGGATCCCAGTGATCGGCGGTCTCCGCGCCGAAGCGGCCCGCCCGCGCCAGCACCTGGCCGCGGGTGAAGCGCGCCGCCTGCGCCTCGCTCAGCACGGGGCGCGCCGGGGTCTCGTCCAGCATCAGGCCACCTGCGCGCGCGCCGCGCCCGCCTGGCGGTCGAGATGGGCGGCATAGCTCATCATCAGCGGCCCGACGCCCTTGATGTCATCGGCCACCCGCCGCTCGGTCAGGTAGTACTCGGCCGAGCCGTCGCGGAAGCGGTTCTCGAAATAGCCCAGCCCCGCGACCTCGCAGATCTCGGCCATCTCCTGGCCGCCATCCTCGCGTTCGCGCACCACCTTGGCGGCGAGGATGTCGAACAGCCCCTCGGGCGGCTCGGCGGCAAGGCCCAGCCCCGCGCCCTTCTCCAGCGCATAGACGAACATCGCCGAGGCCGAGCTTTCCTCGTAATTGCCCTCCAGATCGGGGCGGTCGATCACCTGCAGCCAGAGCCCGCCGGGCACGCGCAGCTCGGCGATCCGCGCCAGCAGCGCCCGGGTCCGCGCCTCGAGCGGGCGGAAGCGCTCGGGTCCCGCCAGATCGGCGATATCCACCAGCGCCATCGCCAGCCAGCCGAGCGCGCGAGACCAGTGCGCCTTGTTATGGCCGGTCTCGGGGTCCGACCAGGGCTGCTTGCGCGCCTCGTCCATCGCATGGGCATAGAGCCCGGTCGCCGCGACCTGCGTCATCTCCAGTGCGGTGGCCACCTGCGCGATCGCGTCCTCGACCAGCGCCTCCTCGCCGGTCTTCAGCCCGTAGCCGATCTGGAAGGGCGCGCCCATGTAGAGCCCGTCGAGCCAGACCTGCCATGGATAGCGCAGCTTGTGCCAGTAGACGCCGGAGCGCGTCCGCGGATGGGTCGCGAGCTGGTCGATCAGGATCGCCGCGGCCTTCATGTATTTCGGATCGCCCGTCACCTCGTCGAGATAGAGCAGCGCCTTTCCCGACATGACGTTGTCGATATTGTAGTCCGACAGGCTGTAGCCCGCGAGGCCCGTGCCGTCGCCGATCTGGGCGTCGACGCGCGCCTGCAGCTCGTCGAGCCAGCGCGCCTCGCCGGTGGCGCGGTGCAAGAGCTCCAGCCCGCGGTAGAGGCAGCCATCCTCGTAGCACCACGGCCCGCCCTTGTAGGGCGTGTAGCGGGCGGTGAAGGCGGCGAAATAGTCGGTCAGCATGGCTCGGAGTCCTTCGTCGTCTCAAGTATCTCGATCTCGCCGGTCACCTCGGCGAAGTCCGCGCGGATCGTCTCGTGGCGCGCGGGCGCCTGTCCCAGCGCCATCAGCGGCACCTCGGCCACCGCCTCCGGGTCGAAGCTGGCGCGGACGCGTTCCAGCACGATGCCGCGGATCGGCCGCTCGGGCAGGCCCAGGAGCGCCACGACCGCCAGGCGGACACCGGTCGCGGTCACGTCGCGGAAGGTGATGTCGCCGATCAGCGGCGTGGTCTCGTCGACCGTCGCGGGGGCGCGGCTCTGCACCCAGTCGTCGCGGCCGTCGGGGTCGCAGAAATAGAAGGCATTGGCGGCAAACGGCGTGGGCACGTCCTGCATCGCCACATGGTCGAGCGTCACGCGGGCGACCTTGCCGCCCCGGCCGCGCCGCGTCTTGATCCTTAGCCCGCGATCGGTGCCCTCGAAGCTGCAGGCCGAGATCGTCACGTCGGTGATCTCGCCCGACATCTCGGATCCGAGCACCACGGCGCCATGGCCGCGCTCCATATGGCAGTGCGTGATTGCCAGCCGGCGGGTCGGCGCCAGATGGTCCGCCTGCCCCGGCGCGCGCTTGCCGGCCTTGACCGCGATGCAGTCGTCGCCGACCGAGAAATGCAGCCCCGCCAGCGTCACGTCCTCGCAGCTTTCGGGATCGAACCCGTCGGTATTGGGGCTGTCGGGCGGGTTCTGGATGAAGAGCCCCGCGGCGGTCAGCCGGTCGCAGCGGAAGGGATGCACCGTCCAGCTGGGCGAATTGCGGATGGTCAGGCCCGAGAGCTCGACATCCGGGGAATGGGCGAGGAACAGCGTCCGCGGACGGCGGGCGCCCTCGCGGGTCTCCTTCGGCCAGCTCCACCAGTCGCCGCGGTCGCCGCCGCCGTCGATGGTGCCGCGGCCGGTGATCTTCAGCCCCGCGCAGTCGATCGCGGTCACGACCGAGGCGAAGGAGGTTGCGGGCAGGCCCTCCCAGGTGCCGACGACCCGGCCCTGCGCGTCGCGCGCGGGCAGCTGAGGCCAGCCGGCGCGCTCGCCCTTGCCGGCAAGCTCGGCGCCTTCGGGCAGCCAGAAGGTGATGCCGGGCTTCAGGAAGATCGGCCCCGTAAGATAGCGGCCGCGGGGCAGCATCAGCGTGCCGCCCTCGGGCGTCGCGGCGACCGCCGCGGCCAGGGCGGCGGCATTGTCGGGCGCGGCTTCGTCCAGCCCATGATCCCCGGCATCGACCAGCCCCGCGCAGCGCGGCGTCGCGAAATCCAGGTCGCCCAGGTCGCTGTCGAAAAGGTAGTCATGGCCGGGCAGCAGATCCTCGAGGAAGACCGGCGCGGTGGTGGCCGTGCCCTCGTAGTAGATCACGCCGTCGCGGCTGAGCCGCCAGGCGACGGGATGCTGCAGCCGGTAGAGCGCGCCCGGAGGCGACAGCAGGATCGTGGCCGTGCGGCCGGACAGGGTGGCAAGGCGGGGAGCGGTCATCGGGAGCGCCTTCTGGAAGAAAGAGCGGGGCGCGGCAGCGGACCGCCGCGCCCCCGGGGAGGAACCTCAGGACTTGATGTCGTCGAGCGCTTCCTGGATGGCGTAGATCATCTCGTCGGCGGCGGTTTCCGCGTCGATTTCGCCATAGGCGAAGAGCTCGAGATTGTCCTCCATCGCGGAGCGGACATCGGGGTGTTCCATGTAGGGGTGGATGGCCGGGCCCTCGGCGTCGATCACCAGCTCCTGCGCCTCGATCTGCATCGGCTTCAGCACGCCGGACTCGGTCAGCTGCGTCAGCGCCGCCTTGGAGGCGGGGACGCCGCGGGCGGAGCCCATGGCGGCGATGCCCTCGGGCTCGTTCAGCAGGCAGTTGACGATCTCGGCCGCGGCTTCGGGATTGTCGGAATGCTTGGAGATGGCGAAGACCATCGAGGCCTTGCGGTAGACGCCTTCGGTCTTCTCGCCCGCCTGGTCGATGATGCCGGTATAGACCAGCTCCTGCCCCTCCTCCATCGGATCGGAGATCTTGAAGTAGGTGCTGTCCCACTGGTAGCTGCCGCCGATCTCGCCCTTGGTCCATTTCGGGTATTCGTGGATCGGCAGGTTGCCCGCGGCCAGCACGTCCGACCAGGGCTGGATCACGTGGTTGTCGACCAGCTTCTGGTAGAAGGTGATCGCGTCGGCGAGCTCTTCGACCGACCACAGGATCTCGTTGGTTTCGGGGTCGATCAGCGGCTTGCCGGTCTTCTGCGTGCCGTAGAGCGTCACCAGCAGCGTGCCGTCGAGCGCGATGCCCTCGAACGGGTAGTAGGCGTCGCCCAGCTTCTCCTGGAAGATCGGGCCGGCGGCCAGCAGGTCGTCCCAGGTCTTCGGCAGCTCCAGCCCGGCCTTGTCATAGGTGGTCTTGTTGAAGACGAAGAGCCGTCCCGTGGTCGAGACCGGCAGGCCGTTCAGCACGCCGTTGCGGCGCCCGGCTTCCAGCTGCTCGGGGGTCCAGTTCGACAGGTCGATCGCGTCGAACTGCTCCAGGTCGGCGAAGCCGTCGCCGCGCGCCGAGAAGATCGGCAGCCAGGGCCAGTTGATCTGCATGATGTCCGCCTCGGTCCGGCCCGCGATCTGGGTCGCGACCTTCTCGAAATGGCCCTGCCAGCCGGTGAATTCCGGCTTGATCGTGTGGCCGTGCTTCTCGCCGCAGACCTTGAGCGCCTCCTGCGTGGCCAGGTGGCGGCTGTCGCCGCCCCACCAGCTCATCCTGAGCTCTGCCGCCTGGGCGGACCCGGCGAGGGCCGTGGTGGCAAGGGCGAGGCCCATCAGTGCCGTTTTCATCCTGTTTCCTCCCTTGGATGGTCAGTTGAGCTGTCCCCTGAGCGAGACATTCTCGCCCGAGGAGACATCGAAGACATGCGCATGGCCGCCCGAGACGGTCAGCCCGACCTTGTCGCCGCGCTGTGTCGCGCGGTCGAAAGCCTCGGAGGGCACCACCGCGACGAAGGCGGCGTTGCCGACCTTGGCGTGCAGGTTCACCTCGTGGCCCATGAACTCGATATTGGTCACGGTGCCGGTCAGGCTGTTGGGGCTGCCCGCGGGGACGACGCCCAGATGCTGCGGCCGGATGCCGAGCGTGACGGGTCCGTCCTGGCAGTAGAGCCTGCGTGCCAGCTCGTCGCCCGCATCGATCGTCTGCCCGTCGAGCGTCACCTGCGCGCCGAGCCCGCGGGTCAGCACGACCGGGACGAGGTTCATCTCGGGCATGCCGATGAAGCCCGCGACGAAGGCGTTTGCCGGCCGTTCGTAGAGCGTCACCGGATCGGCGACCTGCATGATATGGCCGTCCTTCATCACGCAGATGCGGTCGCCCATGGTCATCGCCTCGACCTGGTCATGGGTCACGTAGACCACCGTCGCCGGGCGCCCCTCGGCCTTCAGCCGCTTGTGCAGGTCGGTGATCCTGACCCGCATCGCGGCGCGCAGCTTGGCGTCGAGGTTCGACAGCGGCTCGTCGAAGAGGAAGACATCCGGGTGCTTGATCAGCGCGCGCCCCACCGCGACCCGCTGCGCCTGCCCGCCGGAGAGCTGCTTCGGCAGCCGGTCGAGAAGCTTCTCGATCTCGAGGATTTCCGACACCTCGCCGGTCGCCGTGGCGATCTCGTCCTTGGGCTTGCCCCTGAGCTGCAGGCCGAAGCCCAGGTTGCGGCGCACTTTCATATGCGGATAGAGTGCGTAGTTCTGGAACACCATGGCGATGCCGCGCTTGCCCGGGACGAGGTCGTTGACCACGTTGTCGCCGATGCGGATCTCGCCGCCGGTGACGGTCTCGAGCCCGGCGATCATCCGCAGCGTGGTGGACTTGGCGCAGCCCGAAGGCCCCACCAGCACCATGAATTCGCCTTCCTGGACATCGAGGTTGATCCCGTGGACCGCCTTGAAGCCGTTGCCGTAGGTCTTCTCGACCCCTTTGAGTTGAAGTTCAGCCATCAGCCTTTGACTCCTCCGGACGAGATGCCTTCGATGAAGTATTTCTGTGCCATGAAGAACACGATGAGAGACGGGGCGAGCGCGAGGACCGACATTGCGAGGATCTGGTTCCAGGCAAAGGCCTCGGTCGTGTCGATGGAGAGCTTGAGCGCCAGGCTCACCGGGTATTTCTCGACCGACGAGATGTAGATCAGCGGCCCGAGGAAGTCGTTCATCGTCCACATGAACTGGAACAGGCAGACCGAGATCAGCGCGGGCATCAGCATCGGCACCACGATGTAGATCAGCGTCTGCAGCGTGGTCGCGCCGTCGACCCGGGCGGCCTCCTCCATGTCGCGCGGGATGGCGCGCAGGAACTGGATCACCATGAAGACGAAGAACGCGTCGCCCGCCAGTGCCGAGGGCACCCAGAGCGGCAGGAAGCTGTCGAGCCAGCCGATGTCGCGGAACAGCAGGTACTGCGGGATCCGCGTGACCACGTTCGGCAGGAGCAGCGTCGCGATGACGGTCATGAACAGGAACTTCTTGCCCGGGAACTCGAAGCGGGCGAAGCCGTAGGCCACCAGCGTGCAGGAGATCGCCGTGCCGATGGTCTTGGGGATGATGATCCACATCGTGTTCACGAAGAACCGGCCGAACGTGTAGGGCGTCGAGGTCTGCCAGCCTTCGATATAGCCCGAGATCGTCGGGTTCTTCGGCCAGAACCCGGCCGAGGAGAACATCTCGGCATTGGTCTTGAAGGAGGCGCCGACCAGCCAGATCAGCGGGTAGATCATGATCAGCCCGACGATGGTCAGCAGGCTGTAGCGCAGGATCGAGGAGCGCAGCGCCTTGCGGCGGTGCTTCAGCTCGATGGCGGTCGGCGGCTCGGAGCCTTTCCGGACGGGGATGTCGGTAATGGCGGCCATGGATCAGCTCCTCTTGTCGCCGGCGTAGTAGACCCACTTCTTGGACGACCAGAAGGCGATGAGGGTCAGGACCATGATGATGGCGAAGAGCACCCAGGCGATGGCGGAGGCATAGCCCATGTCGAAGCTCTTGAAGGCCTTGTCGTAGATGTAGAGCGGCAGCAGGTAGGTGGATTTCATCGGGCCGCCATCGGTGATGATGTAGGGGCCGTTGAACTCCTGGAACGCCTGGACCGTCTGCATGATGAGGTTGAAGAAGATCACCGGGGTGATCAGCGGCAGGGTGATGTGGCGGAAGATCTTCCACGGGCCCGCGCCGTCGATGGCCGCGGCCTCGTAGAGCGACTTGTCCACCGATTGCAGCGCGGCGAGGAAGATCACCATGGCCGAGCCGAACTGCCAGCAGCGCAGCAGCGTGATGGTGAAGAGCGCGTTGGTGGGATCGCCGAACCAGTTGATCGGATCGATCCCCAGGCTGCCCAGCATGATGTTGACCAGCCCGGTATCGGCGAAGATGTAGCGCCACAGCACCGCGATCGCCACCGAGCCGCCGAGGATCGAGGGCACGTAGTAGGCGGTGCGGAAGAGGTTGATCGCCTTCAGCCGGTAGTTCAGCACGACCGCGATGAAGAGCGCGAAGGCCAGCTTCAGCGGCACGGTCGAGAAGACGTAGATCAGCGTGACCTTCAGCGACTTGTCGAAGGTCCGGTCGCGGGTGAAGAGCTTCTCGTAGTTGTGCAGGCCCACCCATTCCGGCTTGTTGAGCAGGTCGTAGTCGGTGAAGCTGAGATAGAAGGATGCGAGGAACGGGAACGCCGTGAAGAGCAGCAGCCCGATCACGTAGGGCGATACGTACCACAGCCCCATCCATTTGCTTTCGCCACCCATCATGCGGCTCCTTTCAGGGTCTCGGGAATCCAGGCGCCGGTGGCGGCGATCATCTCCTGGAACAGGCTCCGCGCCCGCGCCTCGCCGAGAGGCGCCACCAGCGGATCGGAAGAGAAGAGCGGGAAGAGCGCGCCCGCCTCGCCTGCCATCACGGCATCGAGAAGCGCGCTCTGGCGGGCCGCGTGATCCGCGGCGACGGCCTCGAGCGCGGGCGGCAGCCGTCCGGCCATGACCGGCGTCGCGCCGAGCCCGGAGAAGACCGCATTGGTCTCCACCACCGCGCCCTGGGGCAGCCCCGCGATCTGCCCGCGATTGGGCAGGTTGACGTTCGACACGAAGGGCTCGCCGGCGCAGAGCGCGACGATCTGGTCGACCAGCGCCTCGTCCGAGCGCTCTGGCGCCGGAACGCCCCCGCCCGCGGCCAGCGCCTCGGCGCGGGTGCGCTTGGCGGCCTGCTCGCGCTGCCGGTACTCTACCGGGGTCAGCCCGAAGCTCCAGCGCGCGGCATCATCGAGATACTCGGCGGCGGGCAGGAACTCCGCCAGGTGCCGGTCGCCTGCTGCCGCGGGGATGCCGAAGCGGCGGAAGAGGTCGAACTTCACCTTCGAGCGGTCGCCGAAATAGCGTTCGTGCTCGTCCGCCGGATCGGGCTCCGCCGCGACCCAACCCGATGCGGCATGGGCGCGGGCGAAGTCGCGATAGGCCGGCAGCATGTCCCGGCCCCTCAGCGCGATCCGGTCGGCGAAGGTGAAATGGTTGATCCCCAGGACATTCGCCTCGACATCGCGATGGCTGTAGCGCTCTGCGCCCGCCTCGCGGTTGGCGATCCAGGCGACCTGCTTTCTCAGCTTCGTCACCTCGTGGCATTCGCCCCAGGCGCGGATCCCGGGGAAGGCGCGGTAGAGCGCGCCGGTCAGGACGCTCATCGGGTTGGTCAGGTTGCAGACATGGGCCTCCGGCGCGTGCAGCGCGATGGCGCGGCCGATCTCCGCCAGCATCGGGATGGCGCGCATCGCCCGCAGGAAGCCGCCCGGCCCCACCGTGTCGCCGACCGACTGCGCGATGCCGTAGCGCGCCGGGATGCCGATATCCTGCGCCATGTCCTCGAACCGGCCGGGCAGGATCGAGACCACGACGATCTCCGCCCCGGCCAGCGCTTCGGCCAGACTGCCGCTGGCCAGGTAGCGCGCGGGCGTTCCCGCCGAGGCGGCGCCAAAGCGGGCGCCCATCGCGGCATTGCGCCGGGCGGCGGCGCCGTCGAGGTCGTAGAGGCGGACCTCGGCCGCGAGGCGCCGGTCCTGGGCCAGGTCGGCCATCAGCTTCGGCGCCCAGTTCAGCGAGCCGCCGCCGATATAGGCGATCCGGACGGGAATTCTGTCTTCGCAATGGGTCATGGCAACGGTCTGCGGCTGCACGGACGCGCGGCCCGGCCGAAACGGCGGGCGGTCCTGCACCTGAAGCTCCTCCCTTGTACCGGGCTCCCCCGCCCGGGCTTCATGGTTATGATTCCATGAACAGAGGCTAATATGGCTTGCCATGACGGTCCCATGCCGGGTATCGGATAAAAAGATGGAGAAAACCGAACATTTCCCGCTCTCGCTCATGCCGATGCGCTCATTGTCGCTCCGGCTGGCACGATCGGCGATCAAGATGCGGCACAATTCGCGCTGGCGCATCGACAAGCTGAACCCGGTGCATGACCTGGTGATGCCGCTCACCGGGCGCGGCCGCTACTGGATCGGCGAGGACGAATTCACGCTGGAGCCCGGCGAGGCGATGCTGGTCCCGGCCTATCTGCGCTTCCGCGGGCGGCATGACTGCGGGGCGGAGGAATATACCGGCGTGGCGCAGCATTTCATGCTGGATCTCTTCGGCCGCGGCGACGTGATCGCGCAGATGCGGCTGGCGCGGAAGGCGCGCTTCGCCGACTGGGAGGCGCTGCAGCCGCTGGTGCGCCACTACCGGGAATCGACCTCGCGGGCGAATACCACGCTGAGCCAGCACCACGCCTTCATGGTGCTGCTTCTGGCCCATCTCGAGGCCGCCTTCGAGGGCTGGAAAACCGACGACACCGCGCCCGAAAGCCAGGACCAGCTGTCGCTCCACATCATGTTCGTGGCCTCGCGGCTGAGTTCGGACCCGCTCGGCGCGGGCGTCGAGGACGCGCTGGCCAGCGTGCCCTACAATGCCGACTACTTCCGCCGGGCCTTCCGTGACCGGATGGGCATGACGCCGAAGAAGTTCCGCGAACTCAAGAGGATGGAGTTTGCCGCCAACCGGCTCGGCATGGGGCTCTCGGTCAAGGAGGCGGCCCTGGAGCTCGGCTTCGCCGACCCGTATTTCTTCAGCCGCATGTTCAAGCAGTATATCGGCGACAGCCCCTCGCGCTACCGGCTGGCCAAAAGCGCGGTGCCGCCGCCCGGCTCGGACGCCTCGGGCGAGCCGGTCCGCCCCTGACCCTGCCGCCTTAACCATTTGGCAAGGATGTGATGGCCCGTGCGACCCCGGAAGGTACAATTCAGGGAGAATTTGATCTTCCGGAGCCGAGCCATGCATGTCCAGACCCTGTCGAGCGTCCTGATGCGCGATCTGCTGCGGCCCGCCGGGCTGACGCCCTGCTTCGGCGAGGAGGCGCGCGCAGGGCTCCTGCTGGAGCATTTCGACCGCGAGCGCCGCATGGCCGGCGAGGTGCTGCAGAATATCGAGGCGCTGGCCGACTGCCTCGGCGAATACCTGGCCGAGTACCAGGCGGGCCGCCGCAGCGCCGAGGCGCTCGCCGCCGAGCTCCGCTGCATGCTGGAGGTCATCGACATGGAGCTGCGCTATGACGAGGCCGAGGCGATGACCCGCCGCTAGCGCTACATCACCGCGCCGATCTGCCAGGGCAGGAACTCGTTGTCTCCGAGCCCCAGGAGTTCGCTCTTGGTCTTCTGCCCCGAAGCGGTGGCGATGACGGCCTCGAGGATCTCGCGGCCCTTCTCCTGCAGGGCCACGCCGCGGCTGACGATATCGCCGCAATTGAGGTCCATGTCCTCGGGCATTGCCTGGTAGAGCGCGTCATTCGTTGCCACCTTGATCGTCGGCGCGGGTTTCGACCCGAAGGCCGAGCCGCGCCCCGTGGTGAAGACCAGAAGCTGCGCGCCGCCGGCGATCTGCCCCGTCGCCGACACCGGATCATAGCCCGGCGTGTCCATGAAAACCAGGCCCGGGGTCCGGATCTGCTGGCCATAGGCCAGCACGTCGCGAAGGGGGGTCGATCCCGCCTTCGCGACGGCCCCCAGCGATTTCTCCAGGATCGTGGTCAGCCCGCCCGCCTTGTTGCCCGGGCTCGGATTGTTGTCGAGCGAGCCGCCGTTCATCGCCGCGTACTCTTCCCACCAGCGGATCCGCTCCAGAAGTTTCTCCGCGATCTCAGGGCTTTCCGCCCGGCGCAGCAGCAATTCCTCGGCGCCGAAGATCTCCGGTGTCTCCGACAGGACCACCGTCGCGCCGAGCCCCACCAGCATGTCGCAGGCCACGCCGAGCGCCGGATTGGCCGATATCCCGGAATATCCATCCGAACCGCCGCATTGCAGCGCCAGCGCCAGGCCCGACACCGGGCAGTCGCTGCGCTCCGCGCGGTTCACCTCGGGCAGCATCTCGCGGATCTTCTCCGCGATCAGCGCCACCGTCGCGCGGGTGCCGCCATTCTCCTGGATGGTCAGCCCGTGGAAGCGTTCGCTGCCGGTCGCCTCGAACATCTGCTTCATCCGGGCGATCTGCATCACCTCGCAGCCGAGCCCGACGAAGATCGCCGCGCCGACATTGGGATGGGTGGCATGGCCCCAGAGCACCCGCTGCAGGTTCTCCCAGCCCGGGCCTTCATTGTTCATGCCGCAGCCGGTGCCATGGGCGAAGGCCACCACCCCGTCGACATTGGGATAGTCCGCGAGGATGCCGGACCGCATCACCTCGTCCGCCGCCTGGCGGATCACCGTGGCCGAGCAGTTCACCGTCGCCACCAGCGCGATCATGTTGCGCGTGCCCACCCGCCCGTCGGCGCGGCGGTAGCCGCGGAAGGTCCGGGGCGCCATCTCCGGCACCGCCTTGCGGGCGGCCTCCAGCTCGGCGCCGATCTGGTAGTCCCGCCCATGCGCCCCGATCTCGCAATTATGGCTATGGACATGGGCACCTTCGGGAATGTCCATGGTTGCGTAGCCGATCACCTGCCCGAATTTCCGGATCGCGTCGCCTTTCGCGATCGGATGGCGCGCCAGCTTGTGCCCCGGCGAGACCGGCGCCCCGAGCGCCGCGCCGCGGCCCAGAGGGGTCTCTCCCGCCTTGGCGCGGGTGGTGACGATGGCGACATCGTCGCGCGGATCGAGCAGGATCGGATCGGACATGGGTCGGGTCTCCGGTTATGGCAGGGCGCGCCTCCGCGCCCTGCCGGAAGGGTCAGCGCGCCAGCCAGCCGCCATCGACATTCAGCACGGCGCCGGTGACGTATTTCGCGGCCGGCGAGGCCAGGAAGCAGACGGCGCCGGCGATATCCTCGGGCTCGCCCCAGCGGCCTGCCGGGATGCGCTCGAGGATCTGGCGCGACCGGTCCTCGTCCGCGCGCAGCGCCGAGGTGTTGTTGGTCGCGATATAGCCCGGCGCCACCGCGTTCACGGTGATGCCGTCCTGCGCCCATTCATTGGCGAAGATCTTGGTCAGGCCCGCCACGCCGTGCTTCGACGCGGTATAGCCCGGCACCCGGATCCCGCCCTGGAAGCTCAGCAGCGAGGCGATATTGACGATGCGCCCGCCCTCGCCCTTGGCGATCGCCTGCTTGCCGAAGGCCTGGCAGAGCAGGAAGACCGCCTTGAGATTGACGTTCATCACCTCGTCCCAGTCCAGCTCGGAATGCTTGACCGAGTCCTCGCGGCGGATGATGCCGGCATTGTTGACCAGGATGTCGAGCGGCGCGACGCTTTCCAGCGCGGCCACCCCGGCATGCGGGTCCGACAGGTCGACCAGCAGCGTCTCGCCGGTGCCGCCGATCCCGGTGATCATTTCCACGGTCTCGTCGCAGGCCCGGCGCCCGGCGGCGATGACATGGGCCCCGCGTTCCGCGAGACCCACGGCGATCGCCTGGCCGATGCCGGTATTCGCGCCCGTCACCAGGGCGCGCTTGCCGTCGATCCGGAAAGGGTCTGCCGCCATCAGCGCAGCTCGTCCATGGCGACCATGTCCATGTCGGTGAAGTCGGTATTGTCGCCGGCCATCGCCCAGCAGAAGGTGTAGCTGCCGGTGCCCGCGCCCGAATGGATCGACCAGGGCGGCGAGATCACGGCCTCTTCGCTCGACATGACGATATGGCGGGTCTCGTTCGGCTCGCCCATGAAGTGGAAGACGCGGGAGCCCTCGTCGAGGTCGAAATACAGGTACGCCTCCATCCGGCGGTCATGCAGGTGGGCCGGCATGGTGTTCCACAGGCTGCCCGGCAGGAACTGGGTGTAGCCCATGGTCAGCTGGCAGGTCTCCTGGACGTCGGGATGCAGGAACTGGATGATGACGCGCTCGTTGGCGGTGTCCTTCGAGCCCAGCTCGACCCGCTTTGCGTCCGCGGGCTTGATCAGCCGGGTCGCGATGGCGCGGTGCGCCGGGGTGCAGACCAGGTAGAAGCGGCCGGCGCCCGAGAACTCGACCGGGCCCGCGCCCATGCCGATATAGAGCACGTCGCCCTTCTCCATCTCGTAGCTTTCGCCGCCGACGGTGACGGTGCCGGCTTCGGGGCCGATATTCAGCACGCCCATCTCGCGGCGCTCCAGCACGGTCTTGGTGCCGGTGTTCTGCACCTCGTCGATCACGATCGGGCTGCCCGCGGGCACGACGGAGCCGAGGATCATCCGGTCGTAATGCGAATAGGTCAGCTTGGCCTCGCCGGGGACGAAGAGCCCGCCGACATGGAACTCGTCGCGCAGCCCGTCGGTATCGAGCGTCTTGGTGGTGCGGGGGTCGATCGCGTGGCGGATGTCGACTTGGGTCATTGGGAGAGTCTCCTCCTTACAGGAAATCGTCACGTCGGGGGGTGAAGCAGTCGATCAGCTCGCCGTCCTCGAGGCAGACGCAGCCATGCGTCGCCCCGGACGGGATCACGAAGCTGTCGCCCGGCCCGATCTCTGTGGTCTCTTCGCCGATGGTGAAGGCGAAGCGGCCGGTTTTCACATAGGTCGACTGCACATGCGGGTGGCTGTGCAGCGCCCCTTCCGCATCCTTGGAGAAGCGGAAGGAGACAACCATCAGTTCAGGCGCGTCGGCCAGAACCTGTCTGGTAACTCCGCCGAGGTCGACGGGCGGAAAGACATTAGTCATCGGACACCTCCATTGATCTGTATGACAGCCTTTACCGGAAAACCGCGGGAAGCCAAAGCGAAAGTGCCGGGACATAAGTGACCAGGATCAGCGTCGCGAAGGCGGCGAAGTAGAAGGGCCAGATCGTCCGCATCGCCTGGCCGATGCCGATATTGCCGACCGCGCAGCCGACGAACAGCACCGATCCGACCGGCGGCGTGCACAGCCCGATGCCGAGATTGAGGATCAGGATGATGCCGAACTGCACCGGATCGACCCCGAAGGCCTGTGCCACCGGCAGGAAGATCGGCGTGGTGATCACGATCAGCGGGCTCATGTCCATGAAGGTGCCCAGCACCAGCAGGCTGATATTGATCAGCAGCAGGATCACCAGCGGGTTGTCGGAGAAGTTCTGCAGGAACTCCACCATCGAGGCCGGGACCTTCAGGAAGGCCAGCAGCCAGCCGAAGGCCGCCGCGCAGCCGATCACCAGGAGCACCATCGCCGTGGTGCGCACCGCGCCCAGCGTCGCCTCGACGAAGTCGCGCCAGGACAGCGAGCGGTAGGCGAAGAGCGTCACGAAAAGCGCGTAGACCACCGCGATGCAGGAGCTCTCCGAGGCGGTGAAGATGCCCGAGCGCACGCCGCCGAAGATGATCGCGACCAGGATCAGCCCCGGCACCGCCGAGAGGAACAGCGCCCCCAGCATCCGGCCGCCCGGGAAGGGCTCCGTCGGATAGCCGCGGCGCTTGGCCACGAACCAGGCGGCGACCATCAGGCTCAGCGCCAGCAGCAGCCCCGGGATGATCCCGGCGGTGAAGAGATCGGCGATCGACAGCCGCCCGCCCGCCGAGATCGAGTAGATGATCAGGTTGTGCGAGGGCGGCAGCATCAGCGCGATGATCGACGAGGTCACGGTGACATTGACGGCGTAGTCGGTGTCGTAGCCGCGCTTCTCCATCTGCGGGATCATCAGCCCGCCGATGGCGGAGGCATCCGCCGCGGCCGAGCCGGAGATGCCGCCGAAGAGGCACGAGGCCAGGATGTTCACCTGCCCCAGCCCGCCCTTGAGATGGCCGACCATGGCGCCCGCCAGCGCGACGAGGCGCCGCGCGATGTCGCCGCGGACCATCAGCTCGCCCGCGTAGATGAAGAACGGGATCGCCATCAGCGCGAAGACCGAGACGCCGGAATTCAGCCGCTGGAAGACGATGACCGGCGGCAGGCCCATGTAGAGCACGGTGAAGAAGCTGGAGACGCCGAGGCAGAAGGCCACGGGCGTGCCGATCAGCAGCAGGAAGGTGAAGCTTCCGAAGAGAATCCAGAGTTCCATGTCAGTGTTCCGCCGTTTCGCCGAAGCGCGAGGTCGGAAGGCCCGCGGCGCGGCGCGCCAGGCGCTCCACCGAGAAGAGCACCACCAGGACCCCGCCCGATATGATCGGCAGGAAGCTGACCGCGCCCGAGAAGCCCAGCGACGGGATGGTCGTCCCGGCGGTCTTCGCGGCGAGCTGCCAGCCATAGATCACCATCCCCGCCCCGAAGGCGGTCACGACGATGTCGGAAATCGAGTAGAGGACCAGCTTGACCCGGTCGGGCAGCAGGTAGAGCAGCACCTCGAAGCTCAGATGGTAGCCCTCGCGGATGCCCACCGCGGCGCCGAGCAGGATGAACCAGCCCATCACCAGGATCGCGGCCGGCTCGGTCCAGATCAGGCTGTCGTTCAGCACGTAGCGGAAGAACACCTGGGCGGCGATCATCGCGGTCATCAGCACCAGGCCGATGCCCGAGATCCACAGCCCGATCCGGGCGATGATCCCGGTTATTCTTGCAACAGTTTCCATCCCCTGCCCCTTAAGGAAGGGGGCCGCCGTGCTGGCGGCCCCGGTCTGGCTCACTCGGTGGCCTGGATGCGCTCGACCAGATCCTTGAGCTTGTCGGAGGTCACGTGCTTCTCGTAGACCGGCTTCATCGCCTCGATGAACGGGGTCTTGTCGATGTCGGTGATGACCTCGACGCCGGCGTCGATAACCTTCTGCTCGGAGGCCGCCTCGCGCTCTTCCCAGAGCTCGCGCATCACCGGCACGCTGTCCTTCGCCGCCTGGCGGACCAGCTCCTGGTCCTCCGGGCTCAGCTTGTCCCAGGTCAGCTTCGACATCACCAGCACTTCGGGCACGATCAGGTGCTGGTCGAGCGTGTAGTACTTGGCGACCTCGAAATGGCCGGAGGATTCATAGGAGGGCCAGTTGTTCTCGGCGCCGTCGATCACGCCGGTCTGGATCGAGGAATAGACCTCGCCATAGGGCAGCGGCGTCGCGTTGGCGCCAAGCGCCGAGACCATGTCGACGAAGATGTCGGACTGCATGACGCGGAACTTCATCCCCGCCAGATCCGCCATCGAGGTGATCGGCTTCTCGGAATTGTAGAAGCTGCGCGAGCCGCCGTCGTAGAAGGCCAGGCCGACCAGGTCATGCGCTTCGAAGGCGGCCAGGATCTCGTCGCCGATTGGGCCGTCCATCACGTGGTGCATGTGCTCCACCGAGCGGAACACGTAGGGCAGCGAGACGACCTGGGTTTCCTCGATGATGTTGTTGAACGGACCCATCGAGACGCGGTTCATGTCGATGACGCCGAACTGGGTCTGCTCGATCGTGTCCTTCTCCTCGCCCAGCTGGGCGGAGTGGAACACCTCGACGCACAGGCGTCCGTCGCTGCGCTCTTCGAGAAGCTTGCCCATCTCCTGGACGGCCAGCACGGTCGGGTAGCCTTCGGGATGGGTGTCCGACGAGCGGAACGTGGTCTCGCAGGCCGTTGCGGCGGTTGCGATCGCGGAGCCGGCCAGAAGCGCGGCAGTCAGTGTCAGTTTCATGGTCTTCCTCCCCTGATGAAACTGCGGGAATGCGGGGCCGGACGGAAGCTCTGCTCCCTCTCCCGTCCAGCCCGCGCGGATCACTTCAGGCCATAGGCATCCTTGGCCAGATTGTAGGTCAGGTCCTTCGCCACTTCGAAGGCGTCGGCCTCGCCCAGCCGCCCGGTGGCGACCAGCCCGGCCAGGTAGGAGCAGTCCGAGCGGCGCGCGACATCGTGGCGGGCCGGGATCGAGCAGAAGGCGCGGGTGTCGTCGTTGAACCCGGCGGTGTTGTAGAAGCCCGCCGTCTCCGTGGTCATCTCGCGGAAGCGCTTGATGCCCTCGTAGCTGTCATGGAACCACCAGGGCGGGCCGAGGCGCAGCGCCGGATAGACCCCGGCCAGCGGCGCCAGCTCGCGCGAATAGACGGTCTCGTCGAGCGTGAAGAGGATGATCCGCAGCTTCGGATCCATGCCCACCGCGTTCAGCAGCGGCGAGAGATGGCCGACATAGTCGGTGCGGCCGGGGATGTCGAAGCCCTTGTCGCGGCCATGCTCGGCGAAGACGCCAGCATGGTGGTTGCGGCGGCTGCCCGCGTGGATCTGCAGGGTCAGCCCGTCCTCGAGGCTCATCCGCCCCATCTCGGTCAGCATCTGGCCGCGGAAGGCATCGGCCTCTTCCGGCGTGCAGGTCCCGGCCAGCGCCTTCTGGAACAGCGCCGCCGCCTCGTTCTGCGGCAGATCCTCGGTGCGGGCCGAAGGGTGGCCGTGATCCGAGGCCGTGGCGCCGCCGAATTCCTTGAAATAGGCGCGCCGCGCACGATGGGCGTTCAGGTAGCCTTCCCAGGTCGAGGTGTCCTCGCCGGTCAGCGCGCCGAGCTGCTCGACATTGCCCGCGAAACCCTCGAATTCGGGATCGACCACGGCATCGGGACGGTAGGTCGTCACCACCTTGCCGCCCCAGCCCGAAGCGGTGATCGCCTTGTGCCATTTCAGGTCGTCGAGCGCGCCCTCGGTGGTGGCGAGAAGCTCGATGCCGAAGCGCTCGTAGAGGGCGCGCGGCGTGAATTCGGGGGTGGCCAGCTTGGCGTCGATATGGTCGTAGTACTCATCGGCCGTGGCCGCCGAGAGCGGCGTGTCGAGGCCGAAGACGAACTGGAAGGAGTGGTTCAGCCACATGGCCGAGGGGGTGCCCCGGAACAGGTGGAAATTCTCGGCGAAGAGGCGCCAGATCTTGCGAGGATCGGTCTCGGTCTGGCCGCCGTCGACGCGCGGCACGCCCAGATCGGTCAGCGGGATCCCCTGGCTGACCAGCATGCGGAAGACATAGTGGTCGGGGATGACGAACAGCTCGGCCGGGTTGGGAAAGCGCTCGTTCTCGGCGAACCAGCGCGGGTCGCAATGGCCGTGCGGCGACACGATCGGCATGTCCGCCACGCTTTCGAAAAGGCGGCGTGCAAGTCCGCGCAGGCCGGGCTCTGCCGGAAACAGGCGGTCGGGATCGGTCAGGCTCATCTTCTGCCCCTTTGAATCGGATCTTCTAGCTCACTGATATGCTAGTCTGATAGTTGTGTCAAAGCGCGAATGCCGTATACTGGCGGCAAGAGGAGCAGCCGGACCGCCATGCCAGACACGATCGCCCCCCTATCCGCCATACAGACCGCGACGGCCACAGATCAGGTCTTCGAGGCGCTCTACCACGCGCTCATCACCTTCGGGCTGCCGCCCGGCACCAAGGTGTCCGAGGCGGAAATCGCCAAGCAGCTGGGCGTGTCGCGCCAGCCGGTGCGCGACGCCTTCTTCCGGCTCTCGCAGCTGGGCTTCCTGTCGATCCGCCCGCAGCGGGCGACGCTGATCACCAAGATCTCCGAGAAGGGCGTGCACCAGGCCGCCTTCGTGCGCGCCGCGCTCGAGGCCGCCTGCATCCGCGACGCGGTGAAGCACATCACCGAAGAGGACCTGGCCGAGCTCTCGACGCTGATGGCGCGCCAGAAGCTCGCCACCGAGACCGGTCCGCGCAGCGTCTTCCACGAGCTCGACGACCTCCTGCACAAGCGCATCTGCGAGATGTCGGGCCATGGCTATGCCTGGTCGCTGATCCAGGAGCAGAAGGCGCATATCGACCGCGTGCGCTTCCTGTCGCTTTCCTTCGGACAGCAGGACGCCTATGACCAGCATGTGACGATCGTCGCGGCCCTGGCCGCGCGCGATCCGGATGCCGCCGAGACCTGCCTGCGCGACCATCTCAGCCGGATCCGCAATATCCTACCCGTGGTGCGCGCCGAGCATCCGCAGTATTTCGAGGACCCCGACCAATGACCCGCTTTCTCGCCATCGGCGAATGCATGATCGAAATGTCCCCCACCCCGGAGGGCACCTACGCGATGGGCTTCGCCGGCGACACGTTCAACTCCGCCTGGTACGCGAAGCGCCTCGGCGGGCCGGATCTGGACGTGGCCTATCTCTCGGCCGTCGGCGATGACGGCCCCTCGGCGCAGATGGCCGACTTCATGCGCGCCGCCGGCGTCGCGCCCGAGCTCGCGGTCCGCAAGGGCGGCACGGTCGGGCTCTACATGATCTCGCTGAAGAACGGCGAGCGCAGCTTCTCCTACTGGCGCTCCACCGCCGCGGCGAAGAGCCTGGCCGACGATCTGGAGGCCCTTCCCGCGGGCGCGGGCGACTTGGCGCTCTTCTCGGGGATCACCATGGCGATCCTGCCCGAGGCCGGGCGGCAGCGCCTGCTGGACGTGCTGGCAAAGGCGCGCCGCGAGGGCGTGCGGATTGCCTTCGACCCGAATCTGCGGCCGCGGCTCTGGGCCTCCACCGAAGAGATGTGCCACTGGGTGAGCGAAGCGGCGAAGGTCGCGGATATCGCACTGCCCTCCTACGAGGACGAGGAGGCGTATTTCGGCGATGTCTCGAAGCGCGCCACGGCTGATCGCTATGCTGCCGCGGGGGCGTGCCTGGTGGTGGCCAAGGACGGGCCGGAGCCGGTGCTGATCCTCGAGAACGGCGCCGAGACCCTGGTGCCGCCGCAGATCGTCGCCGAGATCACGGACACGACCGCGGCAGGCGACAGCTTCAATGCGGGCTTCCTGACGGCCCTGGCGCGCGGCGCCAGCCCGGCGGAGGCCGCCGATCTGGGATGCCGCGTCTCGGCACAGGTGGTGACGAAGCGCGGGGCACTGGTCTCGATCGATCTTCCGGGCATCGGCATTCCGGCCTGAGCCGCCCCCTCACCCCGGCCCTCTCCCCGGCGGGGAGAGGGAGTGCGCTCGGGTCCGGGGCGGGGTGAGGGTGCGGGAGAGGGTGTCCCTCTCCCGCCCTGCCCTCAGGCGAAGCAGTCTTCGGGCAGCGCGGCGACCGCCTCGGTGCCTGCGACCACCGCGTCCCGGCGCGCGGCGGCTTCCGGGAAGATCTGGCCGCGGAAGAACTCGGCCAGCCGGATCCGTCCCTCGCGCTCGCCCTCGTCCATGCCGGATTTAAGCGCCGCGCGATGGGCGCCATAGCCCATCTGCCAGCCGCCGAGCGCCACGCCGAAGCCGTGGAGCACATTGACGGCGGCCGCGTTCTGCATCGCGGGCTCGTCCTTCATCGCCAAGAGCCAGTCGACCAGCTCGCTGATCAGATCGGCGGCGGTGTCGATCATCTCCGCCATCGCCGCCCAGTCGGCCTGGTTGCCCTGGGTGGCGCGCACCGCATCGGCATCGGCGCGCATCTGCGCGACGATCTCGCCCGCCGCCCGGCCGCCGTCGCGGGTGATCTTGCGCCCCGCCAGGTCGAGCGCCTGGATGCCGGTCGTGCCCTCGTAGATCGTGGTGATCCGCGCATCGCGGTAGAATTGCGCCGCGCCGGTCTCCTCGACGAAGCCCATGCCGCCATGGACTTGCACCCCGGCAGAGGCGACATCGACCGCCATCTCGGTGCCCCAGCCCTTCACCACCGGGATCAGCAGGTCGACCCGGCGCTGGTGATAGCCGCGCGCCTCCGCATCCGGGTTCCGCGCGGCATGGTCCAGCGAGGCCGCGGCGAGGCAGGCGAGCGCGCGCGCCGCCAGCGTCTTCGCCCGCATCGCGCCGACCATGCGGCGGACGTCGCCATGGAAGAGGATCGGATCGCCCGCCTGCCCGCCCGAGGGCGTGCCCTGGCGGCGCTCCCGCGCATAGGCCAGCGCCACCTGGTAGGCATGCTCCGCCACGCCGATCCCCTGCACGCCGACATTGAGCCGCGCGTTGTTCATCATGGCGAACATGTATTGCAGCCCCTTGTGCGGCTCGCCGATCAGCCAGCCCTTGGCGCCGCCCGTGTCGCCGAAGGCGAGCGTGCAGGTCGGCGAGGCATGGATGCCGAGCTTGTGCTCGATCGAGACGCAGCGCACGTCGTTCCCGGTGCCGTCCTCGAGGAACTGCGGCACGAGGAAGAGCGAGATCCCCTTCACCCCCGCGGGCGCGTCCGGCAGCCGGGCCAGCACCAGGTGGATGATGTTGTCGGTCAGGTCATGCGTGCCGTAGGTGATGAAGATCTTCTGGCCCGAGATCCGGTAATGGTCGCCCTCGGGTTCCGCCTTCGAGCGGATCGCCGCCAGATCCGAGCCCGCCTGCGGCTCGGTGAGGTTCATCGTGCCGGTCCATTCGCCGGAGACGAGCTTCGGCAGGTAGGCCTCCTTCAGCGCGTCGGAGGCGTAGCCCTCCAGCGCCTCGATGGCACCCTGCGTCAGCATCGGGCAGAGCTGGAAGGACATGTTGGCGCCCTGGAACATCTCCTGGATGCAGGTATTCACCGCTTGGGGCAGGCCCATGCCGCCATGCTCGGGGCTGGCGGAGGGGCTGTTCCAGCCCATCTCGACAAGCTGGCCATAGGCCGCCTTCCAGCCCGCGGGCGTGGTCAGCTTGCCGTCCGCGAATTTGAGCCCCTCGATATCGCCCGGGCGGTTCAAGGGGGCCAGCACCTCGCCCGCGAACTTCCCCGCCTCCTCGAGGATCGCGGCCACCGTGTCGGGGGTCGCGTCCTCCAGCCCCGGCAGGGCCGCGATGGCGTCGAGACCGCAGAGCTCCTCGAGGATGAACTGCATGTCTCTGAGGGGGGCGGAATAGGTCATGGGGGGATCCTTTCACTCGGGAACGGTTCAGAACGATTTCTGGAGGAAGGCGCGCAGCTCGCCGATCACGCCGCGGCGGAAGCTGAGCACGCAGATCACGAAGATCACCCCCAGGACGACCGGGACCCAGGCCGATAGCGGACCAGACGCAAGCAGATTCTGCAATGCGACGATGATGCCCGCGCCGACGGCCGGACCCGCGATCGTGCCCACGCCGCCCAGAAGCGTCATCAGCACCACCTCGCCCGACATGTGCCAATGCGCGTCGGTCAGCGAGGCGAGCTGGAAGACCACGGTCTTCAGCGCGCCGGCCAGCCCGGCGAGCGTCGCGGACAGCACGAAGGCCTGCAGCTTGTAGCGCTCGACATCGTAGCCCAGCGAGACCGCGCGGGGCTCGTTGTCGCGGATCGCCCGCAGCACCTGGCCGAAGGGCGAATGCACGGTGCGGGCGATCAGCCAGAAGGCGGCGAGGAAGATCGCGAGGGTGAAATAGTACATGGCCATGTTGTCCTGCAGGTCGATCATACCCAGCAGGCGGCCGCGCGGCACGCCCTGCAGGCCGTTCTCGCCCCCGGTGAAGGGCGCGGAGATGAAGAGGAAATAGGCCATCTGCGCCAGCGCCAGCGTGATCATGGCGAAGTAGATGCCCTGGCGGCGGATGGCGAGCATCCCCGCGGCGAGCCCCATCACCCCGGCGGCGGCGGCGCCTGCCAGGATGCCCAGCTCCGTCGGCAGGCCCCAGACCTTGATCGCATGGCCCGCGACATAGGCGGCGCCGCCGAAGAAGGCGGCATGACCGAAGCTCAGGAGCCCGCCGAAGCCGAGGATCAGGTTGAAGGCGCAGGCGAAGAGCGCGAAGCAGAGGAACTTCATCAGGAGCACCGGATAGACGAAGAACGGTGCGGCGATGAGCAGGAGAAGGGCGGCGGCATAGCCGAGTTTCGTGGTCATGGCGCCCTCCTCACGCGGTCCGGCCGAAGAGGCCCGCAGGCCGCAGCACCAGCACGATGGCCATCACGAAGAAGATCACCGTCGCCGAGGCCTCGGGCCAGTAGACCTTGGTCAGCCCCTCGATCAGCCCCATGCCGAGCCCGGTGACGACCGCGCCCATGATCGAGCCCATGCCGCCGATCACCACCACGGCGAAGACGACGATGATCAGGTTCGAGCCCATCAGCGGCGAGACCTGGGTGATCGGCGCCGCCAGCACGCCGGCGAAGGCGGCAAGCCCCACGCCGTAGCCATAGGCCAGCGTGGTCAGCAGGGGCACGTTCACCCCGAAGGCCTGCAGGAGCTTGGGGTTCTCGGTCCCGGCGCGCAGATAGGCGCCGATCTTGGTCCTCTCGAAGATGTACCAGGTCACGCCGCAGGCGATCAGCGAGGCGACGACCACCCAGCCGCGGTACCAGGGCAGGAACATGAAGCCCAGGTTGATGCCGCCGGTCAGCGCCTTCGGCGTCGGATAGGGCTGGCCCGAGGCGCCGAAGAGCTTGATGAAGACGCCCTCGATCACCAGCGCCAGGCCGAAGGTCAGCAGGAGCCCGTAGAGATGGTCGACCCCCGCCAGGCGGCGCAGCAGGAAGCGCTCGATCAGCATGCCGAAGCCGCCGACGAGCACCGGCGCCACGATCAGCGCGGCCCAGTAGTTCAGCCCCAGGAAGGTCGCCAGCCCCCAGGCCGAGAAGGCGCCGAGCATGTAGAGCGCGCCATGGGCGAAATTCACGATATTGAGCAGGCCGAAGATCACCGCGAGCCCGAGCGACAGGACGGCGTAGAACGCCCCGTTGATCAGGCCGAGCAGGAGCTGGCCGAAGAGCACCTGCGGCGGAAAGCCCAGAAGGTCAGTCAGCATGGCATCATCCCGGTAAGGTCAGGAGACCCCCCGCGCCACGCGCGGGAGGCCGGGAAAGTCACTTGGTCGGGCAGGTGCTTTCCTCCAGCGTGCCATAGGCTTCTTCGCCCGGGATGGTGCGGACGATGTCGTAGTAGTCCCAGGGGCCCTTCGATTCCGCGGGCGACTTGACCCGCGCCAGGTACATGTCATGCACCATCCGCCCGTCCGAGCGGATCACCCCGCCCTTGGCGAAGAAGTCGTCGATCGGCCGGTCGCGCATCCACTCCATCACGGTGTCGGTGTCGTCCGAGCCCGTCGCCTCGATCGCCTTGAGGTAGAAGCTGACCGAGGAATAGACGCCGGCCTGCACCATCGAGGGCATCGAGCCGGTGCGCTCCATGAACTTCTCGGACCAGGCGCGGGTCTCGTCATCCATGTCCCAGTAGAAGCCGGTGGTCAGCTGGATGCCCTGCGCGGTCTCCAGCCCCAGCGCATGCACGTCGGTGATGAACATCAGCAGCGCCGCCAGCGACTGCCCCGCCGCCACCAGGCCGAATTCGTTCGCCGCCTTGATCGCGTTGGTCGTGTCGGCCCCGGCATTGGCCAGGCCGATCACCTTGGCGCCCGAGCCCTGCGCCTGCAGCACGAAGGAGGAGAAGTCCGAGGCCGGGAAGGGATGCCGGATGGAGCCCAGCACCTTGCCGCCCGCCGCCTCGACCACCTTGGTCACGTCGGCTTCCAGCGCCTGGCCGAAGGCGTAGTCGGCGGTCAGGAAGTACCAGGTGTCGCCGCCCTCGGCCACGACCGCCTTGCCGGTGCCGTTGGCCAGCGCGGTGGTCGAATAGGTGTAGTGGATGCCCGAGGGGATGCAGGCGTCGTTGGTCAGGGGCGAGGAGGCCGCGCCGGAGACCAGCACCACCTTGTTCTGCTGCTTGGCGATCTCGAAGACCGCCATCGCGGTCGAGGTCGTCACCAGCTCGGCGAAGGCGTCGACCTGCTCGTTCTCGCCCCATTCGCGCGCCTTGTTGGCGGCGATGTCGGCCTTGTTCTGGTGGTCGGCCGTGACCAGCTCGACCGGCACGCCGGCGACCGTGCCGCCGATGTCCTCGATCGCCATCTTCGCGGCCTCGACCGCGCCCGGCCCGGCCAGGTCCGAATAGGTGCCGGACATGTCGGTCAGAAGGCCGATCTTCACCACGCCGTCGGAGATCTCCGCCGAGGCAGAGGCCGCCATGGCCAGGGTCGATGCGCCAAGCGCAAGCGTTTTCAGGGTTTTCATGTGTCTCCTCCCAGTCACATTCGTCAGACGCTCAGGTATTCGTCGAAGACGTGAGCCTTGGTCTCCAGCTCATCGGCGGCCACGGTTTCTGCGATATGCCCGTGATCCATGATGAAATGCCGGTCCGCGAGCGGCGCCGCGAAGCGGAAGTTCTGCTCCACCAGAACGATCGTGTAGCCGCGCGCCTTGAGCACGCCGAGCACGTCGGCGAGCTTGTCGACGATCACCGGGGCGAGCCCTTCGGTGATCTCGTCGAGCAGCAGGATGTCCGCCCCGGTGCGCAGGATCCGCGCCATGGCCAGCATCTGCTGCTCGCCCCCCGAGAGCCGCGTGCCGGGGCTGCGGCGGCGCTCGGCCAGGTTGGGGAACATCTCGTAGAGCTCCTCCACCGTCATGCCGCCTCCCGCGACGACGGGGGGCAGCAGCAGGTTCTCCTCCACCGAGAGCGAGGCGAAGATGCCGCGCTCTTCGGGGCAGTAGCCGACGCCGAGATGGGCGATGGCATGGGGCGGGCGGCCGATCACCTCCTCGCCTTTGAGCATGATCGAGCCGGTGCGCCGCCCGATCAGCCCGACGATCGAGCGCAGCGTCGTCGTCCGCCCGGCGCCGTTGCGGCCCAGCAGCGTGACCAGCTCGCCGCGGTAGACGCTCAGGTCGATGCCGTGCAGGGCGTGGCTCTCGCCGTAGAAGGCATGCAGGTCGGAGATGCGGATCTCGGTGATCCTCTCGGCCGCATGCGCGCCGCCGAGCTCGTGGTTGTGGCCGTCGCCGGGCAGATCCAGGAGGGTCATGCCGCCCTCCCCATATAGGCTTCCTTGACACGCGGATCGGCGGAGACCTCGGCATAGGTGCCCTCGGTCAGGATCGCCCCGCGCTGCAGCACGGTGATCCGGTCGCACAGCGCCGAGACCACGCCCAGGTTGTGCTCCACCATCAGCACGGTGCGGGACTTCGCGACCTCGCGGATCAGCTCGGTGATCCTGGCGACATCCTCGCGGCCCATGCCCTGGGTCGGCTCGTCGAGCAGCATCAGCTTCGGCTCCTGCGCCAGCGTCGTGGCGATCTCCAGCGCGCGCTTGCGGCCATAGGCCATCTCGTGGACCTCGGTCTCGGCGTAGCGCTCCAGCCCGACCATGGCGAGAAGCTCCAGCGCGCGGGCGTCGAGCACCTTCAGCGAGCTCTCGGAGCGCCAGAAATGGAAGGAGGTGCCGAGCTTGCGCTGCAGCGAGACGCGGACATTCTCCAGCGCGGTCATGTGCGGGAAGACGGCCGAGATCTGGAAGCTGCGGACCATGCCCATCCGGGCGATCTGGGCGGGCTTGGCGCGGGTGATGTCCTGCCCGTCATAGCGCATCGTGCCGCGGGTCGGCTGGTGGACCTTGGTCAGGAGGTTGAAGACGGTGGTCTTGCCGGCCCCGTTCGGGCCGATCAGCGCATGGATGTCGCCCTTGCGCACTTTCAGGGTCACGTCGTCCACCGCGGTGAAGCCGAGGAAATCCTTGCTCAGCCCGTCGGTGACGAGGATATGCTCATCGCTCATGGGAAATCCGTGATTGCAGTTGCATCGGGGCGGCGGCACCGCCGCCCGGCGGGCTCAGGCCTTGGCCTTGTCCCGCGCCTGGTCGCGCAGCACGTATTTCTGGATCTTGCCGGTCGAGGTCTTGGGCAGCTCGGTGAAGACGACCGAGCGCGGCGCCTTGAAATGCGCCATGTGGTCCCGGCAGAAGGCGATGACCTCCTCCGCGGTCAGCGTGACCCCGGGCTTCAGCGTGACGAAGGCGCAGGGCGTCTCGCCCCATTTCTCGTCCGGCTTCGCCACGACCGCGGCCTCCATGATGCCGGGATGCTTGTAGAGCACGTCCTCCACCTCGACCGAGGAGATGTTCTCGCCGCCCGAGATGATGATGTCCTTCGAGCGGTCCTTCAGCTCGACATAGCCGTCGGGATGAATGACGCCCAGATCGCCCGAGGCGAACCAGCCGCCCTTGAAGGCCTTGGCGGTTGCCGAGGGGTTCTTCAGGTAGCCCTTCATCACGTTGTTGCCGCGCATGAAGATCTCGCCCATGGTCTGGCCGTCCGAGGGGACCGGCTCCAGCGTGTCGGGATCGGCCACCATCAGCCCGTCGAGCGCGACGTTCTTGACCCCCTGGCGCGATTTCAGCCGCGCCTTCGCCTCGGCCGAGAGCCCGTCCCATTCGTCGCCCTTCCAGGCGCAGACCACCGAGGGCCCGTAGGTCTCGGTCAGGCCGTAGACATGGGTGACCTCGACGCCCATCGCCTCCATCTTCTCGATGACGGCGGCGGGCGGGCTGGCCCCGGCGGTCATCACCTTCACCTCGTGGGAGAAGTCCTTCAGCTCGTCCGGGGCATTGGCCAGCAGGTTCAGCACGATCGGCGCGCCGCAGAAATGGCTGACCTTCTCCTCGCGGATCAGCTCGAAGATGCGATCCGCGCGGACCGCGCGCAGGCAGACGCAGACGCCCGCATTCGCCGCGATCGCCCAGGGAAAGCACCAGCCGTTGCAATGGAACATCGGCAGCGTCCAGAGATAGCGCGAATGCTGCGCCATGCCCCAGGTCACGATCATCGAGAGGGCGTTGAGATGCGCGCCGCGGTGGTGGTAGACGACGCCCTTCGGGTCGCCCGTGGTGCCCGAGGTGTAGTTCAGGCTGATCGCGTCCCATTCGTCGCCGGGAGGGGCCCAGGCGAATTCCGGATCGCCCTCCTCGACCAGCGCGTCATAGCCGATGCTGCCCACCGGCGCGCCGCCCTCGAAGGTCGGATCGGCGATGTCGATCACCAGCAGATCCGCGGCATGGCCGGTCATCCGCACCGCGCGGGCGGTGACGTCGGCGAATTCGGGATCGACGATCACCGCGCGGGCCTCGCCATGGTTGAGGATGAAGGCGATCGCCTCGGCATCGAGCCGGGTGTTGATCGTGTTCAGCACCGCCCCGGCCATCGGCACGGCGAAATGCGCCTCGAACATCTCGGGGATGTTGGCCGCCACGATGGCGACCGTGTCGCCCTTGCCGATCCCGCGCGCGGCAAGCGCCGAGGCCAGCCGGCGGCAGCGCGCATAGGTTTCCGACCAGGTGCGCCGCACCGGCCCGTGCACCACCGCCAGGTTGTCGGGATAGATCGCGGCCGTCCGCTCCAGGAAGCTCAGCGGCGTCAGCGCCGCGTAATTCGCCCCGGTCCTGTCCAGACCCGTCTCGTAGATATTGACTCCGCCCGTTCCGGACATCTGTCACCTCCCCGCAGAAATCCCGATTAGGGCATGTGTGGCGCGGCGATGTTTCCCAAGATTTGCGCAAATCTTACGAATTGTAACGGGGTCTTCGCGGCCGTTAAAAAAGGCCTAGACTGGTCTGACCCGAGGGAAGAGGGGCGATGTATCACGCGACACAGGCCGATTCCAGCGCTGACGAGCTGTTCCAGGCAGGGCTGGACCATATCGACCAGGGGATCACCATCTTCGACCGCAACCTGCGGCTGGTCGGCTGGAACCGCCGGTTCCTCGACCTGCTGGGCTTCCCCGAGGACCTGGCCTATCCCGGCGCGCCCTTCGAGATCTTCATCCGCCACAATGCCGAGCGCGGCGAATACGGCCCCGGCGATGCCGGCGAGCAGACCCGATTCCGCGTCGAGCGCGCCCGGCTCTTCGAGCCGCATCTCTTCGAGCGCCAGCGCCCCGACGGGCGCATCCTGCGCGTCGAGGGCGTGCCGATGACCACCGGCGGCTTCGTCACCGTCTATACCGACATCACCAACGAGAAGAGCCGCGAGGTGGTGCAGGAGCACCTGATCCGCGAGCGGACCGCGGCGCTGCGGCTGAGCGAGGAGCGGCTGCGGCTGATCGCCGACGAGGTGCCCGCGGGCATCGCCCAGGTGGGCAGCGACATGCGCGTCAGCTTCGCCAATATCCGCTTCGCCCGCGCCTACGGCCTGTCGCCGACCGAGATCCTGGGCAAGAGCTGCGCCGACATCCTCAAGCCCGAGACGCTCAGCTTCTCGCGGCCCTATTTCGAGCAGGCGCGCCAGGGCATCCCGGTCGATTACGAGATGACCGTCACCCTGCCCTCGGGCCGGGTGATCGAGATCCGCACCTTCCTGCGCCCCGACCGCCCCGGCGACGGCACGCCCTGCGGCTTCTACCTGCTGTCGGTCGACATCACCCGGCTGAAGAAGGCGACCGCCGCGGCGCTGCAGGCGCAGAAGATGGATGCGCTCGGCCAGCTCTCCTCGGGGATCGCGCATGATTTCAACAACCTGCTAACGGTCATCATCGGCAATCTGGTGCCGCTCTGCGACCGGCTGGGCGACAGCGAGATCACCCGCGAGCTGGCGCAGCCCGCGCTTGCCGCCGCGCGGCGGGGGGCGAATTTCACCCGGCGGCTGCTGGCGGTCGCGCGGCGCCAGGCGCTGCAGCCCTCGGCGGTCGATGTCGAGGACGCGATCGGCCAGCTCGTCAAGCTGCTGCGCCCGTCCCTGCCCGACAATGTCGAGCTCTCCACCCGGCTGCGCGGCGGATCGAAGCCCGCCTTCGTCGATCCCGGCCAGCTGGAAATGGCGCTCTTGAATCTCGCGATCAACGCCCGTGACGCGCTGAAGGAGGGCGGGCGGATCGAGCTGTCGACCATGCATCACCGGCTGGGCCCGGCCGAGGCGGAGCCCCTGAAGCTGCGCCCGGGCGACTATGTCCGCGTCTCGGTGGCCGATGACGGCCCTGGCATGCCGGCCGCCACCGCCGCCCGCGCCTTCGAGCCGTTCTTCTCCACCAAGACCGATGGCGGCGGCTCGGGGCTGGGGCTGGCAATGGTCTACGGCTTCGTCCGCCAGTCCGAGGGGGCGATCCAGCTCGACACTTCCGAGGGCGGCGGCACGCGCTTCGACATCTTCCTGCCCGCCGCGCTGCGCGACGCGCCGCCGCCCGAGGGCGCCGAGGACGAGATCCTGCTCAGCGGCGAGGCGCCGGGGCTGGCGCTGCTGGTGGAGGACAATCCCGAAGTGCGCCGGGTGATCCGCCGCCAGATCGCCGATCTGGGCTATCCGATCATCGAGGCGGCCTCGGCCGAGGAGGCGGAGGAGACGCTGGACGCGGTCTCGGACATCCATCTGGTCGTCACTGACGTGGCGATGCCCGGCGGCATGGACGGGCGCGAACTGGCCGCGCGGATCCGCGCCGCGCGCCCGGGCATTGCGGTCATCGTCATGACCGGCCATAGCGAAGTGCCTTCGACCGAGACCGGCGCCGCGGCGATTCCCTTCCTGAGGAAGCCCTTCGAACGCCCCGCGCTTGCCGCCGCCATCGCGGCCGAGGCCGCCCGCATCGCCTGCCTGGAGGAGAAGGCCTGATGGCCCAGCTGGTATTCCTGCTCGAGGACGACGCCGATGTCGCCGCCGTGCTGCGCCGTTCGCTCGAAGAGCACGGCTTCGAGGTGGAGCGCTTCGCCCGCCGCGCCGATATCGTCGCCCGGCTCGGCCGCGTGCGCCCCGATGTCTGCCTGGTCGATCTCGGCCTGCCCGACGGCGACGGGCTGAGCGTCGTCGGCCATCTGATGCGCGACCTCTCGATCCCGACGATCATCGTCTCGGGGCGCGGCGAGGTCACCGACCGCGTGGTCGGGCTGGAGCTCGGCGCCGACGACTACCTGGTCAAGCCCGTCGAGCCGCGCGAGCTGGTGGCGCGGGTCCGCTCGCTCCTGCGCCGCGCGGCCGCCGCCCAGGCGCCCGACCGCACCCGCCAGGTCGCCCGCTTCGACGGCTGGATCGCCGATTTCAGCGCCTGCACTCTGACCGATCCGGGCGGCAGCACGGCCTCGCTCTCGGCGGCGGAGGCCTCCTTGCTGCGCGCCTTCGTCCATGCCGCGGGCCGGGTGCTGAGCCGCCGCTTCCTGCTGGATATCGAGGGGCCCTCGGATCTGGAGACCTTCGACCGGGCGATGGATGTGCGCATCTCTCGGCTGCGCCGCAAGCTCGGCGACGACCCCAAGAAACCGCGCGCGATCAAGACGGTCTACGGCGCCGGCTATGTCTTCACCCCGCGGGTCGAATGGCTGCAGGGCGCGGCCCAGACCGAGGCACCGTGACGCGGTCGCAGGTATTTGATCGAAACAGTCGGAATTAGCCTGTACTCTCCATCGGGTTGACCCTAGTGATCACGGAAAAAGGAGCCAGCCGCCGCAAGCTCTCGTGATGTCCCCGCTTTCCAGGAGCCTGCCCATGGAGATCCTCCCCTCTCTTGCCGTCTTCGGCCTTGCGGCGCTCGCCGCCTCTGCCGCCGCTGCCGACCCGCTGAGCATCGACACCGCGCGCGGTCCGGTGGAGCTCGACGGCCGTCCCGCCGTCATCGCCGCCTATGACACGGCCGCCATCGACACGCTCGAGGCGCTCGGCGTCGAGATCGCGGGCGCGCCCGATCCGCTGCTCGTGCCCTATCTGCAGGATGTGGTGGCCGAAGCGGAAGGCGTCGGCACGCTCTTCGAGCCCGACCTGGAGAAGCTGGCGCAGCTCGCGCCCGACCTGATCATCGTCGGCGGCCGCTCCGCGGCGCAGCTCGACTCGGTGGCGCGCGTCGCCCCGGCGATCGACATGACCATCCCGACGGAGAACCTGGTCGAGACCGCGCTGGCGCGGGTCGAAGCCTATGGCGCGCTGACCGGCCACGAGGCCGAGGCCGAGGCGCTGGAAGGCGAGCTGCAGGCCAAGCTGGCCGCCGCGCGGGCCGCGGTCGAGGGCAAGGGCAACGGGCTGGTGATCCTGACCAACGGGCCGAAGATCTCGGCCTATGGCGCGGGCTCGCGCTTCGGCTGGGTCCATTCCGCCGTCGGCCTGCCGGAAGCGCGCGAAGGGCTCTCCACCCAGACCCATGGCGAGGCGGTCTCCTTCGAGTTCATCGCCGAGGTGAACCCCGACTGGCTGCTGGTCGTCGACCGCGGCGCGGCGATCGGCGCCGAGGGCGAGAGCGCGGCACAGACGCTGGACAACGCGCTGGTGCGCGAGACCACCGCCTGGAAGACCGGCCAGGTCGTCTACCTGGACCCGGCGCGCATGTACATCGCGGGCGGCGGCGTGCAGGCGCTGGACGGCGTGCTCGACCAGATCGAGCAGGCCTTCGACGCAGCCGACAGCTGATCCCGGCCTCTAGCCGCCGCCATGAGCCGTCCCCTCCTCCTGACCTGCCTCGCGCTTGCGGGGCTGGTCCTCGCCTCGGTGTCGATCGGGGCCGCCTCCGTCTCTCCCTGGCACCTGCTGAGCGATCCCGAAGGCACGAAGCTGCTGTTCCTGAGCCGCTTGCCGCGCACCGCCGCGGCCATGCTCTCGGGCGCCTCGATGGCGGTCGCGGGCGTGATCATGCAGCTCCTGGTGCGCAACCGCTTCGTCGAGCCCTCGACCACCGGCACGGTGGAGGCGGCGATGCTGGGGCTCCTGGCCGTGACCATGCTGGCCCCGGGCGTGCCGATCCTCGGCAAGATGGGCATCTCCGCGGCCGCGGCGCTTCTCGGCATGGCGGGCTTCCTGGCGCTGATCCGGCGCCTGCCCCCCGAAGAGCCGCTGATGGTCCCGCTGGTCGGCATCATCTATAGCGGCATCATCGGCGCGGGCACGACCTTCGTCGCCTACCAGGCCGACCTGCTGCAATACCTGGGCACCTGGATGAACGGCGAGTTCTCGGGCGTGCTCGCCGGGCGCTACGAACTGCTGTGGCTCGCGGGGCTCGTCGCCGGGCTGGCCTATCTCTATGCCGACCGCTTCACCATCGCCGGGCTGGGCGAGACCGCCAGCATCGGGCTGGGGCTGAACTACGCCCAGACGCTGTGGATCGGGCTCGTGACTGTCTCGGTCGTCACCGCCATGGTCGTCGTGACCGTCGGCGCCGTGCCGTTCGTCGGGCTCGTGGTGCCCAATATCGTGGCGCGGATCATGGGAGACAACCTGCGCGCCTCGCTGCCCGTGATGGCCGGGATGGGCGCCGGGCTGGTGCTGGCCTCCGACGTGCTGGGCCGGATCCTGCGCTTCCCCTACGAAATCCCCGCCGGGACGATCTTCGGCGCCGTCGGCGCGGCGGTCTTCCTGTGGCTCCTGCTGGGACCCAAGCGCCGTGCCCGATAGACGCCTGACGATCCTGGGCCTCGGCCTTCTGGCGGCCTGCGCCTTCTTCCTGTTCTGGGGGCTGAAGGGCCCCGCCGGCTTCATCCTGGAGCTGCGCGCGACCAAGCTCGCCGCGCTCCTACTCGTCGGCGCGGCGGTGGGCATCTCGACGGTGGTGTTCCAGACGGTCACCGGCAACCGCATCCTGACGCCCTCGATCATGGGCTTCGACTCGCTCTTCCTGCTGGTGCAGAGCCTGATGGTGCTGACGATGGGCGGGCTCGGCTACGTGATGACCGACGGGCCGGCGAAGTTCCTGCTCGATACCGGGCTGATGATGGCCGCCTCGCTGATGCTGTTCACGCTGCTGATGGGGCGCGGCCGCGGCGACCTGCACCGGATGATCCTGGCGGGCGTCATCATCGGCCTCTTCTTCCGCTCGATGACCGCCTTCGTGCTGCGGCTGATCGATCCCAGCGAGTTCTCCGTCGTCCAGCAGGTGATGTTCGCCAGCTTCGGCGCGGTCGACACCACGCAGCTCGCCATCGCCGCCGTGCTGTTCCTCGCCGTCTTCGCCGCGATCTGGAAGCTGGCCCCTGCCCTCGACATCGTCGCGCTCGGCCGCGACAGCGCGGTCGGGCTGGGGCTGCGCTATGACCGATTGGCAATGGTCCTGCTGCTGCTGGTCTCGGCGCTGGTGGCGGTCTCGACCGCGCTGGTCGGGCCGATCAGCTTCCTCGGGCTCCTCGTCGCGGCGCTGGCCCATGAGGTCGTGAAGACGCCGCGCCATGTGCTGCTGCTGCCGGCCGCGGCGCTGATCGCCGGGCTGGTGCTGGTGATCGGCCAGGGCGTCTTCGAGCGCCTGCTGGGCCTGCAATCCACGCTCGCCGTCATCATCGAGTTCTTCGGCGGGCTCCTCTTCCTCTATCTCGTCATGGGAGGCCGCCGCCGATGATCACCGTCCGCAATCTCAGCCACCGGATCGGCAGCGCGGAGATCCTGCACGATCTGAGCCTCGATTTCCCGAAGGACGGGATCACCGCCATCATCGGCCCGAACGGCGCGGGGAAATCGACGCTGATGGGGCTGATGGCGCGGCTGGTGCCGATCCAGACCGGCAAGGTGGAGATCGACGGCCATTGCGTGGCGAAGACGCGGACCGAGGCGCTGGCCCGGCGCATGGCGATCGTCACCCAGCGGGTCGGCGTGGCCAGCCGGCTGCGGGTCGGCGACCTGGTGGGCTTCGGCCGCTGGCCGCATCACCATGGGCGGCCGCGGGACGAGGACCATGCCGCGGTGGAGCGCGCGCTTGCCGCCTTCGACCTGACGGAGCTGCGCGACCGCTTCCTCGACGAGCTCTCCGGCGGGCAGAACCAGCGCGCCTTCATCGCCATGGGGCTGGCGCAGGAGACCGACTGGCTGCTGCTTGACGAGCCCTTGAACAATCTCGACATGTACCATGCCCGCGCGCTGATGGCGCGGATCCACGCGCTCAGCCGCGAGGGCGGGCGTTCGGTCGTGATGGTGGTCCATGACATCAACTACGCCGCCGCCTGGGCCGACCATATCGTCGCGCTGGAGAACGGGCGGCTGGCCTTCGAGGGCGCGCCGCGCGAGGTGCTGACCGCCGAACGGCTGTCGCGCCTCTTCGGCATGGAGATCGGCGTGGAGGAGATCGGCGGCCGCCCGACTGTCCTCCACCACGCCTGAGGGGCTCAGCGCATCCGCGCCAGGACGTCGGTCTTCCACCAGAACTGGTGCACCAGCGCCGCGGCCACATGCAGGATGACAAGCGCCATCAAGAGGTTGGTCAGCGTCTCGTGCAGCCCGGCGGCCGGTCCGATCTGGCCGAACCAGGCGGCGAGCCCGGTCAGCGGCAGCACGAAGAGCAGCACGTAGATCGCCGCATGCGCGATCTTCGAGGCGAGCCTGGCAAGCGCCGGTTCGGCCTCGGGCTCGGCCGGGCTGCCATGGCTCAGCCGCAGGACCAGCCGCCAGGCGGCCAGCGCGAGGACGAGGATACCGATGGCGATATGCAGGACCGGCACCGCCGAGTAGCTGGCCGTGCCGGTTTCCATCAGCTGGTGGAAGGGGCGGCCCATGCCGTCGAAAAGGAAGTACTGCGCGGCGAGCAGCACGACCACCGCCCAGTGAAGCGCCTTCTGCGTGACCGTGAAGCGCTCGGCTTGCTTGAAGAAATCCATGTCCGTCTCCGGGGTTGGCAAACGTCTATGGATGTCTAACGTGCCGGGCGCGATTTCCGTCGCGCCCGGGCGTCGCTGCGGCCGCCTGCCGCGCGGGTTCAGCCGAAGCTGACCGCGATGCTGCCGAGCGGCCCGAAATCGGCGAGGACGGAATCCCCCGGCGCCACCGGAACCGGCCGGGTGAAGCTGCCGCTGAGGATGATGTCGCCCGCGCGCAGCCCCTCGCCCGCCGCGGCCAGCCGCTGCGCCAGCCACAGGAGCCCGGCCAGCGGATCGCCGCCGAGGCCCGCCGAGACGCCGGTCTCCTCGACCACGCCGTTGCGCGCCAGAACGGCGGCGATCCAGCCGAGATCGAGCCCGCCGAGCGGCCGCTTCCTGCCGCCGGTCACCACCGCGCCGAGGCCTGCATTGTCGGAAATCGTGTCGAGGATCGTCGCGGGCTCCTCGGTGCGGCTGTCGGCGATCTCCAGCGCCGGGGCGACGCAGGCGATGGCCGCCAGCAGATCGCCGCGGGCGATCTCGGGCCCGGAAAGATCCGAGCCCATGGTGATCGCCAGCTCCGCCGTCACCAGCGGCCGGGCGAAGGTGCCGCGGCCGAATTCCGCGCCGTCGGAGAACAGCGCATCCTCGAAGATCACGCCGCAATCGGGACCCGAGACCCGGGCCGCCGCCTGCATCGGCCGCGCGGCCAGGCCGATCTTGCGGCCCGCGATCCGCGCGCCCTCGCCCAGCCTCAGCCGGGCCCAGCGGTCCTGGATGTCATAGGCATCCTCCAGCGTCATGCCGGAGAAGATGCGGGAAGGCTGGGCGCAGGTCTCGCGGGTCCTGCCCGCCTCCCAGATGGCCTCGGCCGCGGCCTGGCGGTCGTCTTCGGTCAGCACGTGTCTTGTCCCTCTCGATCCTGCCCGCGCCGGGATGGCGCGGGGTCGATCTGTCCAAGCACGTGCTCTGCCACGCGCGGAGGCCTACTTGGCGAGCTTCGCCTCGACCATCCTGGTCGCGCCCGAGAGCTGGCCCAGATGGGTGCCCGCGGTGACCTTCGGCTCGTTGACCTTGCTGGCCGCGGTCTTCTGCTCGCCGATCTCGATCACCTCGTCGAGGTCCTCGGGGGCGATGAAGAGGATGCCGGTGTCGTCCGCCAGCACCGCATAGCCCGGCAGCGCCGCCGCCCCGCCGATCGAGACCGGCACGTTGAAGCCGCCGCCGGAGTCGTAGAGGCGCGTGGTGACCGGGGACGGACCGCGCGACCACATCGGGAACTGCTGCTCCTCGATTTCCAGCGTGTCGGTATGCGGACCGTCGACGCAGCCGCCGTCGAGCCCGATCATTGCCGCCATCCGGGTGACGCCGCCGCCCCAGCAGGCGTACTTGGTGTCGCCGAGACGGTCGACGGCCAGGAAGTAGCCCGAGCCGCACTGGCTGAGGCAGTGGTGCAGCAGCGTGGAGTCGAGCCCGGGGATCGCCAGCGTCACCAGCGTCGAGGCGACGGTCTTGCCGCGCAGCACCGGCTGGATCGTGGGGGCCGCGAAGCCGAAATGGTAGAAATGGCCGATGGTCGCCGTTTCCAGCTTGGCCAGACGGTCGAGCTTCTCCTGCGGGATCGGCGCGGGCATCGGGTTCAGCTTGTAGACGAGATTGGACATGGGGACTCCGTTACTGTGGTCCGAGGATCAGGTCGGGCAGGAAAGTGACCACGCCCGGCACATAGGTGAGCAGGATGAGCACCGCGAAGAGCGGCAGCAGGAAGGGCAGCACCGCCATCGTCACCTTCTCGAAGCGGACGCGGCCGACCTCGGAGACGATGTAGAGGCCGATGCCCATCGGCGGCGTGGCGATGCCGATCAGCAGGCCCAGCTGGATGATGATGCCGAAATGCACCCGGTCGATGCCGTAGGCGTCGATCACCGGCAGCAGCGTCGGCACGAGGATCAGCTTGGCGGGCACCCCCTCGACGACGCAGCCGACGAGGATGATGAAGACCAGCAGCAGCGCCAGGAAGACGTTCTTGTTGTCGGTCAGCGCGAAGGTCGCCTCGGCGAGCTTCTGCGGCGCCTGGTCGATGGCCAGGAGCCACCCCATCGCGATCGAGAAGGCGATGATGATCATGATCACGGCGGTCATCATCGCGCTGTCCGACAGCGCGTCGAGGAACTTGCGGAAGGTCAGCTCCTTGTACCAGATGCCGAGCGCGATGCAGTAGATGCAGGCCAGCACCCCCGCCTCGGTGGCGGTGACGAAGCCGAACATGATGCTGCCCAGGATGATCGCCGGGGCGACGAGCGCGAGGAAGCCGTGCCGCGCCGAGCCCGCCACTTCGCGCACCGTGGCCCGCTTCTGGGTCGGGAAGTCGCGGAACTGCGCCACGAAGCGGACATAGAGCATCAGCGCCAGGCCGACGACGATGCCCGGCACGAGGCCTGCGAGGAACATCCGCTCGATCGACTGCTGGGCGAGGAAGGCATAGAGCACGAGCCCGATGGAGGGCGGGATCAGCGGACCGATGACCGAGGAGGCGACGGTGACGGCGGCGGCGAAATCGCCCTTGTAGCCGGCTTCGCGCATCGCCTTGATCTCGATGGCGCCGAGGCCCGCGCAGTCAGCGACGGCCGCGCCCGAGATGCCCGCGAAGATCATCGAGCTGAGGATGTTCACCTGGGCCAGGCCCGCGCGCAGGTGCCCGACCAGCGAATTGGCGAAGGCGAAGATGCGCTCGGTCACGCCGGTGACGTTCATCAGGTTGCCGGCCATGATGAAGAAGGGCACGGCGGTCAGCGACGCCTTGTTCACGCCTTCCAGCATCTGCTGCGGGATGATCTGCAGCACGCCGGAGAAATCCGAGGTCAGGAAGGTCACCAGCGTCGAGACGCCGATGGCGATGGAGATCGGCACGCGCAGGAGGATCAGCGCGAGGAAGGAGCCGAAGAGGATATAGGCCATGTCAGATCTCCGGGTGGTGCTCGGTGAGGTTTTCCGGCAGGCCGGCCGCCATCTTGCCCATGTCGATCAGGGCGGAGAGGCAGATCAGGAAGGCGGAGACGAAGAGCGGGACCGAGAGCGCCTGGCGCGGCAGTTCCTGGCCGTCGGGGAAGATCGCGCCGTCGACCACGCCCGAGGAGGTGGCGAGCACGGTCGGCAGGAGCTTCAGGAGCACCGCGCAGAGGATCAGCGCGCAGAGATCCGACAAGAGCCGGGTCGCCGGATAGCCCCATTTGCCCAGATGGTTGGCGAGGAAGTCGATGCGCACGTCCTTCAGCCGCGCGAAGACGGCGAAGAAGCCGAAGAAGCTGAGCCAGACGAAGAACACCATCGTCCAGGGCCAGATCCAGTAGGCCGAGAAACCGAAGGGACGGCCGACAATCGTGACGGTGGTCAGCGCCAGCATGACGATCAGGCAGCCATTGGCGATCCACATGAACACGCCGCCCAGGCCCCAGCTCAGCCGGTCGGCAAGAAGGAGGGCTGCCTGCAGCCCTCCCTTGGGAGAAATCTCCTGGAACGCGATCATTCGGTACGCGCCGCCTCGACCGCTTCCATGTAGCCCTCGGGCAGCTCGCCGGAGGCGGCCATCTCGTCGTAGAAGGGCTTCATCGCCTCGACGAAGGGCGCGGTGTCGAGTTCCACATAGGTGGCGCCCTCGTCGGTCATCCGCTTGATGCTTTCGTCCGCGACCTTGAACATCAGGTCCTGGCTGAATTCGCCGGCCTCGTTATAGGCCTTCAGCAGCCCGGCCTTCACGTCCTCGTCCAGCGCGTCATAGGCCTTGAGGTTCATCATGAAGCCGATCGACTGCCAGTATTCGTCATGGCGCGAAATGTAGGGGGCGACCTCGTTGAAGCGCATGGATTCGACCAGCGCGATCGGCGAGTTCACCGCCTGCACGATGTTCTTCTGGATCGACTGGTAGACCTCGGTCCAGGGCAGCGTGATGACTTCGGCGCCCAGATGCGACCAGGAGGCGATGGCCAGCTTGTCGGGATGCATGCGCAGTTTCAGGCCCTGGACGTCCTCCAGGCTGTTGACCGGCTTGTTCGACACCATCACGCGGAACGGGCCGCGCAGCACGGCGGTCGGGTCGCCCAGCGGGCCGACGCCCGAGACCTCGGCGGCCTTCTCGAACCAGCCCTTGACCAGGTCGGACCCCATGAAGCGCTGCCAGTGGGCGTAGTCGTCGAAGACGAAGGCCGGCGAGATCCAACTCAGCTCCGGCGCCCATTTGCGCATGTAGCCGAAGCCCTCGGCATAGATGTTGACGACGCCGGCCTGCATCTGCTCGAGGACCGCGTCCTCCTTGCCGAGCTGCTCGTTCGGGAAGACCTGGATGGTCAGCTTGCCGTCGGTGTATTCGTCGGTCAGTTCGGCGAACTTGGCGAAGACCTGGCCCTCGGGGCTGTCGACCGGCATCTTGGTGGCCATGCGCCAGGTCTCGGCCGAGGCGCTGCCTGCAGCGAGGATCAGCGCCACGGCGCTGAGGGTGCGGAAGAGCTTCATCGGGATCTCCTTGTCGGTGGGTGCGGGTCTGGAGGCCGCCCGCTTTCCGCAAAGTCTGGGCGCGAGGGGGCGCCGGGAGCAAATCGAAAGAATTTTCGCTCCGATCAGCAGAATTTTGGGCCGGGCCGGATCCGGGCGGCGGCGGCCCGCGGCCAGAGCGCTCCGGGCCCGCTGCGCGGCACGGCGCGGCGGGATCGGCCCGGGGCGCGGGCAAGGGGCCGCCCGCAGGCGGCCCGGTCTGCTGATGCCAATGGGGCCGGGCCCGATCAGGCGCCGGCCCGAAGGGCCGTCCGGCTCAGCCGGCGAAGCCCTTCGCGACATGGTCGCGGATCAGCCCGGCGCCGATTTCCGCCAGCCGCGCGGACAGCTTCGCGCCCGTGTCGGCCGAGCTGTTCTTGGGATGGCCGCCGCGGATGCCGTGGGGCGCGGCCTCGGCCGCCTCGATCGGCATCTGCACCGGCACGCCCTCGTAGGAGGTCTCGGTGAAGCCCGCGACCTTCATGCCCATGAAGGTCAGGTCGGCCGGCGCCGGATCGGTCATCAGGTCCAGCCGCAGGATCTCGGGGTAGTAGTGCAGCCCGATCGAGGTCAGCGGGTCGCCGCCATGGCCCGAGCTCGCCGCCGCGGCCTCGGGGCCGAGGATGTCCTTCAAGAGGCCGTAGGCGGCTTTCCACAGGTAGAAGGCGGGCAGGATCACGCCCTTGTCGCGCCAGCGCAGCGCCACCTCGTTCAAGGGCGCGACATTGCCGCCATGGCCGTTGACGAAGAGGATCTTGGTCAGCCCCTGGCGGGTCAGCGACCAGATCATGTCGTCGAGAACGGCGCAGAGCGTGCCGTGGCTCAGGCTCATGCCGCCATGGGCCGACTGGAAGGCGTCGCGGCCGCCGAAGGGGATCGGCGGGGTGACGAAGGTCGGGACGCCGAATTCGCGCGCCTTGCGGGCGATGTCATGGGCGACGCATTCCGCGCCCAGATAGTCGCCCATCGGCGCGTGGACGCCCTGGTCCTCCAGCGAGCCCATCGGGATCAGGATCACCGCCTCTTCGGTCAGCAGCTCCTTGGCCTCGGCGGAGGTCAGTTCCGCGAGCTTGATCTTGTCAGTCATTTCACTTCCTTTCAGCCGCGCCCCGCGCGGGTCTTCCGGTCCCGGGCACTCTGGCCGCCGGGACCCCCGTCCTGTCCAATCGAATTAATTTCGGGCGGGGATAAATTTCTCCGACCGGGCCCGCTCAGGCGGACGCGGCGAAGAGCTTCTGCGCGATCATGTCGCCGATCGGCAGCGCCGAGGTCGCTGCCGGGGACGGCGCGTTCAGCACATGCAGCATCCTGCCGGTCTGCCCGAAGAGGAAGTCGTGCTGCATCGCCCCGTCGGCCATCACCGCCTGGGCGCGGATGCCGCAGTCCATCGGCGTCAGGTCGGCCAGTTCGAGCGACGGGCAGTAGCGGCGGCAGGCCTCCAGGTAGCGGCGGCGGAAGACCGAGTTGCCGATCTCGTCGAGCCCGGGACGGAGGTTCTGCGCGATCGACTTCCAGAAGCCGGGGAAGCTGAACGTCTCGGCCATGTCCTTGAAATCGAGCGACCATTTCGGATAGCCTTCGCGCGCGAAGCCGAGCATGGCGTTCGGGCCGACCGTGACCGAGCCGTCGATCATCGGCGTCAGGTGCACGCCGAGGAAGGGCAGGCCCGGTTCCGGCACCGGGTAGATCATCGCCGAGACGATGCTGCTGCAGCGCGGGCCGAGCCGGTAGTACTCGCCGCGGAAGGGCACGATGCGGTGGGCGATCTTCAGCCCCGCCATCCGCGCCACCCGGTCCGATTGCAGCCCGGTGCAGGCGACGAGCCGTGCCGCCGTCACCGTCTCGCCGCCGGTATCGATCTCGACATGGGCGCCGGTCTCGCGGATCGCGCGGGGCTGGGTGCCGAAGCGGATCTCGGCACCGGCGCGGCGCAGCTCGGCGGCCAGCGCCTCGAGCACGGCGGAATAGCTGACGATCGCGGCGGCCGGGACCCAGATCGCGCCCAGCCCGGTGATCGAGGGCTCGCGCGCGCGGATCTCGTCCGCGCCGAGCCGCTCGGTCTCGATCCGGTTCTCCTTCGAGCGCTCGAAGAGCGCGTCGAGCCGCGGCAGCTCCTCCTCGCGGGTCGCGACGATCAGCTTGCCGCGGGTCTCGAAGGGGATGCCGTGCCCGGCGCAGAATTCCTTGGTCCGCGCCGCGCCCTCGCGGCAGAGCTGCGCCTTCAGGCTGCCCGGGGCGTAGTAGATGCCGGAATGGATGACGCCGGAATTGTGCCCGGTCTGATGGCGGCCGAGCCGGTCCTCCTTCTCGAGAAGGAGCAGCGAGGCGCCCGGGCGCTCGGCCAGGATCGCCCTTGCGGTGGCCAGCCCGACAATGCCGCCGCCGAGGATGCAGAAATCATAGGTCATGGCGGAAGTCTTGCCGCGGCGCGGGCGCTACGGGAAGCGGATTCTCGCGCCGCGGAGCGACGGAAGCGCGCAGAAGCGGCGTTTCCCGCATGGACATGACACGGAGACGCCGATGCCCCGCCTCATCCTGTTCCTGCTCGCCGCGGCTCTGCTGGCAGGCGATCTGGCCACGCTGTCGGGATTGCGCCTGGCCTGGGCGGCAGAGGGCCTGTCCGGCTACCCACTGCCCTGACTGCCGCTGTGCAGGCGGGCGGGGCCCCGGCGCGGGGGCCGGGGCGGGACAGGGAGGCCGGACGGGCCGGTCCCCCTGCCCTATGCGGTTCAGGCGCTGTAGCTCTTGGCCATTTCGGCCAGCGACTTCACCTTGATCTTGTCGGCATGGCCTGCGGTGCCGAAGGCCTCGTAGCGGGCGACGCAGATCTTGACCATTTCGGCGCGGGCCGGGCCGAGATACTTGCGCGGGTCGAATTCGCCGGGGTTCTCTGCGAAGGCCCGGCGGATCGCCGCGGTGGCCGCCATGCGGTTGTCGGTGTCGATATTGACCTTGCGCACGCCCGACTTGATGCCGCGCTGGATCTCCTCGACCGGCACGCCCCAGGTCGGCTTGATCTCGCCGCCATAGGCGTTGATGATCTCCTGCAGATCCTCGGGCACCGAGGAGGAGCCGTGCATCACCAGGTGGGTGTTCGGCAGGCGGCGGTGGATCTCCTCGATCACGTTCATCGCCAGGATGTCGCCATCGGGCTTGCGGGTGAACTTGTAGGCGCCGTGGCTGGTGCCCATGGCGATCGCCAGCGCGTCGACATTGGTCGCCTCGACGAATTTCACCGCCTCGTCGGGATCGGTCAGCAGCTGGTCATGGCTGAGCTTCTCGGTCGCGCCATGGCCGTCCTCCTGGTCGCCCATGCCGGTTTCCAGCGAGCCCAGCACGCCCAGCTCGCCCTCGACCGAGACGCCGCAGGCATGCGCCATCTGGGTGACCGAGCGGGTGACGTCGACATTGTAGTCGAAATCGGCCGGGGTCTTGCCGTCAGCCTTCAGCGAGCCGTCCATCATCACGGAGGTGAAGCCGTACTGGACCGCGGTGGCGCAGGTCGGCAGGCTGTTGCCGTGGTCGAGATGCATGCAGACCGGGATATGCGGATACATCGCCACCAGGCCGTCGATCAGGTGCTTCAGCACGATGTCGCCGGCATAGGAGCGGGCGCCGCGGCTGGCCTGGATGATGACCGGCGAGTTGGTCTTGTCCGCGGCTTCCATGACGGCCAGGCCCTGCTCCATGTTGGAGATGTTGAAGGCCGGAATGCCGTAGTCGTTTTCGGCGGCATGGTCGAGAAGCTGTCTCAGGGTGATACGGGACATCAGGACGATCCTTTCGCTAGTCGGCGAGATACTTGTCAATCGTGGCGACCTCGTCCGCGGCACCGAAGACGAGGGCTGTGTGCTGGTGATGGTCCGACGGCACGAGGTCCAGGATGTCCCGCGACCCGTCGGTGGCCCTGCCGCCCGCCTGCTCTAGCAGAAGGGCGACGGGAATGGCTTCGTAGCAGAGTCGCAGCCGGCCGTTTTCATAGCCCTTGCGGCGGTCCGCCGGATAAAGGAAGGCGCCGCCCTGCAGCAGGATGCGGTGGAGCTCGCCCACCGCGGCCGCGAGCCAGCGCATGTTGAAGTCCTTGCCGCGCGGCCCGTCCTTGCCGGCGCGCAGATCGGCGGCATAGCGCTGCAGCCCCGGCGCCCAGTGGCGCTCGTTCGAGGCGTTGTAGGCGATGGTCTTCGTCCCGGGCGCCACCTTGACGTCGTGGCGCGTCATCAGGAAGGCCTGGGTGAGCGGGCCCCAGGTGGCGATATGGACGCCGTCGCCCAGGGTGAAGCCGAAATCGAGCGAATGGCCGAAGGAGGCGTAGCCCGCCGCCACCGCCTCGCGGCCGGGGCGGAAGAAGCCCTTCTCCGAGGCCGGGAAGATGGCGAAGAGAAGGCCCAGCGGCGCGCCGATGCCGATCGAGCCCGAGCCGTCGATCGGGTCGATCGCCACGTCCCAGGCGCCGTCCTCGTTCAGCGTCGCGACTTCCTCGGCCTCCTCGGAGAGCACGCGCCGCGCGCCCGCGGCCTTCAGCGCCAGCAGCAGGTGATCATGCGCGCCGACATCCAGCGCCTTCTGGCGGTCGCCGCTGTCATTGGTGCCCACCAGCGCTGCCGGATCGCCCGGCAGATGGCCCGCGGCCAGCCGCAGCGCCAGGGGCGGCAGGGCCGCGGCAATCGCGGCGACAAGGCCGGAGGGACCGGGACGGACGGACAGGAACTCCTCCAGCGTCTCGGACGCGGAGGGACCATCATGGGACAGGACGAGCATCTCACCTCGGATTTCGGCGGGCGGCACGGCCCGGATCATGGAACGGAAATATCCTTAAGGCACCGGCTTGAAAAGATCGCAAGGCGATACGTCACGCCCCCGTCGCCGCAGGGCGGCGTTAACCGGTTGTTTCCAGTGGTGCGCCACCTTCTGCGGCGACGGGAACCGGTCAGCCGGATCCGGCCGGCCGCCTGCCACCGGCGCCCGCAGGGCGCGGGCCCGGCGGTCCGGCGGCGGCACGGCCCCGGCATGCACGGCAACGCGGCCCAGGCCGCACCAGGGAAACTTCACGGCTCGGGCCCATCACGGATACGGACCACTGACACGGACAGTCGCGACATGACGCCCGCGCCGCAGGGCACGCCCGGATCCCGCTGCCGCCACGCCCTGGCCCGGGCCGCGGCGCTCTGCCTGGCGGTGGCCTGGATCGCGGGCTCCATGGCCGCACCCGCCCGCGCCGAGGACGCGCCCTCCCATCTGGTCGCGGGCTGCATTTCGGTGGCAAATCTGTGCAGCCACGTCCCCGGCGGCGGCTTCAAGGGCTTCGCCGCCGACCTGTCGCGCCGTCTGGCCGAGATGACCGCCTCGGAGCTGGAGTTCCGCACCGCGCTCTCCAGCCTCGCGATCGGCGCCCAGACCCGCGGCGAGACCCAGATCCTCGCCGCTGTCCCCGAGCTGGAGCAGCTCGGCCAGACCAGCATCGCCTCGGTGCCGGTGGCCAGCAACCAGGTGCGGCTCTTCGCCCTGCAGGAGCGGCTGGACGAGCTGGCCGCACGGCCGCTCGAGGGGCTCTCCATCGCCTATATCGAGGGCGGCACCGGCGCGAAATTCCCCGGGCTCTTCGCCGCCAACGAGGGCATCGCCACCCGCACGCCGGAGGAGCTGATCGCGTTCCTGCTGGGAAAGCGCGCGGATCTGGCGGTGATTTCCGAACGCGCGGTCTTTCCGACCTCGCGCGGCATGGGGGTCGACCACAGGATCGCGGTCTTCGGACCGCCGCTGGCGCGGGAGTCGCGCGTCGTCTACATCCATCGCAGCCGCGAGGCGCTGATCGGGCCGGTCAACAGCGCCATCGCCGAGATGGAGGCGACCGGCGAGCTCGCCGAGCTGCGCCGCCGCTGGCGCATCGATCCGCCCGCCCCCGAGCCGGCCGTGCTGCGCGTCGGCATCGCCCATTCGCCGCCCTACGGGATCATCGATCCCGAAAGCGGCGCGGTCTCGGGCTACGCGGCGGAGTTCTTCCGCGAGCTCGCCACCCGCGCGGGCCTCAGCTACAGCTTCGTGCCGATGTCGCTCGACGAGTATTTCGGCTTTCCCGAGAACGGGATGGCCGACATCCTGCCGGTCTATGTCGTCTCGGAGGCGGCGCAGGAGGCGATGGATTTCACCCTGCCGACCGAGCTGACGCAATTCGCCGCCTTCGTGCGCGCCGACGGGCCGCCCTATGCGACGCTCGGCGATCTCGACGGGCAGCCCGTGGCGATGCGCCGCGACACGATCGGCGTCGCCGCGCAGACCGGCGCCGGCGGGATGGTGCCGCTGGAGATCGACGACGACCGCGCGATGCTCGAGGCGCTGCTCTCGGGCCGGGCCGAGGCGCTGGTGGAGATGCCCGAAACCGTGCTGCGCGTGGCGGAGGAGACCGGGACCACGGGGCAGATCCGGCGGCTCGAGGCCCCGGCCTTCGAGCTGCGCAACGCTATCGCGCTGCGCTTCGGGCTCGGCGCGGTGCGCGAGAAGCTCAATGCCCAGCTGCCGGGCTTCGCGCTGTCCGACGAGTTCCAGCAGCTGCGCCGCGCCTATTTCGGCGCCCCGGTCTTCTGGACGCCCGAACGCCAGAGGCTGGCGGTGCTCGCGGCGCTGGCGGCGGCGGTGCTGCTCCTGCTTTTCGGCACGGTCACGGTGCTCAGCCTGCGCGCCAAGCGCCAGGCCGAGGCGCTGACCCGGCGCACGATCTCGGTCTCCTCGCGGCTGCAGGCGGTGATGGACTCGGTCCAGAGCGGCATTGTCGGGCTAGATGCGGCGCGCAACATCCTGCTTCTGAACCCGTCGGCGCGGCGCATGCTCGGCGCCTCGGCCGGGGCCCTGCCCTGCCCCTGGCCGCCCGATGTCGGCTTCCTCTCGCCCGAGGATCTGCGGCCCCTCGGCGGGCGCGAGGATCCGGTCGCCCGCGCCCTGGCGGGCGAGCGGCTCGGCGGGGTCACCCAGATGATGTCGCGCGACGGGGCGCAGGAGGACAGCCTCTATGTCCGCCTCGCCTCCGCGCCGATCGAGGTGCCCGACAGCGCGATCCGCACGGTGATGAGCATCGACGACATCTCCGAGCAGGAGCGCAACCGCCAGCAGCTGGAGCGCTCGGGCCGGCTCGATGCGCTCGGCCAGCTGACCGGCGGGGTGGCGCATGATTTCAACAACCTGCTGGCGACGATCGAATACGGCATCCAGCTTGCCGAGCAGGAGGCGGAGCCCGGGGCGCGCAGCGGCTACCTGGCGACCGCGCTGGCCTCGGTGCAGCGCGGCGCGGCGCTGACCAAGCGGCTGCTGGCCTTCGCGCGGCGCCAGCCGGGGCTGGCCGTGTCGCGGCCGGTGGAGGAGATCCTGCGCGATTTCGAGGCGCTCGCCCGGCCCTCGATCGAGGCGCGGGTGGCGCTGGATTTCGCCGCGGTGGCGCCCGGGCTCTGGGTCTACTGCGATGTCGCCCAGCTGGAGAACGCGCTTCTGAACCTGGTGCTGAACGCCCGCGACGCAGTGATCGAGAGCGGCAAGGGCGACCGCATCACCGTCGATGTCCGCGCGGTTTCGGATGCCGAGGCCAGCAGCCGCGCGGTCGATGGCAGCTTTCCCGCAGAGGCGCTGCGCGACCTGAACCGCCACGAGGCGCAGCGCGGCGACGCGATGCGGTTCCGCTTCGTGGAATTCTCGGTCACCGATAACGGGCCGGGCATGACCGAGGAGGTCAAGCGCCGCGCGCTCGATCCGTTCTTCACCACCAAGCCCACCCATGCCGGCACCGGGCTCGGCCTGTCGATGGTCTACGGCTTCATCCAGCAGTCGGGCGGCGCGCTGCGGATCTATTCCGAGCCGGGGCTGGGCACCACGGTGCGGGTGATGCTGCCGCGCGGCACGCCGGCGGGCACGCGCGAGGCCCCGGTCGAGCTGCCGCCGAGCCCGCCCGGCGCGGGCGAGCGGGTGCTCGTGGTCGAGGACGAGGAGGCGCTGCGGCAGATGACCGGCAACATGCTGCTGTCGCTGGGCTACAAGGTCGAGACCGCCGCAGATGGCAGCGCGGCGCTCGGCCTGCTGGAGGCGGGGCTGGTGCCCGACCTGTTGCTGACCGACATCGTCATGCCGGGCCCGCTCGACGGCTTCGCGCTGGCGCGCGCGGCGCGGCAGCTCATTCCCGCGCTGCCGGTGATCTACATGTCGGGCTATACCGGCATCTCGGCGGAGGAGATGGGCGAGGTGCGCGCGCCGCTCCTGCAGAAGCCCTGCCCGCCCTCGCAGCTTGCCGAAACGGTGCGCGGCGCCCTGTCCGGGGATCCCGGCTGAGGCGGGAGGCGCCGGATCAAGTCCGGCGCGGCCCTGGCCCGGACCGGGCGCCGCGCGCCTGATCCGCGCCCCGACGCCGCAGACCGGCTCTCTGCGCGAAATAGCGTTTCGTTAACTAGGACACCACTGCTACGGTCCGGCCATTCTCTGACGTGACATGCTTGGCAGACCGACATGACCAGATTTCGCAAGAAGGTGCTGCGCGCCTCGCCCTGGACCGAATACGCGCGCACCGAGACCGGGCTCCTGTCCTATTCGGCGGAAGCCCTCGCCGCGCTCGAGGCCCGCCTGGCGGGCGATGTCCAGCAGCCGGGCTATCCGGGCTACAATGACGACCGCATGGTCTTCATGCACACCTACCAGCCCTATCCGCAGCTGATCATCCACTGTGCCTGCGAGACCGACGTGATCGCCGCGCTCGACTTCGCCAAGGCGCAGAAGCTGAAGGTGGCGGCGCGCTCGGGCGGGCATTCGACGGCGGGCTATTCCTCGAACGACCAGATCGTCGTCGATACCAGCCGGATCGACCATGTGCTGGTCGATCCGGTGCACCGCACCGCGCGGGTCGGCGCCGGGACGATCTTCCACAAGCTCAACCGCGTGCTCGACCATTACGGGCTTCATGTCCCCGGCGGCGGCTGCGAGACGGTGGCGGTCGCGGGCTACATGCAGGGCGGCGGCTACGGCTTCACCTCGCGGCTCTTCGGGATGAACTGCGACAATGTCCTGTCGGTGCGCATGGTCACGCCGGACGGCCAGATCCGCCGCTGCAACCCGGAGGAGAATGCCGATCTCTACTGGGCGGTGCGCGGCGGCACCGGCAACCAGTTCGGCGTGCTGACCGAGATCGAGTACCGGCTGGTGCCGCTTGGCGATGTCTGGGCCTTCGGGCTGCGCTTTCCGCTGGAGACCGAGGCAGACCGGGCCCGCGCGGCGCGGATCATGGCGCAGCTGCAGGCCGACTATGCCGTCACCGGCCCGGCGAAGATGGGCCACCAGGCGATCCTGATGTACCTGCCGACCGCGGCGGAGCCCGAGGGGCAGATCGCGGGCCTGTTCCTGCGCGGCCTCTATGACGGGACGGAGGCGGAATGCGCCGCGGCGCTCGGCCCGATCCTTGAGCATGTCACCGACCGCGAGACCCAGGTCGAGATCTGGCGCGCCGGACGCTATCTGGACGTCAACGAGGCGCTGCTCGAGACCGCCGATCCTCCGGGCCAGGAGATGCCCAATGTCTCGATGAACACCAAGCCCCTGGTCGACGGCCGGATCATCGCCGAGACCCATCCGGCGGAGCGCTGGCGCGAAGTGATCGACCATTTCCTGAAGGCGCCGGATCTGACCTGTTTTATCACCGCGGAATTCTACGGCGGCGCCATCAACGAGCCCCTGCCGGACGCGATGGCCTACCAGCACCGCGATGCCAGCCTCGACCTCTTCTCCTGGGCGTTCTGGACCTTCGACACCCACCGCCAGGCCAGCACCGACTGGCTCGACGGCTTCGGACGGATCGCCGGGGCGATGGGCAACGGCCACCGCTACCAGAACTATCCGCGCCGCGGCAATCCGGGCTTTCTGCGCCAGTATTTCGGCGCCAACCTCGACCGGCTGGTCGAGGCCAAGCGGCGGCACGATCCGGAGAACCTTTTCGAATACGAGCAGAGCATCCCGCGGGAGATGCCCGAAAGCGAGGGCACGGCATGAGCGGGACAGTGGCAGAAACGGGGCGGATCATCGGCATCTTCTTCGATCCGCCGATGGCGATCGCGCGGGTCGGCGCCTCGCCCGAGCCGATGGAGGCCTATCGCTGGAAGGTCGACGAGAACCCGCATCGCGGCGTGCAGACCAGGATCGAGCCCGCCCCGACGCTGGTTCCGGTGCCCGCGAGCCCGGCGGGCGAGCCGCCCTTCCGGCTGAAGGTGGAGATGCCCGAGCGGATCGTCTTCAAGGACGGCAAGGAGCGGGTGAAGCCGGTCGCGCCATTCTTCGAGCTCTGGGCACGGGTGCAGGCGCGCTCGGGCAAGGTCACGGCCGAGCCGGTGACCCCGGCGCTGCTGGCGCGCTTCGGCACGCGGATCCACGACCTGCAATTTATCGTCACCGCCGCCAACCGCAAGGCGCAGGCCCGCACCAAGCGCGCCGCCGATGCCGCCATCGCCCGCGTGGTCTTCCGCGCCGACAGCTACGCGCGCCACATGCTCGACGCGGTCAGCCCGCATACCGAGGGCGAGGTGCAGCTGGTGCGCCCCGACGCGCCGCTGCCGCTGGGCCATGTCCAGACCTTCCTGACCGAGCCGCCCGAGCCCGGCGACCGCTACCGGCTGGACCAGGTGCGGCTGCGCTTCACGCCCGGCAAGGGCGACAGCTTCGGCCCGCCCGAGGCCTCCGAGGCGGTCGCCTCGCCGCTGGCGCCCGGGGATTTCGTGCCCCATGTCACCGAATACGGCCGGATCCACCGCATGACCCGGCCCGAGAACCGCATCCTGTCGAGCGGCTCGCCCTGGCTCGGCTACAGCTTCGGCGCCGACACCTCGCCGAAATGGCCGACGCCGATGGACAGCTATGACGGCGCGCGGATCGATCCGGGGCGCAGCTGGGGGCTGATCGACGACACTTGCGACCTGGTGATCGAGGCGCGGATCGCGGTGGCGGGCCATCTGCTGTCCACCCATGCCCGCGCCTTTGCCGGGCCGCCGGATTTCGCTCCCGACCGCCGCCCGATGTACTCGATCCGCGACGAGCTGGAGGACCGCGAGCTGCCGCCCGCGCCGGTCGACCTAGAGACCACGCCGAACGAGATCCTCGACCTCTTCCGCCGGGTCTTCGAGACCGCGAGCCTGGTCAATCTGGACCAGCGGCGGGACTGGGCGCTGTCGGGCAATGCCTGGATGCACGGCGCGCGCAACAAGAACGACCCGAACTGGGACGAAGGCATCAGCCCGCGGCTGGGCCCGGCCTCGATGCGCCGCGCGGATGCGCCCTATGCCGACCTGACGCCCGACTACACCCCCGGCCAGGGCGAGACCCTGGCCCCGGCCTCGGGCGCCTCCGAGCGGCTGCCCTACACGACCGTGGTCCAGCAGGTCCATGCCCGCATGGCCGACAGCCCGGTGCTGCGCGCCTATCTGGCGCGGCGGCCCGACCGGGTGCGCGACCTGGTGCGCCCGCCCTTCGGCTGGGTCTCGGAACTGCCCGCGCGGGTCGGCGTGACGCCGCCCGCCGAGGTGCCGGTCGGCCGCCACCATGCCGAGGGCCACGCGCCTGCGCCGCGGGGCGCGCCCTTGCGCTTCCGCGATCCGCGCACCCTGCCCGACACCTCCTACGACATGCGCATGCCGCCCTTCATGCGCCATTCGATGGGCGTGCCACTGTCGGTCACGCGGCGGCAATACGACCTGCTGATGGCCTATCTCGACAAGCTCGAAAGCGATCCCGCCTGGCGCGCAGAGCCCGGCACAGACGAAGGAGGCGCGGCATGACCGGGACGCCCGACCGCAAGATCCGCCCGCTGAACCTCTCGGCCCGGGCCGCCGGGCCCGAGATGCCCGCCTATCCCGAGCCGGTGCTGGGCAACCCCGCCGCCACGCTGATGGATTCGGGCGTCGGCAACTGCTTTCCGGGGCTGGAATTCGACCTGCGCCAGCTCGACGTGCGCTTCTTCCCCGGGCTCGTCTTCTCCTTTCCGGGCGTGACCCCGGCGGGACCCGACGGCACCCAGGGCGCGCAGCTCGTCTATGCCGACACGACCGGCGATCCGGTCTTCGCCGAGGACTATCCCTGGGTGGCCGACCTGGCGCTGGCGCTCGGCGGCCCGGCGGGCGACGCGCTCTCGGACGGGCAGTGGTACCTGCATGCGGTCGAGCAGAAGGGCCGCCGGATCGAGCTCTACGACATTTCGGTCTGGCAGAACGCGCTGCTCTACACCCCCTACGAGGGCGAGATCGCCTGGTGGATCATCCGCCTGATCGAGCGCGACCCCGACCCGGCGCTGGCCGACCTGACGATCGAGCTGACGCAGCGCGATGCCCAGGGCCAGCCGACCGGCCAGCCGGTGACGCTGCGCGGCAAGCGCCGCGCCTATCTCGACGACGAGGGCATGATCTCGGGCGTCTACCATCCCGGCGAGCTTACCGCCTCGATGTGCAGCCCCTGGACGCATGACTTCCGCGACTGCGCCTGCCAGTACTGGGCCTCGAACCATCCCGACGTGGTGCTGGGCGAGATGGACGACCCCAATGACGCGGGCAGCCTGCAGGCCGGGCAGGAACCCGCGCCGGGCGATCCGCTGCAGCCCGCCAGCTTCCTCGACTGGATGCGCCGCCGCACCGATCCGGCGCGCGACGTCCAGGCCCAGACGACGATCGACGGCGCGCGGCCCTTCCGCTACGACCCCTACGAGATCAACCTGCGCTGGCAGGAGCTCGATTTCGTCCTGCAGGGCCAGGAGGCGAAGGCGACGCCCGCGGGCGGCACCCTGCCCGATCGCAAGCCGCCGGAGACGCCGCAGCAGGTCTATGACGACCTGCGGCTGAACCTCGCGCCGCTCGAATACATCCTGGCGCTGCGCTATCTCTACGCCACCTTCTCGATCCGCGCCCCCGAAGAGGTCACCCCGCAGGAAGAGCGCGCCTGGCCCGGCCTCGCCGCCGATCTGAGGGCGGCGCGGCAGATCCTGCTCTCGGTGGCGATCAGCGAGATGACCCATCTGCGCTGGGTGAACCAGATGCTCTGGTCGCTCTCCGCAGCACTGCCAGGCGAGCTGCCCGGCTACCGCCCGGCGGTGGGCCCGGCGACCGACTGCGTCGATCCCCAGCACAGCCTGGCGCTCGAGCGCGCCCTGCCGGAGGTGATCGCCGAATTCGTCGCGCTGGAGCGTCCGGGCGGCGAGATCGACCGCGAATACGAGGATCTGGTCACCCATCTGCGCGGCAACCCCGCCTATCCGGCGGGGCTCTTCCAGCTTGCGGTGCGCATCGACAGCGACGGGCTGGCGCATTACCACAAGTTCCGCGACATCGCCCGCATCCTCGCCCCCTACGAGGCGCAGTCCGGCCTCTACCTGCGCACCCTGACCGAGGCGCCGCCCGATGCGCCGGGCATGCCGCAGGCGCTCGACCTCCTCGATGCCGCCGTGGCCGACCTGCGCGAGGGCTACCGCGCCGAGGCCGCCAGCGCCGGGAGCAATGCCGAGCGCTCCATCGCCGAGGCGCGGATCATCGCCGCGCGCGACCGGATGCACGCGCTCTGGGAGACCGGCGAGGCGCTCGCCCGCGACGGTCTCGGCATCCCGTTCTTCGCCCGGCTCCCGGGCCGCGCCCATGGCTGATGGCGCCCCCCCTGATCTCCGCCCGCCCGGCGCGCCGCGCAGCCGCCAGGCGCATCTGAAGGACGGGCTCCTCCTCCATGCCGAGAGCGCGGCGCTCTACGCGCTCGATCCCGGCGAGGCGGCGGCGCTCGACGCGCTTCTCGGCCGGGACGAGGCCGCGCTGGCCCGGCGGCTCGGCGCGCTCGGGCTGGACCTGGCCCCGTCCCCCGCCGCACCTGATGCGGCGGCTCCGCCTCCGCCACGGGCGCTGGCCCTGACCGTCTCGCAGAGCTGCAACATGGCCTGCGGCTACTGCTATGCCTCGGGCGGCGCCTTCGGGGGCGCGGCGCGGCTGATGCCCGAGGCCGTCGCGATCGCCGCGGTCGACCGGCTGATCGCCGACACGGCCCCGGGCGGCGCCGTGCAGATCGCCTTCATGGGCGGCGAGCCCTGGCTGGCGCGCGACCTGATCCGCGCCACGGTCGCCCATGCCCGCCGCCGCGGCGGCGCGCGGGCGGTGAAGACCGGCTTCGCGATGACCACCAATGCCACGCTGCTGCGCGCCGAGGACGCCGCCTTCCTCGCCGAGCAGGGCTTCGCCGTGACCGTCAGCCTCGACGGCGACCGCGAGACCAATGACCGGCTGCGGCCGATGGCGGGCGGGGCGGGCAGCTTCGACCGGGTTGCCCGGCGGCTGGCGCCGCTCCTGGCCGAGGCCGGCCGCCTGACCCTTTCCGCCCGGGTCACGGTGACGCCGGACAACCTCGACATCCCGCGCACCGTCGCCGCGCTTGCGGATCTCGGCTTCGCCTCGGTCGGGATCTCGCCGATGCTCGCCTCGCCGACCGGGCGCGGCGCGCTGGCCGGGGACGATTTCCCGCGGCTCCTCGCGGCCATGACCGAGGCCGGCGAGGACTGGATGGCCGCGACGCTCGCCGGGCGGCCGCATGCCTTCGCCAATCTCGCCACCGCGCTCGGCGAGCTCCATCGCGGCCGCCCGCGCAGCCAGTCCTGCGGCGCGGTGCGCGACTATCTCGCCGTCGATGCCGAGGGCCGCTACGCCGCCTGCCACCGCTTCGTCAACGATCCGCTGGGCCAGATGGGCGATCTCGCCGCCGGGCCGGACCCGGCCGCCCGCGCGCGCTTCCTGGCGGAACGCCAGGTCGAGGCGCAGCCGGATTGCGCCGGCTGCTGGGCGCGGCGGCTCTGCGGCGGCGGCTGCCATCACGAGGTGCTCCATGCCGGGCGGCCGGGCTGCGACTATGTCCGCGGCTGGCTCGACTACGCGATCGGCGCCTATGGGCGGCTGATGGCGGCGCGGCCCGGCTGGTTCGGCGATGGCTGACATCCTGGTCGCAGGCGCCGGACCCGCGGGCAGCCTTGCCGCGCTGCTCCTCGCCCGCCAGGGGGCGCGGGTGGTCCTCGCCGATCCCGGCCGCCCGGTCGCGCCCCGCTGCGAGAGCCTCGCGCCCGCGGCCCGCGCGCTGATGGCCGGGCTCGGGCTCGAACCGGTGCTCGCCGCGGCCCGCCTGGGACAGCCCGCCGCCATGGCGCTCTCCTGGCGCGCCGTGCCCGAGCATCGCCGTTTCGGCGCAGAGGCCCCCTGGCTGCTCTCCCGCCCGCTCCTCCATGCCGGGCTCCGTGCTGCCGCGCTTGCCGCCGGCGCCGTGGCACTCGAGACGCGGATCACGCGGCTGGAGACCGGACGGGCCCGGACCGCGGATGGCGGCATGCTGGAGCCCGCGGTGATCCTCGATGCCCGCGGCCGCGCGGCGGGCGGGCTGCGCCCCCTCGCCCCGGCCCGCGCCGCCCTGCCCTTTGCCGGTTCCGCCCCGGAGGGCGCGGCGTCGATGGGGATCGCCGCGCTGGAGGATGGCTGGATCTGGTGGGCCGAAGCCCGCGGGCAGCGCCAGGGCATCCGCGTCGCCGCCCCCGCCACGCTATCTGGCATGGATGGGACGGCGCGGCAGGACTGGCTGCAGGCCGCCCATGCGCCGGGCCTGCCGGACCTCTCCGCTTGCTCCGCCGGACGGCCGGTTCCGGCCGGGCTGGCGGCGGCGCCCGAGACGCAGCCGGCGCCCGGCGTGATCCGCCTCGGCGATGCGGCGCTGGCGCGCGATCCGGTCGCCGCCCAGGGGCTGCTGCACGCGCTGCGCAGCGCCAGCCAGGCGGCCGCGGCGGCGGCAACGCTGCTCTGGCATCCCGGCGAGGCCGGCGCGGCCGAGGCCTTCCTGCGGCTCCGCCACCAGGCCGATTGCGAGGCGGCCATCGCCGCGACCGCCGCGGCGCAGGCGGGACAGGCGCGCCATGCGACGCCGTTCTGGCGCGGCACCGCCCCCGCCCCGGAAGCCCCGGCGGCGCCTCCGCGGGACGCGGCCCTGCGGCTGGCCGCCCGGCCCGCCCGGGTGCCGCTTCTGGCAGAGGGGCATATCCGCTGGACCCGGGGACTGGAGCTCGACGCCACCGGCCAGCCGCTGGCGCGGGTCGGACCCTATCCGGCCGCGGCGCTGCTGGCCGCGCTCGCCGCGCCCGGCACGGCGCCGGAGCTTGCCGCGCGGCTGGCAAGGCTCGGCCCCGCCACGGCGGCCGGGCCGGTCATCGCGGAACTCCTGCGGATCGGCGCGCTGGTGCCGGGCGCGGTCACGCCCGCTTGAGCCCGTCCGCCTCGCCCGCCAGCAGCCGCTGCATCCGCCGCACGTCCCACCCGTCATCGAGCGAGACCATCGCCGCCGCGCAGGCCTCGAGGCAGGCCCGCGCCTCCGCACCCGGCGCCGCCTCGGCCATGTCGCAGGCGATGCGCAGGGCGATCGTCGCCGCCCCCATCTCCCGCGCCTGGGCCAGCGCGGCACGGCGCAGCGCCGCCGCCTCCTCCACCCGGCCCCGCGCCGCCGCCAGGCAGGCTTCGAGCCGCGAGGTCTCGGCCTCGTACCAGGTCTCGCCGGTGCTCTTCTCGAGGCTGCGGGCCTCCTCGAGCAGCCGCTCCGCCTCGGCGGTCTCTCCGGCGCGCAGGTGGATCCAGGCCACGAACCCGGCGGAAAGCGCCCCGTAATTCAGCGGGTTGTACTCGCGGAACGCCACCATCAGCTCGCGCGCGCGGGCGGCCTCGGCGGGGGTGGGCGGTGCCTCGCGGCCGATCAGCCGCGCGCAGCGGCCGAAGAAGTTCCCCGCCCCGCGCGCCACCTTGATGTCGTAGCGCTCTGCCACCGAGAGCGCCTGGTCCGCCCCGGCCAGAAGCTCCGCATCATCGACCGCCATCGCCGCCAGCATCGACTGGAAGGCCAGCGCCATTCCCAGCGAATGGCCGTGGCGGATGCGCTCGGCATGGGACACGGCGAAGCTGCTGCTTTCCCGCCCGCGCTGCAGATCGCCGCTCAGCCAGCGGGTGAAGGACAGGAAGACCGCGCAGATCTCGGCATTGTCGTAGCCATGGGTGAAGGCGAAGTTCAGGTCGGTCGCCATGTCATAGGCGGCGAAGGCGGCGGAAAGCTCGCGCTCGGCATCGGCGAAACGACCGGTATGGAGCGCGACGCTGCCCAGCCCGCGGCGGCCGATCATCGCATAGGTGCGGTTGCCGCGGGCCTCGGCGGTCTCGGCCAGCTGCTGCGCCCAGACCTTGGCCCCGGCATAGTCCGCAGCCACCAGCGCGTTGGAGTAGATGCCGTTGAGCGCCAGCAGTTCCGCCTCGCCGTCGCCGAGATCGCGGGCCAGGGCCAGCATCTCGCGCGAGAGCCGGCCGACCTCCGGGTCGCCGATGCTGAAACGGCCGCGCTTGACCACGGCGAGCCCCGAGGCGGCGCGCATCCGCAGCCGCTTGGTCGCCTCGCTGTCCCCGAGATTGCCGAGCGCCTCCAGCGCCTGGTCGAAATAGTGGTTCGCCTCGACCAGCGCGGAGCCCGCCAGGAACTGCTCGGCCGCCGCCAGCGCCAGGGGCGCGGCCTCGGCCATCAGCCCGGCGGCCAGCGCATGGGTGGCCAGCATGTCGGGATGGCGCGCCGCCATGTCCGCGGAGAGCCCGCGCAGGATGTCGAGCGCCGCCGCATGCAGCGACCGGCGCTGCAGGCCGACCAGCCGTTCGTAGACCACGTCGCGGTAGAGATGGTGGTGGAAGCGGTAGCTGCCCCCGGCCCCCTCCTCGGCGACGAGGCCCGAGGCCATCAGCTCGGCCAGCCCCTGGTCCAGCTCCTCGGCGGAGATCCCCGCGACCCCGGCCAGCATCTCCTGGTCGGCGGGCATGTCGAAGACTGCGAGCGCCGCGGCAACGGGCCGGCCGCCGCCGAGCTGGTCGAGCCGCTCGCCGACGCTTTCGTAGAGGGTCCGGGGCACCGCCACGTCGCGGGCGATCGAGCCGATCCGGTCGCCCTCCATCGCCCGTGCGAGGCTTTCGAGCATCAGCGGATTGCCCTCGGCCAGGGTCAGCATCCGCTGGGTCACCGCCTCGGGCAGCGGGTTGCCGCCCAGCGTGCGGCGGAAGAGCTCGGCCGCGTCCCTGGGCCCCAGCCCCGCCAGCGCCAGCCGCCCGGCGCCCGGCTGCCCCTGCCAGAGCGGCTCGGCGCGGTTGCGGGAACTGGCAAGCAGCATCACCGGACGGCCGGCGGCGCGGCGGGCGATCTCCTCCAGCAGGTCGCGGGTGGTGGCGTCGCACCAATGCGCGTCCTCCAGCACCAGAAGCACCGGCCGCCCGTCGCGGCTGCCGACGAACCAGTCGGCCAGCAGCGCGATCAGCCCGGCGCGCGCCTCGCGGGTCTTCGGTCCCGGCGACTGGGCGCGCGGCGCCAGGCCGATCAGCTCGGCGACCAGACCGACCTCCTCGGGGCTGCAGCCCTCGAGCGCATGGGCCAGCGCGTCGCGCCGCGCCCCGGCCGTGCCCGCCGCCTCGCCGCCGACCAGCTGTTCGAAGAAGCCGGTCACCGGGGCGAAGGCGCTGTTCTGGGTCAGCGAGGAACAGGAGAGCCAGCGCAGCTCGGCCTCCTCTTCGCCGATCTGCCCCGCCGCGGTGCGCAGGAGCGTGGTCTTGCCGAGCCCGGCCTCGCCGGTGACGACGACCATGGCGGGTTCCGCCGCGCAGGCCCCCTGCCAATGGCCGATCAGCGCCTTGACCTCGCCGCCGCGCCCGAGCGCCCGGCCGCCCGCCCCGCCGGCCGCCTGGCCGCGCGCCCGCCCGAGCACCCGGTAGATCTGCCCGGCCTCCTCGAAGCCCGGCAGCTCCAGCCCGGTGGCATCCTCGAACTCGAACTGCCCGCCGCCCTGCGCCCGCGTCGCGGCATCGGCCATGACGCCGCCCGGAGGGCTGACCGACTGCAGCCGCGCCGAGCGGTGCATGACCTTGCCGACCATGTGCAGCCGCTCGTTGCCGTTATGCTCCTCGGGGCGGCCGATCACCGCCTCGCCGGTGGCGATGCCGACACGGAAGCCGGGCTTGATCCGCTGTCCCGAGGGCAGCGCCACCTCTCGCGCGGCAAGCGCCTCCTGCAGTGCCAGCGCGGCGCCGAGCCCGCGCTCGGCATCGCCCAGCCGGGTGCGCGGATAGCCGAAGAGCATGATCGCCCCGTCGCCATGGAGCGAGGCGAGATAGCCGCCGAAGCGCCGCGCCACCCCGCCCGCGGCGAGGTAGAAGGACTGGAAAAGCGCATGCAGGTCGTCGGGCGAGAGCGTCTCGGTGAGCCGGGTGGAGCCGATCATGTCGGCGAAGATCACCGTCAGCCGCCGCATCTCCAGCCCGTCGGGCAGGCTTTCGGGCGCCACGGTCAAGGTGCCGCGCAGCGCGTCGATGGCCGCGAGCAGCCGCTTGCGCTGGCCCAGCGTCAGGCCGAGCTCGCGCAGGTCGGCATCGCCCAGCGTCCAGAACAGCTCCTCGTCGATATGCTCGGCACGGAAGCTGTCCTCGAACGCGGCAAGGCCTGCGCGATCAAGGACGCTGCGCATGGACGGACGCGTCATCGCGGTTCTTTCCCTGTCAGTCTGATGGCGGCCGTGCCCTCGCTGCCGGGCTGGGCGGCGGCCGCTTGTTCCCCGCGCGGACCTTACCCCATGGGCAAGAGCCTTGTCCATATCGCGGGCTCCGCGCCGTCGCGCCCTGCGCCACGGCTGCCGGGCAAGGTGTCCCGGCCCCCGGCAGACACCCGCGCCCTGCGTCCGGGCGCCGGTCCGCCGCAGCAGCCGCCAGGACCGGCGCAGGACGGTCCGGCGGCCGCGGGGTCCTCGGCGCGGCGCCCCGCCCTGGACGTCCTGCCCCGGGCCCCCGGCCGGAGAGCACGGGCACAGCAGTCCGGGCCCGTCCCCGCCGCGCGGATGGCCATCCGGACCGGCGCGGGCTCTGCCCCACCCCGCAGGCATCCCGGGACGGACATCCCCGACCAGCCCGGCGCCGCCTGCCACAGCGCCTGCGGCTGCGGCTGCGGCTGCGGCTGCGGCTGCGGCTGCGGCTGCGGCTGCGGCTGCGGAAAAGGGCGTCGACGCCGCGCCCTGCGTCAACCCGGCGCTGCGCACGCCGGATGGCCGCGACCTCCTCGTGCGCGATGTCTTCTCCACCGGGACGCTGCGCAGCCGGGCGCTCCGGGACCCGTTCATTCGCGCGGCGCGCATATCCGAATTCAAGCCGGACGACCTGGTGGGGGACGCCTCCAGCATCGGCCGGGTGGCGCCAGAGGCGGGCCGGGCGGGCGTCAGCATCTCGCCCCGCAATTTCGAACAGCTGCCCGATCCCGTCCTCTTTCCGCAGGGCGTCCGCGAGACGCTCCGGCCCGGCGGGTTCCCCGGCATGGCAGTGCCCGACTGCCGCGCCTCCTTCGAACATTTCCGCATGCCACGCGGCTGGCGGACGGGCCGGGCGCCGATCACGGGACCCGCATCCAGCCCGCGGCCGAGACCGTCTTCGACCATGAAGGACACGCGCGACGGCGTGGCCGGGCCGGGCTGCGACCTCGGCAAGGATCCGGCCTCGGGCTTTGCCGCGCGCCGCGACCTGGCGGAGCCCCGCGGGCGCTATCCCGGGCGCAGGACGGGCGGCATGCCCTGCCGGGACGCCCATTTCACCGTCGTCTTCCCCGAGGTCCTGCAATGCATGCCGCGCGACCTGCGGCATCGGGGGCTGATCGAGCTGGAGGTCCTCGAGGTCACGCCCGCCCGCGGGCTCGCGGTCTTCGTGCATCCGAGGGAGCCGGAGCCCCCCGTCGAGGAAAGCGGAGAGGCCTTCCACGCCCGCCGCGACGCGCTCCTGCGCAGCATTTCCGAACAGCGCGGCGCCGCCCTCCATGAGCCGCGGATCGAGGCAAGGCGCCTCAGGCGCGCAGCCCGGCCAATGCCACGGAGCGGTGGCCGGTTCCGGTCACCGGCCCGCGGCTCTCGACGGATCCCGCGTTCGGGCGTCGCGTTCCGGCACGGCCCCGAGGGCGGAGGCCGCAGCGGACGCGGCAACGCCGGACACGGTGCCATCGCAATTCGGCGAGATGGCCGAGGCGACATGGTTCCCGTCGCCTGATCGAGAGACCTCCGCAGCCGCAGGTCCTGCCGGCAAGGCACCGCGCTCCTGACGGGTCTCATCGAAGAGGGCGCGGCCGATGCCCTGGACCGGCGGGCGGTCTGCCACACCGACCTGCGGCGGGCCAGCCGCGCTGGTCTCGACGGGGCCCGCCTCCGGCGGTCGCGCCTCGGCCGAGGCCCGGACACGGAGCCCGCAGCGCCGGGCCGCGGGCGGCCGGCCGCATGACGCATGACGGACAGCGTCACAGGGCAGGCATCCCCGCCAAGCGACAGGCATGTGATGCGAAAGAGGCGCATCATCAGAGGCAATCATGGCGGCGGACGGGGTCCGCCGCAGCCTGCGGCCACGGCCCGGGACCGCCGTCCGGTCTTTCCTGGGCGGCTTCGGCTCCGGCAAGCATGCCGCGCAAGCGCCCGGGCGGTCCTGACGGGACCCCTCATGGCCGCCGGGACAAGCGCGGCCACGTCAAGTCGGCATCTGGCAGCCATGCGCTCTGCCCGGCCCTTCCGGAGGGCCGCCGGTCCCGTCGGCGGCGCAAGGGTCTCGGTCCATACCCTTTGACGCAGGAGCGCGGCGGCTTTCCCCCTGACACGGCAGCCGCGGAGCCGTTAACCATGGTTAAGAGCCGGCGGGAGGGGGCGGAGGCGCCGTTCCGCCCGGTGCCACCCGCAGAGGAGACCCCGTCGCCGTGGAAGCCATTACCAATTTCTCGGTGCGCGTCGTGCAGCGCTACCTGCCGAGCGCCTTCGTGCTGGCGCTCATCCTGACCTTCATCGTCTTCGCCCTGGGCATGGGCCTTGCCGGGCAGTCGCCCGTCGCCATGGCCGGCTACTGGGGCGACGGCTTCGCCAAGCTCTTCACCTTCGCCATGCAGATGGTGCTGGTCCTCGTCACCGGCTACGTGCTGGCGATGACGCCGCCGGTGCAGGCGATGCTGTCCGCGCTGACCCGCCGGGCCGGGACGGTGCGCCAGGCGCTGGCGATCACCATCGTCACCAGCTTCGCGTGCTACTATGCCAACTGGGGCTTCGGCATGGTGGCGGGCGCGATCCTGGCGCGCGAGATGGGCCGCCGCGTCCATGTCCATTTCCCGCTGATCGTCGCCGCGGCCTATGGCGGCGAGCTGGTGCGCGGCCCCTCCTCCTCGATCCCGCTGGTCATCGCCACGCCGGGGCATTTCATGGAGCAGGCCATCGGCATCGTGCCGGTCTCGGACACGCTCTATGCCTGGTGGAACATCCTGCTGACGCTGCTGCTGCTGGCGCTGCTCGTCGGCTTCTTCATGCTGCAGAAGCAGCCCGCCGAGATCGTCCAGTTCGAGGGCGGCGAGGAGGAGGACCCCGCGCCGCGGCCCGCTCGCGCCGAGATGACCCCCTCGGACCGGCTGGAGCATAGCCGCCTGCCGACGCTGGTCCTCGGCCTGCTGGCGGGCGGCTATGTCCTGCTGCAGATCGTCACCGGCGCCTTTTCCGTGACGCTGAACAGCTGGATCCTGATCTTCCTGTCACTCGGGCTGATCCTGCATCCGAGCCCGGCCGCCTATGTCGCGGTGACCGAGAAGGCGGTGAAGGCCGCGGCGGGGATCATCATCCAGTTCCCGCTCTATGCCGGGATCGCGGGGATGATGACCGGCTCGGGGCTGGTGACGCAGTTCTCGGACGCGATCATCTCGGTGGCGACGCCCGCGACCTTCCCGGTGCTGACCTTCCTCTGCGCGGGCGTGGTGAACTTCTTCATCCCCTCGGGCGGCGGGCAATGGGCGATCCAGGGGCCGGTGATGATGCAGGCGGCGGCGGCGCTCGGCGCGAACCCGGCGCATACCATCATGGCCTTCGCCTGGGGCGACGGCTGGACCAACCAGATCCAGCCCTTCTGGGCGCTGCCGCTGCTCGGCGTCGCCGGGCTCTCGGCGCGGGACATCATGGGCTACCTGCTGATCTGGCTCGCGATTTCCGGCATCGCCATCGCGGCGGTCTTCACCCTGATCGCCTGAGGGCGCCCTCCCCGCCCGTCCCGGGGGGCGGGGGCTCCGCCAGGGGCAGCGAGATGCGGACCTCGAGCCCCGCGCCACCGGGGCGCACCAGCGACAGCCGCCCGCCCGCGGCCTCGGCGATCTCGCTGGCGATGGCAAGGCCCAGCCCGCTGCCGCCGCCGCTCTCGTCGAGGCGCATGCCGCGCCGGGTCATCGCCTCCAGCCGGTCGGCGGGCAGGCCCGGCCCGTCGTCGCGGATCGCGATCTCCGCCGCGCCGCCCAGGGCACGGGCCGAGATCCGCACCACCGCCACAGCATGTCGCGCGGCATTCTCCAGCACCGGGCCGAGAAGCTCCGCCAGCTCGTCGGGCCCCAGCGCCACGTCGAGGCCCTCGGCGATCTCCACCTGCCAGTGCCGCGCCGCCCCGTCCGGCGTGCGGCGGATCACCGAGAGCACCCGCTCCGCCGCCGGGGCGAGCGGCGCCCGCGCCGTGCCCGGGGCGGCGGCCGAGCGCGCGCGGACCAGCTCTCGGTCGACATGGCGGCGCATCTCCGCGGCCAGCGCCTCGATCCCTTCGGCCGCCGCGGTCTCGCCCGCCTCTGCCAGCCGCGCGGCCTCGCCCAGGAGCGCCTGCAGCGGGGTTTTCAGCCCGTGGGCCAGATCGGCCGCCCGATCGCGGGCGCGGGCGACATCGCGGTCATGGGCGTCGAGCAGCGCGTCGATCTCGCCGGTCAGCGCGCGCAGCTCGGCGGGCCAGCCGCCGCCCATCCGCGCTTCGCGGCCGCGGCGCAGCGCGCCGATCCGCTGCCGCAGCGCGCCGAGCGGCCGCAGGCCGACCGCGATCTGCGCCCAGCCCGCCAGGATCAGCGCCAGCGCGAGGATCGCCAGATAGGGCAGCATGTCCCGGGTGAAGGCGGCCCGCGCCCGGTCGATCTCGGCCGTCTCCAGCGCCACCGCCGCCACCGCGCGGCCGCCGCCGAGCGCCTCGGGCAGGACCACGCCGCGCAGCAGCGCCAGGACCGGCGCGCCATCGGGCCCCGCCAGCCGCTCGACATGCGGCGCGCCATCCCCGGGCGGCGGCAGCGCCAGCTCGGCATCCCAGAGCGAGCGCGAGCGCAGGAGCGTGCCGCCCGGGGCCGCGATCTGCCAGTAGAGCCCGCCATAGGGCCGCTCGAAGCGCGGATCGCCCGGCGGAATGGCCACCTCGAGCGCGCCCGCGGGCCGCGCCAGCCCGGCAAGGAGCTGGTCGAGATGGACGGCAAGCTCCGCCTCGGCGCGGCGCTCCGCATGGGTGGCGAAGAGCGCCGAGAGCCCGAGCGCGGCCAGCCCGAGCGCGAAGAGCACCGTCACCGCCCCGGCAAGCCCCAGCCTGAGCCGCAGCGAGGCTGCGCTCATGCCGCCCCCTCGATCTGGTAGCCGAAGCCGCGCCGCGTGGCGATCACGCCGCGGCCGAGCTTGCGGCGCAGCCGCGCCACCACCGCCTCGAGCGCATTGGCCTCGCGCGCATCCTCGTCGCCATAGAGATGGTCGAGAAGCTCGGTCGGCGGCACCGGGCGGGCGCGGTGCAGCGCCAGATAGGCCAGCAGCCGGTATTCCAGCGCCGTTACCGCCACCGGCTGCCCGCCGATCGCGACCGTCATCCGCGTGGTGTCGAGGCTGAGCGCGCCGATCTCCTGGCGGGGGGCGCCCTGACCGGCCGAGCGGCGCACCAGCGCGCGGGCGCGGGCGACGAGCTCTTCCATGCGGAAGGGCTTCGGCAGGTAGTCATCCGCCCCGGCATCGATCCCCTCGACGCGTTCCTGCCAGCTGCCGCGCGCGGTCAGCACCAGCACCGGCACCTGCCGGCCCGCGGCGCGCCAGCGCTTGAGCACCGACAGACCGTCCATCCGCGGCAGCCCGAGATCGAGCACGATCAGCCCGTATTCCTCGGTGTCGCCGAGAAACCAGGCCTCCTCGCCATCGCCGCAGATCTCGGCGGCGAAGCCCGCGCGGCCGAGCGCGCCCGCCAGGTCGGCGGCAATCCTCGGGTCGTCCTCGACGCAGAGCGCGCGCATCAGTCCTCGTCCTCGTAGTCGCGGTCGAGGATCTCGCCGCTTCCGGCCGCGACCTCCAGCTCGGCCAGGCGGCCATCCTCGGTTACCAGCTCGATCTCGTAGACCAGCCGGCCGTCCTCTTCCTCCAGCTCGACCTCGATCACCCGGCCGGGCGTGTCGGCCTCGACCACGGCGAGGATGCGCGAGAGCGGCAGGATGGCGCCGGTCTCCAGCGCGCGGCGCGCCCGGTCCTGGTCGCTGTCGGCGGCAGGCGCGGTGGCGGCAAGCGCCAGGCAGAGAGAGAGAAGCGGCAGTTTCATGGCCATCCCCTACCCTGCCCCGGCTGACAGTTCGCTGACAAGCCGCGTCAGGCTGGCGTCAGCGGCTCTGCGCTAGGACGGGTCCATCGACGAAATTCCAGGAAAGGACATTCCGATGCTTCGCATGATCACCCTGATCGCCGCGCTCGCGCTTGCCGCCGGGCTGAACGCCGCCCGCGCCCAGCAGGCGGCGCCCGCGGACCGCTGGATGGAGATCGGCGCGCTGGCCGAGAAGCTGCAGGCCGAGGGCTACCGGCTGATCGAGGTCGAGCGCGACGACGGCGTCTACGAGGTCGTGATGGCCGACAGCCAGGGCTACCGCATCGAGGCGCATCTCGACCCGGTCACCGGCGAGAGGCTGGCACAGCGCCGCTTCGACGACTGACGCCGGGCTCAGAGCGTGCCGAACCGGGCGGGGACGCGGCTGTAGAAGAGCCCGGGCACCTGTCCCGCCAGCGCCGCGAGCAGCCGGTCGATCTCTGCCGAGGGCGCGACGACCGAGATCTGCAGCGGCTGCTCGGCCACGTCCATCAGCGTCACCCAGTGGGTGGCGCCGTCATGGCCGCGCCCGACCAGCCCGCCCGAAAGCGTCGCGCCCGGCACGCCCAGCCGGGCGATTTCGGCGAAAAGCCACTGGCCGAGCGGCTGGCGCCCGTGCATGCGGTCCTGCTGGGTCCAGAAGGTCAGCATCTCGCCGGTCGTCTCAAGGGGCATCTGGCGGTCCATGGCGGCGCTCCTCAGCTGCGGGTGTCGATTTCGGGCCGGGCGGACATGCCGACGCGCATCCGCTCCATCCCGTCCTGGCCGGGATCGAGGGCGATGCGCACCGGCAGCCGCTGGGCGACCTTGGTGAAGTTGCCGGTGGCATTGGCCGGGGCGATGGCGCTGTAGCTGACATTGCTCGCCGCGCCGAGGCTGGCGACATGGCCGGTGAAGACCCGGTGCGGGATCGCGTCCACCCGCAGCGTCACCTTCTGGCCCGGCGCCACCCGCGCCAGCTGGGTCTCGCGGAAATTCGCGGTGACGTAGATCCGGTCGAGCGGCACGATCGACATCGCCGTCGCGCCGACCGTGACATAGTCCCCGACCCGCAGGTTCTGCTGCCCGACCGTGCCCGAGACCGGCGCGGTGATGCGCGCATGCTCGAGCGCCAGCTCCGCCGTGCCGAGCGCCGCACCGGCCTGGCTGACCGCCGCCTCCGCCGCCAGCTTCTGCCCCGAATAGATGTCGAGCTGCGCCTTCGCCGCCTCGAGCGCCGCGGCCTTCCCGGCCTGGTCGGCCGTCGCCGCCGCCAGCGAGGAGACCGCCTCGTCCAGCGTCTGCTGCGCCACCGACTTGCGCGCCACCAGCGCGCGGGCGCGGGACTCCTCGGTCTTCGCCAGATCGAGCGCCGCATCGGCCGCCGAGAGCACCGCCTCCGCCTGGCGGATCAGCGCGCCCTGCTGGACGATCTGCGCCTCCAGCGTCTTCAGCGTCGCCTTCGCCGAGGCCTCGGCCGCCTGCGCGGAGGTCACCGCGAGCTTGAGGTCGCGCTCGTCGAGCACCGCCAGCAGGTCGCCGGCCTCGACATGCTGGTTCTCCTCGACCTCCAGCGCGACCACCCGCCCGGCGGTCTCGGGGGCGACATTGGTGTAGTCGGCAACCAGATAGGCATCGGCGGTCGCCTGGGTCGGCGCCTCGGATTCATGGCGGTTGAAATAGAGCCCCGCGGCGCCGAGCATCAGCACGGCGCCAGCGAGGGCGAATTTGGGAAGCGAAGAGGGCATCGGACGGACTCCTTGGCGGATCGGATCAGCGGCGCGGCGGGATCAGCGGCGCGGGAACATGGGTGAAGAAGGCGCAGAGCGGGACCATCGCCAGCGCGGTCCAGCCCAGGAGGCGGTAGGTGTCGGCGGCGGAGAGCGCGGCAGCCTGGGCGTCGATCGCGGTCGCCACGCTATCGGCATCGAAGCCGCCGGGCAGGTGTCCGGCCATCGCCGCGGCATGGCCGGTCAGCACGTCGGAATGGAAATGCTCGCGCAGGGTCGAGAACCTGCCCATCGCCGCAACGCCCGCCAGCGTGCCGAGCCCGCGCAGCATGTTGACGAAGCCGGCGATATAGGGCCCCTCCATCGGCTGCACGACCGAGGTGCTGAGGAACAGCAGCGGCACCACCGCCATCGGCTGGCCGAGCGCCTGCAGCGCCTGGGCGGGCAGGAACTGCCGCCAGGTCCAGCCGGTATCGAGCCCCGAGGCCAGCAGGCAGGCCGTGCCGACCAGCACCAGCCCCAGCGCCATCACCGCGCGGGCATCGACCCAGCGCTGGTAGAGGAGCAGCGCCACCGCGAAGCCCGCCACCAGCTGCGGCAGCCCGATCGCCAGCCCCACCGGCGCCGATTGCAGGCTGCGATAGCCCTGCACCCCGGCCAGGAAGGCGGCGGGCAGCGACGCGCCGGAATAGAGCACGACGAGGAGCAGGAAGAAGATCGTGAAGCCGATATAGAGATTGCGCCGCCCCATCAGGCTGAACTTGATGAAAGGCGCGGGATGCAGGCATTCGGCCAGCACGTAGACCGCAAGGAAGATGCCGCCCCCCGCAAGGCAGGTGGCGACCAGCGGCGAGTGGAACCAGTCGAGCCGGTTGCCCTGGCCGAGCCCGACAGCCAGCAGGAACAGCCCCGGCACGCCGGCCAGGAAGGCGACCCAGTTGAAGCTGTCGAAGCGCTTCCAGTTGACCGGCTCCTTCGGCAGGCCCCAGCCGACCAGCCCGGCGCAGAGCGCGGCGCCCGGCAGCAGCTGCCAGGAGACCCAGCGCAGGTCGGCCGCGCGGTCGGCCCAGTGCCCCACCGCCCAGAAGGCGACATTGGGCGTGAAGGTCGCCGTCATCGCGTAGAGCGCCAGCCCGTGCAGCCGGATCGGTGGCGGCAGGAAGCGCAGCGCCATCATCATCAGGAGCGGGATCAGCGCCCCGGCCGTCAGCCCCTGCAGCGCGCGCAGCACCAGGATCAGCCGCAGGTCGGACAAGAGCGGCATCGCCGCGGCGATCAGCGCCGTCACCGCCAGCATCGCCAGGAAGAAGCGGCGCACCGAGAAGGTGATCGCCATCCAGCCGGCGAAGGGCATCGCCACCAGCTCGCCCGCTGAATAGAGCGTGCTGATCCAGGAGCCGTTGTCGATGCCCTGGCCGATCGCCCCCTCGATATCGCTCAGCGCCAGGCTGCCCGAACGGCTGTTCAGCCCCGAGAGCATCGCGGCGATCAGCACGCCGGTCAGCGCGGCGGCGGTGCGCGCGTCGAGGACGGCCGGGGCCGCCGGTTTCGGAGGGGCCGCCGTCGCTGCGGCGGGAGCTGCTGCTGTCATGTGCCTATCGGATCCCCGTCCCCGCGGCAGATTGCCGGAGGTACGGTAATGGTCGTTACCGGATTTGCCTTCCGATATGGTAACAGCTATTACCATGTCAACCCGAAGCTGGCGGAGCCCCCGCGATGACCGAGCCTTCCCCTCCCGATCCGCGGCGCGCCGCGCTGATGTCGGCCGCGGCGGATCTGTTCTTCGAGCGCGGCTATGCGGCGACCAGCATCGACGCGATCATCGACCGGGCGGGCGGCTCCAAGCGGACGATCTACGCGCTCTTCGGCTCCAAGGAGGGGCTCTTCGAGGCGCTGGTGCGGGAGAATACCGAGCGGATGTTCGGCGCCGCGCTCTTCGGCGGCGAGGAGCTGTCGCTGGAGGCGACGCTGAGGGATTTCGCCACCCATCTGCTGGAGCTCTTCACCAATGAGCGCACGGTCGGGCTCTACCAGGTGGTGGTGGCCGAGGCCGGGCGGCTGCCGGAGCTGGCGGCGAGCTTCTACCGGCTCGGCCCCGAGCGCGGCCGCGCCTGGATCGCGCAGGTGCTGGAGCGCGCCGCCGCCCGCGGCGAGATCCTCCCCTGCGAGCCCGACCTGGCGGCGGGGCAGTTCCTGGGCCTGGTGCGCTCGGATGTCTATTACGAGATCGTGCTCGGCCTGCGCGGCCCGCTGAGCGACGCCGAGATCCGCCATATCGCCGATGCCGCCGTGGACACCTTCCTCGACGGGATGCGCCCGCGCGGCTGAGGCCCGCCGCGCGTTTCGTTCAACGCCCGGTTGCGGAACGTTCAAGACCCCCTGCCCGCCCGCGCCCTAGCCTCGGTCCCGCAGCCCTGCCCGAGGCGACGCCGCCCGGCCCGGCTGCAAGAGGGCGACCTCTTGTCGATCCAGGGAGGAACAGGATGACGAGGACACTTGACGCATTGGTGATCGGCGCCGGCGTGGCGGGGCTCTACCAGCTCTGGCAGCTGCGCCGCGACGGGTTCGAGGTGCACGGGGTGGAGGCCGGGACGGATGTCGGCGGCACCTGGTACTGGAACCGCTATCCGGGCGCGAAATTCGACTCCGAAAGCTACATCTACCAGTATCTCTTCGACGAGGATCTCTATCGCGACTGGACTTGGAGCGAGCGCTTCCCCGCCCAGCCCGAGATCGAGCGCTGGATGCATTACGTCGCCGACCGGCTGGACCTGCGCAAGGATTTCACCTTCGGAGCCAAGGTGACGAAGGCGGAGTACATCGAAGACACCGGCCGCTGGGCGGTGGAGACCGAGACCGGCGAGACCTATGACACGCAGTTCCTGATCGGCTGCACCGGCATGCTCTCGGCACCGCTGGAGAACCGCTTCGAGGGGCAGGAGAGCTTCCGCGGCACGATCCTGCACACCGCGCGCTATCCCAAGGGCGGGCTCGATCTGGAAGGCAAGCGGGTCGGCGTGATCGGCATCGGCGCGACCGGCATCCAGGTGATCCAGACCATCGCCCCGGTGGTCGGCGCGCTGAAGGTCTTCGTGCGCACGCCGCAATATGTCCTGCCGATGAAGAACCCGAAATACGGGCCCGACGAGGCGAAGGCCTACAAGGCGCGCTTCGAGGAGCTGAAAGGCAACCTGCCCGCGACCTTCACCGGCTTCGAATACGATTTCGAGCACAAATGGGCCGACCTGACACCCGATCAGCGCCGCGCCGTGCTGGAGGAGATCCATGCCGACGGCTCGCTGAAGCTCTGGCTTGCCTCCTTCGCCGAGATGTTCTTCGACGAGGCGGTCAGCGCCGAGATCTCGGCCTTCGTGCGGGAGAAGATGGCGGCGCGGCTGAAGGATCCGGCGCTGATCGACATCCTGGTGCCGAAGCCCGGCGACTACGGCTTCGGCACGCACCGGGTGCCGCTGGAGACGAACTACCTGGAGGTCTACCTGCAGGAGAATGTCGAGGCGGTCCCGGTGAAGGAGAACCCGATCGCCCGGATCGTCCCCGAGGGGGTGGAGCTGGCCGACGGCACGGTGCACGCGCTCGACGTCATCATCATGGCGGTGGGCTTCGACGCCGGGTCCGGCGCGCTGGCGCGGATCGACATCGCCGGGCGCGACGGGATGCGGCTGCGCGAGGAATGGGCGAAGGACATCCGCACGACGCTGGGCCTGCAGAAGCACGGCTTCCCCAATCTCTTCATGACCGGCGCGCCCTTGGCGCCCTCGGCCGCGCTGTGCAACATGACCACCTGCCTGCAGCAGCAGACCGAATGGATCGCGGACTGCCTGCGCCACATGCGCGAGACCGGCGCCACGGTGATCGAGCCCACCGCCGAGGGCGAGGAGGCCTGGGTCCGCCACCATGACGAGACCGCCAATGCGACGCTGATCGCGAAGACCAATTCCTGGTACACCGGCTCGAACGTGCCGGGGAAGCCGCGCCGCGTGCTCAGCTATACCGGCGGGGTCGGCACCTACCGGCAGAAATGCAGCGAGGTCGCGGCCAAGGGCTACGAGGGGTTCGAGCTGCGCCGCGCCCCGGCCGGGATGGAAGCCGCCGAATGAACGAGGGCGGTCCGGCGCGGGATGCCCCGCCGAACGCGGCCTGACCCCTCAGGTTCCAGCCCGGACGGGGATGCGCGGCGCCGGACCGCTCACTGCGCCCGCCGCCGGAAGACGGCGGGCGTCTCGCCGAAGGCGGCCGAGAACATCCGTGTCAGATGCGCCTGGTCGGAGAAGCCGCAATCCGCCGCCACCGCCTTGATCGGCAGCGCGCTCCGCGCCAGCAGCCGCTTCGCCGCCTCCAGCCGCCGCGCGGTGACATGGGCATAGGGCGGCCGCCCGAAGCTCTTGCGGAAGGCGCGCGAAAAGCGGCAGGGCGCCATGCCCAGCAGCGCCGCCATCTCCTTCAGCTCCATCGGGCGCGCGAGGTTATCCTCGATATAGCCGCGGATCCGCCGCTCCTGCGTGGCGCTCAGCCCGCCCGCGGCCCGTGGCTCCGGCAGCCGAACCGAGGCGTAGCGGCGCAGCAGATGCACGATCAGCCCGCGCGAGACCGCATCGACATAGAGCGCCCCGCCCATGCCGCGGCTCTGCGCCTCGCCCGCGATCGTGTCGAGCGCATGGGTCATCACCGGATCGTCGGTCCTGAGCACGTCGTTCAGCACCACCTCGGCGCCGTCGCAGTCGAGCATCTCGCCCGCCACCTCGGCGACGAGCCCCGCCGACAGGTAGACATGGACCACGTCGATCTGCGCGCCCCAGCTCCAGGAGGCCTGCTGCGCCCGGGTCAGGAGCGAGGCCGCGCCGGGGCAGAGCGTCTCGCGCCGCCATTTCCCGTCGAAGCGGCGCTGCATCGGCGTCACCCCGCCGCGATAGCCCACCAGCATGTAGTCCCGCATCGCCGGCACGACCGCCTCCTGCCCCGCATAGCGGTAGGCACGGGTGTTCACGTTCTTCCAGCCCAGCCCGTCGCTGGACAGCAGCACCCGCCCCGGCACCCAGCCAGGCAGGGCCTGGTAGTCGATCAGTCCGCTCATCGCCATTCCTCCTCCCTGAACGGCAGATGGCGGGGGACGCGCGCCGCCCCCCGCCAGGGTCCTTCCGGACGGCGCTCAGGCGGCCTTGGCCGCAGCCAGCGCGCGATAGACGGCGGTCTCGAACTCCAGGAAGCCCGGGAAGGAGACCGCATCGCCGAAAGGCAGGATCTGCGTCGCCCAGTAGCCGCCGAGGCCGTTCTGCCGGTCGATCCAGAAATAGCTGTTGGCCAGCCCCGCCCAGCCGATCGATCCCGCCGGGCGCCCGGTCGGCGCGGTTTCTGCATTGACCATGAACGTGTAGGCCCAGTCCTTCGCCAGCCCGGGAAAGAATTCGGCGTCATTCGACAGCGACGGGATCACCCCGGGCAGCATCGTCACCTTCTGCGGCGGCACCAGCGCGCCCTTCACCGCCCAGTCGACCGTCTCGGGGCGCAGCACCCGGCCATTCGGGCCCGCCCCGTCATTCAGCCACATGCGGATGAACTTCATGTAGTCGGGGACCGTGGCGTAGAGCCCGTGGCCGCCCATGTCGATCTCGGGGTCGTCGGGCAGCGCGAAGCCGTCCATCGGCTCCAGCCCGCCATCGGCGCCGCGGGCATGGATCGTGGCGCTGCGGTCCTTCATCGCCGTCGTGCGGGTGAAGGCGATCTCCTCCATCCCCAGCGGATCGAAGACCCGTTCGCGCATCACCTGGCCCAGCCGCTTGCCGCGGATGCCCTCGACCACCTGGCCGACCCAGTCGATATTCGTGCCGTATTCCCAGCGCGTGCCCGGATCGAAGAGCAGCGGCGTCTCGAGCGCGGCGCGGCTGGCCGTCACCACCGAGGGCTGGCCGTGATCCTCGGCGAGCCGCTTGTAGGTCTCGCTGAAGAAGTCGTAGCCGAAGCCGGCCGTATGCAGCATCAGCTGCCGCGTGGTGACATCCGTCTTCGGCGCGCGCAGCCGCGGCGCCCCGCCGGCATCGAAGCCCTCGATCACCTGCAGCCGGCCAATCGCCGGGGCGTAGTCCTTCGCCGGCGCGTCGAGATCGAGAAGCCCCTCCTCCACGCATTGCAGCGCTGTCGTCCCGGCAATCGCCTTGGTGGTCGAGAAAATCGCGAAGACCGTGTCGAGCGTCATCTCCGCCCCCCCGAGCCGCCGCTCGCCGGCCGCGCCCGCATAGATGTCGCCCTCCCGGCCGGTGAGCATCGCCACCACCCCGGGCACGCGCACCGGCCCCGAGACCGCGCGCGCCAGAACGGCATCGCAGGCCGCTTTCAGATCCGTCATGTTGTCCTCCCTCAGCTGTCGCTGCTGGGAAGGCTAGCGCGGCGGCTCCGGCCGGTCTGTCCGCGACCGGCAGCCGATGTCACCGACCGGCGTCAAACTGCGCCGCGCCCGCGCGCCCGCGCCCGGGTCTCGGAGGGCAGCTCGCCGAAGCGGCGGCGGTAGCGCCCGGCCAGCGCGCCGAAATTGGCGAAGCCCCAGCCCGCGGCGATGGCCGCGACGCTCTCGCCCTCTGCCGCTTCCAGCAGCTCGGCGCGCAGCCCCTCGAGCCGCCGCGCCGCCAGAAATTCGCGCGGCGTCATGCCCCGGAAGCGGCGGAACCCGCCCGAGAGCGTGCGCGCCGAGACGCCGGTCCGCTCTGCCACCTCGCCGATCGAGGGCGCCTCGCGCGCCTCGGCCTCGAGGATTTCCTCGGCACGGCGGACATAGCCGGGCGCCGCCTCGCGCCCGCCCCGCTCCAGCCGCACGCCCGCCGCCGCCGCCCAGTGACGCAGCAGCTCCAGGCAGATCGCCTCTTCCAGATGCCGCGCCAGCGCGCTGTCGGGGCGCAGCAGCCCGCAGCCGCCGAGCGCCCGCGCCGCATAGTCGAGCAGCCGCAGCCAGGCGGAATCCGGCCCGCCGAAGCGCGCCCGGCAGCCCCAGAGCCGCTCGCCCGGGACATGGCCGTACCAGCGCAGCGCCGTCTCCTCCATCACGTCATGGCCGATGGTCAGGTTGAGCTGCATGTGATCGGCATCGCCCTGCAGCCAGTAGCCGGTGCGGGTGCAGTCGACGACGAAGCTCTCGCCCGGCCCGGTCGACGCCGAGCCGCCCGCGCATTGGTGGCAGAGCGCCCCGCGCAGCGTGTTCAGCACCAAAATGTTGCCCGCCTCCGGGTCGAACCGGTCGAGATGGATGCCGGTGCCGTAGGAGAAGCGCGTCATGGTGATCCGCCCGGCCCGGGCCGGGATCATTGTCGCGTCGGGGCGCGACAGCCGCTCCAGCGGGCGGACGCGGTAGGGCATGTAGACGCTCCGGCAGAAGTCCTGGACCTCGTCCCAATCGGTGGAGCGGGTGCGCCCGCGATGCCGCACCGGCGCCCCCGCAGCGTCGAGCAAGAGTGCCTCCTCCAGCATTCCCGTCCCCTCCCGGCGGTTTTCGTGCCGGCGAGCATAGCACGTCCCGCGGCGGCGGAAGCGGGCGCGCGCTACGACTTTGGTTGCAGTCCCGGAGCCGCGCAGTGCTCAGCGCGGGCCGCGCAGCGCCGGGTCCCGCCGCCAGAGCCCCCGCGCCGCCAGCCCCGGTCCGGCGAGGATCAGCGCCAGTCCCAGCGTCACCAGCCCGGCCGCCGCCAGCGTTGCGGGCCCCGCGGGCTCGCCCGGCAGCAGCTGCCCGAGCCCCAGCGTCGCCACCGGGATCAGCGCCGGCAGGCTGGTCCCGGCCACCGGGCCCAGAAGCTCGGCCGAGCGGTTGAAGGCATAGACCGCGACCACCCCGACCAGGCCGCCCTGCACCAGCGCCTGCAGCGCCAGATCGGCAGGCGGAACCGCGCCGAGCCGGACCGGGAAGAGCAGCGGATAGAGCGGCAGGAAGACCAGCGCAGAGCCGGTGGCGACCACCGCCGCGGCCTCGAGCGCGGGCACCTGCCGCCAGCGTACCAGCGCCGCATAGCCCGCCCACATCAGCCCCGTCGCCACCAGGATCGCATGGCCCGGCGCCAGCGGCCCGGCCGCGCCGAGGAAGGCCGCGAGCCCCGCCGCGGTCAGCGCGATCCCCGCCAGGCCCGGCCAGCCCAGCGGCCGACCCGGCACGACCCGCGCCAGCAGCACCGATGCGATCGCCATGATCCCGGGATTGAGCGCGCCCGCCGCCGCCGCCGGGGCGCTGCGCATCGCCAGCGACAGGAGCAGCACATAGGGCGCGCCGAACCCCGCCACCATTCCCGCAGCAGTCCAGGCCCCCGGCCAGCGCCCGCCGCGGCGCCAGAGCACCGGCGCCAGCAGCACCGCCGCCACGCCGAAGCGCAGTGCCGCCAGATCGGCCGGGCCGAGCCCGGTGGTGACGCCCAGGCGCAGCATCACCAGCGAGCCCGACCAGATCAGGATCGCCAGCCCGGCCCAGGCCAGGCCGCGCAGCGCGGCATCGGGAAGTTGCAGCATCGGAGGTCTCCTTGGCGCCATCGAACAGGGTTGACCCGAGGCTAGGCGAGATCCAGGAATTAGGAAAACGGGACTTTCAGTACAAATGATGCAGGAAATCGAAACCATCGAGGGCGCCGGGGCGCGGACGCTCAATCTCGACGCGCTGCGCAGCTTCGTCGCCATCGAGGAGACCGGCTCCTTCCGGCTGGCGGCGGCGAGGGTGCACCGCTCGCCCTCGGCGGTCAGCCTGCAGATCGCCAAGCTCGAGGAAACCCTCGGCACGCGCCTGCTGGAGCGCAATGCCCGCCGCGTCGCGCTGACCGGCCATGGCGCGCTGCTCCTGCGCCAGGCGCGGCGTATCCTCGGGCTCAGCGACGAGACGATGGCGCTCTTCCGCCCCGCGGCGCTGCAGGGCGAGCTGCGGCTGGCCGCCCCACATGACCTGGGGATGTCGCTGGTGCCGCAGATGCTGGCGCGGCTGGCCGAGCGCCACCCGGCGCTGCGGGTCGAGGTGCATCTGGGCGCGAGCGAGGAGGTGCTCCGCCGCTTCCGCAGCGGCGGGGCGGGGCTCGCGCTCTTCAACGACGCCGGTCCGCCGCAGCTTGCCGCCGAGGAGCTGGCGCGCGAGCCGCTGGCCTGGCTCGGGCGGGCGGGCGGCACCGCGGCGGAGCGCGATCCGCTGCCGCTCGCGGTGGCGGGACCGGGCTGCGCCTGGCGCGAGGCGGCGCTGGCCGCGCTCGACGCCGCCGGGCGGCGCTACCGCGTGGCCTATGCCAGCGACACCTCGATGGGCCAGCTCGCGGCGCTCCGCGCCGATCTGGCGGTGGCGGCGCTGCCGCGCTCGCTGGCGGGGCCGGACCTGGCCGAGCTGCCGGGCGATTGCCGGCTGCCCGCCCTGCCCGAGACCCGCATCTGCGCCGCCGGCGACGGCAGCCCCGCCGCCGCCGCGATGATCGCGCTGGCCGCGGAGATCGCCGCCGGTCCGCCCAGCCGCTAGCGCGCCGGACCGCTTTTCCGCCTGTCCTGGACGCATGGACAGGGCGGGCGCGTCCGTCGGCCGGGACCGGCGGGACTGCTGAAAGACGCGGAAATGCGAAAGTTGCGGCGGGCGGGCGCTCCCGCGGTCACGGGCCCCGGGGGCCGCGCGGGCGGGCGGATTGCGGCCAGGGCAGGACCAGCACCGCCTCGAACCCGCCGCCGGCGAGATTGCCGAGCTCCAGCCGGCCGCCATGGAGCGCCGCCACCCGCTCGACGATCGACAGGCCGAGCCCGCTGCCGCGGTTGCGGGCGCCCGCGCGGAAGAACCGCGTGCCGAGCCGGGGCAGCGCCTCTGCCGCAACGCCCCGCCCTTCATCCGCCACGCGGATGGCGAGCCCGCCCTCCACCGGCCCGAGCGCGATCCGGATCCGCCCGGCCCCGTGATGGAGCGCATTCTCCGCCAGGTTGCGCAGCGCGCTTTTCAGCAGCGCCGCGTCGCCGGCGATCCGCACCGGTACGGCGGCGCCCTCGATCTCGATCTCGCGCCCGGCGGCATAGATGCCCGGCGCCGCCTCGCTCGCCACCTCGCGGATCAGCCCGGCAAGGTCGAGCGGCCGCGGCGGCGCCTCCGAAAGCGCCGCGTCTTCCGAGGCATGGGCCAGCGACAGGAGCTGTCCGATCGTCCGCGCCATCGCGCCGTTCAGCTCCAGCAGCCGCGCCGCCGTGCCGGGCGCGGGCTCGGCCTCCTCCATGTCGATCAGCGTGCGCATCTCCGCCAGCGGCGTGCGCAGCTCGTGCGAGATGTCGGCATTGAACTGGCGGGTCTGCGCGGCATGGCGGCGGATCTGCGCCATCAGCCGGTTGATCGCGGTGACAAGCGGCACCAGCTCGCTGGCCGCGGGCACCGGCAGCGGGTCGAGATCGCCGGGCGCGCGCCGCTCCAGCTCGGCACGCACGCTCGAAAGGGGCGCAAGCCCGCGACCGACGGCGAAGAGCGCGATCGCCAGCATCCCCGCCCCGGCCAGCAGGCTGGAGCCGCCGAGGATCCACAGGATGCGCGCCGAGAAGGCCCGCCGCCCGCTCAGCGACTCTGCCAGCACCACCGTCGCCAGCCCCGAGACCTGGCCGTCGGCGATCCACCGCTCCAGCCGCACCGCGCGCAGCCGGTTGCCCGCGAAGTCCGTGGCGTAGAAGGCCACCGGCCCGGGCTCGGGCGCCTCGGGCAGCGGCAGACCCCCGAAGCCGCCCAGCGTGTCCGCGCCGAAATCGATGCGGTAGAACATCTTCTCCCCCGGCGCCGAGGGCAGCGAGGAGAGGCCGAAATAGTAGTAGTCGACCTCGGCCCGTCCGTCGCGGATCTCGATCCGGTCGGCAAGGCCGCGCGCCGATTGCAGCAGGATCTCGTCGAAGAGCCGCGCCGACTGGCTCTGGATCAGCGCCGAGGCCAGGACCAGCACCGCGCCGCAGAGCAAGAGGCAGGGCAGCGCCAGGAAAAGCAGGATGCGCAGCCGCAGCGAGGGCGGGGCAATGCGCGGCGCGGCCGCGGAGGGATCAGCCGCCATCGGCCAGCAGGTAGCCCAGGCCGCGGATCGTCCCCAGCGCCAGCGCCGGGCCGAATTTCGAGCGCAGCCGCGAGACATAGGTCTCCACCGCCTGCGGGTTCAGGTCGTCCTCGAAGCCCGCCACGCGCTCGGCGATCTGCGCCTTGCTGACCACCCGCCCGGCATTGAGCATCAGGAATTCGAGGATCGCCAGCTCGCGGCGCTGCAGCGCCACCGGAACGCCATCCAGCCGCACCACCCGGGCGATCTGGTCGAGCGCGATCGGCCCGTGGCTGAGCAGGCTCGTCGGCTGCAGGTTGCGCCGCCGGATCAGCGCGCGCACCCGCGCCACCGCCTCGTCGAGGCTGAACGGCTTGCACAGGTAGTCGTCCGCGCCGGTCTCCAGCCCCTCGATGCGCTGCTCCACCCGGTCGCGGGCCGAGATGATCATCACCGGCAGCTGGCGGCGGCGGCCGCGCAGCCCGGCGAGGATCTCGATCCCGTCGATCCCCGGAAGGCCCAGATCGAGCAGCAGCAGGTCGTAGTCCTGCGCCGCCAGCGCGGCCTCGGCATCGGCGCCGTCACCCACCGCGTCGACCGAATAGCCCGCCCCGCGCAGCTTGCGGCCCAGCCCCTCCGAGAGGGTGGCATTGTCCTCGGCTATCAGTACCCGCACGCGTCCCCTCCGGCCTCCTGCCCTCGCAACGGAAAATTCGGATTTATTTCCGCGGCGCGCAAGCCCCATGCAAGCTTCGCCTTGGAAGAGGGTCCCCGCAAATGCAATCTCCTGGGAGGAGGACATCGACATGATGCCACGAACCGACAGCCCGATTCCGCGCCGCGCCAGCCTGAAGGCGCTGGCGCTGGCCTGCCTTGCGCCGCTTGCCGCCGCCCTGCCCGGCGCGGCGACGGCGGATGACTGGCCCGCGCGGCCGGTGACGCTGGTCGCGGGCTTCGGCACCGGCGGCGGGCTCGACAGCATGACCCGCGCGATGAACGGCTACCTGGCCGAGGAACTCGGCGTGCCGGTCAGCGTCGTCAACCGTCCCGGCGCCGGCACGATGGTCGCCGCGACCTATGTGCTGAACCAGCGCGACGACGGCTACACGCTCTTCTCCTCGACCTTCTCGCCCTATCTCAACACCGCCGTGCTGACCGGCCAGGCCGATTTCACCATCGAGGATTTCGCCTACCTGAACTTCCAGTGGTTCGATTTCGACCTGGTCGCCACCTCCGCGGACAGCCGCTTCTCCAGCCTCGCCGAGCTCGTCTCCGAGATCCGCGACGCGCCGGGCAAGGTCCGCGCCGCGGTGGTGCAGGGCTCGGCCGGGCACCTGATCACCAAGCTGATGCTGGAGCGCGCGGGCATCCCGCAGGAGAATCTCAACCTCGTCACCTACAATAGCGGCGGCGATGCCCGCACCGCGGTGGCCGGCGGCCAGGTCGATTTCTTCGTGATCGGCGCCGAGGGCTCTGAAGGCGTGCGCGAGATGATCCGGCCGCTGGCCATCGTCGATTCCCGCCGCCACGGCGAATGGGACGCCCCGCCCCTCAACGAGGCGCTGGCCCCGCTCGGCATCGAGATGCCGCTGATCCCCGGCGCAATCCGCGGCTTCGCGGTCTCGGCGGCGGCCCGCACCGAAAGCCCCGAGGCCTGGGACCGGCTGGTCGCGGCCTTCCAGAACGTGCTCTCGCGCAAGGACGTGCAGGAGGATCTGGCCGCGCGCAATATCGGCAGCGTCTGGATCGGGCCGGAGCGCGCGGCGGAGATGATGAAGGACAGCTACCAGACCTTCGCCACCTACGGCTACCTGCTCGAATGAGCCCGGTCCCCCGCCGGACCTGATCCGGCGGCGCGCCCTCTCCCCCATTTCCCGCGTCCCGGGCGGCCAGGCGCCGCCCGCCAGGGGCGCGCTGCGGAGCCTTTCCCATGACATTTCCCGCGACCCGGCGTCTCGCCGACGCCCTGGTGATCGCCCTGATCGCCGGCTGGACCCTGTGGTATCTCGCCGACACGGTCTCGGCCTCCTCCCGCGTCACCAACCTGATCTTCATCCTGCCCGTGGCCGTCCTGCTGCTGGGGCTCTGCGGCTTCGAGGCGCTGCGCCTCCTGCGCGCCCCCGCCGCGCCGGCGCCCGCCCCCGCGGCCGAAGACGACCCCGAGGACCTCGCCGGCACGCTGAAGGTGATGGCGCTCTTCGCCGCCTATGTCCTCTCGGCCGAGCGCATCGGCTTCGACCTGGCCACCTGCCTCTTCGTCGGGCTCTACCTGCTCCTCAAGGGCGAGCGGCGGCCCCTGATCGTGCTCGGCTATGCCGCGCTCTTCGGCAATCTGGTGACGCTCTTCTTCGCCCGGATGCTGCCCTATCCGATGCCCATGGCCTGGCTCTGAGGAGGCCCCCCGATGATCGATTTCAACGCGCTCCTCTCCGCCTTTTCCATCCTCGGCAGCGATGCCGCCCCCTGGCTCGTCGTGCTGCCGGGGCTGCTGATCGGCCTCGTCTTCGGCGCGGTGCCGGGGCTGCAGATCTCCATGGCGATGGCGATCTTCCTGCCGATGACGCTCTACATGGACTTCCTGACCGCAATCCTGTTCCTGACCGCGATCTTCACCGGCGGCGGCTTCGGCGGCGGCATTCCGGCGATCCTGATGAACATCCCCGGCACCTCCTCGGCGATCTCCACCGCCTTCGACGGCTATCCGATGGCCCGGCGCGGCGAGCACAACGAGGCGCTCGGCCTCTCGCTCGGCGCCTCCGCGGTCTCGGTGGTGATCGGCTACATCCTGCTTCTCGTGCTGATCCAGCCGATCTCCGCCGCCGTGCTGAAGCTCGGCCCGACCGAGATGCTGGTGGTGATCCTCTGGGGGCTGACCATGATCGCCAGCCTCAGCGAGGGGGCGATGTCGAAGGGCCTGATCGCCGGCGGGCTCGGGCTGCTGCTCGGCACGGTCGGCTTCTCCGATGCGGGCGTCCTGCGCGGCACGATGGGCGTGACCTACCTGATGGACGGCATCCCGGTCGTGCCCGCGATGATGGGCATGTTCGCCGCCTCCGAGCTCCTGCGCCTGCAGAATGCCCGCTACCTCGTCGCCGACGACGCGGCGCGCCGGGTCAGCCCGCGGCGCATCTTCGCCGGCATGGCCCAAACCTTCCGCCATCCCGGGGTGATCCTGCGCGGCTCGATGATCGGCATCGTCATCGGCGCGATCCCGGGCGTCGGCTCCTCGGTCTCGAACCTGCTCTCCTATATCGAGACCAAGCGCCGCGACGCCGATCCCGAGAGCTTCGGCAAGGGCAATCCCAAAGGCGTGGTCGCCTCGGAATCCGCCAATAGCAGCTCCGAGGCGGGCTCGCTGGTGACGCTCCTGGCGCTCGGCATCCCCGGGGGCGGCGCGACCGCGGTGATGCTGGCGGCCTTTGCCATGCACAATGTCACCGGCGGGCCGCAATTCATCCGCGACCAGGCCGATATCGTCTATGCGATCATCCTGGCCAATCTCGGCCAGGCGCTGCTCCTCGTCATCCTCGGCAGCCTGATGCTGCCGCTCCTGGCGTCGCTGGTGAAGGTGCCGATGAACTTCCTGATCCCGGCGGTGCTGTCGCTCAGCGTCTTCGGCGCCTACGGGCTGACCGGCAGCATTGCCGGGCCGGTGACGCTCCTGGCCTTCGCGGTAATCGGCTGGCTGCTGCGGCGGCAGGGCTATCCGGTCTCGGCGGCGGTGATCGGGCTGATCCTCGGCTCGCTCGGCGAGACGGCGGCGCTCCACAGCTACCAGATCAGCGGCGGCGATCCGGCCTATCTGCTGCAGCGGCCGATCACGCTGGGCCTCGCGCTCCTGGTCATCGCAGCGCTGGCGGCGAAGCCGCTGCTGGCCCGGCGCAGGCTCCGCCGCCAGGCCGCGGCCCGCGCCTCCTGACGCCGCAGCGCCTCCCCTCCGTCCGGGGGGAGGCGCCTCCCGTCCGGCATGCCGCGGGATCAATGCCGGGTCCGGCATTGGTCTTCTGGTTCAAGGGGTTGGCGCAGCCCGGCCCCGGGGCGCGGCCTTGCGGCCACGGGGCCGGGGCGGCTCAGGCGATATCCTCGGGCAGGACGCTTGCGGGGATGTTCTGGAAGCAGACCGGGCGCAGGAAGCGGCGGATCGAGAGGGTGCCGACGGAGGTCGCGCCGAAATTGGTCGAGGCCGGATAGGGACCGCCATGGACCATCGCGTCGCTGACCTCGACGCCGGTGGGGAAGTTGTTGGCCATGACGCGGCCCGCCTTGCGCTCGAGCACCGGCAGCAGCTGCCGCGCCAGACCCGCGTCGCCCTCGTCCATGTGCAGCGTCGCCGTCAGCTGGCCCTCGAAGCCCTTCGCCAGCGCCACCATCTGCTCCGCCGTGTCGGTGCGGATCACGAGGCCCAGCGGGCCGAAGACCTCTTCGCCGAGCGCATGGTCCTGCAGGTACGAGTCCGCATCGGTCTCGTAGAGGTTCGGCGAGGCCTCGCGCCCCGCGCTCTCGGTCTCCAGCACCGGCGTGACCGCGTTGCGGCCCTGGAACCGCGCCTTGCCCGCCTGGTAGGCCGCGGCGATCCCGCCCGTCAGCATCACCTGCGGCGCGACCTTGGCCAG